>JAVERV010000010.1:0-73470 GCA_034006945.1 Desulfobacterium sp. | reverse complement strand
CCCTTGCCCTGGGGCTGCAGGTGGTCACGTCGACCTTGATCGGCGCACTGCTTCCCATGGGAGCGGCTAAAATGAAATGGGATCCTGCGGTGGTGGCAAGCCCGGCCCTGACAACTATCGTTGACATCACTGGATTGATGATTTACTTCACTATCGCCCATTTTATTTTACTATAAACCGGCACGGCCGGAGGGAGAGAGGCATCCGGCCACAACGAACATTGAAACCCCGCCAATGGTGGCCCTTTGACGGGAATTTCCTAGAAAAACCCTTGCAACTTCCAGGTTTTACAGTGACAATGCCTCTGTGCTTGCAGATGAATATGAATCTTCAGGAGTAAGTGACAATCCATGGGAAAAAAACAGATTCAAAAACAGGCCACCCTAGGTCTCATTCTAAAGGGATATCCCAGGATATCGGAGACATTTATTTCCAACGAGATTCTGATCCTCGAATCCCTCGGGTACAAGATTCATATTATTTCCATGCGTCATCCAAGGGAACGGTTCATCCATGCCAGTGTTAAAAAAATCCGTGCAGGGGTGGATTATCTCCCCTCAACCATCATGGCAAACCTTCCCCTGCTTGTTTACCATAATCTGCTGTTGGCCCTGGAGCGTCCACGGGCCTATTTCAAGGCGTTTAAAAAGGCCGTTAAACGATGGTCAAGGACCCGGAAATCGGCTACCCTGAAGCATCTTCTCCAGGCCGGTGTTGTGGTCCATAAATTTTTGCCTGGAAAGGACATTGTTCATCTCCATGCGCACTTTGCCCACTCTCCCACCTCTGTGGCCCTGTTCTCAAGTATTTTGTCCGGTCTTCCCTTTAGTTTTTTTGCCCACGCAAAGGATATCTACACCTCGGATCCACGGCAGCTCAGGGAAAAGATAGATATGGCACGGTTCGTTGTAACCTGCACCCGGTATAACGAGGATTATCTTGCCCGGGTTTCAGCGGGCAGCGCCACCCCCCTTTTTTGCGTTTACCATGGGATCAACCTGGACTATTTTTCTCCCGACAAAAGGATGAGAATCCCTTCGTCCCCCTACAGGATACTCACAGTGGCAAGGATAACGGAAAAGAAAGGTCTTGAGACCGTTTATCGGGCCCTGGCAATCCTGAGGGATCGTGGGATTGATTTCAGGCACACCCTGATCGGTGATGGAGAGGAGAGGGAGAAGATCGAGAAAGTGATCAGTGAGCTTGCTCTCAACGACAGGACCACCCTTTGTAAAACCATGACCCATGAAGAGGTTATCACCTATTATGGGACATCCGATCTTTTTGTGCTGGGGTGCAAGATCGCCGCCAACGGGGACAGGGACGGGATTCCCAATGTCATGGCGGAAAGCATGGCCATGAATCTTCCTGTTGTGGCAACCAATGTATCGGGCCTTCCAGAGTTCCTTGAGGATGGGGTCACGGGGCTCATGGTGCCTCCCGATGACCCGGTGTTGTTTGCCGACGCCATGGAGCGCCTCTTAACCGACCAGGATCTTCGCTGTCGGGTGGTTAAGGGGGCAAGGAAAAGGGTTGAAGCCCATTTCAACAACAAGAAACTTGTGAGAGAACTTGCCCGTATATACGAGACCATGATACCGGAAATAGGATGAGAATTGCCTTTTACGCACCTTTTAAACCCCTGAATCATAAAAATCCATCCGGGGATCTTGTCATCGCCCAGGGAATCGTTGAGTTTCTCAAACGCCGGGGCCATGGGATTGATGTCCAGAGCCGGATAAGGGCCAGATGGATCTTTTACAGGCCCTGGCTATGGCCCTGGCTGGGTGTGGATTTTTTTCGATCTGTAAGACGTCTCAGCGCTTCGCCCCCTGATCTGTGGCTTACCTATCACTCCTATTACAAGGCCCCGGATGTTCTTGGACCCTTGGTCTGTAAATGCCTCGGGATAAAGTATGTGATCTTCCAGGGCATTTACTCCACAAAGCAACGAAAAAGGGCCAAGACCCTGCCGGGTTTTCTTTTGAACCGGTATGCCCTAAAAAGGGCGGATCATGTAATTACAAACAAGCTTGAGGACCTTGAGAATCTGCGGCGGATTCTTCCGGCAGCCAAGCTCTCCCATGTTCCTCCGGGAATTGATCCCAGGGCTTTTCAACGGAATGAGGGTGAGGGACGTGTTCTCAGGCAGGAGTGGCAGGCGACGACGATTCCAGTTATCCTTACGGCGGCCATGTTTCGAAATGATGTCAAGAGTGATGGATTGGAGTGGCTTATCCGCTGCTGCTCAAGGCTTGTGGGTCAGGGGGTACCCTTTCTCCTCGTGATTGCCGGCAGCGGCCCCATGGAGAAAAAATTGAAGGCCCTTGCCCGGAAGTTCATCCCGGGCAATTATCGGTTTGTGGGCAGGATTCCAAGGAAAGAGATGTACAGGTTTTACAGCGCAGGGGATATCTTTGCCTTTCCAGGGATCAGGGAATCCCTGGGCATGGTTTTCCTGGAGGCTCAATCCTGCTCTCTGCCAGTGATCGCCT
Source organism: Desulfobacterium sp. (assembly GCA_034006945.1). Classification (GTDB taxonomy): domain Bacteria; phylum Desulfobacterota; class Desulfobacteria; order Desulfobacterales; family Desulfobacteraceae; genus Desulforapulum. The sequence goes on along the minus strand of JAVERV010000010.1, from coordinate 70,975 downwards.
TTGATAACGGCGGCATTCCCGAGGTGGTGGACAACGGGAACTGTGGTCTGCTCATCCCCCCCTTTGACGAGCATGGTTTTGCCAGTGCCATTGCAAAGCTTATCGAGGACCCTGGTTTAAGAAAACAAATGGGGGAAAATGCCGCAGATCACATCAGAAAGAGGCACGACCTTGACCTCAACTATCTGCGGCTGGAAGCCTTGCTCAAAGAGGTGGCCTTTGATGGTTAACCTCAACCTTATTCGCCACGGGAAAACCTTGTGGAACCTTGACCGGAGAATCCAGGGACGAGAGGATATCCCCCTTGCTGAAAGGGGAAAGGCCCAGGTGGTATCCTGGTGCTTGCCGCTAGGGAAAATCTCCCTGGACCTTGTCCTGTCAAGCCCCATGGTCCGGGCGACACAGACGGCAGAGATCATTGGGCAGCGGCTGGGCCTCGGGGTGATCATCAGCGAAAACCTAAGGGAACAGGACTTTGGGCTGTGGGAGGGAAAGAGGATGGCAGATATAAGGCGTGCCACACCCGGACTCCTGGAGCACCAGGAGAGGTTGGGGTGGGATTTCTGTCCCCCGGGCGGGGAGACAAGGAAGGAGGTGCTGGTGCGTTCCCTTGGGGCGCTCGGGCAGGCGGCAGAGGAGCTGAAAGGTCTCAATCTCCTTGTCGTAACCCACAGCGGTGTCATCCGATCCCTTGCCTACCATGCCCTTGGCCGTTTTTTTCTCCCCTGGGAGAAAAGGGTCTTAAAAAAAGAATACCTTCATGAATTCGTCTGGAGCCAGGGGCTTACTCTGAAAAAACTCAACGCCATGGATCTGAACCGGGGGGAGGGATGAAGATCATCGTCTACTGCCAGCATGTGCTCGGGGTGGGACATTTCTTCAGAACCCTTGAGATCATCAAGGCACTTAAAAAGCATGATATTGTTCTTGTCACCGGGGGCGATACCCTTCCCGGGGATCTCCCTGGTCATGTGAGGCAGGTTAACCTTCCGGGCCTGATGATGGATGAGGGGTTCAGCGGGTTATACAGCGTTGACCCTGAAAGAACCGTCAAGACGGTCAAGCAGGAGCGCCAGCAGATATTGGAGGGACTTTTTTTGAAAGAAAGACCGGATCTCTTCCTGGTGGAACTATACCCCTTTGGCAGAAAGGCCTTCCGGTTCGAGCTTGACCCTGTGCTCTTGATGATCAGGCAAAGGAAAATGTTTAAATGTTGCGTCGTTTGCAGTCTCAGGGATATACTTGTGGAAAAAAAGGATAGCGCAACCTATGAGAGAAGGGTGGTAAACGCCCTTAACCTCTATTTTGATGCAGTGTTGATCCACTCTGATCCTGAATTGATAACCCTTGATTCAAGCTTCTCAAAGATAGGAGAGATAAAGGTTCCGATCTTTTACACGGGTTTTGTGACCCCCCTTCCCGATGCTGCAACCGTGGCCGGGGTAAAAACGGACCTGGGGATCTTGCCGGATGAATCTCTAGTGGTTGTGAGTGCGGGGGGCGGAACCGTTGGTGCACCCCTGTTGCAGGCGGCCATCCTTGCCCATTCCCTTCTCTTGAACCGTGACAGGGTAAGGATGGTTGTCTTGACCGGGCCCTACATGGATCGGGAAAGGGTCAACTCCATCCAATCCCTTGCAGGCAGGGGCGTTTTGGTGAAAACGTTCTGCAAGGATTTTATATCCCTTGTGGCGGCGGCCGATTTATCCATCAGCATGGCCGGGTACAACACCTGCATGAACCTTGTGGGGGCAGGAGTTCCTTCGCTCGTATGGCCGTTTGCCCGAAACCGGGAGCAGAGGACCCGGGCCGAGGTTCTGGCAGATTTCGCAGACATCAAGGTCTTAGAGGATCAGGATCTTGTTCCGGAAACCCTTGCCTTGATCATCCAGGAACGCCTGGCAGTCTGCAGTAAAAAAAATATTCCGAGGCTCGATCTCGGAGGGGCCAGGGCCGTTGCCCGCTGGGTAGAGGAGCTTGAAAAAGAATGAGGCAGGAGTTTTCCATAAAACAGGAGGTGCCGGCCGCCATTGTTGAGCGCCTTGTGCATACCCTGGATCAGGGGTTGGAAAGAGAAGAACAGGTTAAGATCTTTTTCAGGGCAGATGACATTGGGGTTCCTGGAGCCAATTTCTCAAGGATGATGGCAATTTTCTTAAAGTACAGTTTCCCCATCTGCCTTGCCGTGGTTCCTGCCTGGCTGACCCACCAGCGGTGGGACGCCCTTACACCCCTTGCCCGGAAGGGCGGGGATCTTTTCTGCTGGCACCAGCACGGATGGCGGCATAGGAATCACGAGATTAAAGGAAAAAACCAGGAGTTTGGCCCGGGCCGACCCCGGGCGAAGATCTCGAAGGATCTTGAAAGGGGAAGAGATCGTCTTCAAGCCATTCTAAAGGATCGTTTCTCCCCGTTTTTCACCCCGCCCTGGAACCGATGCACCCTGGAAACCATGGAGGCGCTGGTATCCCTTGGATTTAAGGGCATTTCCCGAAGCCGTGGAAGTCATCCTTATCCTCCTGCCGGGCTGAGGGAAATTTCAGTTGATGTGGACCTGCACACCCGGCGGGAAAAATCCATTGACCTTTGGTGGGACGGAATTTTCAACGAATTTTCAAGGGCCATTGAGACCGGGGTTTGTGGCATCATGCTTCATCACATGCGAATGAATGACCAGGCCTTTATCTTTCTTGAAGCCCTTGTCAAGATTCTGGCGGGTCAGGAAAAGATACGGGGGGTAACCTTTGCGGATCTTGCAGGGCTGCCAATGGGATGCTGACCTTTCCCGAAATTCATTTTTTAAACGATCAAGAGAGGAGGGCTGCATGGTTTCCTTTAGAGTCTTGGACCGTTTTTTACACCTTGCCGATTCAGGCAGGCTTTTTTTATCCAGGGATAACGCCTGGTATGCCGATTTAAGGCTCGGTTTGAGAGGGGCCCTTGAAGAGCTGCTCTTTTGGCAGCGCCCTGAACTTGAAATATCAAGGGGGATCGACTGGGCCTATGCCATATTCAGGGATCGTGTGGAGCTTTTTGAGGCCTGGGCCGGGCAGGAGGACGAATTTGCGGCCATGCAGACCAGGCTTTTTCTCGCCCTGTTACCCTTTCCAGGTCAGTGGGCGTGGATTGAAAAACTTGCGGCTGAACATGGAAAAAATCGTGAATTGAGGTCGTTTCTCCACCATGAAAAAACAACAATTCAGAAAAAAATAGAAAATAAAAGCTACAAACGGTTCCGGCTCCAGAACTTCTGCCAGATTCTCAAAGCTCCCCGGCTCCCCCTGGAAAAGGGGGTGCTGAGGGTTTTTTCCCTTCCCTATCTTTTTGTTGTTGTGCCGGAGCTGCTTCAAACCATCTCAGAGAGCTATCTTTTGTATGTGGAGCCTGCCGCAGGCATCACCTTCAGGCACACCTGGCTGAGGGTCTATTCAAGGCTTGAAGATCCTGTGCTGTTTGGTCTCTCCTCCCATGAGGACCGGGCCTTTGTCCTTGGGCAACCCAACGTAGCTTCGACCCGGCTTGCCCATGGCGATTATCTCAATGCGGTAAAAGAGGTGCCGTTAAACCGCAACAAGAGTTTTGATATTGTTTTTAACAACACTTTTGACGAGAGGGATAGAAAGCGTCATGGGTTGATGCTTGACCTCATGAATCATCCCTGGTTGAAAAATATACGGGTGCTTTTTATGGGAAGGGGAACGGCTGAAAATGTGGATGATTTCCAATTGCAGATCAATAAAAGAGGGCTTGATAGCAGGGCCACCATCCTTGTCAACATTCCTAGGGGTAAGGTTCCCGGTTATCTGGCCCAATGCCGCATCGGGGTTCATCTTGCACTCATGGAAAACGGATGTCGTGCCGTGTATGAGTATTTAAGGTCAAATCTTCCCTGTGTCATGTCCACATGTACGGCCGGTATGGACTCCTTGATGATTGAACCCCGGACCGGTATGCTTGCCATGGACCGGGACCTTCCAGGGGCCATCGTTAAGACCCTGGAGAGGGTCCATGAATTTACACCCCGTACCTGGTTCCTTGAAAACTCAGGGTCTGTCAATGCCACACGACAACTCAACCTAGAGCTGAAAGAGCTGTTTCTATCAAGGGGGTATGAGTGGCAGGAGGATATTGTTCCCCTTGTGAGTAGCGGCGTTGGAAGATATGCCGATCCCCGGGATCTCAAGCGGTTCCACGGGGAGTTTAAACGCCTGACAGCTGTTTTTGCAAGCCATCCCAAACTTCCCATTTTGTTCAGGTGAGCCATGGTCTGCTCAGAACCTGAAAATTTCATTCATGGTTTTTATTTTTGAACCTTTGTGCTATTAAATCAAAATAAAATCTGTCCGGGCGGTTTTTTCCAAACATATTATTCATCGGATTGTGCGCCATCCAGGAGCTACCCATGGAAAAAAACTCTACCTTTAACATACTCATGTATTCCCACGACACTTACGGACTCGGCCATATTCGGCGAACTCTGGCCATTGCCGAACATTTAAGCTCGGATGACACAAATATTTTGATCCTTACGGGTTCTCCCCTGGCGGGCAGATTCAGGTTTCCCCCAGGGGTTGACTTTGTGCGTATCCCAGGGATGATCAAGCGCTCCAACGACGACTATCTTCCCCTTTCCATCAGGATTGATCCCCTCCAGGCCCTTGAGATCAGAAAGAGTATTATCCTTGCAACGGCTAAGACCTTTATGCCTGATCTCTTTATCGTTGACAAGGAGCCCCTTGGGCTGAAACGTGAGGTGCTGCCGACCCTTGAATGGCTCAACAGGGATCTTTTAAAATGTTCCACCATCCTGGGATTGAGGGATGTGATGGACGACTCTGACACTGTTAAGGATAGCTGGCAGAAAAAAGATGTATATGTGAGCATAGAAAAGCTTTATACCGAGGTGTGGGTTTACGGAGAAAAGGCCATTTACGACTGCATCACCGAGTATGCCATTCCCCCCTCAATTTCTGACAAACTTTATTTCACCGGGTATATCCCGAGAAAGATACCTGCCTCTTTTGAGGTGGAGGAAGTCCGTCAAAAGCTAAATATTGACTCGGACAGGCCTCTCGTAACTGTGACCACAGGGGGAGGGGCGGATGGTTTCTGGGTGCTCAACTCTTTTCTCACAATGCTTGAGAGCATGGCGGCTTCCAATGATATTCTGCCGTTCAGGAGCATCATCATCACCGGGCCCTTTCTTCTAGAGGATGAAAATGCCGTTGTACAGGAGAGGGCAAGGGTTCTTGGGGTGACGGTCTATACGTTCCTTGCCCATATGGAACCGCTTTTTGCAGCGTCGGATCTCGTGGTGTGCATGGGGGGATATAACACCCTATGCGAAATTCTTTCCCAGCAAACACCCTCCCTTGTCATTCCCCGGGAAACGCCCCGGAAGGAACAGCTCATCCGGGCCATGGCCATGAAAAGTAAGGGGCTTGTTGACTATATCCCCTGGCCGGGGGTGAGCCCGGATCTTATGCAAAAAAAGATTCTCGGAATGCTCCATGATTCATCATCCTTTCGCCGGGCCATGGCCGATTTTAAATTAACGGGAATCGAACGGATCTGTTCTCGGATATCAAGCTTCAGGGACAAAAAAAACGGGAGTCGAGCTTCTTAAAAAGGAGAGAATAATGGGATTTTCCCGATCAAGGCGTCGGCAGGTTAGCCTGCCCTTTGTAAAGTCCGTGGAGATCGCGGCCAAAAGCATCCGGGCCAGGTTTTTCCGCTCGTTGATCACCCTGCTGAGCCTGGTGCTCGCGATCTCTTTCTTTACCTATGTTAAGACAAACATTACGGCGGCAAAAGGAATTATCCTTTCAAAGGATGCAGCTTCTGTGGCTAAGCTTGTGCGGGAGGGGTATGACCTTGATGATCCCGGCCATAATCCAAAGCAGCAGTGGATTGTGTTTCTCTCGTTGCTGGTCTGCGTGGTGGGCATTGTAAACACCCAACTCATGGCCGTTACCGAAAGGTTCAGGGAGATAGGAACCATGAAGTGCCTTGGGGCACTGGATCGGTTTATTCTCAGGCTCTTTTTGATCGAGGCTTTCATCCAGGGGGTTGTGGGGGCGACGGTCGGGGCCCTTGCAGGAATGTCGGTGGCCCTGGTGGCTTTGATCATGAGCTTTGGCGTTGGGGTCTTCACCTCCATATCCTGGCCTGATCTTGCCCTGACCCTTGCCTCTTCAATCGGGCTTGGCTGTTTTTTGAGTGTGGCAGGCGTACTCTACCCGGCCCTTGTTGCGGCAAGGATGGCGCCGGTTGAAGCCATGAGGAGGATGGGTTAGATATGGACGAGGCGAGTAAAATTGTGCGGGTAACCGGGGTGACGAAATCATTTCCCATGGGGCGAACCGTGGTTCCCGTGCTCAAGGGGATAGATCTTTCCATTCGTGCCGGCGAGTATATCTCCATCATGGGGCCGTCAGGATCTGGCAAGAGCACCCTCTTTAACATGATTGGCGGCCTTGACAAGCCTTCATCAGGGGCCGTTTATATCGACGAGGTGGATATTGCCCAGCTTGACGCCTATGAGCTTGCGTGGCTGCGCTGTCGAAAAATAGGCTACATCTTTCAGACTTTTAATATAATTCAGGTGATGACGGCCCTTGAGAACGTGACTCTTCCCATGGTCTTTGCCGGGAAAAACGCCGCACAAGCCACGGAAAAGGGGATGGCCCTTCTTGATCTTGTGGGGTTAAAGGAGAGGTTCAACCACAAACCCTTTGAGCTTTCAGGCGGCCAGCAGCAGCGGGTGGCCGTGGCAAGGGCCCTTGCCAATGATCCGGCCATCATACTTGCGGACGAACCAACGGGCAACCTTGATGTTAAAACCGGGGGCGAGATCATCAAGCTTTTAAAGATGCTCAGCAATGAAAACGGGGTCACGGTGATATCGGCTACCCACGATTTTAAGATGCTCAACGTCTCAGACCGGGTGGTGTGGATCGAGGACGGCAGGATAGACAGGATAGAAAACAGGGATGAGCTCTCCATCTCCATGGGCGTGATAGAAACCAGGGTTGGGGGGCGATGAGTTGAGGCGATTTATTGAAAAAGGACTGGTATTTTTTTCTTTATATAAAGCTCGCTTCGAACCGGCGGGCGGCAGCGGGCGTTACCCTTCTCTCATTCTCGCAGGCCGTCCGTGGCCTGCTCCGAGGGAAATGGCAACTCCTTGGACCTCGTGTTCACCGTTGCCATTTAACCCGTTCAGGGCAACACCCGCTGCCACCCGCCTACTGTTGCCGTGTTTCATGTTTCGTTGTGTCTTGGTTCTTGGGGTGCTCCTTTTTGTCCTGGGCATGCCCTTTGAAGGCTTTGTCATGGAAGGGGCGGAAAAGGGTGATTCAGCCTATTTTACCCATGTGGTCAACACCCTTTCAGCCCTTGGGGAGAGAAGAACCGGAACTCAAGGGGCAGGGGATGCGGCCCGCTTCATCCGGGCTGAGTTTGAAAAAACAGGGTTTAAAACCGGGGGCGTCCACACCTTTTCTCTTCCTGCTGTTATGGGCACTGGAACCACCATAACCCCATTAACAAAGGGTGAGCCAATCGGGCTTACCCCTTTTCTTGGTAATGTGATATCTCCGCCGTTCATTGGTAATCCCGGCCTCTCTGCCCATCTTGTCCATGTGGGTCGGGGCGAAATTTCTGATTTCAACAAAAAAAACATTGTCGGAAGCTGTGTGCTCATGGATCTTGATTCAGGCAAAAACTGGATCAACGCCCTTTCCCTTGGAGCAAAGGCGTTGATCTATCTTGTCTCTCCCGGATCGAACCGTTTTCTATATCAGGATAAAATAGAGCTGACACCGGTGGATTTTCCCCGTTTTATCATGGATCGCACCCAGGCCCAGCATCTGTTTGGCCCCCTTGACCTGGTTGGCCGGAAAGGTTCAACGATGAAGGTTCGCCTTGACTCAGATTTTGCCTGGGACCTTGTCCAGGGAGAGAACATCTACTGTCTGGTTCCTGGAAGTGATCCTGGATCGGAACTCATGGTAATCGAGGCGTTCTACGACGCACCTGCCTTTGTGGCGGGGCGTTCTCCCGGGGCAGACCAATCCTGTTCCATTGCCACCCTCCTGGGCCTTGCCCGTTATTTAAAGAATCACCCCCCCCGACGTTCGATTCTTCTTGCGGCAACATCCGGTCATGGGGAGAGCCTTGTGGGCATGAGGGAGATTGTCTGGAGCCTCACGCAGGAAAAGGAATCGCTCAAGACCGAGGCAGACCAACTTCAGGGGCTCATTTATGGGGCAGAGCTTGCCCTCTCTGATCTTGTTGCCTTTCGTTCTTTGGCTGAGCCGGACCGTGAGGCTGTTTTAAAGATCCTTGGCCATGTGACCGAATCCGCCCGAAACCGGGTGGAAATTCTTAACAGCCGACTCATTGCCCTGCGGCTTGCAGGTTCCACCAGGGCAGGTTTGATAGCAGCGCTTGCAAACGAACGTATGGCCTTAAAGCAGCTCATGTGGAAATCCAATGCAGCATCCCTTTTGCCGGGGGATCTTGATCTGGTGGTAGGGCTTGTGCCCGAGGCAATCCTCGGGATCAGACAGAAAATCGTACACAGGAAGAACCGTCGCCAGGACCTGGAATCGACCCTTGAATTCAAGGATCTTGTGGATGGTTTCAGGTTGAACCTGTTTGTATCCCTCCATCTTTCAAGCCACGGGGATGGGGTCGGTGCCTTTAACCAGGGCGGGTTATACCCCATAAAAGAGACCATCAATACCTACCCGGCCTATGCCGAGCTTGACGATGTTCTGTTAAGGGGAGCTAAGGTCCTGGATGAGAGGTTCCAAAGGCCAGGGTTCTTTAAAGACACCCTGCGGCCCGGTTTTCATCGATCCTGGGAGAGCTATCTCATGGACAGACCACCCCTGGGGGGAGAGGTGAGCGGGCTCGGGGGATTTCTCGGCATAACCCTTGCCACGGTCAACGATGCACGCCCATTCTGGGGCACCCCTGACGATGGGGTGGATCGTGTTGACCTTCAGGCTGCCGTGAATCAGAGCAGATACCTTCACCGTCTCATCTCAATCGTCGACCAGTCACCAGGATTTGGGGAGACCCGGCGACTGAGGAACGGTTTTGCAACTGTGAAGGGAAGGGCTAACTCCCTTCGTTTTGGTGAGGTATTTGCCGATGTGCCGGCAACAGGGGCAGTGGTAGTCTCTTTCCAGGGCCAGGGAGTTCACCATGCAATGGTGGATGAGGCAGGTCGCTTTTACATCAAAGGGGTGGCCGATAAAAAGCATAGCCTGCACAAGTTGATCATCGAGGGATATGGTTTTGACCATGAAACCGGCAGAATCAACCTGGCCGTTGACAAGCGACAGACCTCAAAGGATGGGTACAGGGTCAAGGTGGACCGCCTTGCCACAAGGACCGATCTTGTGATGTTTCCCTGCAGCCAGACCACCCTTGTGAACCTCCTGGAACCACGAACCTTTGACTACATGACAAAGATCCAGGTCCTGGACGGCAGCCTCGATGCCGTGCCCACCCGCTATTGGTACAGCAGGATCGACACAAGGGAATCGACACTCTGCTCGGTGTTTCTTCCGCTTGGAACCCCATTGAAGCTGACCCTCTCAGACTCGCCCTTAACAAAAAAACTGATCCTGACCCATGCCGATCCCGACCATCCCCAGGGAAGGGGGTATGGGCTCAACGATTATCCCCTGATCGCCCCGACTCAGTTTCTCGGGGCAAGGGATATGTGGGCCCTTTTGAATCCCAGGATAGACAACCTTGAGCAAAAGGGGATAAACAACCAGAAGATAAGGGAGCTGCGGGAGAGCGGGAACCTTGCCCTTGAGCAGGCCCAACGGTTTCTTGAGGCCGAGGTCTACGATGGATTCTTCGGTGCCGCAGCCTCGTCCCTGGCCCTTGCCGGCAGGGTATACCGCCATGTTGAATCCGTTCAAAAGGACGTGCTGTTCGGGGTCTTGTTCTATATCGCCCTGTTCATCCCCTTTGCCTTCTGTTTTGAGCGGTTTGCCTTCGGGTTCACCAACATCTACAGACGTATCATTGCCTTTGTCTCTATCCTGGTTCTTCTGATCGCTATTATCTACAACGTCCACCCGGCCTTTGAGCTTGCCTATTCACCGGTGGTGGTGATCCTTGCCTTTTTCATCCTTGCCCTTTCTGCCCTTGTGGCATGGATCATATTTCTGCGGTTTGAAGAGGGGATCAAGAACGTCCGCCAGCCAAACCCGGAGGAGAACGAGATCAGCCTGCTTGCGGCCTTTTCCGCATCGTTCTTCATGGGGGTGGCAAATCTTAGAAGGCGGCGTCTCAGAACCGTTCTCACCTGCACCACCCTCATCATCCTTACCTTTACCGTGATGAGCTTTACATCGGTCAAGAACGTCCGCCAGCACACCCGCATGGTGTTTGGAGACTCTGCCCCCTACCAGGGCATGCTCGTGAAGAAGCTCGACTGGAACCCCATTGGAGAATCTGCCGTCAGTACTCTTGGTACGTTCTTTGAGACCCCTAACGGGTTTGCACCAAGGGCGTGGCTCGAAACCGACGACAGAACCCGTGCCATGTCAGTACCCCTGAAGCTGAACAACACCCGGGCCCTGGCCCACGGGGTTGTAGGTCTTTCCCCCAACGAGCCCGGGATCTCGGGTTTCGGTCTTGATGGGGTAAACGGTCGATGGTTTTCTAAAGATGAGCCCTACACGGTCATGATCTCAAAAACCATGGCGGAAAATCTCGGTTTTGATCCAAAGGAGGCAGGCAAGGCAGAGATCGAAATATGGTCCATCCCCTTCAGGGTGGTTGCCGTTTTTGACGAAAAGACCTTTGACGATTTCAAGGACCTTGACGGCGAGCCCCTGAGCCCCGTGATCTTCCCGGACGAGGTGTACCGGCAGCTTGGGGAGGCTGAGATGGAGGCCATGGAGTCGGGCCAGGATGTTAAAACCTTCCAGAGCCGTTATCGCCATCTTGGGTTTGACAGAACGATCATCATACCCTACACCACCCTTGTCCTGATGGGGGGCCAATCGGTCTGCGTTGCCATGAATCCAAAGGGGGATGTTAAAACCCTTGGGAAGAATTTTGTGGACAGGTTTGGGCTGTGGCTCTTTTCAGGGGAAAAGGATGGGGTCTATCTCTACAGCGCAAGCGACACCCTTGACTACAGCGGCATATCCAACATCCTGGTGCCCATCCTCATATCCATCCTGATCGTTCTCAACACCATGATCGGGAGCGTTTACGAGAGAAAGCCCGAGATCGGCATCTACACATCTGTTGGCATGGCACCCCTGCATGTCTCGATTCTCTTTGTTGCAGAGGCCATGTCCTATGCGGTTCTAAGCGTTGTCCTCGGCTATCTTCTGGCCCAGACCGTGGCAACGGTGTTTGCAGGAACGGCCCTTTTGTCGGGCATCACCGTCAATTATTCTTCCCTTGCAGGTGTGGGGGCAATGGCCATGGTCATGGGTGTGGTGCTTGTATCGGCCCTGTATCCCTCAAGGGTTGCGGCTGAGATCGCAATCCCGGATGTTGAAAAATCCTGGAAGCTCACCGTATCCAAGGGCGATAAAATGGTGGTTGACCTTCCATTTCTAATGCATGGAGGCGGTGAGACAAGTGCGGCAGGATACCTGTTTGACTATTTTGACACCCACCGGGAGATATCCCAGGATGTTTTCACCGCAGACGAACTTGTGGTCAGACGTTCCACAAATCAGGAGCAGGGTTTTTCCATCTGTTTCAGGGCCTGGGTCGCACCCTTTGATCTGGGGTTGATGCAGGATGTGACCCTGGTTTTCAGGGAGAGTCAAGTTCAGCAGGGTTATGTCTCTATTGCCATGGAGATCCTGCGTAGGTCAGGCGAGCATAATACCTGGTCAAGGGCCAACAGGCGGTTTGTAAACAGCATCAGAAAGAAACTTCTGGTCTGGCGATCCCTTGACCAAACGAACAAGGAGAAGTGGCGTGATTTTTTCAATTGCCTTGATCAGGAGGCAGAAATTTTTATTTTGGATAGTGGTTGTCGCCTGTAGGGTAAAACCAAAATGAGGGAGGAATCAAGGTGGCTGATCCTGTCAAAACCCGAGTGATCCGGCCCAGGGCCTTTGTGGTCGGGATTTTCTTTGCCGTGCTCGTATGTGCCTTTACTCCCTTTAACAATCTGGTTCAAGGTGCCACCCCCCTTGGAGGCGGTTATTTCCCCCTGGCACCCTTTTACATCCTGGTGTGGATGACCGTTTTGACGGCCCTTTACAGGCGGATCTTTCCCGGCCGAACCCTCTTTACCGGGCTTGAGCTTATATTTGCCTGGATGCTCATGGTCCTTGTGGCGGGCATTGCCTACACCGGCTTTGCCAGGACCTTTTTCATCAATATAACGGCTCCCCTCTACTTTGGCGCAAACGAGCCTGGATGGCAGACGACCCTGTGGCCCCTTGTCTCAGAATCTCTTTTCCCCCTGGACAGGGAGGCCGTTGCCATGCTCTATAACGGCGTTGAAGGGGGGAAAAACATGGGTTGGCTGGCCCTTGCCGCTGCCGTTCCCTGGAAGGCCTGGGTCCGGCCTTTTCTGTCCTGGGGGTTTTTCATATCCTGCGCCTATTTTTTGATGCTCTGCCTTGTCAACCTGATCAACCGCCAGGCAACCACCAACGAGAGGATGAATTTCCCCCTTCTGATCTTGCCAAAGATGATGGAACAGGCCGTTGATGAGAACCGGGTGGGGGCTTTTTTTTTGAACCGTTTTCTTCTGGCCGGCGTTGCCATCCCGGTCTTTCTCCACGGGCTGAACGGTCTCAACTTTTATTTTCCCTGGGTTCCCCAGATCAACACCCTGGCCCTTGCTGGATCTTATTTTCCACAGCAGGGTCTTTTTGCAGGCTTTGTGAAGCTCAAGCTCTACTTTTATCCGGCCTTTATCGGGTTTGCCTTTCTTGCCTCAAAGCAGGTATCCTTCTCCTTCTGGTTTTTCTTCATCCTCGGCTCCCTGTTCACCGGCATACTCCAGGTTACGGGCAATAGCTTTCCCGCCTCCGAGCTTGGCATCACCTTTGGCCCCACCCTTTCAAGGCCCGAAGAGACCCAGATGATAGGGGCCTTTATCGTCTTTTTCCTCTTTCTTGTGTGGCTTGCGAGGTTTTACCTTAAGGAGGTGGTCAAACACGCTTTTTTTATAAACAGCGACCCAACAACCTCGGTCCATGCCAGGTCGGACAGGTTCATGTTCTGGGGAGCCTTGCTGGCCTTTTTTCTCATGGTTGCCTGGTTCATGTTCCATGGGATGACCTTTGCCGTTGCCGTCATGGTGCCGATCTTCTTCATGATGTTCATGATGGTTGCCACAAGGGTGGTCTGCCAGGGCGGGGTCACCTACTTCACCCTTACCGTGGCGCCCCTTGACGCCATCAACACCATTGCGGGCCTCAGAATCTTTTCAGACATCGGTCTTGTTGTGGCAGGAGTGGCGCAAAAGGTCTTGTTCGTGGATTTAAGGGAGTCTGTTATGCCGTCGATTCTTCACACCCACAGGGTGACAAGGAGGGTTCGTTCCCAGGGAGTTATCGCAGGCACGATATTCTTCTCCATGGTTCTCTGTCTCGGTGTATCGGCCGTTGCAATGATCCTTGTATGCTACCGTTACGGCATCCGGGAACTTTCCCTTGACTGGGCCACAAGGACCACTGTGTCGGTTTACAATAACATTGTTCCCCTGGTTCAGGAACCCCTGGGCCAGGGTGATTCCGTAAGGATATTCGCCCTTGTGGGGGCTGCGGTCATGCTGGGGCTCGTGGTGTGCTACTGGCGGTTCTACTGGTGGCCTCTTCACCCCATCGGCTATCTCATGGTCTACAGCTCGGCCATGAAGATACTGTGGCTGAGCTTCTTCTTTGGCTGGATGTTCAACACCCTCTGCCTTCGCTACGGTGGGGTGAGCCTTTACAGGCGCATGCGTTATTTTTTTGTGGGGTTTATCATGGGTGATTTTCTCATGGGCGGCACCTTTGCCATCATCGGTTTTTTCACCCGAACGGGTTACCAGGTCCTGCCCGGATAGGCTATCTGATAGGAGAGAGGATGTACGAGGATAAGGAGCTCAGGGAATACCGGGACCTGATGAAGGTGCCGGACACGTTTGAGGAGGGTTTTAACTGGAAGAGCGTGGTCGGGGCGGTGTTCATTGGATTTCTGATGATGCCAGGCAGCATGTATCTCCAGCTTGTGATTGGAACGGGTATCGGGCCTGCCGCAAGGTGGGTTACCATCATCCTGTTTGCCGAGATCGCAAAGAGGGCCTACTCTGAGTTGAAACAGCAGGAGATCTTTCTTCTCTACTACATGGCAGGAGCTGCCATGGCATCCCCGTTCCAGGGGCTTTTGTGGAACCAGTATCTTGTGGGTTCGGATGCGGCAAGGATGCTCGGCATCACCGAGTTTATCCCCTTCTGGATAGCCCCTGAGGCAGGCTCTTATTCCCTTGTGGAACGCACCTTCTTCCACAGGGACTGGATGATTCCCATCCTGCTCCTTGTGGGTGCCCAGGTGATCCAGCGGGTGGACCAGTTCGGCCTTGGGTATGCCCTTTACAGGATTACATCCGACGTTGAAAAACTACCCTTTCCCATGGCCCCTGTTGGTGCCCTTGGCACCATGGCCCTTGCAGAATCTGCAGAGGAGAAGAAAAAAAGCTGGAAATGGCGGCTCTTTTCCATCGGGGCCGTGATCGGTTTTCTCTTTGGAGGGATTTACGTCCTTTTCCCGACCCTGTCGGGCCTTATCTTTACCGAACCTATAAGGCTCATTCCCATTCCCTGGATCGAACTTACCCGGCACACCGAGGGGATACTACCGGCCGTTGCCACGGGTATTCAGCTGGATCTGGGGCTCGTATTCATCGGCATGGTGCTTCCCTTTTGGGCCGTGATCGGCGGGTTGATAGGGCTTTTGATCACCATTATCGCCAACCCCATACTTTACCACCACGGGGTGCTGACCAAGTGGCATCCGGGCATGGAGACGGTGGAAACGGTGTTTGCCAACAACCTTGACTTTTACATGAGCTTTGGCATCGGGCTCGGGCTCTCCATCGGTATCATTGCCCTGTGGCAGGTGTTTCGTTCGTTTAAGGGCGGGACCGCTCCCAGGGGCAGCCTCAGGGATCTTTTGAATCCCCCAGAGGGCAGGGGAGACTTTGACATAAGAATCGCCATTGCCATCTATGTGGTCTCAACCCTCTCCTATGTGGGGCTCTGCATGATCCTTGTCCCTTCCTTTCCCTGGATCTTTTTCCTGGTGTACGGCTTTGTCTACACCCCGGTCATCTCCTACATCACGGCACGGATGGAGGGGATTGCCGGTCAGTTTGTCTCCCTTCCCCTTGTCCGGGAGGCAAGTTTTATTGCAGGGGCCAAATACTTTGGTTACCACGGGATCGAGATCTGGTACGCCCCCATTC
This sequence comes from Desulfobacterium sp., assembly GCA_034006945.1. GTDB lineage: Bacteria > Desulfobacterota > Desulfobacteria > Desulfobacterales > Desulfobacteraceae > Desulforapulum. The sequence goes on along the minus strand of JAVERV010000010.1, from coordinate 55,509 downwards.
CCATGCACAACTATGGCGAGGCCACGGTGAACTTCAGGCAGATCGAGCTTACAGGAACGAGCTTCAGGGGCATCATCAAGGCCGAGTTCGTGGTGTTTCCCGTGGTCATGATCGCAAGTCTTCTCTTTTCCCAGTTTATCTGGAGGCTCGCCCCCATTCCTTCGGCAAGCTACCCCTACGCCCAGGAGCTGTGGCACCTCCAGGCCCTGAACACGCTTTTGATGCAGACCTCGACCCTGGAGGGTAATTCCCTCTTTTACCAGGCTTTGAACATGGCGACCGTTGGGTCGGGGGTTGTGTTCGGCGTTGTGGTCTACGCCGCCTTGATCGTTCTTGGGCTTCCCGTCCTCCTTGTCTACGGGGTCGTTCGGGGGCTTGGCCAGAGCACCCCCCACGGCCTTATCCTGGAGGTTGCAGGTGCCTTTATTGGACGGTTTTACTTTTTAAAGCGGTATGGAACAAATTGGCGTCAATACGCCCCGGTTCTTCTGGCTGGTTTCTCCTGCGGCATGGGCCTTACCGGCATGATGGCCATGGGGTTTGCCCTGATCCTGAAATCCCTGGGCCGCATGGCATATTAAGGAGTTGGGGATTTGGTCAGGGCTGCAAATTCCATCTGCGCAACCTTCATTGAGACCTTATGTATAATGCAGAGTTGTGGAGTTTCAGACTTTTTTAATACGATCACCAATTGTGCTAAGGTCTCTATAACTTAAGGAGTATATGATGGCTAACCAAGACCCGTTTGGCGTAAAAAAAACAATTCAAGTCAACAATAAAACCTATGACTACTTCAGTTTAAAGGCGTTCCAGGCCCAAGGACATGCCCTAGAAAAGCTCCCTTTTTCAATTCGCATTTTATTGGAAAACGCGGTGCGTAACTATGACGGTTTCGGCGTCACCAGGGAACATATCCAGACCCTGTTAAATTGGCAGCCGACCGGTTCAGATGATGATATTCCCTATAAGCCGGCCAGGGTTTTGATGCAAGATTTTACCGGGGTGCCGGCGGTGGTGGATATTGCCGCCATTCGTTCAGAAGTTGCGAGAAAAGGTAAAAATGTGGATTTAATTAATCCACTGATTCCGGTTGATCTTGTAATTGACCATTCGGTACAGGTTGATTATTTCGGCACCTGCGACTCCTATCAGCGCAACATACAAAAGGAGTATGAACGTAATCAGGAACGTTACCAATTATTAAAATGGGCGCAAAAATCATTTGCTAATTTCTCTGTGGTGCCGCCCGGTATGGGTATTTGCCATCAGGTTAATTTGGAATATTTATCCCAAGGCGTGATCGCCCGTGACGGACAGCTATTCCCGGATACTTTGGTGGGCACCGACAGTCATACCCCCATGGTGAACGGTATTGGCGTGGTGGGCTGGGGTGTTGGTGGTATTGAAGCCGAAGCCGCAATATTGGGTCAGCCCATTTATTTAATTATGCCGGAGGTGGTGGGTTTAAAACTCACCGGTGAATTGCCACTGGGTTCCACCGCTACGGACTTAGTACTGACAGTGGCGGAATTACTCCGCTCCCACGGTGTTGTGGGTAAATTTGTGGAAGTGTTTGGTGATGGTTTGAATAACTTATCAGTTCCCGATAGGGCCACCTTGGGTAATATGTCGCCGGAATTTGGGTGTACCATTACCTACTTCCCGATTGATGATAAAACCCTGGACTATATGCGTATCAGTAACCGCTCAGACGAGCAAATCCAAAGGGTGGAAGCCTATTGTCGAGAAAATATGCTGTGGCGGGAAAACGAGGATCTCATTAACTATTCCTCCGTGCTTGAGTTGGATATCAGTACCATTAAACCCACCGTGGCCGGCCCCAAACTACCGCAACAAAAAATTTTATTGAAAAACATCAAATCGAAATTTGGCGAGTTATTACACGGTGGCTTTGGTCTTTCTTATGTTGAAGAAAAAGATCGGGAAACCGTTGAAGAGATGGAAAAGCGGTTTCTGGAAGAAGGTGGCAGTCAAACGGATGAGACCTCAGATACCAGTAACGTTAAAAACCAGATTCACGGCAAAAAAACAGTGGATGGTTTGAAAAGTGTCTGGATTGATGAAGACAGGATGAGGTATAAATTTTCTGACGGTTCCATCGCCATTGCCGCCATTACCTCATGCACCAACACCTCAAATCCCTTTGTGATGATTGGTGCCGGTTTATTGGCGCGTAATGCCAGAAGATGCGGTATTGATGTAAAGCCCTGGGTTAAAACCTCCCTGGCACCGGGTTCAAAGGTGGTGACCGACTACCTCAATAGAGCTGGTTTAATGGGGGATTTTCAGGCGTTGAAATTTCACCTGGTGGGTTACGGTTGTACCTCTTGTATCGGTAACTCGGGTCCCCTGTTGCCTAAAGTGGAACAGGCGGTTAAACAATATGGCATGGTGGCAGCCTCTGTGCTGTCTGGTAACCGTAACTTTGAAGCGCGTATTCACCCCTTGGTAAAAATGAACTTCCTGATGTCGCCGATGCTGGTGGTGGCCTTTGCCCTGGCCGGCCGCATTGATATCGATATGGAAAATGAACCTTTAAGTTACGATAAAAACGGCGATCCGGTGTTTCTAAAGGATGTTTGGCCCGGTGATGATGAAATTAACACCATCATGGCAGAGGTATTAACGCCGAAAGATTTTGCCAAAAACTATGGTGAGATTTTCGCCGGTAATGAAATTTGGCAGCAACTGCCAGTGGCCCAAGGCAGTTTGTATCAATGGGAGGACACGTCCACCTATGTGCAGGAAATTTCATTCTTTAAAGAGATATCAGAACAACCACCGGCCTTACAAAACATCGAAGGCGCACGGGCGTTATTGAAATTAGGCGACAGCACCTCCACCGACCATATTTCTCCAGCGGGTTCATTTTCAGCGGATTCCCCAGCCGGCCAATATTTAATCACCAGGGGCGTGGATCCGGTTGATTTTAACTCTTACGGTTCCAGACGAGGTAATGATGAAGTGATGGTGCGTGGTACCTTTGCTAACGTGCGCATTAAAAATAAATTGGTGGATAAAGAGGGCGGATTTACCCGATATTTACCCACGGGCGAGGAGATGAACGTGTATGATGCAGCGCAAAAATATCGACAGGATAAGACCCCTCTGGTGATCTTGGGCGGTACCGAATACGGCAGCGGCTCTTCCCGTGACTGGGCTGCCAAAGGCACCGCATTGTTGGGTGTTAAAGCGGTTTTGGTTGACAGTTATGAGCGTATTCACCGCAGTAATCTGGTGGGCATGGGTGTCTTACCTTTGCAGTATAAAGGGGGTGAAAATGCCGTTGGTTTAGGCTTGGATGGCAGAGAAACCTACACCATTACCGGTATTGCTGAAGGGTTAACGCCCCATAAAGAGGTGGGTGTCAAAGCCGTTAAAGACAATGGTGAGGAGGTTAATTTCAAAGTTGTTGCACGATTGGATTCCGAGATTGAAATTGCCTATTATCAACATGGTGGAATCTTGCAATACGTGCTGCGTGATTTTCTGAAACAAGCTTAGGAGTGTAGATTAAATAAATTGAGCAGAAATAGTTTTATTTATCCTGCCTACTGAACCAGGCGGATTTTAACGGGCACGCCCACCTGTTCGGCCAGGGCCTTTTCCGTGTCGGCGATCACTCTTTCAAGCTCCTTGATCTCGTCGGAAAAAAGAGCGTCGTCCATGGTCAGACAAATTTTCAGGGTCTCGGTGCCGTCTTTACGAATACGGTCGATCCTGCACTCTGGATGCTCCACACCAAGGGCGTTTTGCAGGTAGACCTTTACCTGGTCAAGGGATACCTTGATGCCAGATATGATGATCATGTTGTCCGTACGTTCCTTAAACCATTCCATTCCCATTAAGGGAGAGTTGCAGCCGCAGGTGTCGGTCAGAAGGCGTGCCGTGTCTCCGGTGCGAAATCGTATTAGGGGAAAGGCCCTTGCTGACAGGGTTGTCAAGACAAGCTCCCCTTTTTCACCCCTGGGAACGGGTTTTTCCGTTTGGGGGTCTATGATCTCCGGCAGGATGTGGTCGTCATTGATGTGAAGGCCTCCAAGGATTTTACAATCATAGGCAATGGCAGGGCCCGGAATCTCGCTCAGGCCGTAGTGGTTCCAGGCATCCACATGGAGCCGCTGTTCAAGGTCTTTGATCGTGGCCTTGTCCACAGGTTCTCCCACTAAAATTACCCGTTTAAGGGTAAGCCGGTTGGGGCTGTGCCCATGGTCAAACATGTGGTTCACGAGCTGTTGTGCAAAGGCAGGGGTTGTGATCAGGGTGGTGGTCTTGTAATCTTTCAGCACCATAAGGGTCTTGGCAAGGGAGAGGGGTGAATTTGGAATCACGCTGGATCCCAGGGCTTCGCCGCCATCCTTGTAATCCCGGCCCCAGTTGGCAAGCCCTGGAGGGAGATGGATCTGGATGATATCAAGATCTGTCACCCCTGCGGCCCCAAGGCTTCTTGTCACGAGTTTTTTCCAAACAATCAGGTCGGTTTTTGTGTAGCCGCTGATCGAAGGGCTGGGACCGGTCCCAGGTGCCGTATGAATTCGTACAATATCACGCAGGGGCACTGCAAACAATCCGTAGGGGTAGTGGGTGCCAAGGTGGGTGCGGTCCATAAGGGGGAGTTTTGTAAGATCCTCCAGCGAGGCTATATGCTCGGGAAGAATATCCCGTTGGAGCAGGCGGTTGCGATGGAACGGGACATTTTTAAATGCCCGGTTCAGGGTGCTCTGGAGCCGCTCAAGTTTGAGCTGATCCTTTTCTTCAACGCTCATCCCATCCATCATCCCATGGATCATCATCCTTCCCTCCCGTCATAAAAATCACCGTAATCCTGACCAAGGTAGGCCCGTTTTACATCGTCATCCACCAGAAGTTCGTCGGCACTGCCCTGGAGTACCATCTTTCCGGTTTCAAGAACATACCCCCTGTCGGCGATCTTCAAGGCGGCCCTGGCGTTCTGCTCCACAAGAAGAATGGTAACCCCATGATCCCTGAAATCCATGATCACCTTAAAGATCATGCTTACAATTTTAGGGGCAAGCCCCATGGATGGTTCGTCCAGCACAAGAAGCTTAGGCCTTGCCATCAATGCCCTGCCAATGGCCAGCATCTGCTGCTCGCCGCCTGAAAGTGTGCCCGCAAGCTGGTATGCCCGCTCCCTGAGGATGGGAAACATCTCCATCACCATTTCAAGATCTCCGGCTATCCCATGTTTTGAACTGCTGTGGTATCGGGTGTAGGCCCCCATTTTCAGATTATCCATGACGCTTAACGGGGAAAAAATCTGCCGGCCTTCGGGAACCATGCTGATACCTGCCCGGACAATGGCCGGTGGAGACATGCCCCTGATGGTTTTATCCTGGAACATAATTTCGCCTTCCCAGGTTTTTAAAAGACCGCAAACGGCAAGAAGAAGCGAACTCTTTCCCGCACCATTGGCACCTAGGATGGAAATCAAATCCCCCTTTTTCACCGAAAGGCTGACCCCGTGAACAGCCACTATACTGCCGTAGCTGCATTTTAAGTTTTTTATTTTCAGCATTCCTCTTTTCCTGTCATTGCCGGATCTTTTTTGCAGATCTGATTTGCAATCAACCTGTTTTTTTAAAATTTACTATACACGTAAATCGATAAAAAACAATGGCCTTGATGTTCAGCAACTCTTCTTTTGGTTTTATCCTATATCGCAGCTGCCAGGCAAAAGATAAAAGAAAAGGACAAGCCTTCAAAATTATGACGCTTCGCAGTAATTGTCCGAGGGTTTAGTGGGAGAGAAGCTCTGAGATTTCTTCCTGGGTAAGAATGGGGTGCTGGTGGAACCGTCTCCTGTCGGTAAGCCTTCTTCGTCCCTTTCGTCTGTCAATGCCCAGCCGTGGCTTAATGATGGAGTGTAGCCAGATCCGGATGGGTTTGCGCTTACCATCGGGGCTTTTACGAAAGTCATGGCGCCGCTCTTCCTCTGATCGACGATAGCTGTTTCTTCGCCTGTCCTGATTTTTGCGTCGGTCTTGCTGACAGGTGTTACTAATACTGTCTGTTTTTATCTCATTCATGGTAAAAATACTCCCAAGGCTTATCTTCCTTTGAAATATAATCATACTAACTGGAAAAACATGAAAAAGAAACCCAAATTTGCCATAATCTCGCTCCGGTCCGGCTTGGTGCAGCGGGTGTTACCCGCCTTGTGCTGTCGTGTCTGATACTTTGTTGTGCTCGGCAGGGCATCATGAACGTTATGCAAATATCCAGTTAACATGATTTGAGGAAAAAAATCGTGACAATCGATGGAGCTTGCCCTAAACTGATTTTTATCAGTGTCTTTTATTTCATGGAATCCTTGTCCTCAATCCCGGAAAAACAGGGGGAGGTTTGTTGATCTTTAACATATTTCGTTAAAATTAAGGAAGTTCAATGAAACGGTTCGTTATCCTATCCGCATTTTTATGTTTATGGTTTTTTGGGGTTTTTCAGGAGAGATCCTATGCCGCAGACCCGGACGATCTTTCCAAAATTAAAACCAGACTGTCAACGGCGGTTAGGTTGTCAGATTTGCTGAACTATGCCTATCAGTCCAACCCAACCATAACCGCTTCAAAGGAGTCCTGGAAGATTTTCATCGAAAGCTACAGAATCGAGAAGACCTATCCTGACCCCCAGCTGATCACCACCTTTTTCCCAAGCCCCATCGAAACCAGGCTGGGCCCCAGGATTGGAACCTGACCCTGTCCCAGGCCATCCCCTTTCCCGGAACCCTGACCCAAAGGGGAAGAGTGCTTGAGGCTGATGTGAGAATCGCAAAGCTTCAGGTGGATAAAACGGTGAAAGAGATGGTCCAGGCGATCTCCACCTCCTTTTATGAACTTGCCTATATTCAACAGGCCATTCATATTGCAGAGGCCAACCTCTCCCTCAACCAGGCATTGGCGACAATCAGTCAGGGTTCCCATGCGATGGACAGAGCCCTTTTCTACGATATCTCCAAGGCCCAGGCACAGACCGCCCAGATTCAATACGATATCCTTTTGCTCGGTGAGCTGGAAAAAACAGAAAAAATAAAATTGAACACCCTGCTGAACCGGTCTCCCGATGAAGGGCTGGGCAGCGTAATCACCTCTGGTCCCAGGCGGATAGTCTATTCCCTGGGTGAGATCTATGACCTTGCCATGGAGAACCAGGAAGAGATCCTGATTGCCGGTGAAAGGGTTCAGAAGTCAGAAGAGACCATAGAATTAACCAAATTTGAAAACCTCCCCTCCTTTAAACTGGGGTTGTTTTATGCCGGCATCGGCGATCCAGACGTTGCCACACCGCCCAGGGATGCAGGCGATGATGCGCTGGGGATCCAGCTGGGTATGAATCTTCCCCTGTGGTTTGGTAAGAACAAAAGCCGGACGGCAAAGGCCCTGGCCGTCCAGAAAAAGGCCATTGCAGACAAGGTGGTTGTGGCCAACAGGACAAAGGCTGCCATCAGCCGCCTCTGGTTCAGACTTGAAAATTCCAGGCGCCTGATCTCTCTTTATAAAAACCAACTGCTGCCCCAGGCCCTGGCCTCGGTCCAAACGGCAGAAACCTGGTTCCGGGAGGGTCAGGGCAATTTTTCTGATTTTCTGGAAGTCCAGGCAACTGCCTATAGCTTTCAACTCTCCCTTGAACGGGCCAAGGCAGACTATGGCATAACCCTTGTTGCACTTGAACAAATGGTTGGGGTTCCTCTGGACACAAGAGAGACAGAGGCCAGGGGAGAGGAGAAATCATGAAAGGTGAAATAATCACTATAGCAGTAACCCTATTGATGGTCTTGATCCTGCCCACATCTTCCCTGTATGCAGATTATGAGAGTATGCAGGATGAGGTTCTGACATATATCCCTCCCCACAGCTTTACGATCCTGTCAGACCCCGAAACCAGGGAAACAGAGCCGGATATGGGGGAGACCGGTTGGGAGAATTCAGATTTCGTCCATCTAAGGACCCTTAAAAGAGCCTATGAAACAACGGTTTCAGATACCGACGCCCGGCTTGGGATGACAGGATCGGACAAAGAAAGCATCAACCGGATTTTTCCCATGGTGGCTGATAATGGGGCTTTAAAAAATCAGGTGCAAAACTCAATTGTTCTTGATGAAATCAAAATTATGGCTCTCCTTAGGAATCCTGCCATCCTGGCGGCACAGAAAAAGGTTGTGGGGGAAATTCAATTGTTTGACCAGGTCATGGACCTGGATGATACCTTACGCCAGTACACGGCTTTCACCAGTGCCCTCAATAACAAGGCCGGTCCTTTAAGATCAAAGGATTCCATTAAGATGAACTATCCCCTGCCTGGACTGACCGCCCTTAAGGGACGCATCATCCAGAATCAGGTGGCCGGGGAAATCAATAAAAGGGATATTGTGGTAAAACAGGTCGTGGCGGATGTTGAAACCGCCTATTGGGATCTGGTCTTTGTCGAACAGACGACCCGGATAACAGAGGAGACCCTTGCGGCTTTTGACCGGCTGAAAGATGTGGCCACCACCCTCTACAAAAGCGGCAGAACAAGTTTCCAGGATCTCATGAAGATAAACATCAAGATGGAAGAGTATAAAGAAGAGCTGATCACCCTTGTATCCCACAGGCGAAATATCGAGATCAGGCTCCTTGAACTGTTGAACTTACCCCCTGATATTCCCCTGGGAAGAATAGTTCCAGCCCCCCTGCCGCCTCGAATTTCCGGCCCTGAACCCCTCTATCCCATTGCAGTAAAATATCGACAGGAACTTTGGGTGATCCGGCATCAGATTCTCAAGCTTGAGGCCATGGTGGAAATGGCGGAGTCCATGACAGAGGCGCAGTTTACACTGGGGCTTTCAGGCTCTGACAATGAAATTGTGAACACGGCAGGCTCGGACGCCCCAAACCAGGCCTTTGCAACCAGAACCATGGCGGCCATGAAAAACAACAGCCCTGTAAAGCCCTGGTACGGGGCAGATGAGCCCTGGCTGAATCAGATGCGCCAGAACCTGTCCGGCCTCCGCCAGGTCCTGGTTAACCAGGAAAACGCCACGCACAGGATGGTGCACAACGCCTGGTTTAAGGTGGACAGGATCTTCCGGGAATATCGTCTGTACAAGGACCGGATACTTCCGCTTGCAAAATCGGCCCTTGATGTCTCCACCCGGGAGTATGAAACCGGTGCCATTCCCTTTTCCCAGGCCATTGATTCCTATACCGGCTGGCTCAAGGTAAAGTTGACCATTGCCGAGAAACAGACGGGCCTGGGGAGCGCTTTTGCAGATCTGGAACAGATCATGGGTACGAAATATCCAGGGGAAAACAGGGGGAATAATGATAAATAAAACAAAAACCGGTTGGACCATACCCCTTACTATACTGCTCACGGCACTTATCACGGGCACGGCTGTCTACATCCTGACCGCCATGGGGCCGGGCAATGGTTCAACATCAGGCACAGATCGTTCAACAGATCAAACCTCCAAAAGCGGTACAAAAAAACCCAGGATCATCTATTGGAAGGCCCCCATGGATCCCACCGAGATCTATGAAGCACCGGGTAAGAGCAAGATGGGCATGGATCTGGTTCCGGTGTACGAGGATGAAATAGCGGAGGAGGATTTAAATGGGGAACGTAAAATCGTCTATTGGAAGGCCCCCATGGACCCCACCGAGATCTATGAAGCACCGGGCAAGAGCAAGATGGGTATGGACCTTGTTCCCGTGTACGAGGATGAACTGGTGGGCGGGGTTGATATTAAAATCAATCCAGTGGTGGAACAGAACATGGGCCTGAAAATTAAAGCCGTTGAAAAAGGTCCTTTGAATCACACCATCAGAACCTATGGCCACCTTACCCCGGATGAGACCCGGATCGGGATCATCAGCCCGAAAACTTCCGGATGGATCGAAAAACTCTATGCTGACTATACCGGGTTTAGGGTGGAAAAGGGTCAGCCCCTTTATGAAATTTATTCTCCCTCCCTTTTGTCGTCCCAGGAGGAGTACCTGTCGGTCTACAGGAATTATCACCAGAGTAAAACTCCTCTGAACAGAGAGCTTCTCACCTCGGCGAGAAAACGGCTTGAATATTATGATATTGCAGATCCTGAAATTACGGCCATTGAAAAGGGCGGAAGTGTCAAAAAAACGTTGCCTGTCAGGTCTCCCTTCCAGGGTGTTGTGACCCGGAAAAACGTGATAGAGGGAGAATTTGTAAAATCTGGTGCCGGCCTTTTCACCATCACCGATCTTACCACGATCTGGGTGGAGGCCCATATCTTTGAATATGAGCAGAACCTGGTTCAAGAGGGGCAGGCGGTTGAGATGACCCTCTCCTATTATCCGGGCAAGGTTTACCGGGGAGCCATCGCCTATATTTTTCCCTATCTCCAGGCCAAAACCCGGGACGTGGTCATTAGGATCTCCTTTGACAATGAAAAAGGGGAACTCAAACCAGACATGTTTGCACGGATTAAAATCAAGACAGGGGCAGGGAAAACCGGCCTGTTTATCCCATCCCAGGCCGTCATCCATTCGGGAGAGGAAAAGTTGGTGTTTGTGGCAAAGGGCAAGGGTAGGTTCACCCCCCGGCAGATCACCACAGGCCTCTATCTGGAAGAGGGCAGGGTACAGGTTCTGACCGGCCTTACTCCAGGAGAAAATATCGTGGTCTCGGGGCAGTTTTTACTTGATTCCGAATCCAAGCTCAAGGAGGCGATCCAGAAGATGGTTGAATCCAAATCCGGGCCTGCCAGGGGTGGCAAGAGAACGGTAACAGAGGATTCAGACGGGTTTTTTGACGAGCTGGATGAGATGGAGTCTGGGGACGATTTTTTCAAGGATATGGAATAGAAGGAAATCCTGGGATGATAGATCGAATAATCGAATGGTCTGTAAACAATAGATTCATGGTGATCCTGGCGACCTTTTTTGCCATTGTCGCAGGCATCCTGGCTATGGTCAACACCCCCCTTGACGCCATACCGGATCTTTCCGACGTCCAGGTTATCATCTATACACAATATCCGGGCCAGGCCCCCCAGGTGGTGGAGGATCAGGTTACCTATCCTCTGACAACTGCCATGCTCAGCGTTCCCTTTGCCAAGGTGGTCAGGGGCTACTCTTTTTTCGGGTATTCGTTTGTCTATCTTATCTTTGAGGACGGCATTGACATCTACTGGGCCAGATCCCGGGTCATGGAGTACCTGAACTTTGTCTCCGACCGTCTGCCCGCCGGGGTTACCCCGAGCCTGGGACCCGATGCCACCGGGGTTGGCTGGGTATATGAGTACATTCTAAAAGAGACCACGGGCAAAACCGACCTTAGCGAGCTTCGCTCCATCCAGGACTGGTTTCTGCGGTACGAGCTGACGGCTGTTCCCGGGGTTTCAGAAGTTGCCAGCATCGGCGGGTTTGTCAAGCAATACCAGGTGGAGGTGGATCCCAACAGGCTGGCCTCGTATAATATTTCCATCCAGAAGATAAAACAGGCCATAAAGCGCTCCAATGCCGATGTGGGGGGCAAGGTCATCGAGATGGGCGAAACCGAGTTCATGGTCCGGGGGCTGGGGTACATAAAGTCGGTTGAGGAGATCGAACAGATTGCCGTCTCGTTTGACGAGAAAGGAACCCCGATCCTGTTAAAGGATATTGCCGATATCGGCATCGGGCCTGAACTTCGCCGGGGCATCATGGAATGGAACGGACAGGGGGAGTGTGTCGGCGGCGTGGTCATCATGCGGTACGGCGAAAATGCCCTTGAGGTGATTCAACGGGTCAAGGAAAAATTAAAGGATCTGGAAAAAGGTCTGCCCGACGGGGTCGAGATCGTTGCCGGCTACGACCGCTCTTCTCTCATCGAGCGGGCGGTTGCGAACCTGAAATCCAAGCTTGCCGAAGAGATGATCGTTGTGACCCTTGTCTGCATCATCTTTCTGCTCCATTTTCGATCTGCCTTTGTGGCGATTTTCACCCTTCCCGTGGGCATATTGATCTCTTTTCTCATCATGCATCCCTTTGGGGTGAACGCCAACATCATGAGTCTTGGCGGCATTGCAATAGCCATTGGCGTGATGGTGGACGCCTCCATCGTGATGGTGGAAAACGCCCATAAACACCTGGAGCGGGACCGGGATAAAAAGAGTCATACAAAGATCATCATCGACGCCTCAAAGGAGGTGGGGCCGGCCCTGTTTTTCAGCCTCTTGATCATTACTGTCTCTTTTCTGCCGGTGTTCAGCCTCATGGAGCAGTCGGGCCGGATGTTCAGACCCCTGGCCTATACAAAAACCACGGCCATGGCCGCCTCTTGCGTGCTGGCCATCACCATTATCCCGGTGCTCATGACCTTTTTTGTCCGGGAGAGAACGATTGACCCCTCTCTTTCCAGGTCAAGACGGACCACCATCTGGATCCTGGCCATGGCTGGCCCTGCCCTGGGTGTTGTCTGCCTGGGCCTTGCCGGGTTTAAACTGCCCGAGTCAAGCCTGGTTGCGGCCCTTGGGTTCTCCCTGTTCCTGGGGGTATGTCTGTCTACCCAGAAAATCATACCCGAAGGGAAAAATCCTCTGAACCGGTTTTTGATCTGGATCTATCTGCCTGCCATCAAATTGGTATTGAAATGGCGCAGGCTGACCGTGGTCATTGCCCTTGTGGCCATTGGCGTGACCTGGTATCCCATGAGCCGGGTGGGCAGCGAATTCATGCCCCCCTTGAACGAGGGGGATCTCTTGTACATGCCCACCACCCTTCCCGGTATCTCCATCACAAAGGCAAAAGAGCTGCTCCAGCAGACCGATAAGATCATCCAGCGGTTTCCGGAGGTCAAGAGCACCCTGGGAAAGATCGGCCGTGCAGAGAGTTCTACTGATCCAGCCCCCCTGTCCATGATCGAAACCGTGATCATGCTTCGGGATACTATCGAGTACGAGCGGATTGACAGGGTTCGTTTTTTCTCCGGCTGGCCTGCCTGGCTGAAAAAACCCCTGACCTGGGTCTGGCCGGAAAAGGTCAACGGAAAAGTTCTCCATGAATGGCGAAAGAGACCCATTGAACGGTTTTATTCGGGGTGGCCGGAATTTTTAAAGGCACCCTTTACCTGGATATTGCCCCGGGAAAGGTATATTACCATCCAGGAGCTGGCCGACGAACTGGATCAGGCGGTCAAGTTTCCCGGGCTGACAAATGCCTGGACCATGCCCATCAAGACGAGGATCGACATGCTCTCCACGGGCATTAAGACCCCGGTGGGCATCAAGGTCATGGGGCCGGATCTGGAAACCCTGGCCGGCATCGGACAACAGATAGAGGTTTTGCTCAGGGATGAAAAGGGGACCCGATCCATATTTGCCGAGCGGGTTACGGGCGGCAATTACCTTGATTTTACCATCAAAAGAGGGGAGATCGCACGGTACGGTCTGCACGTTCAGGATGTCCAGGATATCATCACAACGGCCATCGGCGGGATGAATGTGACCTACACCATTGAGGGGCTGGAACGGTATCCGGTCAACCTGCGCTACAATCGAAAGTTCCGGGATAATATCGATGAGCTGCGCCGGGTGTTTGTGCCCACGCCTTCCGGGGCCCAGATACCCCTGATCCAGCTGGCGGATATCTCGATTAAAAAGGGGCCTGCCGGCATCAAGAGTGAAAACGCCAAACAGAGCGCCTGGGTATTTGTGGATATTCAGAACATGGATATCGGCACCTATGTGAACAAGGCACAAAAACTTGTGGACAAGAACATAAAACTGCCGGCAGGTTACTTTCTTGTCTGGTCCGGCCAGTATGAGTATATGGAAAAGGCCAGAAAGACTCTGAACGTGATTGTTCCGGCGACCCTGCTGGTGATCTTTATCCTGCTCTTTATCCATTTTAAAAATATCATCGAGGTGGTCATTGTCATGGCCAGCCTTCCCTTTGCCCTTTTGGGCGGGTTCTGGCTTATTTACCTTCTGGGGTACAATATGTCCGTGGCCGTGGGTGTGGGGTTCATTGCCCTGGCAGGCCTTGCAACGGAAACCGGTATTGTCATGCTGGTCTACCTGGATGGAGTTTTTAAGCGTAAAAAGCAGGACAATCAGATGAACACGGCCTCAGATCTTCATAACGCCATTGTTGAAGGGGCCGTGGACAGGGTCCGGCCGAAAGTCATGACCGTTGCCACCACCCTGATCGCTCTTCTGCCGGTGATGTACGGATCAGGTGCCGGATCCCAAATCATGCGACGGATTGCAGCCCCCATGGTGGGAGGGCTTATTTCCTCCACCATTATGACCTTGATCATCATCCCGGTAATCTACGATCTGTGGAAAACCTGGGAGTTGAAAAACAACGCCTAAAAAAAGGAAATCAGCCATGAACAACATCTTTAAATCCATTGTCCTCCTTATCCTCTTTTCCCTGGTTTCAGCAGGTATTACCCTTGCCGATAGTGAAATTCCAGACCACGACATGTCCAGTTCCGGCAAGATCGGAGACCTTTTCCATGAATCCGTGGTGGACGGCTATATGCTCTCCTACTATCTCCTGGACCTCCGGGAGCAGACAGGAAATGGCAGCAAAGAAATGGACAAACCCCATCATATCATGGTCTATATCATGGACAAGCAACACAGAGCGGTTCTCAAGGGAACGGTCGGGTTCATGATCAAAGGTCCCGGTGGCACCACCCAGAAGGCCATGGCCATGTATATGAGTGAAGGCTTTGGCATCACGGCGGACATGAGAAACAAAGGTGTTTACACCATTACGGCCAAGGCCCTTGTGGGAGACAGCCAATTGGTGGATCGCTTTACCCATGGGATGAGATAAATTTTATCCTCAGTTTTAGCCTGATTCCATATCTTCTTGACATGCTGGGACGATTTGAAATATGTTTAATAAAACATTGTCTGGCAAGTATTTGATCCACCACCATTTATAATCCTGTTCGTGATCAGTATGCTGCAATGACATACCCCTACTTTAACGTATCCATTTACTCGTTTGGAGGTCAATCATGGAAACACACGAAAATATAAATTTAACCCTTCTCCTGGATGAAGATGGGTATCTCAAGGATTTTGAAAACTGGAGCGAAGCGTTTGCCTGCGCCATGGCTGACAAGGAAATGGTTTCAGCAGAATGTCCGCTGAGCGAGGAGAGACTGGAAATTATAAGATTCATGCGGGATTATTGGAAGAAATTCAATGCATTTCCCATACTCAGGGCTGTGTGTAAAAATGTTCATCAGCCCAAAGATTGCAACTACAGACAATTTCCAGATCCCATCGTTGCATGGAAGATCGCAGGGCTGCCCAAACCCACACCCGAGGTGTTTGCAAAAATCAAATACACCCCCTGAAGAACTATGGCCTTGATCTGCAGTCCCCCCACTATGGCTGAAAGTCATCCCTGTGGGATAGCTTTAGCTTAGTGGGGGCGGTCACTGATTTCCCTGCCGTCAACCCTATCCTGGGCGTTTTTTTCCAATATGGACTTGAAATTTTCTCCCTTCGGCGGTGATTGAATCTTTAGCGGAAAGAATCACCGGGTTTGAGTCCTTAGATCGGCAATCCTTGATGCTTCCGTTCTCCAGGACCTTATGGGTGTTGGAAGGCATTGGGTTTGCCGGCTCCTAATGGAACACGGGAAGTCCCGGTGACGAACTTTATCTCGATCCAGTGGCTCAAAGCATGATCTCCATCAGTGTGGTCAGTTCCCAGAAAAAAACCTTGCCTCTCAAACCAAGGACCATCATACTGCTCTTCTTTTCTCCTCTCAGATATCGAGTACTCGGATGGTTTCTTTTAAAGTTTCTGCCGAGATCCGTAGATTATGACACTCATTTTTATCCAGGTTTACATGAATGTGCTTTGAAATGCCGTTCATGTTCAAGATGGTGGGTACGCTCAGGCAAACATCAGATATACCGTAGTAATCATTGATCAAGGTGGAAACTGTCAGGACACTGTTCTCATCTAACAGCATGCTGCCGACAATTCGTTTGACGGCAAGTGCGATGGCGAAATTGGTATGTCCCTTACGACTGATAATCTCGTATGCCGCATTTTTTACCTGACCGAAAATCTCATCCATTTGTCCAGGCGAACAGTTTCTTTTGCAAACAGGACAATGTTTTTTCAAGGCCAGACCGGCAATATTGGCCTGGCTCCAGACGGGCACCTCGCTATCCCCGTGTTCGCCAATAATGTAAGCGTGGACGTTGCGGGGGTCGACACCACAATGCCTGCTGAGCAGAAATCTGAAGCGTGCTGTGTCGAGAACGGTCCCTGACCCGATGACCCGGTTCATGGGATAGTTGGAAATTTTGAGGGCCACATAGGTTAAAATATCAACGGGGTTTGATACGATCAGCAACGTTTTTGGTTCATGTGCCGTGATTTTGGGAATGATCTCCTTGAAAATTTCCGTGTTTTTACGAACGAGATCCAGCCGTGTCTCACCCGGCTTTTGAGCTGCACCTGCGGTAACGATAACAATATCCGCACCTTTGCAGTCGGAATAACTGCCCGCAAAAATTCTTGTTGGTTGAACAAATGAAAGGCCGTGATTCAGGTCCATGGCATGACCCTCGGCCAAGTCGGAATCCAAATCGACAAGGACTAGGGTCGAAGCAAGAGTGCTCATCGTAAGGGCAAAGCAGATGGTCGCCCCAACCTGGCCTGCTCCCACCACAACCACCTTGCGTGTTTTCGAGACATCATTTTCCAGTACATTCGAGTATTTTTCGGGATTTCTCTCAAATTTCACCTTGCAGTTCTCACTACAGAAAAGATACTCTTCCCCCATATACAGGGTTCTTGACCGAGCCTGTCCATTGTTTGTTTCCATACCGCAAACCGGGTCTTTCGCCATAATCCTTCCCTCTTATTTAAATCGATTTCATGCATGTAATCACTCTCCTTTATTTTGATGGATTGCGAACCTGAGCCCACCATGGTGACGAGATTCAATTCTGGAGTGACCGTCCTGGCATCCGGTCCCTTATGGCTGGGGACCTGAAAGCATCCTCAAGTGTCGCCAATCGTGTGTAACGTGACAACGCCAGCACTGTTTCAGGTCGACTTCAATATCCTCACTTTTAATCGATGGATGGGTTGCGAGAATCATAGATCGGAATTCGTTATACCCATGGGATCGAGGAGCGCGATGACACTTGACACAGTTGCCCCTCTCTTCAGAAGGATGATGGAAACCATCTATTTCCCAATTGCTGATACTGTGGCAGGCCCTGCAATCGTTTCCAAACAGCCTGTCATGTGGATCAAGGTGACAGGTTTCACATCCCAAATCTTGATGCAGAAGGGTATGGTCCATACGGGAAATCTTTTGCATTGGAACATGTTCCTTGTGGCATACGACGCAATTTTTTTCCGCCATATGGAAACGAATCGCCGGCCTGAGCAGAGACGGGTCGTAAAATTCATGACAATTCAGACACATGTCATCGGAAACGCCTTGCCATGGAACATGGCAATCATTGCAGCTCGCATTTTCTCGATGCATTGAACTCAGCTGGCCGGGCCGGGCAGCCTGCTCATTAAAGAAAAGCCAGATGGAAAAAACAATGAGAAGAAGCGCCATGATAATATGTATAATTTTCATGGCAGCCACCTCAAGCCATAATAGATGGTAGACATAACGTGGACAAGAATCATGGCAAACAGAAATGCAGTTAAATAAATATGAACTTTCAGCCACTTCTTAAAAAGGGCTTGGATTTTTGCAAAACCTTGGAGCGTATATTCCGTATCCACGATGGAACGAGCGAGCACCAGCAGTTCCTCACAACGGTTTGCCTCGATTTCGTCGTAATCGTCCTCATTATCAGCTGTGGCTTTCGCCAACTCATCAAATCCTAAAATGGAAGCGCATACCTGTTCGTCGATTTGGGTTTTTTTCAGCGCAAGTTCCTTTCGCATTTCGGTAATAGCTCTTTTCTGATCCTTTATAGATCGGTTAACTTTTCTGAAAAGATAGCGTCCGATCAAGCCGCTTAAAACAATTGCAACCATGGAGATGAATGCAAGCGTTCCTGTCCAGCTGGCATATGTGTGTTCTGAGTGGATAATGACCAGGGACGGGCCAATCAGACCGGCATAAATATGAAATTTGAGAGGGTTTTGTTTGCCTTTTTTACCGAGCACCCGTTTGCGGAATGGGTATAGCAGTGTATATCCCATAATGCACGTCCCAAGAATACCTATCAAATGCCCGGGCAGACTACCGCTAAAAAAAAAGGTCGGTATCCACAGAAATCCGACCAGCAGAAACAAGAACAGTCCTGTCAATAAAAAGGTGATGTTCTTTTCATGGGAAACCATCAGGCCTCCAATACAATATCGCTTTTGGGTACAGCAACACAGGTCAAGATATAGCCGTTCTGGGTCTCTTCATCCTCCAGCCCTTCTTCGGTCTCCATATCAACCTCGCCGGAGAGTAATTTCACCTTGCAGGTACCGCAAAATCCCTGTTGACATTCATACTCTATATTGATGCCGTTTTCTTCTGCGAGTTCTAGAATACTTTCAAAGCGATCATCCCATTTCAAGACTATTCCCGATTTTCGAAACTCGATCGTGTAATTCATTTTATTTCTCCTTCAGTAAGGTATTGAGAATCTTCTTGGTCTGTTTGTTACGAATATATATTGCGGCTATCGTTGCGGTGAAGAAAATGATCAAGAATACCATGGTGATGAAATGAGTCCACGACATTCCCCAAAGACCTTCTTTATGTTCTTGAAATTTTGAGGATATTTTCATTTCATCCCTAAACCACTGAATCTCCTCCCCAGAGAGTTCATCAGCCCATGCGACTCGTTGAAAGACCAAGGATGAAATCTCAGATCGTAAGCAGTCCGGCTTATGCCCGCCATTGACTGATAAAAGAGCAAAAGACATAAAAGTCAGCATTAATACAGCATACGGCAATCGAATTCTTTGCCGGAATGATTTATACAAATGTTTCATGGCTTGTCCTCAGCCTCCGTTTTTCTTCTTAAATCTTGCAAATACAATGTTTGAACAGTGCTGGTATGCGTCGTTTTCTGCCACAAAATAAGATTGTAACTGGTGTCTAAAACTTGCAAGCGTTAGTTGGCCGGATATGCAAGATGCCGGGCATGCAGCTGTAATTATTTACCGCAAATGCCCGGCATTGCCAGGCAGAAGTTCAATCCTTGTTCTTCAAATAAACCTTAATAACCCATTCGGCCGCCACCGGGACAAGCCCACCCACGATCTCCAAACTCCTGTCGGCACTGGATCAGATATTTGTCGTGTTTTTGATCCAACTTGGAGCGCAGCTCCGCTATTTGGTCTGATAACGCTTTTACCTTCTCAGTATCTGGGTTTTTCTGGTCCCAAACCACCTCAAGTTCCATCTGTTTGGCACTCAACTCTTGCCGCAGAGGCAATGTATCCTGCATAAACCGGGAGCGTGCCTGTTGCCATTGCTCACGCTGCTCAGGGGTCATGTGCTGCCATCCTTGCGAGTCAGGGACCATCCCATGCATCCCGCGGCCCATGTGGTAATCATTACCCATCATTCCAGGCCCTCGCCCGTGGTAACCCGACCCAGGCCCCATCATTCCAGGCCCCATCATTCCAGGCCCCATCATTCCAGGTCCCATCATTCCCGGTCCCATGCCTCCTCCAGCTCCATATTCAGAACCTGAAGAGGGTGGATTTTGTGTACGCATTGGTTGGTTGTCAGCCGCCCACAGGGAGGTAGCCACCAAAAGCGATATTGCCAGACAACTAAAGATCATGTTTCTCATGGTCAAACTCCTTTCTTTTAAAAAATGTTATTTTTAACTTCCTGCCTTTTTCTAAATTCTTAAACCGGCGGTTTTGCTGTAATAATTAGGTCATAGCCAGTTTTTTTATCTTGGTATTCCAGTAAAATAATTGCGGCTGGGCTCAGTCTTTAAGGTCTCTTTTTAGTCTTTCAAATTCCTCTTTAGTTATTTCTCCTCTGGCGTATCGTTTCTTCAGAATATCCATTGGACTTTCGTGTGTTGGGCCCGGCGAATCATCGGTTTTGTTGATTCGGCTGGAAACAAAATAGATGATAATGCCAACAATAATTATCAGGATAAACCACATAAACATTCCTCCATAACCTCCGTATCCCATCATATGACCCCATCCGCCCATGGATTGACCTAACGGCCTAGGGGTACACCCTGAAAGGAACAGTATAACGACTGCTGATATGGATGAGATCAAGGGTCTGAAAGGCGTGGTTTTCACAATTATACCTCCTGAGTTATAGGTAACGTGCCTCAACGGCTCGCCCCCCTGAACGTGATTCCGTTAGGTCCTTTGCCGACCTTGATGTTTTTGATCAGACTCTGTGTGGCTGTGTCGATCACGGATACTGTGCTGTCCACCATGTTGGCAACAAAGACGCGCTTTCCATCATTGCTTACCACGACGCCATGGGGACCTTTTCCGGTCTCGATTGTCGCAATCACGCCGTCCGTTTTGATGTCAATCACGGACACGGTGTTGTCCGGATCCGCTTCCGTGCCCTGGTTTGCTACATAGAGATAGCGTCCGTCCGGCGTGATAAAGAGCTGAATCGGATTGCGTCCGACTGCGATTGTTGCAATCTTCTTCCGCTGGGCCGTGTCGATCACGGCAACGTTGTTCTCATCCCGCAAGGAGACATAGGCACGACCACCATCTGGGGTGAAGCCGACCTGCACGGGCGCTTTACCGATAGATATGCGTGTCACCTCTTTGGATTGGGCCACGTCTATTACCGATACGCTGTTGTCATTTACGTTGGTGACGTAGATTTCACTCCCGTTCGGACTTATGCGCAGACCGTGGGGGAATGTGCCGGTCTTGATCTCGCCAACAACTGTTTTCTGCACTACATCAACGACAAGGATATTGTTGTCCTCGGAATTCGTAGCGTAAGCCCGTTTGCCCTGTTCATCAATGACTACATGTGCGGGATGATGGCCGATTTCGATATTGGCTGCTGTCCCGATGTCAAGGGTTTCGGTATCGAGAATCAGAAGCCTGCCGGGCGTCATCTTGCCGCCAGTCATATTCATTGGAGATTTGTGCGCAGCCATATGGGCGGCCGAGCCGACGGCGAGCAATAGCCGGCCATCGTGGGACACTTGAACATTGTGCGGCGTGAAAGGCGTGGCGATATTTCTTACCTGCCCGATGCTGACATTGACAGCGCTGATGGAGTTGTCGCGCTCGTTAGCGGTATAGACGAAGCCCGCTTCCGACATCGCCGTCCGGGCCTGGTTAACACTTCCGGGATGGGAACAGCCAACCAGAAAAACAATCAGGGAGAAGAAGAGTGCCATGTTAGTGCGTTTGTTCATTTGGGACCTCCAGTTAAGAAAGCTCAGCAAGGATATGACTTTCCATGGTAACACCGGCTTGTGGAATCGACACCTGACGGCGAAGAGAACCGCATCAACTTCGGCCTAATGCTCAAGGTAGGGCAGGCGTCCCTCTTGAGGGTTAGGCTGTTTTGTACTCTGTGTCATTTCTATTCGTGTGAAACCGCTGCCCCTTCTGGGTAATGCCCAGATGCCGAATTCATTAAAGCCTCGTATATCCCCTCGACATAATGAATGTACGATACATACCTCTCAATATACTCGCGCCCCTCGCCCACATCCTGGACTTTGAATGACCTGGCTGTCCTAGCCTTGTTGTATCTCTCCATTAGTCCTGTACGCATTTTCTCGACGAGCAGGTTGGTGAGCGGTGCAACATCCCCGGATTCCAGGGATAGGTCTGCCCCAGGTATTGCAGGTCCCAGATCCCGACCGGCTGGCTTAAGCCCAGTGTAAGAGACTCCCTCACCGGCGCGATGGATGCGGACAAGCGTCTCGAAGAAATACATGTCTGCCAGTTCCTTTGCCTGAGGGTTTAGTTTCCTCACGTTCATGGTTTGGTCAAATGCCTGTCGAATCTCTGACTCATCCTTCTCAAGCACCCAGATCAGGACCAGGTTCACATCTCCCTTCCCAAGTGCCTCTTGCGCAGCCTTGACAACGGGGCCATCCATACCGTCGCAATGTGCATATGCCGGGGACGAATTTAAAATGGCAATCCCAACCATACAAAACAAAACGAACAAAATTTTGAAAGTTTCTCGGTTGCTTCTCATGGTGTTTTTTCCTTTTTATTGTGGCTGAAAATGGCCTGAGGCCTGGGAGAGGGTAGCGTTCTCACAGCATTTGTTACACCTAGGACAATCGTATTTTTTCTTTTATGTACTCACCGATTAGTATGGCTGTAGGGTAGGAGACCTCCTCTTCAGTTTGTGCGTGAAGTATCAGCGCTTTGGCGAATTCCACGTATTCCACCTTATTCGCTTTTTTCGCTGTCGCCGAAAGCTTCTCCAGTGCGGCGACGATGGATTTGTGCTCTTCGAGCATCAGGTCAAGCTCCATTTTGAGCTTGTCAGTCAAATCAAGCACCTTTTCCATGGCAGGTGTCATCTTTCCCTGGGCAAGGTCCCTCAGCAACCCCAGTGGAGGCAGTGCATATTCTTCTTCTTTGATAAAATGCGGATGCAGCAGCTTGGCAACGGTCTTTGCAGCATCACCAATTTCGCCAGGTTCCTTTGTCGCTTTGCTGAGCATGTTGTGCAGTTCTTCGTGTTCCACCTTAAGCGGGTAAGGGATTTTAAATTCCATGGGACAATCCTCCTTGTGACAAAGCTCAAATAGTGTGGGATGAAGCAAATGCCTCAGGCATTGCTGCACCGTTGCTTAATAACTTGGCTGGAGCCAAGAAGACAAAGCCTAACAGTATTAATAAATAGAAGTTTTCCATGCTGCTGACTATATAGTTGACATGATTTTTTACATATCAGAATATCAAACCAATAACCAGATAAAATTTGTCACTTATGATGTTTGATCATTCACTATGATCGATTTATATATGGAAAGTCAATTAAAAGTTCATCCCAATCTAAAATTAATGGATCGGGTTAGAACTGCTAAAAATCAGTTTTGCTGCTTGATGTTGATAATGCTATGGGTTATTCTATCAAATCAAGGATAATTGAGAAGGAGTCTGTCTGAATCCAAACCCTGGAGGGGTAAAATGAAGTATCTTTTTTCTGTTCTTTTCATTTTTGTGGTGATTGCACAACCCGTTTATTCAGGAACGCCCTTTCCCATCCATGTTGGTGGGTTTGCCCTGGGAGACGATATTTCTGACCATACGGATAAGGTTGAGATGAAATCCTGCAGAAGCCTGCGGTACATGGATTTTATACAGGAGGGTGAGGTAAACAACCTGCCGGGGTTCAAGAGCGGCCTTATCGCCTTTGGCACCTGTCACCGACCCAATAAAATTCTTAGAATCAAGCTCAAGTATGCGGATGGCTCCAGAGGCTTTTTCAACCAGTTAAAGCAGCGGTTTGAACAGAGCTTTGGAAGGCCTGACGAGTATGTGGGGGATTCTTTTAAGGTGGTTATTGGTTGGAAATGGTCGTTTCAGGATGAGAGCGGGGAGCGGATCAGCCTGGTCCTTCAGCATAACACCATGAACCCTGAGGAGAAGGTAGGCAATGCCGTAAAGCTGACCCTTACGAGCCAGATGGAGAGGGAGAGGGATTGTTTTGAGGCCAGACAACCCCGGGATGATTCTCCGGCCAAGACGGTAAAAAATCAAGCCCTGTGGCGGGTTTTCATACCCTATTAAAAAGAAGCAAAGCCTTGAGTTTTGATCCTCAAATAAAAAATGTTGCCTGGAACGGTATATCCATGGATGTGCCAATGGATTGGCACCTGTCAACCCTCGGGGTTGATCATCTTTTTTTTGACCGGGAGTGCGGGGCTGCCCTTGAAATAACCTGGGCCGGGAAATTTTACCCGGGTCACCTTGAAACCTTTATGGTCAGATTTGCCCGTCGGGTTCAAAAATGTTTTACCATGACCGTGACTCCCATTTCTTCATCCCTGGACCGTGTAGATCTTGACTCTAAAATGGAAGTTGCCTGGTTTGCGTGGGCAATTCCCGCATCCCGGGGGCAGGGGGTGCTCATGGGGTGCAGACGGTGCAGACGGCTTTTTATCCTTCGTTTTTTTACAGATTCAACCGACATGCCAGATCCTTGGGTGGAAAGGGTGGTTGCCTCCTTTCAAGAGAACTGCGGCAAGGGCATGGGCAAGTGGAAATTGTTCGGCCTTGAACTTTCAACTCCTGGTTGTTTCAGGCTTTCAAGTTACTTGTTTCGGCCCGGATCCTTTATGGTGGATTTTAAGGCCCAGGGGCAACGTCTTACGGCCCATTCCTGGGGACCTGCCTCTTTTCTCCTCCTGAAGAACGACCTTGAGACGGTTGCACGAACAAGGGTGTCCCTGCCCGACACCAACCCCGGGTCAGGGGGTGATGAACAATGTCCTTTCCTTGTATGGGAGTGGGAGGGAGGTGCCCGGCCGTTTGCTTTTATGCGACAGAGGCACAGGTTCATAACCTGTCATAATCTTGGGGGTAATCGAATCATCGCCTTGAAGTCAAGCACCAGGGGCGGTTATGGTTTAAGCCTCCTGGACCTTGCAGGGATGATAAAGGGAGGCTTTGGTTAAAATGTCGCTAGAGTCAGACACCCGTGGGAGGTTGAACCGTTATGACGCCCTTGCCTCTGTTCCCATCAAAAGTGCTGATATTGAGGAGCATGCCGTTGGGGAGAGTTCTCTTATCCTCACCTATCAGGTCCAATATCGCCCCATGTTCCAAAAAATAAGAAGGCTTGTTGCCAGGGGGCATTCAAAGGGGTTCACCCGCAAGGTAGAGCTTGACCTTTTAGGGGTCGGGGTGTGGCGATTGATAGATGGGAAAAATAATGTTCAAACCATTGTTCGCAGGTTTGCCCGGACCCACACCCTTGACATCAGGGAGGCGGAGGTGTCAGTCACCCTTTTCCTCCGTTCCCTTGGTAAAAAGGGGCTCATTGGAATGCGGTGATATGGGATTTGACGCTTTGGGTAAATCAGAGTTTTCTTCCTTTTCCCGGCCCTCTTCCCATGAGGCGATCGCCCTTTCCAGGGTAGGCTCAATGGTTAGGTATGTGTCAAATCCCGCTATCTCAAACACCTCCTGCACATAGTCCTGGAGGCAGCAGAGTACAAGCCTGCCCCGGGATTGTTCTAGCTTTTTTACGGCCTTGAGGATGACCCGGATACCCGCACTTGAGATGTATTCCAGATTTTCAAAATCAATCACCATCCGGGTTGTGCCCCTTTCAAGGCTCATCATAAGTTGTTCCTCGAGCTCAGGGGAGGTGTTGGATTCGAGTTGGCCTTTGACCTTGAAGATCTCAATGTTGTTTTGTCGTTCGCAAATGATTTCCATGGTGTGGCTCCTGATGTCTAAGGATTGCAAATTTTTTGTGATCTGCTTATTTTATCTGCGTTTCTGGTTGCTTTGAGGGGTGGGTTCTGTCTCAGCCTGGTCGGTCATTTTTTTCTCAAGGATCATGATGTTTTTACCCCCTGTCCGTCTATAGGTGCAGGTGTCTATAAAATGTCGGACAAAGTGTACTCCTAATCCGCCTACAAGGCGTTGTTCAACGGCGCATCGTGTATCTGGGAAAGTCACCCCTGTGGGGTCAAACGGCTTGCCGTCATCCTCAAACCGAATGGTCAGGATTTTATTTTTGACGGTGATCAGGATCTCTATTTCATGCTCTTCTTTGTCGTTGAACCCGTGGTTGACGATGTTGGTGAAGATTTCTTCAAGGATCAGCTGGATTTCCCAGCGCTTTTTTTGGGAAAGAAAGATTTTGGTCCCAAGGGCGTCAACTGCCCCAAAAAGGGTTCCAAGTTCCTCCAGGCTGTTTTTCACCCGTATGGGAAGTGTGAACGCCCCCATCTTATTCTCCTTTAGACTTACCTCTGGTAGATTTACTTCTCTTTTATTTGTGGTCTTAAATCATGCTCAAACCGAAAAAATCCGTGATCCCGACCTTGTCTTGTTTGTAGTTTTCAACGTTGTGTCCCTCGGACTGGTTTATTCTTCTGGCAATGGCCTTGACAATCTGCAGGCTCAGTTCGGGAAATTTTTCCATGACCATGGAAAAATTTTTCCGGGTCATCACAAGGAGAGTGAGATTCTGTGCAGCCTTGAGGGCAAAGAGTCTTGGAAGCGGAGAGAGCATGGAGAGACAGCCCAGAAAACGATCCTGACCATAGTTTCGGACAACGGTCGATTTGTCGTTACTCTCCAGGATAAGGTCTGCGCTTCCCTCAAGAATATAGTAAGAGCAGCCATCGTCGTCTCCTGTTCTGAAAACATACTCTCCCCGGGTGTAGATCTCCCTGGTCGAAAGATAGGCTAACAGTTTAAGGGCCTCCTGGGGCAGGGATGAGAAGAGGCGGACCTGCCTCAGTATGGAAAGGTTTGAGATAAATTCGCTTTTATCCTGATCAGTTTCGTTTTGGTTTTGATCAATGTCTGTTGATGAGTTCATAAAGGCTCCCCCTTTTTTCAATAAGTTCATCATAGGTTCCCATTTCGATGATTTTGCCCGATTTCATAAAGGCAATTTTGTCGTAATTGTTTAGATAGTCAAGTCTGTGGACAACGGCAATAAGGGTGGTCTTTCCCTTTAATTTGCCTGTGATGACGTTCTGGATGCGGCGTTGGGAGTGGTTGTCAAGGGCCGAGGTCGCCTCGTCCATGATCAGGATGGGCGCTGATTTGAGAAAAGCCCTTGCAATGGCAAGTTTCTGCTGTTGACCCCCTGACAGGCGGTTGCCGTTTGTTCCCACCTGAAATTCCATGCCTATTTCTATGATCCGTTCAAGGAGATCCTCGGCAACCAGGAGGTGGACTATGGATTGGTTGATCTTTTCCTGGATGCGGGGGCTTTGGCTCTTGGTTCTACCGAACAGGATGTTGTTGAGGATGGTCTGGGAATAAATATAGTCCTGGAGTCCGAAAAAAGAGATTGCATCTTTACCCTTGGCCAATATCTTCTCCCGGAACATGTGGCGCCCCTCCAGAATCAGATCCTTCAGAAATTCAGGCATGGTGGCAGTTTTGTGTCGACCCGGGGAGAAACGAAGGGCCAGGGTTAAAAGCGAGGATTGCTGGGGTTTTGTGAGTTGGTGAAGGTTTTGACCCTTGATCTTTTGTACAAGGGTGGTGTAGATGTCAAACTCGTCCGGTCTTATGGGGCTCTGGGCAAAAAAAAGAGCCTCATCCGGGATACTTTTCAGGATGTCAACCGTCTGTTCGGCAAGTTTTATTGCCAGGGTGAGCAAAGGTCTTAAAAGATCGGCATCATCGATAAAAGTCATGAAAAAGGGGTTTTTAACCAGGTTGTCGGTGTTAAATTCCTCGGTTCTGGACGTTCCGAAGATTATGTTGTCACCCACGCTGGAGTGGTCGAGGTAAAGCTCCTCGTCGTAGAACTCCACCCATTCATTGATCTCCTCTCCAAAGTCTGCCTGGAAGTTTTTTCGCACCTGGATTATTGTTGCGGCAAGGGCCTTATCGTTTTTGTCGATGACGGTTGTGAGTCCAAACTTTAACACATCCACAAAAATACCCGATTGCTGGAGTACGTAAATAAGGTCGTCCAGAGTTGGATCAAATTTTTCGGCAAGGAATCCTCCCTGGCCGTGGAGGGCTGCATGGGCATATTCAAGGTTCTCCCTGATAGTCCCGTTAAAGATAAAGGGACTCTGGGAGACAAGGCCCAGGCTGGCGACCATATCGGCCCGGGTAAGATCCCGGATCTCCTCTCCGCCGATGGAGGCCCTGCCCGAGGTGTAGCTCAGAAGCTGGGCAAGGCACAGGGCCAGGGTGCTCTTGCCTGAACCTGAAAATCCAACCAGGGCAAGGTGCTCACCTGGATTCAGGGTGAGGGTCACCTCTTCGATAAGCTTGATCCCCTCCACGGTTTCCAGGGTTAGGTTTTCGGTTTCAACGGTGGGTAAGAGTTTCAGGGGCTCCCTGTCCCGGGGGAGCATCAAATGTTCGATGGGGACGTCGTATAACCCCATGGTCTTGTAATAGGCGACAGACCCGTCCTGAAACACCTGAAAGAACTCCACAAGCTCCTTCCACGGGTCATAGAGCTTTTCCTGGGCCGATAGAAAAGCTACAAGCGCACCCAGCTCAAGCTCTCCCCTGATGGTGAGATATCCCCCGAGGACAAAGATTATAACCGGTCCTAGATTGGTCACAAGGTTATTTACCACCTTGACGCCAGACTTGAACAGATTCCAGCGCACCCGGATGGTTTTCAGGGCATTGGCGAGGCGGGCGAAGTTTCGATTGGCAAGGGCAAACCCCCCGTTGGCCTGGACCTCCTGGAGCCCTGAAACAGCCTCAACAACGCTTGAGGAGAGTTGTCTTGACACCCCGATACGCTCCCTGTTTTCCCTGTTGACCCGGGCCTGGATATAGGGGATCACAATGACCATCAAGGGATAGATGGTAAACGAGATTGCCCCAAGTAAAGGGTTTAAGTGAAAAAGATAGGCGGCAAAGGCAACAAGGGTGAGGATGTTCGTAAGTGGGATGGCAACGGCCATTCCGATGAAATTTCCAGGTAGAGTAAGCTCGTTCACCAACGAATTGACAACAACACCCGGCTGGGTGTTTCGGAAAAAGCCAAGGGGCATGGTAAGGATATGTTTGAAAAGGGCAATTCGCATGGCAGCCGTTGCCCGTTCGCTGATCAGGGCCTGGATGATGTTGATGGCAAATTTGAGCAAAGAGGCGGTCATCACGGATAAAAAATAGAGGGTGCAGTAGATGGCAAGGAGCTTAAGCTGCTTTAGATATATGGCCTCGTTTACGATCCTTTTCTGCATCTCAAGGGGGATGATCCTGGCAACAACGGTAAAGAGAATCACAACGACCAGTACCACCTGGAGCAGGGTGTTGCCGTCAAACACCCATGAACCAAGGGTGCGTTTCACAACAGATTGCCTTTGTCTGTCCACGGGGAATTCTCCTTGCTCCGGCCGTGCCGGTTATCAAGAAACTTGAAACTTGAGACAAGAAACAAGATGGGAACTTGTTCGAGTTTCAACCTTTGTTCTGTTCATAAGGACATGTGGTCTATAGCAGTTTTATTATTACGATGGTCACGTCGTCCTTCACAGGCTCATGGTTCATGAACCGTTTGATCTCTTTGATAAGGAGCCCTTTGATGGTTTGGGCAGAGCTCTGCCTGTGCTCTTTAATCACCTGCTGAATTCTCTTAATCCCATACATTTCGTTGTTTTTGTCCCTTGACTCTTTCAGCCCATCCGAGAATATTACAAGTATGGTACCGGGGTTCCAGCCCGGGATATCATAGGCCTGCGATTGCATATCTGCGGTTACACCAAGGGCCATGCCCCTTCCTGCCAAAAGGGTGAAATCATGGGTTTCAGGGTTGAAGAGCATGGCTGGTTCATGGCCTGCTCTTACCCATTTGAGGGTGCGACGGGCAGGATCTATCTCAAGGAAAAAAAGGGTGATGAATCGTCCCGTGTCTCCTGTGTCCCTTGTGAGATGGCGGTTGACGGCATCCACAAGCAGGCCTGGTTCTTGATAGAATTCAGTGGCAAACCTCATAAAGGCCCGGGCTGTTGTCATGTAAAGGGCGGCTCCCACCCCATGGCCTGCTGCATCGGCAACAACAATGCCTAATCTTTTTCCCGGGAGGGGTAAATAGTCAAAACTATCTCCCCCAACCTCCTGGCAGTAGACAATGCCACCTGCAATGTCAACTCCCGGGCAGAGGGGCGGGGCCTTGGGCAGCATGTTTTTTTGCACCTCTGTTGCGAGTCTCAGGGTGGTGAGCATACGGATTCTGTCCCTGAGGGAGAGGATCATCCGGTTGGTATAACCTGCAATGGCACCGAATTCGTCGTTGGTCGCAACCGGTACAAATTGGGATAGATCGCCGTTGCTGACCGCTTTGAGGATATCGGTCTGGGTGTCAAACATCAGCTTCAGGTTTTTGGAGTAGGACCAGAGAATGTTCACCACCATGAAGAGGAGCAAAATCATGATAAACGAAATTTCTTTAAATATGGTCCTGGTTGTAATGGATATGAGAAGGGCCATCTGACCGTTATCCATGCTCTCTATACAGGCAAGATCCCTTGATATTATGAGGATGATCACCACCATGACGTACACAAAGGTCATTACTGATATTAGAAAAAAGGTTCGGCCCATGGGCTTAAGTGTGGATTGGGTTGCGGGGGGCAAGGCCGGGGCGACTGCCTGTTCTATTCTTTTCCCTGCCCTTTTAAGGGAGAGGTCAAGGGCTATGAAAAAACCAAAGGCGAGGAATCCGATCAAAAACATGCTGCCCGAGGTAAAATTTATACTGTAGCTGATCCTGTTGGCAACGATGGTGATCAGACCTGCCAGGGTAAAGAGAAGATACTCAAGGAGGAACTGGCGTTTTGTCTGATCAAGGGGCGGGGCCGCCTCAACATAGCGCTCCAGGAGAGGTCTTCGCAATACAAGGGCAATGGCAAGGGAGAGTACAATGGTCGCCCCCAGCATCACGGAGGGCATGGCTTCTAACATGGCTCAGACTTCACCGCCGTAAAGCCCCAGTACCAGGGCTGCAAAGGCATAATGGACAATGATACGCATGGAGGTCTCTCCTGAAATCATCTATTCAAAAAAGGACTTGTGCCGCTGCCAAACTGCGCATTTGTTTGTAAAAAACAGCCTAGGGTAACACATCCCAGGATCCATGACCATTTTAATTTTTTTGATGGGGGTCTCTCTCTTTTTTTTGATGGGGGTCTCTCTCTTTTTTTTGAAACTGTTTGATTTTTAGTCTTAAAGTGTTAAAAGAAATTACGATCATTGACAGACTTTTTCTAAATAGAAGAAACTGGATAGCGAGAGGATTGGAGTTTTTCATAAAAATATGAATGAGGAGTCAAAGAGGAGAGATGGCTAATAAACAGGTCGGATCCGATATTTCGTGTGAACTTGGTAAAATTGATTCCATTGAGAAGATCAATGCAATCTTTGAGCAATATTTGGACGACAAGCATCTGTCAAGAATGGATCGCCAGGTCAACTTTGATGTTCGAAAAAAGATTGCCAATGCCATTGCCATTTGCAAGCCAAAGACGGTTTTCATCAACACAGGTACTCCCGAGGATCGTACGTTTATTCGAAAATTAGCCCTGGAAAGGGGGGAGGAGAGCCCCCTTGCCATGGCAAATCATACCATTCACTTTGATCTTGAAAAAGAGCAGGGCAGGATCCTTGACCGAACATTTTACATCGCAGACGAGTGGGAAGATATCTCCTCCCTTGCAAAGCGCATGGACCGGGAGACCGCTTTAAAGGATGTTGCTGCCAATATGATCGGCATCATGGCCGACATGACCATGATCGTAGGTTTTTACATGCGGGGTCCGATAGGGGCACCCATGTCCAACCCAGCCCTTGAGATCACAAGCTCTGCCTATGTTGCCCACAGTGCCGAGATTCTTTATCGAAACGCCTTTGATCATTTTAATGCCGAGGTGGAACGTCTGGGCTATTTTTTTACAAATCTCCACAGCCAGGGTTTGAATCGAACCGAAGATCTTCCCCAGGCAAGGGTGTTCATGGATCGAAGCTATCTTACCACCTACTCTTACAAGTGTACCTATGCTGGCAATACCTTGATGCTTAAAAAGGGCAACCACAGGTTTGCCGTGGATAAGGCGGTTTATAAAAACCGGGGGTTTGAGATGTCTGAGCACATGTTTATCACGGGCGTCAACGGGCCGGGTAACAGGGTTACCTGGTGTGTCGGG
Organism: Desulfobacterium sp.; assembly: GCA_034006945.1. Lineage (GTDB taxonomy): Bacteria > Desulfobacterota > Desulfobacteria > Desulfobacterales > Desulfobacteraceae > Desulforapulum. The sequence goes on along the minus strand of JAVERV010000010.1, from coordinate 23,706 downwards.
GCCGCCCCTTCAGGGTGTGGGAAAACCACAACGGCCATGGCTGGAGATCAGTTTGTGGGCGACGATCTCGCCCAGATGTGGATAGATTCCAAGGGTATCATCAGATCCATAAATCCAGAGTGCGGCATTTTCGGTATTGTGGAGGATGTGAACTGGGAGGGTGATCCCATGCTCATGGAGAACTTAAGAAAACCAGGTACCGAGGTGATCTGGTCCAACGTGCTTGTGGACGAGCACGGCATCCCCCATTGGGAGGGCAACGGTGAAGAGTCTCCGGAATCGGGGATAAATTTTCAGGGTGCCTGGGAGCGAGGAATGACCAACGACAAGGGAGAACCTGTTCCCATTTCCCATCCCAATTCCCGGTGTACTCTTGCCTCTACAGCCCTTGCAAATTATTGTCCTGAGGCGGAAAATCCAGCCGGTGTAGAGACAAGAATCTTTACCTACAGCGGCAGGGACAGCGACACAATGCCTCCGGTGTGGGTGGCAAATGATTCTGATGCCGGTGTCGTGATCGGAGCCTGTATTGTATCAGCGGCAACGGCAACCGAAGTTGGGGCCAAGGGGGTAAAGCGTGCTCCCTGGGCCAACGCTCCTTTTATTCCCGGGGCCCTTGGGGACTACATGGCGGCCCAGTTTGATTTTTTTGGCAACCCGGCCATTGCCAGGGATAAACAACCTGTCATGGCGGGGCTCAACTATTTTTTGACCGATGAGGCAAGGGGTGGCACCTCAAAAAAACTCCTGGGCGAAAAAAAGGATGTCAAGGTGTGGCTTGCCTGGCTTGAACGTTATGCCCATGGAGAGATGGATTATGTTCCAACCCCCATGGGGAACCTTCCCTGTTACGAAGATTTAAAGAGTCTCTTTTCGACCTTGATCGACAAAGAGTATTCAGAGGAGCTTTATAAGCGTCAGTTTACCCTTGACGTTGATAAGATCGTTGCACGAATCGACCTCCAGGTTACGGCCTATTCAAAGGAAAAAAACATTCCTGAAAAGTTTTTTAAAATCCTTGCCGACCAGCGGCAGGAGTTACTTACCATGAATTAAGGAACGGAATCCGGCCTGCATCTGATTTGACCAAGAACAAAGTGTGACCAAACCAGATTCTCTTTAGTCAGATTAGGCTCAGGCTGGATTCTCCTGAACAATGTCCAAATTAAAATCTATCAATACCCCTACTCTGGGATACCTCTATGTCGTCAGTGCCGCAGTGTTGTGGGCATCGGGCGGAGCTGCATCCAAGGCGATGTTTAATGCCGGTATCTCACCGGAACACCTTGTTCAGATTCGTGTGACCATTGCAAGTGCTGCTTTTTTCCTTTGGATCAGGGTGGTTTGTCCGGAACTGTTAAAAATTTCCATCCGGGATCTGCCCTATATGGTCCTTCTGGGAACCTTTGGCATTGCAGCGGTTCAATACACCTATCTTGTCGCCATAAGCAAAATCAATGTGGCCTCGGCAATACTTCTCCAATACCAGGCCCCGGTTCTGATGGTTGTTTTTTCCATATTTGTGTTAAAGGAAAAAGTCAGGCTGGTGACCCTTGGTGCCGTATTTGTTTCAACCCTGGGATGCTACCTGGTCGTGGGGGGGTATGACCTTTCTATTTTTGTCATGAATCGGGCTGGAACGGTTGCGGGTATTTTGTCGGCCTTTGCCTTTGCCTTTTACTCCATGTATGGCGAACATTGGATGCAGAAATATCATGCCATCACCATTATCTTTTACTCCACCTTGATTGCGGCCGTGGTGTGGAATATTTTGCAGCCGCCTTTGGTTGCCTTTGAGGCGGACTATACTTTTTCCCAGTGGCTGTTGATTCTCTTTATAGCCATTCCGGCAACGGTTGTCGCATTTACCTTTTACTTTAAGGGAATTAACATCATACGGTGCGCCCGTGCCGGCATAACTGCGACTCTTGAACCCATTGCCGCAGGCATTATCGCCTATCTGTTCCTTGGTGAAACCCTTGCACCTTTGCAGATACTCGGGGCTCTTCTGGTGATAGCGGTCGTAATCGTGCTGCAGCTGAACAAGGAGTAAGGCGGTCACAATAAAGCCGAATGCCCGGCTGTAGGTTTTTTATATGAAACTCGCTTCGAAGCGCCATAGGTAGCGGAGTTTCAATATTCGTTGTGGCCGGATGCCATCTCTCGCTCCGGCCGTGCCGGTTATATGAAGGAGGCGGCCAGGTCTGACGGGGTTTGAATACAGGCCCCTGCGCCTGAGTCGGTCAGCTCGGTTTCGCTCCCAAATCCCCAGAGGACCCCAAATCCGCATACCCCGTTGGCCCTTGCGCCGATCATGTCATGTTTTCGGTCCCCGACCATTGCCGTTGAGGACGAATCTAAAGATTCATGGTGGAGAATGTAGGCGATCAAACTTGTCTTGTCCGTTCGGGTGCCATCAAGTTCGCTTCCATGGATGCTGTTGAAATATTGGTCGAGGTCAAAATGGTCGATAATTCGTCGGGCAAAGACCCTGGGTTTTGATGTGGCAAGGTGAAGGGTGTGACCTCTCTCCCCAAGACTTTTTAATGCTTCAGGGATACCTGGATAGACCTTGTTTTCAAAAAGACCAATTGAACCGAACCGTTCCCGATAGATCGTCAGGGCCTTTTGGACAAGAATCTCATCCTCGGTTTCAAGTAGGATGGAAAAGCTTTTCTTCAGGGGAGGGCCTATGCACCAGCGTAAATCCATGCGGGGCGGTGAAGGCCTACCCAGGGAAGTTAAGGCATGGGCGATGGATTTAGTGATCCCCTCATAGGGGTCTGTGAGGGTTCCATCCAGATCAAACAACAGGTTCATTTTATTGTTCACCTTTTTTTACAGATAAATGTTGGTTGTGCTCTACAGGGCATGGTTGCTTTTACCAGGATGAGAATTCCTGGTCAAGGCTACTTTGTCTTTAAGAAAAGGGAAGATTGTGGTAGGTTGATGGTTTGAAAACCATACTTGAATTTATAAAAGGAAAAAATATGGCCAAAGAAAACGATGTTGTTTTGATCTATCTGGAAAATACCCCTGTTTCGTTTGCCAGGGTCGAGAGTATAGAACCTGATGTGAAAAGGGATTGGTATCATATTACCCTTCTGATGCTCCAACTTCCCCTTGAGACGGTGACCTGGACGTTGAAGGATCTCTATATCAACGGCGATGAGTTTTTCATGGGGGGGAAGGCCATGAGGATTGAGGTGGTTGAGTCGCCTCTGTCTCTGGAGGGGGAATTTAAAGAATCCGGGGACAGGACCAGTGAAGGCAGAAAAGGGTCTGCCCAAAAGGAAGACCTTAAAAAAGATGCTCCTCCGAATAGCGGTGGAAATGTGATCTCCCTTGAGGATGTGCGTGCCAGGAAGAAAAAAAGCTGAATTGGCTGAGTAGGTTGTAAAGGAAGTTTTTTTCATGAAAATAGGCGATCTTGAGATCAAGGGCAGAACGGTGCTCGCCCCCCTTGCCGGCATTACAAATCTTGCGTTTAGAACCATTGTAAAGGATTGCGGATGCGCCCTGGTCTGCTCTGAAATGGTCAGCGCCAAGGGGCTTGAGTTTAACTCGGAAAAGACGGTTCAGCTTTTAAGGACCGATCCCTGTGAGCGGCCCGTGTCCGTTCAGATCTTTGGTGCCGATGCCTCCTCCCTGGCCCATGCGGCCCGGTGGATTCAAGATCAGGCGCTGGCTGATATCATTGATATCAACTTTGGGTGCAGTGTTAAAAAGGTGGCCAGGACCGGTGCAGGGGTGGCCCTCATGAAGGATATGGACAATGCCAGGGCCATTGTTCGAAAAGTCCGAAGGGCCGTCTCCATGCCCCTTACCATCAAGATCCGCTCGGGTTGGGACAGTTCGGCATCCCAGGCATTTGATATTGCACGCATGGCCGAAGATAGCGGAGTGGATGCCATTGCCGTTCATCCCAGAACCGCACTCCAGGGATTCAAGGGCAAGGCAGACTGGTCGGTGATCACACGGCTGAAACAGATGCTTACCATTCCTGTTATCGGCAACGGAGATATCACAACTCCTTACCAGGGGGCAGCCATGGTTGAGCAGACCGGGTGTGACGCTGTAATGGTGGGTCGGGGTGCCATGGGTAATCCCTTTATCTTCAGCGGCATCGAGGCCCTTCTCCGGGGGGAACAATGGTGTGAACCATCGTTTGGAGAGATCTTTCGAATCATGGAGGAGATGGTGGCAGCCCATGTGGCCTTGATCGGAGAGAGAGCTGCCTGCAGGATGATGCGAAGCAGGCTCGCATGGTTTGTCAAGGGGTTTGCCGGTGCCTCAGCTTTCAGGTGTGCACTTACCGGCATTGAGACCAAGGACCAGGCCCTGGAGCTGATCCGCCGATACCAGGCAGAGCTTGAAGAGCAGGAATCGGTCCATTCACATAAGCTTCAACCGGGGGCTGGGCGTTGCCTTTCTGACCCGGATCAGCAGGAGAGCCATGCTTAACAACACCTTTCACCACATCCCGGGCATTGGCCTGAAGACCGAACAGAGCCTCTGGGCTGCCGGGCTCGACCACTGGGACCGCCTCAATGATTCAACCGGGTTGACCCTTTCTTTAAAGCGCATCGAAACCCTGGCCCGCCATGTGGATCAATCAAGACGGGAGATGGAGGCGGGCAACTACGCTTACTTTGCCCAGAGGCTTCCGCCTGCCCTTCACTGGCGATTTTTTCCCGAATTTCGAAACTCCATGGCCTTTCTTGACATTGAGACCACGGGCCTTGAACCCTGGTGTGAGACCATCACCACAATTGCCCTGTACGACGGCACCACCATCCGCTACTATATAAAAGGCGAGAACCTCGATCTTTTCCCCCGGGATATTGCCCGGTACAAGACTATTGTCACCTACAATGGAAAATGTTTTGATCTTCCCTTTATCGAGCATCAATTCGGCATTCACCTGAACCAGGTTCATATCGATCTTCGCTATATACTCAAGAGCCTCGGGTTCAGCGGCGGCCTGAAGCGGTGTGAACGAGCCCTAGGTCTTGACCGCGGGGGACTTGACGGGGTGGACGGCTATTTTGCCATCCTGCTCTGGAACGATTATGCGAAGAACAATGATCGACGGGCCCTTGAAACTCTCCTGGCCTACAATATCGAGGACGTTGTGAACCTTGAGACCCTCATGGTCAAGGCCTACAACCTGAAGTTGGATCAGACTCCCTTTGCAAAGACCCATTGCATTGATCTGCCCCGGCGGCCCGAGCTTCCTTTTTCCGCAGATCCTGCAACGGTAGAGCGCATTCGAGGGCAATGGTATTGAGCGTCTGTTCCGGCAAAGATTCCCCGTATGACGTGCTCCTGGTGCAGCCGCCCATGGAAGAATTCTATCTGACGGCCAAGAGAACAGTTCCCTACGGCCTTGCCTGTATAGCAGCCGCCCTGATTCAAAAGGGATTTTCTGTAGGCATTGTGGACGGCCTTGCCGTTAAGAAGTCCAGGATCATTGATCCACCGGCCACTCTTAAAGACCTTGACTTGTTTTACGGTCAACAGGATCTATCCCCGTTTGCCCTGTTCCACCACTATCGCCACTACGGCTACAGCTTTGAGCATATAGGTGTCCTGGCTCGCCTAAAACATCCCTTTCTCGTGGGTGTCTCTTCGCTTTTTACGGCCTATTCCGGGGAGGCCATGGAGACGGCCCGGGCCGTCAAGCGCTTCTTGCCCGAGTGTCGTGTGGTCATGGGAGGTCATCATCCCACGGCATTTCCCCATGAGACCATGGAGTGTCAAGCCGTGGATTTTGTGTTAAGGGGGGAGGGGGAGGAGTCCATGCCTCTTCTTGCCCTTGCCCTTAAAAATAAGACAAACCTTGAAGACGTGCCTGGAATAGTTTTCAGGCGGCCGGACGCCTCTCTTTATGTGGGAGAGCCAGCCTGGGTGGGCGACCTTGACCAGATGCCCCTGCCCGCAACCTCTCTTGTGGATCAGGACTTTTACCGGCGTAAAAAACGTGGATCCATCAGCATTGTCACGGCCAGGGGGTGTCCCATGCACTGCACCTATTGTTCGCTTGGGGCCTCCTCTTCCCACGCCTGCTTTCGCAGGCGCACGGTGGCATCGGTCATGGCTGAACTCGAGGCTCAGATGGATCGTCAGGATGTTGGGTTTATCGATTTTGAGGATGAAAATCTGAGCCTTGACCGTCGCTGGTTTCTAACACTTTTAAATGAAATTTCCGTCCGTTATGGGTCTCGAAACGTGGAGCTGAGGGCCATGAACGGTCTCTATGCCCCGTCTCTAAATCATGGGGTGATTGCAGCCATGAAAGAGGCGGGGTTTAAAACCTTGAATCTCTCCCTGGGTTCCACCTGTAAGGAACAGCTGGCCCGGTTCAAGCGACCAAACGTGGGTCGATCCCTTGATCGATGCCTTGAATCTGCAGAAACCCTCGGCCTTGGAGCAGTATCCTATCTCATTGCCGCAGCTCCTGGTCAGGACCCTTATCAGTCGGTGAGGGATCTTGTTTATCTCGGGGCCAGGCGCACTCTGGTGGGCCTTTCCATTTTTTACCCGGCGCCTGGAAGTCATGATTTTACGGTGTGCAGACAAAGGGGGCTTTTGCCGCTTAGTTTTGAACAGATGCGATCCACAGCCTTTCCCATTTCTGACACAACCACGAGGCTTGAGGCCGCAACTCTTTTGAGGCTTGCCAGGATTCTCAATTTCATCAAAGCCTTGAAGGACGAGGATGATCTGCCCCCGCCCGGACACCCGGGCCGAGGCACCCAGAGGGTTGATCCTTCCAACCGGCGGAAGGCTGGTAAAATTCTGCTGGCGGGTTTCCTTGACCATGGGCGTATCCAGGGGGTCTCTGACGATGGTATTGTGTTTGATCATCCAGTGTCTCTTCCTCTGGTGTCTCTTTTTCTCACAGGGCTGGCAGGGATTACCCTGAGAGGAGTGAGCGAAACAAGGGCCGTCGCTCCCCAAGACTGACACCTAAAAAATGAGAATTGCTCCAATTGTCTCTTGTAATCTGATTGCTTTTTGCGTAAGGTAAAAGATTATCAGTCAGCCTTGATCTAATTATCTGTCATTCATAGTCAAGTTTGGTCAAATTAGATTATGAACTGTCATCCAAAGATCACAACATATTGTCAACTCAACCTGTCTTTCGACTCGTGCTTTGATCGGCAAAGGCTGGGGAAACACATGTAAAAACAAGTCGTTGGTACGATGATATATATAAAGTGTTTGTAAGTTCATTTACCAAATCATTTGAAAAATCATTTATCTGGGAGTTTGATGTTGGAACCAATACAGGGGTATCTAGAGATCATGGACAGGGGCTTTGGGTTTTTGCGCTCCATTGAAAATAATTATCAACCGGAGCCAGAGGATCCCTATGTCTCCATTCCGTTGATCAATCGATTCAATTTAAGGGAGGGAAGTTTTATTGTGGGGGAAGGGGAGAGCAAGGGGCCTAGGAACAAGAACCTTGCACTCTTGAAAATTCATACGGTCAACAACCTTTCCCTTGACGAATATACCGGAATATCCCTACTTCAGGACCAGACCAGCATAAATCCCCTGGAGCGCTACACCATGGCCCAGGGAGCAGATGACCTCATGGGCAGGGCCCTTGACATGATCGTTCCCATTGGCAAGGGCCAGAGGGGATTGATCATTTCGCCGCCAAAATCGGGTAAGACCACCATCTTGAAGCACATGGCAAATTCCATAATTCTGAACCATCCTGAATCCAAAGTTTTTGTTCTGCTGGTGGACGAACGGCCCGAAGAGGTGACCGATTTCAGGCGGGGGCTCAAGGATGCCCAGGTGTTCTATTCATCGGCCGATCAGCAGATTTCCCACCACATGCGAATGACAAGGCTCGCCATGCACACGGCTATCCGGTGTGCCGAGACAGGTCACGATGCCGTGGTGTTCATAGATTCTTTGACCCGCATGACCCGGGCCTTTAACATTGAGACCAACAGTCACGGTAAGACCATGACCGGCGGGCTTGGGGCAAATGCCATGGCCTTTCCAAGGAAGATCTTTGGTGCGGCAAGGAACTTGGAGAACGGCGGTTCCCTGACAATTCTGGCCACAATTCTCGTTGACACCGGAAGTCGCATGGACGATATCATATTCCAGGAGTTCAAGGGAACCGGCAACATGGATCTGGTTCTTTCAAGGGATTGTGCAGAGCAACGGGTGTGGCCTGCCATCAACATCAATCAGTCCGGCACCCGCAAGGAGGATCTTCTCCTTGATGATCAGGAGCACGAAGAGATAATTCGCATCAGAAGAGATCTCTCGAATCTTGATGAGGTGACAGCCATGCAGCGTTTTCTTGATTGTCTTCATTGATCTCCTTATCCTTACCAAAATAATCGTCCAGCAACGGGGTTAGTTTTTTTCTGGATATTTCCAGATTACCCTGTCTGTAAAAAGAAATTTTTCCTCGGTGGCAGGGTTTTTGATTCATGGTGGAGTGGGGTGTCAGATCAAGCCCTTTATTCTGCAAAAAATCAATCAATTTGCCAGGAAGGGCTTTGGCCGTGGAGTAAACAGCAAGGTCCCGGCTGAACCGTGGGGTTCTATAGGCATTCATGGAAATAAGCAGGTTGAGATTGCGCCTGTGAAGGTAGTCTTCAAATCCAAGACACAGCTCGGTATCCCTTTTACCCCACTGATCCAGGGGTAACAGGACGGAAGCAATGCCCCAGGAAATTCTGCCGGATTTAAACTCTTTATAATCCTTGCGCAGCAGATCAAAGGTGCTCAGAAGGGCATTGTTGAACCTGGCTGCCTGAATTTTACCAAAATATTCTGTCTGGTCAACGGGGCAGAGGCCCATGAGAACCGAGGCTGTTTGTTCATCCCTGGAGGTGACCCGACAGGCTCCATGATCGAGGTTCACCGTGTCCAGAAGTATGGTGCCCCATAACAGCAACGCCAAATGCCCATCAATAATATTGGGGCAATGGGCAATTAATTCTTCTCCCACCAGAGTAGCTGTAGACCCAACGGGTTCTATGACCCGTTTCACGGCGTGGGGATATAGGCCCTGATTCCTGTGATGGTCCAGAATAACGGCAACCTTGTCCTGTAAGTGGGATAGCGGATCCGGCAATTGATTGTGATCCACCAGAACCAGACCAACCACCCTCTTTACAACCGTTTTAAAATCAATATCATCCAGAAATATAAGACTTTTGATATTGATCCCGGCCCTGTCAAACACATAGGCGGCTTCGGTCCGGAGTTTAAAGTCATCCCTCACAATAGGTATGAGCGGCACAATGACCCGATCATTTTCCACGGCATTAAGAAAATAGGCATAGGCAATGGAAGACGCCATGGAATCAAGATCTGCGGCCTCAGCGCCCATCACAAGATAGTCAATGGATTTATGGTTGATATCGATTTTAGATTTAATCAGATATCGGTTTAACTTATGGGATGGCATATGGTTCTCCCTTTTCGCAGCATGGTGTGGTCAAAAGCACAATAACACAACTCTGCCTGCCATTGAACCATCAATTATAACAGGTTATGATCATGGCCTGAATCGCTCCACCGTCTGTCCATTTCTTGACCTTTGTGATGAAGGTTGTTATTACACAACAGTTAAGTTTTTCAGGTCTGTTTCCGGGAAAAAAATCAAAAAGGATGGATCAATATGAAGGTAGGAGTTATAGGGCTTGCCCAGACAGGAAAAAAGACCCTGTTTCAGATTCTTACGGGCAGTGAAGTAAAAGAGCGGTCAGGTCCGCCAAAGCCCGTGCCTGGTACGGCGGAAATCCTTGATCAGCGGTTTGACCGCTTGGTTGCCATGTACAAGCCTCAAAAAGAGGTCAGGGCAAGGGTGGATCTCGTGCTGCTTCCCAGGATCGAAAAAGAGACCATTGCAAAGGGCGACCTGTTCCAGGACATTGTGGACATGGACGCCATCTGCCATGTGGTCAGGGCGTTTGATGACGAAGCCGTCTACCATAGCGAAGGCTCGGTGGATCCCTTACGGGATGCTGAAACGGTGAATCAGGAGCTTCTCCTCCACGATCAGCTCTTTGTTGAAAAGAGGATCGAACGTATCCGGGAGATGATCAAAAAAATCAAGGACGAGGATCAGGTTAAGGAACTTGCCCTGATGGAGAGGATGCTCAGCCATCTGGACGAGGAAAAGCCCCTGCGCCTCATGGAGATTTCCGCCGACGATGAGGTGCTGATCAGAAGCTATCCCTTCATCACCCGCAAGCAGATGATCCTTGTGGTAAATGTGGACGAGGATGATCTTGGCCGGGATTCTCTGCTCCATGGGTTTAACGATCTTTGCGCTTCCCAGAGCATGGAGGCCATGGTTGTTTCGGCAAAGGTTGAATCCGAGATTGCCCTGCTCGACAGCGAGGATGAAAAAACAGCGTTTCTTGAAGACCTGGGCATTGAAGAGACGGCCCTTGGAGGGTTGACAAGGCTCTGCCTCAAGGCCCTGGGCCTGATATCGTTTTTCACCGTTGGCCAGGACGAGGTGAGGCAGTGGCTTGTGCGCAAAGGTTCAAAGGCTCCCCAGGCTGCGGGTGTGATTCATTCAGATCTTGAGCGGGGGTTTATCCGGGCCGAGGTGATCAAGTACGATGATCTCATGGAATTCGGGTCTGAGGAGGCTCTTAAAAAGGCGGGTAAACTTTACGTCCAGGGCAAGGATTATCCCGTGGTGGACGGCGATATCCTCAACATAAGGTTCAAGGTGTAGAAAATTACCTGTAATTTTCATTTGTTCATTACTTTCGAGCCTTTTCAGGGCAATGGTTAAACTATGAATCGTTACGACAAAAGACTCTTCTGCCACGATCTTCCCACTGAACCTGATCCTTCCATGGGCACGATCCTTGTTACCGGTGCCACAGGATACATCGGGGGCAGGCTTGTCACGGAATTGCTGGCAAGGGGCTATCGGGTTCGCATCATGGTCAGGGTTCCCTGTTTAGATTCCCGGGAAAGGTGGCCTGGTGCCGAGATAGTAGTCGGGGACGCCCTCAGCATTCCCTGCCTCAGGGATGCATTAAAGGGGGTTTCTGTTGCCTATTATCTTATTCATTCCCTGCTTCTCGGGCTGGATGAGTTTGAGGCGGTGGATATCATGGCCGCCGTAAATTTCAGGCGGGCTGCTGAGATGCAGGGGGTTGACCGGATCATCTACCTTGGGGGACTTGGTGATCTCCGGGATTCCCTGTCCCCCCATTTAAGGAGCCGCAACCAGGTGGGGGTTGAGCTCAAACAGGGCAGGGTGCCGGTCACCGAGCTCAGGGCCGCCATCATCATGGGGTCGGGGTCAGTGGCCCATGAGATCATAAAAGCGCTGGTTGAGAACTCTCCGATCCTGCCGCTCCCCCCATGGTGCAGTACACGGTGCCAGCCCATTGCCATAAGGGACGTGATTAAATATCTGGTTGGCGTGCTGGAAATCCCTGATACCGCAGGGGTTTCCTTTGATATAGGCGGCCCCGATATCCTCACCTATGAAGAAATGATCCGGACCATGGCAGGGATTCTCAAAAAAAATCCCTGGTTTATTACCTCCCCTGTTCTAAGTGTCGGTGTGAATGCCTATATAGTCAGTCTGATCACCCCGGTGCCCGCCACCATCACCCGTTCCCTTTTTGAGGGAATAGTCAACGAGGTGGTATGCAAGGATCATCTGATCAGAAAGATACTCTCCTTTGACCTTCTATCCTATGAAGATGCCGTGGTGCGGGCCCTTGCCGTGGAGAATCTCAACAAGGTTACCACAAGGTGGTCAGACGCCTATCCCCGGGATTACTCCCTGGCCTTCAGGCTCGATCAGTTTCCCAGGCCACCCCTTTTTATAAGCTCTTACTCAATTAAAAGTTCCAAAACTGCCCGGGCAGTTTTTCACTCTGTCTGCCGCATCGGTGGGGATCAGGGATGGTTTAACAGCAACCTTTTGTGGAAGCTCAGGGGCATGATCGACAGGATCATGTACGGCGTGGGAACGGCAAGGGGGCGAAAGCACTCCATGGGGCTCAAGGTCAACGATGTGATTGATTTCTGGCGGGTGGAACGAATCACAGGGGAGCAGCACCTGCTCCTGAGGGCAGAGATGCAACTCCCTGGTTTTGCCTGGCTCGAGTTTACGATAGCTCCTTACAGGGGAAAAAACAGTTTGACTGTGACGGCCTATTTCCATCCCAGGGGTGTGTGGGGAAAGGTGTACTGGTATCTTTTTCTTCCCTTTCACCACTTTATATTCACCGATCTGATCAAACAGATCGAAGCAACTGCCTGAAATTCAGGTCGCCCTTTGGATGATCAGGTGGCTTTGGTTTGGTTTGCGGCCCTGTAAGCTTCGTTGAGCCGTTCCTTGATGTAGTTGACCGAGTTTTTGTCATACTTGTCAAGGTCAAAGCAGTATCCGTCGTCCCCCAGAAGCCCCTCCGGTATGAGATCCCCCACCTCGTCGGGATCGGTGACCATGTCACCATAAAAGCAGACCGAGAGCCAGCGTTCCGAAGGGTCATCATCGATGACATCGGCCATGGCAAAAAGGGTGCGTTCCGTCTGATTTTTGTGGCAGGGACGAAGGGAGTAACTCACCCCCGGTCTTGCTGTGAATTCAACGGTTATGCCTTCCATGGCCATTATATGGTCTTTAAGTTCCAAAAAGGCCTGTTTGGTTTTTGTGTCGTTATCCTTCCAGTTGTCAAGAAAAGCGTCAAGTTCCTGCATGGTTCTCCTTTGTGGGTTTGTATATGAAACAGCTTTTAGCTATTAGATCTTAGCTAACAGATAACAGCTAACGGCTATCGAGCCACAAAGGGCGACCGCAAGGGATCGCCCCTACACTGGCCTCGGTTTATTTTTATGAGCCCCAGGTCACGGTGTCTCGGACACATGGGTGACAAGGTGACCAAGTTCCGGGAATATCAGCTGGTTGCAGGCAAGCTTGCACGCCTTTAAACTGCCGGGCATGCAAAAGACCACCACGGAATTGACTATGCCCGCCCTGGCCCTTGATAGCAGGGCCGCAGAATCGATCTCTTCAAAGCTGAGCATGGCAAACAGAGTGGCAAAGGCCGTGAGTTCTTTGGTGAAAAGGGGGGCCACAGCCTCGATGGTTACATCCCTTGGGCTTACGCCCGTTCCTCCGGTTACAAGAATGGCGTGGGGGACTATCTGGGTGACAACATGATCGATCATTTCCCTTATTGCCGTGATCTCGTCGGTGACCACGTGGTGGACAACAACCTCATGGCCCTCAGCCTTTGCCTGCTTCTTTATCCAGGCCCCGCTTTTATCCTCGCTGAGTTTTCTTGTGGTGGATACCGAGATGACCGCCACCCGCAGTTTGCCGGTCTTTTTTTGTCTGTGCTCCAAAGTTCCCATATTATGACTCCTGCTCTAGAAAAACACCATCCCTGCCATCATACTCCTTGAGACAGACATTGACCCTGTCCGAGTGAAGAGTGGCAACGATGGTGCCGCAATAATCGGCCTGGAGGGGGAGTTCCCTGTGCCCCCGATCCACAAGCACGGCAAGCTCGATCCTTGCAGGTCTGCCGAAATCCATGATTGCATCCATGGCGGCCCGTATGGTTCGGCCCGTAAACAGCACGTCATCCACAAGGATGATGTTTTTATCTTCAACGGAAAAACCAATTTTTGAGGCCCTCACTATGGGGTAGTGGCTGATCTGGGTCCAGTCGTCCCGGTAGAGGTTGATGTCCATGGCCCCAACCGGCACCTTGATCCCCTCTATATTGAAGATCTTTTCCTGGAGTCTCTGGGCAAGAAAGTCACCCCGGGTCATTATTCCGGCCAGGGCCAGGTCTGTTACCCCCCTGTGGGTTTCGATTATCTCATAGGCCATTCGGGTAATGACCCTTTCCATATCCTGGGCATTAAGAATAGTTCGTTGTTTTTCCATGATTGACCCCTAATGTGCTGTTTTTGTACTCTGGTTTGCAGCCTTTATTCCAGCCTGGTTTCTGCCCCGATCAAATCTCCTGATCTTCAGCTGTATGTTCTGTGCCGGATTTTGATTTTAAATTTATCCGTAAACTGTTATCATCTTTTTTTTTATTGAGCAATAGATTAACCTGACTGACTGGAACCGTTGCCATGAACTATGATTGTACAGGAGTTATCCTGGCCGGGGGGCAGAATACGAGGCTCCCGGGAATTAAAAAAACCTTTCGGGAAATCAGGGGACGCATGATCATGGAGGTTATCCATTCCCTGTTTACAGACCTGTTTGACCGGGTGATCATTGTGACAAATGATCCTGCCGCCTTTGGGGATTGGGACGGTACCATTGTGTCGGATATCTATCCCAGCAGGTGTCCCCTTGCCGGAATCCATGCAGGGTTGTTGTATGCATCGACCCCATGGGTGTTTGTCTCGGCCTGCGACACCCCCTTTCTTGAAAGTCGCCTGGCCGAGTACATCCTCTCCCAGGCAGCTCCTGGAATTGACGTTGTGATTCCCGAGACCGATGCCGGGCTTGAGCCCTTGTGTGCAATGTATTCAAAGCATTGCCTGCCGTTGATCGAAAAAAACCTTGAGGACAATATATTCAAGATCAACCGTTTTTTTAAAGAACACAGGGTCAGGAAAATTACCATGGAGAAGATTAAGGCCGTTGATCCTGGAATTGATTCGTTCTTTAACATAAACACGCCCGAGGACCTTGAAAGGGCAAGGGCTATTGCCGCAACAAAGGAAGGATTTGATGGACATAAATAGAATGATTGACCAGGTAAAGTCCCTGCCCGACTATCCCAAGGTGGGCATGATCCTCTCCCACAATGGAGTGGTCAGAGGTACCACCCGGGAAGGACGGGAGGTGACAGGATTAAGGGTCAGCGTGGATCAGGAGGGGCTCGACCGTCTTGTAAGAGAACAGAAGAAGCACCCCGGGATTGTCGAGGTGCTGGTCGAGATTCGAGCTGACCAGGATCTTGCCGTGGGCCAGGATGTCATGGCCATAGTGGTGGCCGGTGATATAAGGGAACGGGTGATCGAAACCCTTACCGACACCCTTGAACAGGTCAAGACAAAGATCACGACCAAACAGCAGTTCTTTAAGAATCCAGAGGAAAATTAATGATGGAATTTACCCATTTGGACGACCAGGGCAGGGTCAGGATGGTTGATGTGGCTGCAAAGGATGTGACACACAGGGTCGCCGTTGCAAGGGGCAGGATCGACATGACCGCCGATACCCTGGAACGTATATTCGGACAAAACGTTAAAAAGGGAAATGTGCTCGAGGCGGCAAGAATCGCCGGGGTGATGGCTGCCAAAAAAACGGCCGACCTCATCCCCATGTGCCATCCCCTGAACCTTACCCATGTGCGGGTGGATTTCTCGCCGGATCCTGAACACGGCGGCATCGAAATAGAGGCCGAGGCTTCCCTTGCCGGAAGGACCGGGGTGGAGATGGAGGCTCTGACCGCAGTGTCTGTTGCCGCCCTGACGATCTATGACATGTGTAAATCCTACGACAAGGGCATGACTATTTCCGACATTCACCTCAAGCTCAAGACAGGGGGCAAAAGCGGCACTTTTGTGGCGGACCGGTATGATCTCCCATGAGAACCTGATCTTTCTCGGTTCTGGTTTTATTGTGGGAGTTCTGGTCTGTCTGATTTTACAAAGGCTTGGATTTTCCATGGTGACCCAGCGTCTTGCGAGCATCTCAGCCCAGGCCCTCCAGGCGAACTCCCACCATTTCCTTGATCTTGCGGACCGCTATTTCACAGGGTATGTCAAAGAGGCCAGAAAAGAGATGGAGATCAAGGGCGACGAGATCATACGCAGCGTGGATCCCGTGCGCCACGCCCTTGACCGGTATGAAAACCGCCTCGGCCAGATGGAGCTTGAAAGGGAAAGGGCCTTTGGCTCGCTTACGGCACAGCTCGTTGAAATGGCAACAACCCAGCAGAACCTTGAGAGGGAGACGGGAAACCTCGTAAAATCCCTGCGCCTTCCCCACGTAAGGGGCAGGTGGGGGGAGATTACCCTCCGAAGAGTGGCTGAAATGGCCGGCATGATCGACCGGTGCGACTTTACCGAGCAGCCCCAGCAAGGATCGGGCAAGGGCGCCTTAAGACCCGACATGGTGGTTCACCTTCCTGGGGATAGAAACATTGTGGTGGATTCCAAGGTTCCCTTGGCAGCCTATCTTGACGCCCTTGAAGCCACCACAAAAGAGGAGCGCAGGGCAGGGATGATCGACCATGCCCGCCAGGTTCAGGCCCACATCAAGGCCCTTTCGGCCAAGGAGTACTGGCGTCAGTTTATCCCCACGCCCGAGTTTGTGGTGCTCTTTATCCCTGGGGAAAATTTCTTCAGCGCAGCCCTGTCCATGAAGCCCGATCTCATTGAAACGGCCATCCAAAAAGGGGTGATTCTGGCAACACCAGCCACCCTTATCTCCCTTTTGAAATCGGTCTCCTACGGATGGAGCCAGGCCAAGAGCCATGAAAATGCAAAGGAGATCACCCGGCTTGGCAGTGAGCTCTTCCAGCGGATATCCTTGATGGCCGAGACCATGAACCTCCTGGGTAAAGACATTGAACGGGCCGCCTCAACCTACAATAAAACCGTGGGTTCCATGGAAGGGCGGGTGATGGTCTCTGCAAGGAAGCTCTCCGATCTCGGCATTGCCGAAGATCGGAAGATTCCGGACATCCCAGGGATTAGTGGGACAATTCGAACCATGGACGTTGGGGAAAAATAATGGAAATATTTTTTGATCATCCAATGGCAGGAGGTGTGTCCGTGGAAATACCCGGGCAAACAAGAATTATGGCCGCAGCTTTTAAAGGGCCGGGACGAAATGGCATCAGATGGGTTTGTCCATTTGTTTCGGTTGTTTTGCTTATCATGACCCTTGCCTTTTTTCCGGGGTGCGGGAAAAAATCAGCCGTGCCGCCGGTCACGGGATTTACCAGCCTTGAGCTCCTGGATGAAAACCGATATCCGGATTTTTTCGATTCCCTTGAAAGAATGGGGAAAAAAATTGGGCTTGAACGCTCACTTGAGTCGAGTCTCATCTATTTTAACCGGATTCCAAATTCCAGGACCTTTCAATTTGGACCGGATATCTTTGATGCGGTCCATCTCAGGCGGTCGGTTTTGGAATTTCTTGAGTTCCTTCAAACCGAACCGAACACCGAGACCCTTAACCGGTTCATCCGGGAACGCTATCTTGTCTACGGGTCAGCGGCAAACAGGGATGACGGGGTCCTTTTCACCGGCTATTACGAGCCTTCCATGGAGGCAAGCCTTGTCAGGGATGGGGAGTATCAATACCCGCTTTTCAGCGTGCCCGACGACCTTCTGACCGTTGACCTCGGGGCTTTTTCCGATCGTTTCAAGGACCTTCCCAGGCTCATGGCAAGGGTTGACAACAGGAATCGGGTGATTCCCTACTATACCCGGGAGGAGATCAACGGGATAGCTGATTTTGAACAACGGGCAAAGCCCCTTGCCTGGTTGAGGGATCGAACCGACCGTTTCTTCCTGGAGATCCAGGGGTCGGGTCGGCTTTTCCTTGTCCAGGGAGGTGAGATGAACGTTCACTACAGCACCAAGAACGGTCACCCCTATAAGGCCGTTGGACGCTACCTCATTGACCAGGGCGAGGTCTCCAAGGAAGAGATGTCCATGCAGGCCATCAGAGCGTGGCTTAAGAACAACCCCTCACGCCAGGACGAGCTTTTTAACTACAACCCGAGCTTTGTCTTTTTTCAGGAGGAACAGGGAGGCCCGTTTGGCAGCATCAATGTACAGCTGACTCCCCTGCGTTCCCTGGCAACGGATTATAGACTTTTTCCAAGGGGTGCCCTCTGTTTCATCGAGACAAAAATCCCAGATCCCGATATCGATCCAGATCTGGTTTCCAGTACAGGAGCCCTTGAGCCGCCGGATTCATGGAAGCCTTTTTCCGGGTTTGTGATGAACCAGGACACGGGCGGGGCCATCCGGGGGGCCGGTCGTTGTGACCTCTTCTACGGTAACGGAGGGTATGCTGAATTTGGTGCAGGACACATGAAGCACCCGGGACGGCTGTTTTTTCTGGTGTTAAAACCCTGAAAGTTTTGTCTTGCAAATCCAATGTGTGTCTAATAATAATGGTAGATTAATAAAAAAATGCCAGAGGAGGTTGGTTGACCCATGATTCCAGGGTTTGAAGCCATAGTTGAAGAAAGAATCAAACAGGCCCAGCAAAGGGGGGAGATGGACAATCTGCCTGGACAGGGCAAGCCGCTGCCCAGGGAGGATATCGATTTCTCAAACGAGTTCAGGCTCGCCTATAAAATATTGAAAAATGCAGGTTTTCTACCTCCGGAGGTGGAGCTTAGAAAGGATATTTTCGCCATGGAGCAGCTCCTTGACGCTGTTGAGCCTGGCAGCGCAGAACAGGAACGGATCAGAAAGAAATTAAACCTTCTTCTGACCCGGATGGGGATGATGCAGAACACAAAACGAACAATTTCCATACCTGAGCAATATCGTAATTCCCTTATAAACAGGATATCGTAAATTAGATGAAAGATAAAAATGAAGAGAAGAAGAAAAATAAAATCAAAGACAGATTTAAAGACAAAGACGGGATCTTCAAGAGCCTCTTTGCCGCTTATTTTGTCATCCTCCTCCATGTGTTTCTTCTTGCAGGAACGGGCCTCACAGTCATCCTGTTCCGGGGGGTGTACAACTATCTTCCCTGGATCATGGGCGGTCTTGCCCTGCTTCTCCTTGCGTTGTTCTGGCTCTTTTACACCAGGATGAAAAAGAGCAGCCGGGATCTAAAGGATGTTCTTTCCTTTCCCGAGTTCAGGGGCAGGGCCGTTGAGGTGAAGCTTCTGGGGGGCCTGGCCACCTTCAGCATCGGGGAGGGCAGAGAAAACAACACCCCCCTGATAGGCCATGACGATTTTTATGACAAAGGCGGACAATTGAAGCTTGCAGCCCCGCCAGAGGGGATAGAGCATAGGCTTGCTGAACTTGCCCGACTCTATGGGGAAGGGCTCGTCACCAAAGAGGAATTTGACGTGGCCAAAAAACGTATTCTCTTTGAATAGGTGGATGATATGAAAAAGATAAAATTGGCATTGCTCTCCGGAGGCATCTCATCGGAACGTCAGGTCTCCTTGAATGGCGGAGCCCAGGTTTATGAGGCTCTGGACAAGGAGCGGTATGATATCGTTCGATACGATCCTGCCACAGACCTGGCCGACCTTGTCAACGACGCTGAAACAATTGATGTGGCCCTTTTGATTCTCCACGGTCCCCATGGAGAGGACGGTACGGTTCAGGGGCTCTTGGAGCTGCTTGGTATCCCCTTCCAGGGGGCGGGAGTGCTTGGAAGCAGCGTTGCCATGAACAAGCTTGCATCAAAACGTCTCTATTGCCAGGCGGGTATTCCAACCCCTGACTTCCTGAGTTTCTCAAGGGCCGATAAGGTAGACCCGGCCTTCTGTGTGGAGCAGCTCGGGTTTCCCATGGTGGTAAAACCTGTGTCAGCAGGATCGAGCGTGGGTATGAGCATCGTCAAGCAGGCCGGGGATCTTGGGGCCGCCCTGGAAAAGGCTTTTGAACAGGACACTGCCGTTCTGCTGGAGGCCTATGTAAAGGGCCTTGAGCTCACCTGTGCGGTCATCGGCAATAAGGATGTTGAGGCTCTGCCTGTTATTGAGATCCTTCCTGGAGAGGGCCATGAATTTTTTGACTATGATGCCAAGTACGTTGCCGGTCGTACCCAGGAGATCTGCCCGGCAAGGATCGATGAATCGGTTCGCAAGAGGGTCCAGACCCTTGCCGTCGAGGCCCACAAAGCCCTCTTCCTGAGTGGCTACAGCCGTACTGACATGATCTTTTCAGATCACGGGGTGACGGTTTTAGAGACCAACACCATTCCTGGGATGACCAAAACGAGTCTCCTTCCCCAGGCAGCAAAGGCCGGGGGATATTCGTTCACCCGGCTCCTTGATCGCCTGATCGAACTTGCCATGGAAAAATAAGGGATGCTGGTGTCATTCCGCCCCCTTTGGTTATCCTGACCGGAACCGCAAAACGTCGGGGGTCGCTTTGACCCTTATTAATGCTTTCGACCCTTTGGTTTTGAACGTTCCGGTCAGGATAACCAAAGAGGGCTGTAGAGTCGAGACTCACACATTGATGTTTCGGTAGGAGTTTCATATATAAAATTACAAATGGAGATAAAGGATAATGAAGATTCTTGTTGTAGGCGGCGGCGGCAGGGAGCATGCTCTCACCTGGAAAATTTCCCAGAGCCCCATGGTCGCTAAAATTTATTGCGCCCCTGGAAATGCCGGAACAAAACAATATTCAGAAAATGTTTCCATCCAGGCAGACGATATTGAGGCCCTGGCACTTTTTGCACAGGAAAGGGGAATAGACCTGACCGTTGTCGGTCCAGAAGTTCCACTTTCCATGGGCCTGGTTGATCATTTTGAATCCAAGGGGCTCAGGGCCTTTGGACCCAATAAAAAGGCGGCCCAGCTCGAGGCGAGCAAGATTTTTGCCAAGAACCTCATGAATAAATACAGCATCCCCACAGCCCAGGGCCGGTCGTTCAACGACATTGACAGGGCGAAAAACTATGTCAAGATGATCGGCGTTCCCCTGGTGGTAAAGGCCGACGGGCTTGCCGCAGGCAAGGGGGTGTTTGTCTGCGCCACAGAAGAGGAGGCGAACCAGGCCCTGGATTCCCTGATCAAGGATAATGTCTTTGGGGATGCCGGTACCCTCGTGGTTGTGGAAGAGTGCCTCCAGGGCGAAGAGGCATCTTTTATCGCCCTCACCGATGGAAAGACCGTGCTTGCCCTTCCCACCTCCCAGGACCATAAGCGGGTCTTTGACAATGACGAGGGACCCAACACCGGTGGAATGGGGGCCTATTCTCCGGCCCCGGTGCTTGATTTCATGCTCCGAAGGAGAGTCATGGACGAGGTGATGATCCCGGCTGTACGGGGAATGGCTGCCGACGGATGTCTGTTCAAGGGAGTCCTCTATGCGGGGCTTATGATCCACAGGGACCAGATCAAGGTGCTGGAGTTCAATGCAAGAATGGGTGACCCTGAAACCCAGCCCATCCTCATGCGCCTTAAGAACGATCTGGTGCCCCTGATGGAGGCTTGCGTGGATGGAGGTCTTGACCGTTACAAGATAGACATTGACCCCAGGAGCACGCTTTGCGTTGTCATGGCAGCTGGCGGTTACCCTGGAGCCTATGAAAAGGGAAGTGTGATCACCGGCATCGAAGGGGCTGAGACGGCCGACACCAAGGTTTTCCACGCCGGAACCGCTTTAAAAGACAAGGATGTTGTTGCAGCTGGGGGCAGGGTGCTCGGCGTCACTTCTCTTGGTGCCACGGTTGATGAGGCAAGGGATCGGGCCTATGCCGCCTGTGCAAAGATTGGTTGGGATAACTCCTTTTATCGAAAGGATATCGGAGCCAGGGCCATTGCCCGCCTCGCCGTTAAACCAAGGGTTGGTGTGATCATGGGCAGCGCCTCGGATCTTCCTGTGATGGAAGGTGCCCTGAAAATTTTAAAAACGCTTGAGATTCCCTACGAGGTGACCATTGCTTCAGCCCACCGAACGCCTTCAAGGGCTGAAGCCTTTGCCGCAACGGCAAGGGAAAGGGGGATCTCGGTCATCATTGCAGGAGCCGGCCATGCGGCCCACCTGGCAGGGGCCATGGCAGCCCATACAACCCTTCCGGTTCTCGGGGTTCCCATTGACTCTTCTGCGCTTCAGGGACTTGATGCCCTCCTTTCAACCGTTCAGATGCCTCCCGGGGTTCCCGTTGCAACCCTGGCCGTTGGTAAGCCGGGGGCCGTAAATGCAGGCGTTCTTGCAGCCCAGATACTCGGAGTTTCAGATCCTGAAATTGCCCTGAAACTGGAAGAGTACAGGCGGGAGATGGCAGCCAAGGTAGATCGATCGGCAGATGACCTTATCCTGTGATCAAAAAATTGTGACCCTTGCCCCTGGCCCTGGAGATTGTTGGGAGGAGCCTATGGCAAGGGCCTGCACGATCATCGATCAAGGCGGGACTGTGATCTTTCCTGCAAAATGCCTCTACGGAATTGCGGCTGATCCCTTTAACCCCAAGGCAGTAGAACGGGTCTTTGAAATAAAGATACGGCCCGGGACCAACCCTATTCTTTTGCTGATCAATGAAAGGGGTGATCTTGAGAGCCTTGTTAACGGGATACCCCCGGAGGCGGTTGTTCTTATGGATCGTTTCTGGCCGGGCGACGTGACTATTGTCTTTGAAGCCTCTGACCGTCTGCCTGGGACCCTCACGGCCCATACCGGCAAGATAGGTATAAGAATGCCCCAGCACCCCGTTGCCAGGGCATTGGTCCGGCGGTTCGGAATGCCAGTTACCGGCACCAGCGCAAATTTTTCGGGATCAATGGGAGCGAGTCGCATCCAGGATCTGCCCCCGGCCCTGGTTGACCGGGTAGACCTCGTCCTTGACGCAGGCGAATTAAAGGGGGGAAGCGGTTCCACAGTGGTAGATGTAACCGGTTCGAAGGTGCGGGTTCTGCGGGAGGGCGAGATTCCAGGAGCAGATATCCATGGGGCATTGAACAATTATAAATCTTAAGTTTTAAGACAAGGAAAAGATTGAAAATGACAGACACCCGGCAACAGGACCCGGATAAAGGCGGGGTGAAAATTCCCGACACAGTAAAGAGCAGGATTAAACAACGCATCATCAAATACGCTGAAACAAAGTTTGCAGGTCGATACACAAGGCTTGATATCCGATTTCATGATGATTTCTGCTATGTTGATGCCTATACCGAACCGAATATCATTGAAGAGTGGCCAGCTGGTTTTCCAGAGACAAGGGAAGAGCATATCGAGCGTATGAGAAAGACCCCGTTATATCTATGCCGACTCCGCTATTTTGGGGATGAAGAGCAATGGGGAATTGCCTTTTACAGCTACGCCGATAATGAATATGAGACTTCCATATTTCCAGATGGAAGCTCTTTCGGCACACCGGAGCTGGCAGTTGAAGCATCCGCCGGTTTTCACCTGTAAGGCCCTGTTAGCAGGATCTGAAAACGCCATTGACAAACGATCTCCAATCCTTTATATAACACCCCATTGCCGGAGTGGTGAAATAGGTAGACGCAGAGGACTCAAAATCCTCCGGGCTTTATGCCCTTGAGAGTTCAAGTCTCTCCTCCGGCACCACCCCGAATATAAAGGCTTTCAGCGGTTTTTGTTGAAAGCCTTTTTTCTTGCCCAATTTTAAAAATAACCATATAGTAAGCAATTATATACAAGTTGTTTTTAATTTGGACTCCTGGCTCAATGATTGGTCCATCCGGATACATTAATAGGAGAGAGACCTCCCGGAAATCCAACACCTCTCCGGCAAAATTTCCTTTGGGAAGATTCAATCCATGAAGGAAGGAGACAGTATGATAAAAATCCGCTCCATAGCAGATATTGAAATCCTGTCTGAAACTGTTAATTTAGAGTGTAAGCTTGCCGCTGGAAGGGATGGACGAGGACAGTTGCCTAAAGATTTCTGGCCTACTTACAGCGCCTTTGCCAATACACATGGTGGTATCATTCTCCTGGGAATAAAAGAAAAACAAGGTCGGTTCTCATTGCATGGCATAACCGATCCCCAGCGCATCACAA
>JAVERV010000081.1:0-15391 GCA_034006945.1 Desulfobacterium sp. | reverse complement strand
TCAACGAAACCCGCATCCAAGCACCTCTCTGGCAAAAAAATAGGCCGAATGAAACCTACACAATCACTTAAATGGAAAAATGAAGAGGTATGCCTCTCTTGAGCAACTAAAAACTTGATAATCGAGTTAAAAAAAGGGGAAATCGGTCTTGACATTGGGTCCACTTTAAGACCCGGTCAAAGTTCAGACAAAACCACCTTGAAAACAAAACGTCAAAGTTGCTTTGAAAAATGGCCTTTGTTAACCACTGGAAACCCGATGTAAACCATTCTGCCAGTCACTTATCGCAATTCCAGTACCTTATTTATCTCACCCCCCTTCAGCATTGCAGATGTTTTACGCAGAGGTTACTGACACAGCCTCTTTTCTTCAAACCTTGTAGGTGAACAGGGTCGCTTATAATTTACAACCTGAAACTGACCCCCCTGATGACAAGAAACAGTATGGGGGGTCATACTATTGTGCGACAATTATCTTGCCTGAGGTAGAGATTGACAACGGCCATTTCAAGCTCGGTACGTTACGATCTATAGTAATTTAGTATGGTAGGGAGTCATAAAAACCATCCGTCCCCAACAGTTCGACATGCATATCAATAAGCGTCTGGAGATTTTCAGGACCATCAAGGTAGATCCAATCATCAATTGCACCTCGAAAACAGAATCGTTCTACCGTAAATGTTCGTTGCTCTTTATTCTCAAGATGAAATCGGAGCATGGCCATATAGTGTCCACCAACAAGCATATCTATAACATCATCCACCCTATTCCCTGAACGAAGAAGGGCAAAACTCGGGGAATCGCTAAGGATTTTTTTGATGTTTTCAACATCGACACTTGATTCATAAATAGTGATGTCTTTATCTTTAAAATCAACAATATACCGTTTTGAGCGCTGCAAAGCTTTGACAGCTTTCTCAACGAGTTGCTTCTCACGGTCGGTGATCAGTTGGGGACGTATTTTTCTTAAAAATACCTGAGCGTTTTCTGGATGCTCATAGATTTCATACCCAGCAGGGATCTGATCAACAATTTCACCTTTCCCCTTTTGTTGTGCCGAGAAAAAATATCGAGGTTTTCCAGTCTTGGTTTTTCCTTCTCGGAGATAATATTGTTTGCAAATTCGATTAGTAAACTGAACAGCCATTCCTTTTGTCCCCCCTAATACTATGTTCAACAAGTTGTTAAGGATCACAGATGAAATAAGAAGAACAGAAATAATGCCGAACTTTTGTTTGTCTACAAGGCGCATTAAAGGTTCAATAACAGGCCTATTCGGACTTTAATGCTTTGCTGTAGATGGGCCAAAAGACAAGCAGTTTCGTTCAAGTTATAAAATTTGTGTTTCTAAGTAAACCTGGATATCACACAAATTCATTTTTGAAAAGTCAGGATTATAATGTATAAAGTTGCTTCTCGCTTTGTTGAGGGATGCTACCATATATTGCATTTGCCATTCAATAAAAAATATTGGGGCTTGGTCCTAACTTCGCCCACTTGTCATAATTGATGGTACGACGGGGTCAGGCTTGTGTTCTTGTGCTTTTGACAACAAACTGTAATAGCTGAGAAATTAATCAAAAGCGTCAATAACGCAAGCCTGACCCTTCCTTGGTAAATTTCTCATTGGTCGAAACGATGACCAAGCCCAGAATAAGGGTTAAAGAGTTTTCAGTATTATAGCCAAGCTAAGAAAGGATTTTTAGAATTGGTGTATTGAAAATACACCTTGAATAAAATACTCGTTTATGCGTAAGGTTTCCCAGCAAAAATGAATGATTGTTAATTCCCAAACGGCTTTTTGGAGTCTTTGAATGATATCCAAGTCATATATCATGAATATTGTAATGATATACAGTTAGAATTTTGCAAATTTCACCTGTATATCACCACCAAAGTATGGATAGCATGAATGATTCCTATATCTGTTCATGCACTTGTTGGACTTTGAATGAATGCGTAACTGTTTGCATAAAATAAGGAAATTGGTATAATCTAACTCATGAAAATAGAATGGGATTTAAAAAAGGCAACGCTCAACCTTAAGAAGCATGGGGTTACGTTCGAAGAAGCTGCGACTGCTCTGGGTGACCCCATGGCTGTCACCGGTGCTGATCCCGATCATTCTGATTATGAAGAACGATATATCACATTTGGAGTGTCGGAAAAAGATAGGCTTCTCGTGGTGTCCCATACTGAGGATGAAAAAATATCAGGCTTATAAGCTCTCGTAAAGCGAGCAAAGGAGAACGTGAACTATATGAAGAAGGGTAAAGAAAGCGACAAAGACGAACTCCGTGCAGAGTATAAGCGTGCCGATTTTCCTGACGGTTTTGTGCGAGGCAAGTATGCAAAACGATTGAAAGAGTCCTCTAATATAGTCGTCCTAAGGCCGGAGGTTGCTCAGGCTTTTCCGAATGAGGAAGCAGTAAATAATGCACTTCTTTATCTTATTGATATTGCAAAAAAGTCGATACGTCCAACAAGCCGGTAAACCAGACCGCAAAAAGTTTACCCGTTTCCACAAAAGCTGTTGGTGCGGCTGGTTACCTAATCGTTACCTGCTATCCCCTTGGATGGTATTTTTTGTGCATCTCAACCAGGTATTGTTTTGATACATGGGTGTAGATCTGGGTTGAGGCAATGTCTGCATGGCCAAGCATGGTCTGGACGCTTCTCAGGTCTGCACCGCCCTCTAGGAGATGGGTGGCAAACGAATGGCGCAGGGTGTGGGGGGAAACTTCGATTGTGATGCCTGCTTCAAGGGCGATTTTTTTCAAAAGCTTCCAGAAGCCCTGGCGGGTCATGGGTTTTCCAGCCCTTGCGACAAAGAGATAGCGGCTTGAGATATCCTTGAGAAGCCAGGGGCGTCCCCATTCCAGCCACTCCTGGGTGCGTTTCCTTGCATGGGAGCCAAACGGGACGATTCTTTCCCTTGATCCCTTGCCGAAGATCCTGACAAAGCAGGCCACAAGATCCACCTGGTCCACAGTCAAACCTATGAGCTCTGAAACCCTGAGTCCCGCACCATAGAGGATCTCGAGCATGGCTGCATTGCGAAGCCCCCTGGGTGTGGTTCGGTCTGGCTTCTCCAGGAGGGTCGCCACTTGATCAGGCGAAAGAAAGTGGGGAAGGCGACTTCCGATTTTGGGGATGTCGATGAGGGTTAACGGGTTTAACGCTGTAATCCTCTCCTGGACAAGGAAACGGTAAAAGCCCCGCACGGCAATGAGGTGTCTGGCCCTTGAGCGAGGGGTGAGCCCCATTTTTTCCATGTGGACAAGCCAGGATAGAATCACCACGGTGTCAACATGCCCCTGACCCTGTCCCTGACTCCGTTCCTGAACCTGGTCTTGACCCTCATCCTGATCAGAAACCTGGCTCTGGCCCTTATCAATGGCTGATATCTTGTTTTTTTCAAGAAAGTCTGCAAAGGCTGAAAGATCCATGGCGTAGGACTCAAGGGTGTTCTGGGCAAGTCCTCGTTCGAGGGTCAGGTGGGCCAGATATCGGTCAATCAAAAGGTCCATCTATAACCTGAAATCCCCGTAGTCCATCAAGTTCAACACCTCGGCCCCGGTGTCGGTTACAACCACCATGTTTTCAAGGCGGATGCCTCCCCACTGTGGAATGTAGATGCCCGGTTCCACGGTGATCACCATGCCGGACTCGAGGGCCGAATGGTTGAGCCTTGACACCCTGGGTTCTTCGTGAATGACAAGTCCTACACCGTGGCCAAGGCTGTGGCCGAATTTTCCCCTGTATGGTGTGGCATCTATGCAGTCCCGGGCGATTTTATCTATGCTGCTTGCCGGAACCCCGGGGGCAATGGCTTCTATGGCAAGGCGCTGGGCCTGGAACAAAATGTCGTAAATCTCCTCGAATCGAGAGTCGGGCTTTCCGATCACCAGGGTTCGGGTGGTGTCGCTGCAATATCCATTTAGCCTTGCGCCAAAATCAAAGAGCAGGGGTTCCCCCTTTTTAAACTGTCTCCCCCCTGGTGTGGCATGGGCAAGTGCACTGTTGGGGCCGGAGGCTGCGATTACGGGAAATGAAAGGCCGTCGGCTCCCATCTCCCGCATGGCCTTTTCAAGGAGCCAGGCGGCCTCCCTTTCGGTCATGCCGACCCTGATCTGGGGTCTGAGCTTTAGAAAGGCTTTTTCAGCAAGGCTGAGCACCTCCCTGATCTTCATGAGTTCCCCGGGGTCCTTGTTCGTTCTAAATGATCCAAGGAGATCGTCTGCCGGGGTGAATTCGATCTCAAGATCCCCGTCCTTTTCGATTTCCTTACACAGTTTTTGATAGAGCCTGCAGGTCAGCCTTGACTCTTCAATGCCTACGTGACGGGCATCCACCGACTTCAACAGTTCGGGCAGCTCCTCGATCAGCCCTTTTTTGCAGCAGTGGACTGTGTAGAGGCTTGCCTCGTCCCTTGCCTGGGTGTCATAGCGAGAATCGGTTGCAAGGATGAGGTCCTGTTGGGTAATGATGAGCAACCCCGCGGTTTCATCGTAATTTCCGTCCTCTCCTGTGTACCCGCTTAAGTATCGTCTGTTCGCATCAGACAGAACCACAATCGTGTCAAAAGTAGCGGCAAATTCCTGCCTTAGACGCTGGATTCTCTGTTTTACAATTTGTTTTTCCAATGGGGCTCCTCAATCAGCAATTATAAGAATTGCTGCTCATTAATAAAATTTTTCAGATATGCATCTGAAACCGATGGTGTTGGACGTAAGGTTGGGTCGGAACAGGGATCTGGATGTGATTGTCAAATCTTGCTTTGCCATCCATCCGCCTCCCTTTGCAATGTTGAAAACCAGGGATGTTCCTTTGTCTTTCTCAATTGTCTCCCGGTCGGTCACCCATTCCATGACATTGCCGAGGAAATCCACCAGGGTGAATTCGTTGGCATAGCTCTCATGGGAGTCAACCGGTGTGGTATCGGCCACTGAGTTTTGTTCGGTGTTGCAGGCATTGTCCTGCCACTGGTTGCCCCAGGGGTATTTCAGCCCCATGTCGGTTCCGGCTGCCGCTTCCCATTCGGCCTCACTGGGAAGACGACGTCCTATCCAGGCGGCAAAGGCAAAGGCATCCTCAAGGCTGACCTGGACCACGGGATGGTTGCGCTTGCCGTGGAGGGAACTTTCCGGCCCCCGGGGGTGATACCAGCATGCGCCTTTTACGACAGTGCTGCCCGAGCTTTTTTTCCAAATGGCCCTCCCCTTGGTCGTCTTGAATCTTCCCTGAAATACGGTCCCGGTGCCCTTTTTTTCAGCCGTCGTCACATAGCCGGTATGTTCAACAAAGGTTTCAAACAATGCATTGGTTACAGGATATCTTGCAACAAAGGCCTCGGGCATTTCAACCTGGCGGAGTTCCTGGCCCGCGGGGGCTCCGGGGCCGGTACCTATTGTGTAGGAACCAGCCGGGACTCGTGCATAGGCATTGTATTTTTTATCCCTCTCGGCCAGGGCTTTGTCAAACTGTTGGGCCAGGGCCTTGTTCTGTCTGAATTCCTCCAGGGCTTTGATCTCTTCTCTGTTCAGGCGCTGGATCTCCTCGTCCTGGTCAAGTTCGATGGTCTCCAGATCGTCGTCGACCTCTTGGAACTCCTCGTTCTGGTCAAGTTCGATGGTCTCCAGATCGTCGTCGACCTCTTGGAACTCCTCGTTCTGGTCAAGTTCGATGGTCTCCAGATCGTCGTCGACCTCTTGGAACTCCTCGTTCTGGTCAAGTTCGATGGTCTCCAGATCGTCGTCGACCTCTTGGATCTCCTCGTCCTGGTCAAGTTCGATGGTCTCCAGATCGTCGTCGACCTCTTGGATCTCCTCGTTCTGGTCAAGTTCGATGGTCTCCAGATCGTCGTCGACCTCTTGGAACTCCTCGTCCTGGTCAAGTTCGATGGTTTCCAGATCGTCGTCGACCTCTTGGATCTCCTCGTCCTCGTCAAGTTCGATGGTTTCGAGATCGTCGTCGACCTCTTGGATCTCCCCGTCCTCTTCACCCGAATCAAAGTCTTTGCTTACCTTGCTGAGGATGTTTTTTATGGCTTCAATGATATCAAGGGAAGGGTCATCCCCGGCTTTGGTTTCCATGTCGGCCAGAAATTCTGTGATGGTTTTTAAAACATCCGCCACCTGGTTAAGGTCTATATCCTCTGTTTTTATGGCATCGGTAAATGAACTTAGCAGGCTGCTTTTGGCCTCTTCGGTCATGTCAAATAAGTTGTCAGGGGTAAGCGTAATGTTCTCCGGGTTCTGATCGTCAGGGGACAGTCTTTTCAAGTCGTTGTTTATGGAGGATCTTATACTTGAAAAGTTTCTGCGTTTCTTTTGGATCTTATCAATGTCACTGCCCGTTGCCCAGATGTCAGGGATCAAGTCATCCATGGAGATGGCGGTGAGGCTGGAGAGCGATTCCCCATCTATGTATCGGGCTCGTATGGCGGCTGTAACCCGATACTTTGCGGAGTTTTTTTTGTAATTCAAGCTGGTTATTGCGGTGTCGATTCCAGCAAGTGATATGGACCCGGTTCCCAAAGGCACAGTCTCCCCATGATTGGTTGTTGTGGGGGTCTATTATGGATGAAAACAGTCCTCCTTTCAAGAATGGATTCCTAGGTTG
This sequence comes from Desulfobacterium sp., assembly GCA_034006945.1. Lineage (GTDB taxonomy): Bacteria > Desulfobacterota > Desulfobacteria > Desulfobacterales > Desulfobacteraceae > Desulforapulum. The sequence continues at coordinate 8,768 of JAVERV010000081.1, read as the reverse complement.
TTTTATTAATTTGTAGGATTGAAAAAAACAACGGTTGTGGTAGTGTAAGATTCTATGGGAACAACAATTACAATAACCGGCCAAAGGGGCGGAAACGGCAGAAGCGTTGCAGCGGTGAATCTCTCTGCCTCCCTTGCTCTTCTTGAAAAAAAAACTCTGCTTGTGGATTGCGATCCCCGGGCCTGTTCCACTTTAATTTCGGGTGCTGATTTTCCCCTTGGCTCTTTTGATTTGAGTTCTGTTCTGACCGGTAAAGTTGATCTGGCAGGGGCTGTTTTAAAAACCCGGCTGGGATTCATGGATGTTCTTCCTTCGAGTTTCAATCTTTTCCATGCGGCAACCAGTCTCTCCCGGAACGCCGGAAACGAAAGGATTCTGAGGATCTTCCTAAGAGAGCTAAAGACCGAGTACGATTACATAATAGTTGATCCTCCCGCCTCCTACAGTTTTTTAACGGTAATGGCAATGGCCTCAGCCGACTGGCTTCTCCTGCCGTTTCACTGCACCCCGGAGGCGGTTCAAGATCTCAGGTCGCTTCTCTGGATGGTGCACCATGTCAAGGGGAGCTTTCAGCGGGATTTGAAGATAGCGGGTGCTTTTTTCAACCGGTGCAGTTCCAGGGAAGAAATTGAGCTTTTTCTGGAACAAAAAGATCTCAGGGGTGTTGAGGAAATAGTCTTTAAAAGCTTTGTTCCCCTGGACAACGCCCTTGTGACAGCATCACGGCTTGGCCGACCGGTTGCACTCTTTGATATCGAAACCCCGGGTGCGAGGGCCTATCTTGACCTTGCAATTGAATTGATTTCATTTTTAAACTGAGGGATAGGCAGCAATGAAAATAACCAATAAAGAAACGATCAAAGCCGGCGAGCGTGAGTTCATCGACAATATCAATGCCGAGCTTGACTGGGAAGCAATTGAAACCCTGCTGTTTGAAAAGCACAGCTTCACCCTTGAAGAGGAGGTTGAGTACAAAAAAGGTGACCTTGTCGTGTTCAACGACCAGATTGCCTATAAGTTTGATTTTCATATTAAGGTACCCCTTTCGGTTGTATTCGGCCGGGACGGAAACTGCCTTGACATCTCAACCACAGGGTTTGAAGAGAAAGAAACCCAAACGGACATACCCCTGGAAAACTCTGTTTCCAACACCACCACCATGCCGGCCTCCCCGGGCATGGCCTCGACCATTGCGGAGTTGATTTCAGATATTAATCAGGGGGACGACGATGAGTGAACAACCCGTTTCTCAAGGGGGAATGCATGTTAGAAAGGCCCTTGACGAGGTCCTTGCAAAAGAGATTACATCCCTGATCGACATTGATTCAAAAATTGCCCTGGAAGCTTACAATCTCACTACTATTGCCTCTATTATCGTTGCCATCGAGAGGGAAAGGGAGATTGTCAATTTTTTCGATTCTCCACCGGAAAGATTCACCCGTAAAACCTTTATCTCGGAGCTTTTCGAAATCGGTATCAGCGATGAGGATCAACTTGACGATGACCTGACATCTTTGATTGAAATGGGATATTTGAGACTTACCGATAAGGGGGAAATACAGGCCGAAGCTTCCGCCTATACCATGGCGGGCTTTTTAAATGCCATGTTTCCGGGAATGCAGGGCATGAATCTTGTCGCCTTTGTCATACAGATGAACGATGAGGTGATTACTGGTCGAAAATCCCTTGAGCTGGCAAAAAAGAGCTTTGCCCAGACTTTGAAGTCAAGGGGGGTTGCCGTGACCCGGGAAAAGGCGGAGGCTGCTGCAAGGGCTGTTAAGGGCCCCCGTGAAACAGCTGAAGCCCAAGCCTTGTCTGGTAACAGGGCCGTATCTGGACAGCTCAAGGAAAGTGCTGCAAGGAGAATTGCAAGCTTGAGGAGCCGCAGATCCTCGTCCAGACCGTCTGTCTATTCCAGCACGGGCCATGGTGTTGAACACTCTAAGATAAAGGATGTTTTTGACAAGGGCCCCACAGACGAAGAGCTTGCGGCGGAAGAGGCCAGGCAGCGAGCAGAGCAAAGTGCCAGGGAACTTGCCGAACTAAAGATCCGGTTAAGGCGGGCAGAAGAACGTGCCGGTCAGCTGGAGGATGGGGAGCAACGCTTGAAACAGGCCAGGGAAGCAGCCCTGGCGGCCGAGCAAAGGGCCAGGGAGCTTGTGGAGCAGGAGGCGGCTTCCATGGCTGAAAAAAAAGTGGAACTTCTGGCCATGGAAGAAAAAATAAGGGCAGCGGAAGAAGAGCTTCGTCTTGAAAAGGAAGCCATGGAAAGGGCTGCTCTTGAAAGAAAAAAAGCCGAGGCACAGGCTGAAGAAGACGCCCGGTTGGAAGAATTCAAACCAGAATTGGAACCAGAACCGGAGTTGGAATTAAACGATGAGGAGCGCCTTGAGTCGAGGATAGCAGCTTTTAAGGCTGAGCTTGCCATGCCCTGTCCCGTCTGCCGTAAAGGAAAGATCAAGTCCGAGACAACGTCCAAGGAGAAGATCTATTACACCTGTTCTAACTCGGAGTGCAGGTTTGTGAGCTGGGATAAACCCTATCATTTTGAATGTCCGTTGTGTAAAAATCCCTTTTTGACTGAATTTACAACCCCCACCGGTGAAAAAGGCCTTAAATGTCCCAGGGCCGCCTGTTCCTATTCCCAGAATAACCTTTTGCCTCCCAGGCAGAACCAGGTGGCCGAAGTCCAGCCAGTCAGGAAAAAAAAGAAGTTGATCAAGAGGGTGAGGAGGAGATAGTGAGTGAAACCTGAATTTGCCGATAAACGGCTCAACGCCATTGGAGCAAAACTAAATGAAAAGATCCGTCTTTCAAGGGATGACGGGCTTCTTCTTTTTGAGACACCGGATCTTACAGGTGTGGGTATGCTTGCCAACAGGGTGCGCCGGGATATCCACGGAAATCTTGCCTATTATGTGTACAACCAGCATCTCAACTATACCAACGTGTGCAGGAACAGGTGCAGGTTCTGCGCCTATGCCGTTGACAGGGAGGACCGGGGGGCCTACACCTGGTCCATGGACCAGATTGAACGGCGTATCAATGACCGCATTGCAGAACCTGTAAACGAGCTTCACATCGTTGGCGGGCTCAACCCGGCTCTTGATTTTGGCTATTTCATCAATCTGCTCAAGACGGTGAAACGTGTTAGACCCCTTGCAAAGATCAAGGCCTTCACCTGTGTTGAAATAGACTACCTTGCCGAGCTTTCAGGCCTTTCCATTGACGATACTGTGAAGGAGTTGAAGGATGCGGGTCTTGACATGATGCCCGGCGGCGGAGCCGAGGTGATGAGCGACCGGGTGAGGGACGAGCTTTTTCCAAAAAAGATCGATTCCCGGCGGTGGCTCGAGATCATGGAGGCGGTTCATCGGAACGGCCTTACATCCAATGCCACCATGCTTTACGGCCATATCGAGACCATGGAGGAGAGGGTGGACCATCTTTTGGCCTTGAGGGATCTTCAGGACAGAACCCATGGTTTTTCCGCCTACATTCCCCTGGCCTTTCATTCTGAGAACACAAAGCTTGCTCACCTGCCCCCCACAACCGCCGTTGACGACCTCAAGAACGTCGCCGTTGCAAGGCTTTTGCTCGACAACTTTGATCACATCAAGGCCTACTGGGTCATGATCGGTGAGAAACTCGCCCAGGTGGCCCTCTCCTACGGTGCCGACGACCTTGACGGCACCATCATCGAAGAGCGAATTACCCACACGGCAGGGGCAAAATCGGCCAGGGGGCTTTCACGGGATGAGATGGAATCAATGATTCGCTCGGCAGGTTTTGTGCCGGTTGAAAGGGATTCGTTCTATAACCCCGTAAACCAGGCCCGTTAATAAAGGATTAGACCATGGTAAGCGAGAGAATATCCAGGGAAGAGGGGCTGAAACTCTTTTACGAGGCAGACCTTTTAACCCTGGCAAGGGTTGCGGAAAATAAGAGGTTTGAACTCCATCCGGAAAGGATCGTCACCTTTGTCGTTGACCGGAACATCAACTACACAAACATCTGTGTTTCAGGCTGTCGTTTTTGCGCCTTTTACAAGACCCCGGAGAGTAAAGAGGGGTACGTAATCACACTGGCTGACCTCCGGGAGAAGATAGAAGAAACCATGGAGCTTGGCGGGACCCAGATCCTTCTCCAGGGGGGGATGAACCCTGATCTTTCCCTTGATTATTACACGGATCTGTTGAAGTTCATAAAGGATAATTTTGATATCCATGTCCATGGATTCTCCCCGCCGGAAATTTCTTATATTGCTGAAAAGTCCGGTCTCTCAATTGCCGAAACCATTGCCCGACTGAAAGGGGCGGGGCTTGATTCGATTCCCGGCGGCGGAGCCGAAATTTTAAGCGACGAGGTGAGAAAAAAAGTTTCCCCGGGCAAGTGCTCGGCCGACACCTGGATCGAGGTGATGCGCCAGGCGCACCTGTCGGGCATGCGCTCCAGCGCAACCATGATGTTCGGCCACCTTGAAGAGCCCCGCCACATAGTCGAGCACCTCTCAAGGATAAGGGATCTCCAGGACGAGACCGGCGGATTTACAGCCTTTATTCCCTGGACCTTCCAGCCTGATAACACAAAAATCCAGGTGCCGAAGACAGGGTCGGTTCCCTATCTGCGGGTTCTTGCCCTGAGTCGGATTTTTCTTGATAACATCGACAACATCCAGGCCTCCTGGGTGACTCAAGGGGAGAAGATTGCCCAGACAGCCCTTTTTTACGGGGCCAATGACATGGGCAGCACCATGATCGAGGAGAATGTGGTGGCTGCTGCAGGGGTTAATTTCATGCTCCCGGAATCTGAAATTAAAAGACTTATCACAACGGCCGGGTTTGAGGCGAGGAAGCGGGACTGCTTTTATAATCTACTATGAGTTCTTACTTTGAAAAACGTGAAATCATCCATGACCTGAATGACAGCGGTGCTGTTCACAGGGCCGCCTGGGTGGTTGTAAATCCCTGGAATGTCCTTGAGAATGGCTATATCAGGGTGGAAAACAACAGGATTGTCCAGGTGGGGAGAGATTATTCCGGGACCGACGGAATAGATCATGGTTCCGGGGTGCTCATGGCCGGCCTCGTCAATGCCCATGTCCATCTTGAGCTTTCAGCCCTCAGGGGGAGATTGTCCTTTGGTATGGGGTTCAAGGCCTGGGTGGCAGATCTTCTCAAAGAACGTAAAAGGCTTGGCGTCCCGGCCCTTAAAGCTGCTGCCCTGGATGGGATAGACCAGGTCCTGGGATCCGGCACCCTTTGTGTGGGGGAAATATCCACCCTGGGCATTACCCGGGATATGGTGGCTGATTCAGGACTTTCGGGCATCTGGTTCCAGGAGATGGTAGGCTCAGACCAGGTTTTGCCCGACTTTGATTTCGGGTTTCGCCCGGATCAGGGGCTTGGTTTTTCCGTTGCAGGCCATGCTCCCCACACCTGTTCACCTGGTCTTTTAAAAAGGCTTAAACGAGAATCTCTGCTCCACGACCAAGTTTTTTCAATCCATGTGGCTGAATCAAATGATGAGTTTGAATTTATCCAGACGGCCCAAGGGGGTTGGGCCGATTTCCTCGAGGAGCGGGGCATTGATTTTTCCCACTGGCCCCTTCCTGGGGCAAGCCCAGTGACCTATCTTGACAACTTGAACCTGCTTGATTCAAAGACCCTTGCCGTTCATCTCTTAACCGTCGATAAAAAAGACCTTGGTATTCTGATGGAGCGGGGGGTTAAAACCGTTGTCTGCCCCAGGAGCAGCAAAAACCTCCACGCCAGGCTTCCCTGCATCAGGCGGCTCCTTGACCACGGACTCACCCCTGCCCTTGGAACGGACAGCCTCGCCAGCTGTGATTCCCTCAGCATGGCCGACGAGATGGCCTTTGTGGCTCAAAACTATCCTGATATTTCACCCGCCGAGATCCTTGCCATGGCAACCTGTTACGGGGCAAAGGCCCTTGGTGTTGACAACAAAATAGGGACGCTTGAACCGGGGCGATGGGCTAGATTTCTCTTTGTCCCGGTTGAGGCAAATAACCCTGAACAGCTATTGGAAACCCTTACACGTAATGAATAACGATACCCTTGCCATGGGGCGGATGGACTACATCAACGCCTCCCCCGTATACTACGGTCTTAACAACGGGCTGCTGCCCTCCTGGATCACCATGACCGATGGTCCGCCAGCCGTGCTGAACGCCATGATTCTCAAGGGTGATCTTGCCATAAGTCCCATTTCATCTGGATTCTACGGCCGTCACCACAGGGATCTGCTGGTGCTTCCCGATCTTTCCATCTCCTGTGACGGGCCCGTGCTTTCGGTGATCCTCATGGGCAATTACCCCATTGAAGATCTCGACGGCAAAAAGGTCGTGCTTACCGAGGATTCCGCCACCTCAGCCCTTCTTGTACGGCTGCTGTTTGCCGAACACGGGGTTGCCCCGGTTATTGTGACGGGGAGAATGAGAACCCCGGAGGATATCCCAGGCGATGCAGATGCGGTGCTTGTTATAGGCGATGCGGCCCTGACCCAGCCCTGGGATGACTGTTTCCCCCTTCGCATGGATCTTGGAAGTCTCTGGCACAAAAAAACCGGAATGCCCTTTGTGTTTGCCCTCTGGGTGGTGAGAAGAGATTATGCTGAACTTTACCCCGATCGGGTGGCTGAAGCTTTACGTCTGTTTCACCTGTCAAGGCAGCAGGGGTATGAGAATATCGAAGCGGTCATAGACAGGGGTGTTGGCAAGCTGAGGTTACCCCGTTCTTTGATCGAGTGTTATTACCAGGTACTGTTCTGCGATCTTGACCGACCAAAGATCCAGGCCCTGGAGCATTTTTTTGAACGTCTTTACACGGATAAGCTTTTTACTGAACGGGTCAAGGTCGAGCTTTTTCAGCCCTGATTGGCGAACAACGGCAGTTTGCTCGGTTTTATAAAGCCCGCCTGCTCGCCCTTTTTAAAGAAGGTTTCAATGGCAGCCTCACCCTCTTTGCCAAGGCACGATGAAAACTCGTTCACATAGAGGCCGATATGCCGGTCGATCACCCCGTTGTCAAGCTCCTGGGCATGTTCGCTTATGTATTGTCGAGCGGACTCCGGATTGTTTGCGGCATGGTCGATGCTCTGTTTGATAAGGACCTCTATCCTCTTTCCAACAAAGGATCCAAGCGTTCGTTTAACGGCAATGCATCCCAGGGGAATGGGCAGTCCCGTGTGCTCTTCCCACCAGGAGCCAAGGTCTGTAAGGCATTCGAGCCCCAGGCTGCCAAACACAAACCTGCCTTCGTGGATGATCACCCCGAGATCGGATTCAGCCTTGAGAACCGATGGCATCACGGTTTCAAAGGGCATGGCAGTAAGTTCTGCCTCTATTCCCGGAAATCTCTGTTCAAGGAAAAATCTGAACAAAAGGCAGGCAGTGGTGCCCAATCCCGGTACTGCAATCCTGAGCTGCATGCCGGGAACAATCTCTGTGCCGGGTTTTGCCACAACAAGGGGACCGCATCCCCGGCCAAGGGCTGCACCGGTTCTTAAAAGGGCATACTCATCCCTCAGGTTGCCAAGGGCCGCAAACGACAGCTTGGTGACATCAAAGATCCCTTCACCCGCCTTCTGGTTTAGTGTCTCCACATCGGCCAGGGTGATGGTGAAGTCAAGCTCTGGATCTGTTACAATATTTGCCGCAATGGCATGGAAAATATAGGTGTCGTTTGGACAGCTTGAATAGGCAAGGGACAGGGATTTTTTTTGTTTAAATGTTTTCATCTTGTAGTTTCTGAGTTTTCATGCAGGGTAATTTATGAATTGCCCCTGCAGTGTCGGTGCGGTATTGTCATACCCCGTGATCAGACTGATCCACCGGCGGTTATGGTGATCGTTATCATTATCCGTGGATCATGGCAATGGTTTTGATCAAAACCTGCAATTAGAATTGCCGGGTCCTTTTATTGATTCTTGACTTGAAACAGGTATTTTTATATTGATAGTTCTGACAAATGGTTTCAGGCTTGGCCGTTTTTTTGATTTTGTATGAATTTTTTGAATCTTAAATACCATAGGAAAAAACATGGGAAAAAATATTGTAGAGAAGATTGATGATCTCATCCCCATCCGCACGGTGCTCGTGAGCGTATCGGACAAGCAGGGGCTTGAGTTGCTGATCCCGGCCCTTGTTGGGGCCAACCCGAAGATCAAAATTCTTTCCACCGGGGGAACCTATTCCAGGATTCAGGAGATCCTCGGGCAGGATGTTAAGGACCGACTCCGGCAGGTGTCGGATTATACCGGTCAGCCCGAAACCCAGGGCGGGCTCGTGAAGACCCTTGATTTCAGGATCTATCTTGGGCTCCTGACCGAAACTTACAACAATGCCCATCAGGAGGATCTCAAACGCACCTCGTCCATGACCATCGACATGGTTGTGGCCAACCTCTATCCGTTCAAGCAGACCATTGCAAAGGCCGGGGTAACCTGCGAACATGCCCGGGGAAACATCGATATCGGCGGACCCACAATGATCCGGGCTGCGGCCAAGAACTTTATCCGGGTGGCGTCGGTTGTAGATCCAGAATCCTATGCCGGTATTGTAAGCTGCCTTGAACAAAACAAGGGGTGCCTCACCCTTGAAGACCGGTTTAACCTTGCCAGAAGAGCCTTTAAACACACGGCCGATTATGACGCCGCCATATCGGGGTATCTTGAAACCCTGACCATGAACCAGGTCAACGCCTGCTACAGCAGTGAAGGAGAATAACCCATGGCTGAAGATTTGA
>JAVERV010000009.1:0-74396 GCA_034006945.1 Desulfobacterium sp. | reverse complement strand
TTACTTCAAAAGATAAAACATATACTTTGCAACTGGGAAGGTGTATAAATAATTCGAAATAATCAATTGAAAGGATAGGGGATTGTAGCAGACTCGTTAAATCCAACCGCCATTTGCGGTTATAGCTTTTAACGGTGGGAATAAATGGAGTGGGCAGGGGAAGCTCAGGAATCCCCAGCAATCGCCTTGCCCCGTTCAAAGCCGCATCGATGTTTCCGTAGATGTTCTCTTTGCCTATTTTATAATATAGCCCAGACTGTTCAAGGGTGATAAGGGGCTGGGCATGGACCCCGGACAAGAGCAGGGTTGTTTTATCCCGCAGGGTTTTTTCCACCAACTCTTCCAGGGCGTGGAGGGCTGTGGCATCGATGAACAGGATATGACGGCATCGGATAATCAGTACCCTTGGAGTCTTTCCCACAATCTCAAGGGTGTTTTTGAACTTGCTGGCTGCACCAAAAAAGAAGGGTCCGTGGATTTCGAACACCTCCACGCCTTCGGGCACCACCCTGTCCTTTAGGGAGTGATGGTCAGGTTCCATATCTCCTGTACTTCTTCGTATGACGGTGGCATTGGCCATGCGATTCATGAATAAAACGGCACTTAAAACCACACCGGTCTGAATGGCGATGGTAAGATCCACAAACACGGTAAGAAAAAAGGTGGTGAGCATCACAAAAAGATCATTTTTAGGACTCTTTAAAAGCTTTACAAAATATCGCCATTCGCTCATGTGGTAAGCCACCACCATGAGTATGGCGGCAAGGGTAGCCATGGGAATAAGGGTGGCCCATCGTCCGAAACAGATCATTATCATGAGCAGGGTAACGGCGTGGACAATGCCTGCCAGGGGAGTGGTACCACCGCTCTTAATGTTGGTGGCGGTCCGGGCAATCGCACCCGTGGCAGGGATTCCCCCGAAAAGAGGCGCCACGATATTGGCAATGCCCTGGGCCACAAGCTCCATGTTGGAGTTGTGGCGATCTCCTGTGATACCATCTGCCACAACCGCCGAGAGAAGGGACTCTATTGCCGCAAGCATGGCAATGGTAAAGGCCGGGGAGATAAGCTGTTTGATCAACTCAAAGTCGAACTGGGGTATGGACGGCTTGGGCAGCATGGTGGGAATGGCACCAAATCTGCTTCCGATTGTGTCAACGGGCAGGTTTAAAAGAGAGACAGCCATTGTGGTGGCAATGATGGCAATGACAGAGCCAGGAATTTTTTTAGTCACCCTTGGCCAGACCATCATTATCGTGAGGGTTGCCAGGCCCATGGCCATGGTCTCCACATTTAGAGTCATGAAATGGTGGGTATAATCAACCCATTTGCCGAGAAAATCCGGGGAGACATTGGGGATCGTAAGACCTAGAAAATCCTTGATCTGTGTGGTGAAGATGATCAATGCGATTCCGCCTGTAAACCCTATGGTCATGGGATAGGGTATGAACCGGATCACCTGACCAAACTTGGTCAGCCCCATTATGACAAGTATTACCCCGGCCATAATGGTGGCCACCATCAACCCTTCAAATCCGAATTCCTGCACAATTGCGAACAAAACGATGATAAACGCACCAGTAGGTCCGCCGATCTGAACCCTGCTTCCGCTAAAAACCGAAACCAGAAAACCCGCAACCACGGCAGTATAAATGCCCTGCTCCGGCTTAACACCGGATGCAATGGCAAAGGCAATGGCAAGGGGAAGGGCAACGATCCCCACAATCACCCCGGCCATGATATCGTTTACAAATTTTTCACGGGAATAATCCTTTCGAAATGCGGAAAAAGACTCTGGTACAAAATTGAAACCCATAAGAAGCTCCTAAAAAAACAACAACAAAAACAAAATTTAGTTGGAGTATCGAGTGATGTAGTGGGGTAGGTCGACGATAATGCGGAGACGAACCATGCTGCTATCAGGGGATAAAAACCAAAACTATTCGTAAGAAACAAAGACGCATGTTTAACACAAATGGATCGGAAGTCAAGGAAGATCTGGAATCATGTTAGCCTTATCGGCCAGAGAGCTGGCTCCCTGGCCGATAAATTATCTGTACTATGATCAAGGCCCAAATAAGCTTGTAAAACTATTCAGTTGTGATAAAAAGACCACATGATTCTTAACCTTTTAAAGTTTTTCCTGGCCCCGGTGCTGATACACCAGGGAAAAAAGGTGGCCAGAGAAACACCAAGACTTCCCGAGGCAAAGGGCCTGCGAAGGGGAACCAAGGGAAACGGTGAACGACAAATCCGACTCTTGATCCTTGGAGACTCAGCCGCAGCAGGCGTGGGCGTAGAGTACCAGGACCAGGCACTTTCAGGGCAGGTTCTGGCCTGTTTTGGCCCCCAGTACACGGTAAACTGGGAGCTGATCGCAAAAACAGGAGCCACCACGGCCGCAACCATTAAACATATGGAATCCCTGCCGCCAAGGGAATTTGATTTTGTCGTAACATCCCTGGGAGTCAACGATGTCAAAAACGGTGTGCAGCCGGACAAATGGACAAGTCAGCAGAAAAGACTGATTGCCCTCATGCGTGACCGATTCAAGGTTCGCCGGTTTATCATTTCTGCCGTGCCGCCAATGGAGCTGTTTCCCGCCCTGCCCTGGCCGTTAAACCGGTATCTTGGCCTGTGTGCAGCCCAGATGAATAAAACCATCAAAAAGTGGTTAAAGAGCCAGCCTGATTGCGAGTTCATGGAGTTCAACCTGCCCATGGATCTGTCTCTCATGGCTGAGGATGGCTTTCATCCAGGCCCTCGTCTACACACCATCTGGGCAAAAGAAATATTTAACAGGATTGATAAATGATACTGATACTCAACATTCTATGGTTCATATTTGGCGGAGGTTTTATAGCGTGGCTCTCCTGGCTGTTGGTCGGAAGCCTTCTCTTTATTACCGTTGCAGGAATTCCCTTTGCCTACGCCGCCTTCAGAATTGCAGGATTTGCAGCATTCCCCTTTGGCAAAGAGCTTGTGGATGCAAGGATAATGGGTGAACAACGGGTTATCGGCACCTCCCTTGCCAATTTTTTGTGGATTATACTGGCCGGAATCTGGCTTGCAATCTCCCACATCCTTGCCGGGATATCGCTTTGCCTGACCATAATCGGAATCCCCTTTGGGTTTGCCCACTTCAGGCTTGCAGGAGTATGCTTTGCCCCTCTTGGCAAAAAACCCATACCCAAATAAGGCTTACAGTCCTTCATGATAGTGTGAACCATTTGTCATAATTGATGGTTTGACGGGGTCTGTGTTGCTGGAGGCTTAATTCTTTGTCGCCCCGGAAGGGCGATCGCAAGGGATCGCCCTTAGATCAAATCGGTAGATTAAATCAGGTAAAATATTTCATGAACTGCATACGCTCATAAACTGCAGGATCATCCGCTTTAGCCTGGCTTAATTTCCCCCTGAAGTCCTGGAGGGTATTATACTTATGTGCCTTCATCCAGGTTTCCAGGGTCTCGATTACATCCTTAATGTATGCAATCTTTTTTTTATATAATGCAGAGACCATCTGCACAGCCTGTGCACCCGCCAGGATCTGTTTGATAACGCTTTCACCATCATGAATTCCTGATGAGGCTGCCAGATCACATTGAACTCTCTGGGACATAATGGCGATCCATCGCAAAGATTGTGCTAAATCGGAAGGAGCACTGAAAACAAACGAGGGTTTTATTTCTAACTTGTCAATATCAATATCCGGGCTGAAAAAACGATTAAATAAAACAATACCGGAAATCCCCGATTTTGAAAGTCTTTGAATCATGTGGCCAAGGTTTGAAAAGTAGTAGCTGATTTTAAGAGATATCGGTATTGAAATCGTACTGACAAGCTTCTCCACTATTTCAAAATACATATCATCCTGTTTCCGGGAGCTTCTTTTAAAGTCAGACGGCAGGAAAAACATGTTTAATTCAATTGCATCAGCCCCTGCAGCTTCAATTCTCTTTGCAAAATCAATCCACTCATAGGAATAAACACAGTTGATACTGGCAATGATTGGAATGGATGTTTTTGCCTTTGCACCTTGAATCAGGTCAATGTAACCATTCAATTTTTTTCCTCTTAAATGGAAATCAAAATAATCAAACTGCTCCAGGTTGACACCATCCGTTTCTGCCTCCTTGATAACAGCGTCATACTCAAAAAGAATTTCTTCTTCAAAGATCGACTTTAACACCACTGCCCCGGCACCCGCCTCCTCGATTTTTTGAATCTTTTCGACAGAATCGGTTAACCCTGAGCTGCCGACAATGATCGGGTTTCTAAGGTTTAATCCTAAATACCTGGTTGAAAGGTCTATCATTTTCATGCCTCCGTTATTTAAAATTACAGTGCCAAGATTCAACTTTAGGTGATTATTAAACAGTACCTTTCCCAATGTAAAAAATCAAATTAAAATTTGGATCGTCATCTCTTAATTGCCCAGGTCTTTCAGTTGATTTTGAGAAAATTTTGAATGCCGGTAAAAACGATCTGGGCTGCAATGGCTGCGACAAAAAGCCCGGTAATTTTGGGAAGTATCACTAAACCCTGATTGCCGATCAAACGTTTTACTGCGGATCAAAGGTAGAGTAGCACCCCCAGGGTGATAATGGCAAGAAAAAGCGCCCCGCCGATCATGATTTTTTCCGGTAACCGCTGGGAAGAACATTTGTCAGGCTGTGGTCGAGGCCGTTAAGGCTTTCGGACAGGCCCACAAAAAAATAACCTCCGGGTTTCAGGGCATTGCAGAGCCGGGTAACCACCCGCTGCCTTGTGGGGGTGTCAAAATAGATCATGACGTTTCTGCAAAAAATAATGTCGTAGGTATCCCTGGGTGTGCAGGAGAGCAGATTAAACTTTTCAAAGGTCACAAGTTTTTGAACGGCGGATTTAACCTTGACATGGCCCTTCCATCTGCCCTCTCCCCTTCGGAAGTAGGCATGAAGCATGGAAACAGGAACGTTCTTTACCCGCTCGTTTGAATAAATGGCCCGGCGGGCAAGGTTGAGCATGGAATCTGAAAGATCCGACCCATAGATGGTGAATGTAAATGAGTTGGCCAAGAGTTGAACGGCCAGGGAAAAGGCCTCTTCTCCGCTCGAGGAAGCGGCGCTCCAGATCTTTAATGGTTTTTTAGCGTCCAGGTTTTTGAGAATATATTCACAATGCTTGTTTTCCCTGAAAAAAAACGTGTGGTTGGTTGTGGTTGCATCGATGAACTCATTAAACTCATCCGAATCAGCGGATAGAAGGGTGATGTAGTCAGACACCCTGGAAACTTTTATCATGCGCATTCTCTTGGCCAGTCTTGCCACCAGAAGGCTGTATTTCTTCTCATTGAGAACTACACCAGACTCCCTGTAGACGATTCCCGAAAGTTCCTGATGCTGGGCTGGTGAGAGCTTTATTTCAAAGGCCATAATATTTTTCCATTGCAACCGTTACATTGTCTCCAATAGAGCCATGGCCCTGTCGGCAATGGAGTGGATATCCTCCACATAATCCACAGAACCGACGCTGATCGCCTCCTTGGGCATGCCGAATACCACGCTTGATCCCTCGTCCTGGGCTAGGGTTTTACCCCCTGCATTTTTCATCTCAAGCAGTCCCAAAGCCCCGTCCTTGCCCATACCCGTCAAAATGATGCCAAGGGCATTGGCGCCGGCATACCTTGCAACTGATTTAAACAAGACATCCACGGCCGGCCTCTGGTAATGGACAAGGGGTCCGGTTTTAACCCCCACATGATAACGGGCCCCGCTCCGCTTGAACACCATGTGAAAATTACCCGGTGCAATAAGAACCTGGCCGTTCATGACGGTATCCCCGTCCCGGGCCTCCTTGACACTCATCTGGCAAAGCTCGTCCAGCCTCTGGGCAAAGGAAGTTGTAAACTGGGCCGGCATATGCTGGACCACCACGACACCAGGGGTGTTGCAAGGAAACCTCATCAGCACGTTTTTAATGGCCTCGGTTCCCCCGGTGGAGGCACCAATGGCTATGACTTTATTGGTTGTGGCTGAAAGAGCTCTCGATCCCATGGATGTCAACGGCCTGTTCTCAACTCCTCCAGGGGGAACAGACGGCTTTTTTGCCCCGTAAACAGCCCTGATCTTCTCTGCCAGCTGCAAACTCATCTCCCCCACGGAATAGGCAGAATTTGGCTTGCAGATGACCTCAAGGGCACCCAGTGCCAAGGCCTCCATGGCAAGCTTGCTCCCCTTTGCGGTCAACGAACTCACAATGATAACAGGCAGGGGATAATACTGCATCAGCTTTTTTAAAAAGGTGATGCCGTCCATGCGGGGCATTTCAATGTCAAGGGTGATCACATCCGGCCTGAGTCGAACGATCTTGTCCCTGGCCACATAGGGGTCCGGGGCCGTGCCCACAACGACTATCCCTGGCTGCCGGGACAATTGCTCGGAAAAGACCTTCCTGACAACGGCGGAATCATCAACTATGAGCACTTTAATATCTTTGGGCATATGACCTTTACTCCAGGTGTAACCCAACGGCCATTTTTGACCCTATGGTTTCAACAACAGCAAGCTCCTGGTCGGGTAAGACTTTTGAAATTTCCATGATTTCAGGGATGGAAAGCTCAAACGGAACCTTTGAATCAACCTTACCCAGGGCGTTGCCGCACACCATGTTGGCCATTTCCGTCAATGTCCCGCAGATGTGCTCGTCGGTGAGTGACTCCCTTGACTCCCCCATGAAATTTGCAGCCATTTCTGCCACAAGGGTTCTCGGGGCAACCAGAATCATTTGACCTGTGACAGCGCCTGTAAACCTCAACCCGCTGGCCAGAATATCGTCCGCACCCATCTCAAACCCGGCAAACAAAGTTTCCTCACCCGGTTCAATCGGCAGAAAAAACATGGTTTCCATCACTTCAGAAATCGAGGTCTTGATCGCCTTCATCAAACGTATCTTCATAACCTGCCTCTCCAAGAATATTGACAATCACATCCCTGATTGCCTCAGCCGTAAATGGTTTGGTGATATACCCTGCAGCACCGCTATCCATGAATTCCTCGATTTTTGATTGGCTACCCTCGGTTGAGACCACCACAACCGGGATATTTTTCAGCAGCTCCTCCTGTTTGACGCACCGGATAAAATCCAGCCCGTTCATGACGGGCATATTGTAATCGGTTATGACCATATCGACCCAGCTGTTTCGCATCATTTCAAGGGCCTGCCGGCCGTTGGCGGCTTCAAGCAATTCTGAATTACCATAACCCGCAGCCTTTATAGCTCGTTTTACCACCGATCGCATGGGCAGAGAGTCGTCCACTATGAGTATGGAGTATGACATTGTTTGTTCCTGTTATTTTTCATTGAGCCATGTTTAAGAGGTCTTCGACCTTCTGCATGTTTACACCGAATTCTGCAATAATCATCAAAAGGTCCTGGGATGAGATCCCGAGATCTCCCATCACACGGGTCTTGAAGCGGTAGGCAAGACCGTCAAGGCCCACTCCCCTGCCCATCATCATGCAGATGCAGTCGGCAAGGTAAACAACTGTGACCTCCCGGTCCTGGATCATGGTTTCGTCGGTGAGGTGGTGGTGCCTGATCAGTTTCACCATCCTGGGGCTGAACTTCCACATTTTGGCAATCATTGCACCTAATTCAGCATGGTCTATACCAAAGATCTTTTTTTCGGCCTCCAGAAAACTGAATCCCCGGGTTTCCACCAGCTCTTGTTTGAAGGGAGATCATATCTTCACCTCCTTTCCACCCGAAGTTTTCACATAGATATCTCCGGTTCCTATTTCAAGCCTGACCGTCCGGTTGGTATTTCCTCCCACATCCTGTTTATTGATCATCACCTTATTTCTAAAGAATATTTTTTTGAGTGCCATGTAGTTTCGTTTGCCGATATTAAAAAATCCGCTCTGGTCAAGGATTTCAGCCCCGCCTGCCACATAGACGTTCATTCGTTGCTTTGCCGCACCCAGACTATAAGCTGTTTTAAACAACCTCGGTATTCCTGAATCGGCAAACATATAAGGCCTGGCAGTGGCCTTTGTCTGGTCCAGGGAAGATTCAGGCAGCATATAGTGCAAAATGCCCCCCACCCTGACAACAGGGTCATAAATGACAAGTCCGATACATGACCCAAGGGAATAGGTGATGATGGATTCTGACGGATTGTTGCTAACCTTCATATCTGCCACGCCAACGATCTGTTTCATATTGAATCACTTTTTTGACGCAAGGGTGAAGATTCCATGGATATCAAGAATAAGCCCCACACGACCGTCGGCAAGAATGGCACCTCCTGCAAGGCCTTTTATACCTTCAAAATTTTTACCAAGATTTTTTATGACATATTCGTCCTTGCCCAGGAGTTCATCGATGAGCAGGGCTCTTTTTTCGTCCTTTGACTCGACCACAACAACAAGGCAGTCCCACACAGGTTTTTCAGGAAGACCGGCATTGTAAAGGTCATTCAGGCGGATCAGGGGAATGAGGCTTCCCCGGTCTTTGACCATCTCACCCTGACCCTGGACGGTAAAACACTCTTCCCTGGCCGGCTTAAACGCCCTTTGGATGGATATGGTTGGAACGACATACCGTTCACCATCCACCAGGATCAGCATTCCGTCGATAACGGCAAGGGTAAGGGGGAGGCTGATGGTGAATTTAGTCCCTTTTCCTTTGGACGAATCAATATTGAGCTGCCCCCGAAATTTTTCGATCCCATCCTTCACGACATCCATGCCCACACCCCGGCCAGAGACATCGGTGATCTCTTCTGCCGTTGAAAACCCCGGGGCCATGATCAGGTCATAAACCTGGCCATCGGTTAAGGTTGCGCCCTCTGGAACAACTCCCGATGAGATCGCCTTTTGGAGGATTCTATCCCGGTCAAGCCCCTTGCCGTCATCCTCTATTTCAATGAGAATATAACCGCCCTTATGGTAGGCCCTGAGAATAATATTTCCCTTTAAAGGCTTTTGAAGTTGAATCCGTTCGTTACAGGCTTCGATGCCGTGATCCACTGAATTCCGGATCATGTGCACCATGGGCTCATACAGTGCATCCACCACATTTCTGTCAATTTCAGTATCCTCGCCTTCCATGGTCAATGCGACTTCTTTGCCTGATCGATGGGCGAGATCCCGTACAAGGCGGATCATCTTCATAAAGGTAGCCTTGATGGGGATCATTCGCATGGACATGGCGATGTTCTGCATATTTGTGACGATCTGACCCAGATGGACCACATTCTGGCTCAACGTGGGATCATGGGCGGTTTTCTGCCTGAGCATGGATTGAGCTATGACGAGCTCTCCGGCATAATTAACAAGGTCGTCAAGCTTCTGGGTGCTCACCTTGACCTGGGTATCGATTCTTTTACCCCCTCCCCTTTGATCCATCAGGGCGGAGGTGACCTGGTCGGCAGTTGCCCTTTGCTCCTCGACCAGAATTTCGCCAAGTTTTTTAGAAGGGGTGCTCTGCTGGGACTTGAGGGATTGCTCAAGACCCTGGAGATCCAGGACCCCCTTTTTGATAAGTATCTGCCCCAAGGGTTCCCGTCCATCAGTTGCAAGGGAAGCCTGAAAGGCCTCTATTCGATTGCAAAGGGCATCAATATCTATATCCTGATCCTGCTGGGGCTGCCTATTTTGAACACCGGCCCTTACCCTGGCAATGAGTTGCTTCAACGTGTCTACGGATTCCAGAATCACATCCGTGACTTCCTGGTTGATTAAAAACTCTCCGCCCCTGGCACCATCCAGAAGATTTTCCGTGGCATGGGCCAGTTGATTGATTTTTTTTAGAGATAAAAAGCCCGACACCCCTTTGATGGTATGAAAGGGGCGGAAGATATCGTTGAGAATATCCCTGTTAGAGGGATCCTGTTCCAGATCCATGAGGTTAACCTCAATGGTGTCAAGATTTTCATCTGCTTCGGATACAAAATCAACAAGAATCTCGATATCATCGTCTGAAAGGGGTTGTGGCTCTGCAGGGAGGTTGGTAAGGGGGGTATCTTCTGCTGATAAATCTGGTGTTGACGGGCCTGGTGCCGGTATATCTGAGTTGCAACTTTGCCCTTCACCGGAATGAAAATCCAGCAGCCCAAGGACATCTTCATAATCAAAGGTAAAGGGCTCCCCCCGTTTTAAATGGCTCAAGATGGAATTTAAAAGGATCAGCGCCTCTTCCAGGGGTTTTGTATTATGGTTATGATCCGACTGCATTTTTTCCACATAACCCTTGCAGTCAATGGATACCAGATAAAAAGTGTCCGGCTCAATATCCTTTGACACTTTGATCAGCCCATCAAAGATTTCCAGCATACCACCGAAATCCAACGATTCTTCAGGGCATACACCGCCCAGGAGCAATGTAAACGATTCCAACCCTCTGGTCATGTGGACAAAAGCTTTATGTTCTTTTTCCAACGATTCCTCACCATCATCTTCCATGGGGATTTCCCCGTCCGACAAAATTCTGTCCCAAGGGTCTTGAGCGGACGGATCTTGCCTGGAACAATTCTCGCATAGTGGGGCTCGACTTGAGGAGGCGGGCTCCTCCACGGGTATGGAAAAATCCGAAATAAAATCACTGAACGCACCCATTTTTTTCTCCAGACCCCCGGGGGTCTCCTGTTTGAGCATCTCCTGAACAAGCCTCCTTGCCCTTAACACCTCTTTTGCATTGTCCGTCAACGATAGTTCCACGCACTGGGTGTGAATCTGTTTCAGGAGCGGCAGCAAACAAGAGACACTCTGGGGGTCTTCCCCGGGATTTGCCATAATAAAATCGCACGAAAGTTGTTCCATCAAACGAAGAACGTTTTCATAAGACATAGAGATTGACCTTAGATTTAAGTTTCATGACTTACTCCGACACACGACCGTTCAGGACGTTATGCAGCACAGGATGCTATCCAAACCCCATGTTTGAATGAAAACCCGCCCATACATAAGCCTGTGCAGCAATGGGGCAAACGGGTGAGTTTTCCTTCGAGCTCCATATAAGCATCCTGTGACTGCAAGATCAACAGATAATGGTTAGAAATCTTTAAAGTCATCCTCATCGTCAAAGGGAATGACCTGATCCGGCCGGATCTCTTTATTTCTAGAGGCAGGCAGGCTCTTCCTTGGACTGTTTTTGGAGTTACCCAAAGCTCTTGGTTTGTATGAAGCCGGGGCGGCTGAATGGCGCATCACATGGCCTGCACCTTGATCCCTGTTCCCGGAGACCAGAGCCACAAGATCACCGACATACTCCTTCACCTGCTCGGCCTGGGCGCTCATCTCTTCTGCAGCAGAGGCTGATTCCTCGGCATTTGCAGCATTCTGCTGAACAACCTTGTCCATCTCGGTAATGGCAATGTTAACCTGCTCAATTCCATGGGACTGTTCCTTGGAAGCCTCTGAAATTTCTGACACAATTTCCCCCACCCTGGCAGAACTCTCAGCCACCTGAACAAAGGCGCCATTGGTGGTTTCAACCAGCCTTGACCCGTCTCTCACTTTTTTAACCGTTCCTTCAATGAGCTCGGCCGTATTTTTTGCAGCATCCGCAGATCGCATGGCAAGATTTCTCACCTCTTCTGCCACAACGGCAAAACCTGCCCCTGCTTCCCCAGCTCTTGCCGCTTCAACCGCTGCGTTCAGGGCCAGAAGATTTGTCTGAAAGGCGATCTCATCGATGGTCTTGATAATTTTTGAGGTTTCTTCGCTTGCCATTGTAATGTCTGCCATGGACCGGGTCAGCTCAACCATGGAGTCGTTGGCCGTTTGAATCACCCGGTTTGCTTCACCCATGAGGGTGTCTGCCTGGCCTGCATTGTCTGCATTTTTACGGGTCATGGATGACATCTCCTCCATGGACGAGGAGGTTTCTTCAATGGAGGCTGCCTGCTGGGAGGCCCCTTCCGCCAGGGATTGACTGGACGAAGAGACCTGGATAGAGCCTGCTGCCACCTGATTGGCTCCCTCATTGAGCCCCTGGATGATCCTTGTCAAGGCCCGGGAGATGGAAACACTCAAAAAGACGCCCAGGGCCAGGGCCACCAGAAAACCGACACCCATGGTGATGCCGGACATCATGTTGGATCGCCTTGACTCTATTGCCGCCCTGGCAACGGCCGTATCGGAATAGTCCTCATTGTACCTGACCAGCTGTCCCAGGAGATCAATGGCAACCATCTGCTTTTCCCGGGCCTCGACCATGGAATACTCACTGGCACGGTCAAAAAGCGCCACAGCCTTGTGGGACTCCCCGCGCAGGGATCTCAAACCGTTGAACACCTCTCTGGCAGCCGGCTCCAGGGTGGTGCTGAAGATCTGCCGGGCATCTTCAATATCCGCCCTGGCAACTGCGGATTTAATATCAGCCACGCTCCGGTGAAAAATTCGGTGGATCTCCTCCATCTGGGCAACAATGTTGTTAATGTTGGGATTCTGAGTCTTTAAGGCGGCGGCCCAAAGTCCAAATCCACAGGAGAGGTGATCGTCCCCCCCCTCTAGGGGGACTCCCCTGTTGATCAGAGCCATGGTATCGACCATGAGCTTATAGTGGTCTCCGCGAATCCTCTCCAGGGCGGCGTTCATGGCGGCGGGATTCCCAAGATCCAGCAGGTCAATCTCCTGCATAATCTTCATAAATTCATTGTTTCCACTGCGCCACTCATTCCAGGCCGATACAAACTTATCCCAAAGCATTCTCTCTTCCGGGTCAAGGGGCAGGGCTTCGTAGTTTTTCCAGGCAGCCTCATAAGTCTTGCGAGTTTCTCCAAGAATCTGGGTCTGTCGACGCTTATCTTCAGGGGTTAAATTCGGGTTGAGCATTGTACGGAGGGCGACACGGCCGGACTCGCCCTCCCGCTGGATAATCAAAAGGTTCATAATGCCTGGCAGGCACACATCTCCAATTTGAACCAAATGGCTGCTTACGGTGTTTACCCCCCGCCAGCCGAAAAAACCGACCACCAGCGTGATAAGGGCAACAACAACAAAGCTTGAGATCAGCTTTACACTCAACTTCATCCTTTGAAACATTTCTTTCCTCCCGGGTGTATTGTTTTTGTTCATAACTGTTTAAACAATCTATTTCCTGAGATCTATACTACAAGTTATGTGCCACGATAAAAAAAAGAAACCCCTTTAATTTAAAAGGCTTACAAAAAAACATTTCCCCTCTCTCGTTTCAAAAACAGGACACCCCTCACAATCACGACATGAGTATCACCCCCATAACCAGCTGAATTCAATGAAGAAAAAGGGCAGCAAACGGGCCTGTCTCAAACAGGAGACTGTCACAAATTTGAGACCGCACAACACACCACCGCCGGCGGATCCGCCTGACCTCTGGAATGACGGCAATGCGACCGGCCCTGTAGGGGCTCCCCTTGCGGGTGCCCTTGCGATAAAAAAAGGGCCTTCAGAGTAAAATACTCTGAAGGCCCTTTAAAATCTGGTGCCCAGGGACAGAATCGAACTGCCGACACGGGGATTTTCAGTCTCCTGCTCTACCGACTGAGCTACCTAGGCTTAATTGAAGCCTGTTCTATATATTTAATTTAGCGGCTGATGTCAAGGATAAGTTAACCGTCCCGCAATTCTAATCAGGAATGCGGCAGAGATTGCAGAGATTACAGTCGATCATGGGGCAGTCCGGGGAGGTTCTTTCGCTCTTTGCCCGCTGGTATTCCCGCCAGAGGAACTCTCGCTTGAGACCTGTGTCAACTATCTCCCAGGGGAAAACCTCATCCTCATCCCGCTCGGTATGGACAACGGCCTCGCAATAGTCATCCGCATTCTTCAAGGCACTTGACCACCCGTTCCTTGCGGCATGCTCCAGGATCTCTGCCACAGGCCGACCTCCCCTGGAAAGAAGGGCGTTGATCCTTGCCATCCTCAAAGATTCCCATTTAAGACGTATGTTGGGCATCTTTTTTAACCCGTCCTGAACAATCTTGAGCCTCTTTTTAAGCAGGGGGATTTTTGCCATGGGTGCCCATTGAAAAGGGGTGGCGGGCTTTGGAATAAAGGGGTTGATGCTCAGGGAGATGGTTCCGATTTTCTGCTTTTTCCGGCTGGCACGGACAAACGCCTCCCTTATCTTCCCGGTGAGGGTGACTATCTCCTGGACATCCCCGTCGTTTTCAAAGGGAAGCCCAATCATATAGTAGAGCTTGAGATTTATGATCCCGGCTCCTACCAGCCGCTCGGCCGCCGATATAAGCTCTGTTTCGCCGATTTTTTTATTGATGATGGCCCGCATTCTTTCAGACCCTGCCTCCGGGGCTAGGGTGGCGGTCTTGACCCCTGATTTCTGGAGGGTTGCGATGAGTTCATCGGTCAGGGCATCGGCCCTTAAGGAGCTGAAGGAGATTGAAAGATCCTCGGCAATCCCCCTGGCGCAAATGGCGTTGATGGCCGGATGGTCGGACACTGCGGCGCTCACAAGCCCTACCCTGGGGGTCAATTTCTTTGCCTCTTCAAAGGCACGGGCAACGACATCCTCTGGATAGAACCTTGGGGGCCGGTAGATGAACCCTGCGCTGCAAAACCTGCATCCATGGTGGCAGCCCCTGCCGGTTTCGATCAAAAAGGTGTTTTTAAAGGCCGTATCCGAGGTGAGAACCCGGGTGGTGCAGATCTGTTCGAGTTTTTGGACCCGCCTGACCCTTATCCTTTGCAAGGCATGACCGTTGAGTGTTTTCATGCCCGCAAATTCACCATCCCTGCAAGCAATATGAGCATACCAGGAGGGCACATACACGCCTTGAACGGTTGAAGCCAATTGTTCAAAGAGCCGTTGCCTTGGCATTCGAGGAGAGTACACGTCAAAGAACTGAGGTATAAAGAGCTCAGCCTCGCCGAGGAGCATCAGGTCCATGAACAGAGCCAGGGGTTCGGGGTTCAAATAAGCTGCCACCCCCCCTGCCACCAAAAGGGGGTGGTTCTCATTCCGGTCGGCAGCCCGCAGGGGAATACCAGACCTTTCGAGCATGGCGATCAGGTTCAGGTAATCATTCTCAAAAGATACGGAAAAAAAGAGAATATCAAAACCTGCAAGCCCCCTGTTGCTCTCCACACTCCTGGGTTCGGCCCCCGGGCCGTCGGGCAGAAAGACCCGTTCGGCCGCCACCTGATCAAGATCATTGATCAACCCGTACACCGCTTGAAATCCAAGGCTGGACATACCTGCCTGGTAGGTGTTGGGATACACCAGGGCGGTGCGGATCAATCCCTTTTGACCCTTGACAATGCTTCCCGTTTCAAGGCGGGCATTCTCCCTCCTGCCCTGCCTTGACTCGTTTGCCATATATCAGTCTGCCTGGCGTCGTAAAAAAGTGGGGATCTCCAGGTCTTCCCTGTCCATGGAGAGCCCGCGATATGCGTTTCTGCCATCCTCACCAACTGCCTTTTTCTGCCTGACCATTACCGGTTCTTCGGTTTCATTCCAATTTTGAAGCTCTTCCTGGGTCGGCTCCCTGAGTTTTCCCCTCACAAAGGTATCCTCCTGGGCAACGACCCTGGTAACCCTGGTCTTTGGCCGTGCAGAATCAATGCTGTGGACGTTCTTTGCCTGGCGCTCGCCGCCGCCGATACCCGTTGCTATCACGGTTACCCGCATCTCGTCACCCAGGCTCTCATCAATGGCCTGGCCCCAGATGATCTCCGCATCATCACCCACCTCCTGGTGGATACGGTCTGACGCCTCGGTCATCTCATCAAGGGTGAGGTCGCTGGAACAGGTGATGTTCATGAGAACTCCCCTTGCGCCGGCTATGGAGATATCCTCCAGCAGCGGATGGGAAATGGCCCTTTCTGCTGCCTCAACCGCCCTGTTTTCACCAGAGGCAATACCTATTCCCATGATGGCCATACCCGCCTTGGACATGGTTGTCCTGACATCGGCAAAGTCAAGGTTCACAAGACCCGGCAGCATGATAAGGTCTGTGATGCCCTTGACTGAATGATGGAGAACCTCGTCGGCCTTGATAAACATATCTATCATTCTTGCGCCCTTGCCTGCGATTCCCCTGAGCCGGTCGTTAGGTATGGTAATGACCGTATCGGTGATATCCCGCAGCCTGTTGATACCTTCCTCGGCCTGGAGGGCCCTTTTCTTACCCTCAAACGAAAAGGGTTTTGACACAACAGCCACCGTCAGGATACCGAGTTCCTGGCAGATTTCTGCAATAACCGGAGCTGCACCCGTACCGGTTCCGCCGCCCAATCCTGCGGTGATAAAAACCATGTGGCTGCCCTCAAGGGCGGCCCTTATCTCATCGATGTTCTCCTGGGCTGCCTCCCTTCCCGTTGCTGGATTGGCACCTGCTCCAAGGCCCTGGGTCAGCTGAACCCCAAGCTGAATCTTAAGTTCGGCCCTTGATATTTCAAGGGCCTGGGCATCTGTATTGGCGACGATGAACTTCACGCCCTGAAGGTTTGCGTCGATCATGTTATTGACCGCATTTCCACCGGCTCCACCAACACCGATAACCTTGATCATTGCAGATTTTTCACTCTCCACATAGGAAAAATTCATACTCCCCCCTCCTTCAAAAAACTTGAAACAAGAGACAAAGTTCAGTCCTAATTCAAGTTTCATACTTTGTTGTGTCCGTGAGGACATGTGGGTTATAAGAAACAGCTGTCAGCTGTTATATAACATCCTTAAACCATTGTTTCATTCGTTTTAAAAGCCGCATGAACAGACCGTTGTCACCGTCGTCAAATGCCACTCCAGCGTTTCTGCTGCCGTAGATCACAAGACCCACCCCGGTTGCAAAGGCAGGATTTTTGACCACATCCTTCAACCCTCCGACCTTCATGACCCTTCCAAGCCTGACCGGCGTTGAAAAGACCCCCTCAACCACATCTGTTATACCGTGTAAAAGAGCCGTTCCACCGGTGAGGATTATGCCCGACGGAAATGAATTTTCAAGACCGTTGCTGTAGACCTCCCGTTTTAGTATGGAAAACATCTCTTCAACCCTGGGCTCCAGGATCTCGGCCAGGATATCCTTTGGAAGACTCTTTGAACCGCGCCCTCCGATTCCGGCAACCTCGATGGTTTCACCGTTGTGGGAACTCTGGCTGAGGCAGGTCCCATGCTCGATCTTTATCTTTTCTGCCTCTGCAAGGGGGGTTCTCAATCCAATGGAAATATCGTTGGTAAGGTTGTGCCCCCCGAGTGCAAGTTCAAAGGTGTGTTTGATGTTGTTTCCCTTGAAGATGGCAAAATCCGTGGTGCCCCCACCCACATCTGCAAGGGCGCACCCAAGCTCCTTTTCCTCAGGAGATAGAACAGCTTCCCCCGAGGCAAGGGATTCGAGCACTATGTCGCATACGTCGAGCCCCGCCTTGTTGCAGCACTTTACAATGTTCCTTGCGGAGGAGACTGCCCCTGTGACAATGTGAATTTTTGTCTCAAGCCGCACCCCGGTCATACCCACAGGGTTCTGAATCGCCTCCTGGTCATCCACAATAAATTCCTGGGGGATGACATGGATGATTTCACGATCCATTGGAATGGCAACGGCACTTGCCGCCTCGATCACCCGTTCAACATCGTTCTGGTTTATCTCCTGGCCCTTGATGGCTATAATTCCATGGCTGTTCTGCCCCCGGATGTGGCCGCCTGCAATACCCACAAACACCGATGAGATACTGCAGCCGGCCATGACTTCCGCATCTTCCACGGCTTTTCTGATGGATTCCACAGTTGACTCGATATTGACCACGGCGCCTTTTCTCAACCCCCTGGAAGGCGACTCACCAACACCGATAATATTAATTTCACCCTGAACCACCTCACCGACAACGGCACAGATCTTTGTGGTCCCGATGTCAAGCCCCACTATAATTTTACCCTCTTCCTGCAAGTTAAACACCTCCTTTGGTCGTACTCGGCAAAACACCTTTATCTGCAAGGGTTATTGTAACGCTTCTAATGTTAAAAAGATCGATCATGCCCACCCCTTTTCCAGCGCCCAGGGCGTTCCCGAAAACGTTTCCGGGCGCTTCCCCGGATGCGTCTGCAGCCGCATCCATGAAATCAAGGATTCGCTGCGCACCGTCAAGCTTTGCCCTGAACCTGTCGAATCCCAACTTCAGGATAACAGACTCACCGGCCATACTCCTGTACGTCTTAAAAATATCGGTGGTTACCTCAATGCCCAGGTCCCTGTCCGCTCTTATTTCATGAAAGTTAAGAGTATCGTCAATACCGAGGAGTGCCAGCACTCCCCGGTGAAGCTTCCCCTTAAACCCGTAGGTGGGAGCCGGAACGATCGAACTGATCGATTCAAGTTCGAGTCCCTGGACCATGGGCAGATCAGCGGTCAGGGGTTCGTCCTCCGGCTCATAGGGCTTGAACGGCTGCCCGTCCATGTCCAGGAGCACCTGAAAGTCATTGGACAGGGACGCCCTTGCAATGGCCCTTTGCTCTAAAATCCGTATGGACAGGAGTGACGGGATCTGGCGCTCAAGTGCCGCATCCCGTATCCAGGGGTGAGCAACGAGTCGTTCCCGGGCCGTTTTAAGATTAAGGGACAGTATGTTGTCGCCAGTCTTGATCCCGGCATGGGAAAGTATATCAGAATGGCTGAGACGCTCCGCCCCGGAAATCGTAACACTCCTGATGTTGAAATAGGTATTCTGGGTGATAAAATCATGGGCAAGAATCAGCCCGAGACTTGAAAGGGCCAGAATCAGCATCAGCAAAATAAATTTCAACACAAAATCAAGACCGGTCATGAAATCGTTTTCAACGACCGAAACCTCTGGATCCGTTGCCCAAAGTCTGTTTTTTTTGATTTTTTTATTCGCCTTCAATTTTCACCTCTGGCTTGAGATCAACATTGAATTTCTCCCTCACCTCGTCCTGGACCATGCGCTTTAAGGTCAATATTTCCATGGCTGTAGCCCCGCCAAGATTAACGATAAAATTACCATGGATCTTTGAAACCATTGCATTGCCGAACTTTCGCCCCTTGAGGCCCGCCCGGTCAATCAGGAGACCCGCAGGCATACCTCCATCCGGGTTTTTAAAGAAACAGCCTGCACTTGCAACTGCTCCGGGCTGGTTTGCATGGCGCAGCTCAAGGAGCGAGTGCCATTGGTCTCGAATCTGCTGTTTATCCCCGGCAAAGACTCTAAACCGTGCCCCCAGAACAAACGTACAAGAGCCGGGGGAATCAAACATTATTTCCCGATGGGCAAAACTCAGTTGAGATCGGTCTATTGTACTGATCTCTCCATCCCCGGACAAAACTTCAAGGGAAACAAGGCTGTCTGCGATGGTGCCGAGGTTGGTTCCTGCGTTCATCATCACAGCTCCGCCCACCGTTCCTGGAATGCCTGCACAAAATTCAAACCCGGCCATCCCCCGCTCCATGGCAAACCGTGCAGCAGCCCCAAGGATAACGCCTGAAGATGCCGTTATGGTTCCCTCCTGGTCGGTCGTCATGGTAAGGGCAAGGTTTTTATTCATCCGTTTAGTTGTGACCACAAGTCCCCGTATGCCCCTGTCTCTGACCAGAAGATTTGTGCCGCTGCCCACAAGGGTTATTGCTATGCCAAGCTCCCGGGAACACTTGATTACTCCGATGAGTTCCCCTTTGGTTGCCGGTGCGAAAAACAGATCGGCGGGTCCGCCCACCTTGAAGGTGGTGTGCCTGGCCATGGGCTCATCGGTCAGGAGGGAGAACATCCGCTGCAACAGGCCATAGGCCCTGGAAGGGCTGCCGGTCATGGCGGGTTCATCTTCCGGATTTACTACCGAATTCATGATAGGATCTCCAACAGCTGCTCGCCCAGGTTACAGACATCTCCAGCACCAAGGGTCAGAACAAGATCACCAGGCTTAAGGGTGCTGGAAAGGACGGATATGCATGTCTCGAAATCTTTGACACACAAAACATTTTTATGGCCGTGCTCCTCGATCCCCCTGCAGAGCTTTAACGAATCAATTCCTTCTATCGGCCGCTCACTTGCCGCATAGATGGGCAGCACAAACAGGAGATCTGACTGATAAAAGGAGCGGGTAAAGTCGTTGAACAGATCCCTGGTCCTTGTATACCTGTGGGGCTGGAACACAACCACAACCCTTTTGCCCGGCCAGGCTTCCCTTACGGCCGCAAGGGTGGTCTTCACCTCCGTGGGGTGATGGCCGTAATCGTCCACCACGGTGATCCCTTTTTTTTCTCCTTTGACCTCAAGCCGCCTGGCAACACCTTCGATTTTCTCAAGTGCCCCTTTGATCACCTTAAAATCGACCTTGAGTTCAAGGGCCACGGCTATGGCTGCCAGGGCGTTTGAGATATTATGCTTGCCCGCGAGGTTGAGGGTAATCTCCCCCAGCACCTCCTTTTTGTGAACAACGGTAAAGCATCCCCTTCTGCCCTTAAGGCATATCTCCCTTGCCGCAAGATCTGCCTGGGCGTTCAGGCCAAAGGTGGTGTACCGGGCGGTGATCCTTGGCAGGATCTGCTGAATATGTTCGTTGTCAAGGCAGAGCACGGCAAGACCGTAAAAGGGAACCGAGTTGATGAACCGGACAAAGTTATCCTTGATCTCCTCGATACCATTGTAAAAATCAAGATGCTCAAGATCGATGTTGGTGACGGCTGCAATGGCTGGGGAATATTTCAAAAATGAACCGTCACTCTCGTCGGCCTCGGCCACGATATAATCGCCCTTGCCGTGGCGTGCGTTGGTGCCAAGGCTCTTTAAAACTCCGCCAACCACAACGGTGGGGTCAAGGCCTGCCTCATTTAAAATGGTTGCCACCATGGATGTGGTGCTGGTCTTGCCGTGGGCTCCTGAAACGGCAATGGCGTATTTGATGCGCATCAGTTCGGCCAGCATTTCGGCCCTGGCTATGGTTCTGATGGATCTTTTTCCTGCCTCAACCACCTCGGGGTTGTCTTTGGCGATGGCCGTTGAGGTGACGACCACATCCGCATCATTTAACTGCTCTGGCCTGTGCCCCTCGAATATGACGGCTCCAAGGGAGGCGAGACGATGGGTAATGGACGAAAGCTTCAGGTCTGATCCAGACACCCTGTATCCAAGGCTCATAAGAAGCTCTGCGATGGCGCTCATGCCGATGCCGCCTATGCCTACAAAATATATGTGGTAATTTTTCTGGTACATCTAAGTTCCTTTTTTTTCTATCATGGAAAGGCAGATATCAACAATTGCACCGGCCGGGTCTAAAATTGCCATGCCCCTTGCTGCCCTTCCCATGGAGAGGCGTTTTTCCCGGTTGTTTTGAAGGGCCTCAATGGCGGTCTTGAGCCGTTCCGGGCTTAACTCCCTGTCCAGGATCATCTCTGCCCCGCCCCTGTTCACAACGGCCTCGGCGTTGAAGCGCTGGTGATCGTCGGCGGCATGGGGATAGGGAACGAGAATCGACGGTTTTCCATGGCGGGTTATCTCGGAGATGGTTCCGGCACCGGCCCGGGCCACGATAAGATCTGCCTCGGCCATCCGGTCTGGAAGGTCATCGAAAAAAGCCCTGGTTTCCCCGTTGATGTTGAGACTCCGGTATGTTCCGGCCACCTCGGCCTCGTCGGAAATTCCCGTCTGGTGTATAAGACAAATCGAGGCCGGAGCATCCACCGGGACATCCATAAGAGCCATTGCTCCCATCATGGCCTGATTGATGGAACGGGCTCCCTGACTTCCGCCGGTGACAAGGAGATTAAAAACAGCCGGGTCGTGTTCCCGGGTTCGGCCAGACGGGCAGCGTTCACAGGGGCTGTTTTCCGCTCCTGGCACCTGCCCTGCCCCAGGGGCCGGCCCTTCTCCTTTACATTTTGTCTTGAGTTTACGCACAGGATTGCCGGTAAGGTAAACAACGGCCCGCTTTGACAAACCCCTGGTCTCCTCAAAAGAGGTAAACACAACGTGGCAGATGCGTGACAGGATTCTATTGGTGATCCCGGGGATGGTGTTCTGCTCCTGGATGGCGGTCTTAATGCGTAAAAGTCTTGCCCCGGCAACAACCGGTCCGGACGAATACCCGCCCACACCAAGGACAAGATCGGGCTTGAATTTTCGGATGATGGCAATGGCCTGGACCAGGGAGAGGGGCAGACGCACCAGGGCGGTAAATTTTTCCTTAACTCCCCTGCCCTTGATCGGCGAGACGGAAATTGCCGTGTGGGCAAAGCCGTAACGATCAAGGGTGGATGTCTCAAAGGGCTGCCCTGTCCCCACAAAGAGGATGCCGGTTCCCGGCACCTTGTCTGAAAAAGCCTGGGCAATGGCTATTCCGGGGAAAAGATGACCGCCGGTCTTGCCCCCTGCAATGAGAATGTTAAGGCCCTGGTTATCCATTTTCCACCTTTGATCCAATGTTCATCAATATCCCCATGAAGGCCATGTTCACAATTAAAGAGGTACCCCCATAGCTTAAAAACGGAAGGGTGAGACCCTTTGTGGGCAGAACACCCATGGCAACTCCTGCGTTGATCGCAACCTGGAGCCCCAGGGTGATAACCACCCCGGTTGCGACAAATGAGCCGAAAAGGTCCGGGGCGTTTCGGGCAATGACCGCTCCCCGCCACAGAACTATGGAGTAAAGAACCAGAGTGGTAAGAACCCCCACGAGTCCGAGCTCCTCACCAATGACCGAAAGAATGAAATCCGTGTGGGGCTCGGGCAGGTAATGAAGCTTTTGCATGCCGAGCCCGATGCCCTTGCCAAAAATGCCGCCGGATCCAAACGCCTTCAGGGAATGGGTGATCTGATAACCCTTATCCAGGGGATCGTCCCAGGGGTTCATGAAGGCCAGAATCCTGTCCATGCGGTAATCCACCCGATAAACAAGGAAATAGGCCACGGGCGCAAGGAATGGAATGGGCAGCAGCAGATGGATAATTCTCACCCCTGCCACAAACATCATTCCCCAGGTGATGCAGCCGATGATCATTACCGTCCCAAAGTCGGGCTGCATGAGGATGAGAATGGATAGGACCACCAGGAGAATCACATGGGGCATGAACCCGACTGAAAAATCCTTGATCATCTCCTGCTTCTTTGAAAGGGAGTAGGCAAGAAACAGAACCAGGGCGAGTTTCGTGAACTCGGACGGCTGAAAGGTAAACCCTCCAAAAGTAATCCATCGATGGGCGCCACCGGCTGCATGGCCAAGAAACGGCACCTGGACAGCCACGAGAAGCACAACGGCAAGGCCCATGAAGAAATAGGCAAACACCTGGAACGCACGATAGGGGAACGAGGCCGCCGTGAACATCACCCCAAGACTCAACAGGGCGAAAAACGCCTGCCGCTGCATGTAAAAAAGATTGTCTCCAAACCGTGAAACAGCCAGGCTCGAACTTGCACTGTACACCATCACAATCCCCATGCCCACAAGCAGGAGCACGGGAAAAAGAATGGTTGTCTCACCGAAAAAGGGATGGAGGCTTGGGACTTTTTTGCTCATTGCTCCTCCCCCTTCAGCGCCATCACCCTGGCCTTGAAATCATCACCCCTCTGGCCATAATTGTCGTACATGTCAAAACTTGAGCATCCAGGCGAAAGAAGGACCGTGTCCCCCCTGACTGCGAGGCCTGCTGCAACTTCAAGGGCATCGGCCATGGAATCCGCCTCAATTATTCTAACGCCTGAGCCCAGGTCGGAACCAAGGCCGGCACAAAGATCGGCCTTGATCTTTGGGGCCGCCTCTCCCATCACCACAACGGCCTTGACCCGTTGGAGGATCACGGGAAGGAGGGAAGAGAAATCCGTGCCCTTATCTCTGCCCCCGAGGATCAGGACCACCCGGTCAAAACCCTGCAACGCCCCTTGAACCGCATGGGGATTGGTTCCCTTGGAGTCGTTGTAGTACTCCACCCCATGGATGGCTGCCACAAACTCGGTTCTATGGACAAGGGGCGAGAAATCGTTCAAAGCCTCCTGGATTCCGACCTTGTTCCCTCCGGCCAGAACGGCTGCAAGGGCTGCGGCAGCTATGTTCTCCCGGTTGTGGGCTCCCCTTAAGCGGGTGGCCGAGAGATCCAGGGTAAAATCTTGGCCGGGAATTTTTATCTCAATGATCCGGGAGGAAATGGCTGCGTTGGAATTTTCGTCCGTGCCAAAGATCAGCGTATTTGTCCTGGTTAATCCTTCCAGGCCAGGGGGAATTTCAAGGTCCTGGTTGACAACGGCAACCCCCCGTTCGGAAAGATTCCGAAAAATTCCCCACTTGGAATCGGCATAGGCTGAAAAGTCGGGATACCTGTCCATGTGGTCCTCGGCAAGGTTGAGAAGCACGGCCACGCTGGGAGAGAACAGGGTTGCCGCATCGAGCTGAAAGCTGCTCACCTCGGCAACCACCACATCCTGCTGCTGACCCGATTCAAGGAACTCAACCAGCGGCGTTCCGATGTTGCCGCCGGTAAACACGCTTAAGCCCGATTTCCCAAGCATCTCACCCACAAGGGTCGTCACCGTTGTCTTGCCGTTGGTCCCGGTGATGGCCACAAGGATTTTTTCATTGAAAGAGGAGAAAAGGTCGAGCTCCCCTGTGACCAATACCCCCCCGGCCCTGGCCCGTTTAAAATATTCCATGTCAAGGGGGATTCCCGGGCTTGTAACGATGAGGCTCGCCCGCTCAAAGGTCTCCATTTTATGCCCGCCGGTCTCACACCTTACCCCCATGGCTTCAAGGGGCAGGATCACATCCAGCCCCAGGGGGCGGGTATCCGTTGCCCTGACCTCAAGATTTTTTGACCGCAAAAACCGCACAATAGCACTCCCGGAAACTCCGA
The DNA here is from genome assembly GCA_034006945.1 of Desulfobacterium sp. GTDB lineage: Bacteria > Desulfobacterota > Desulfobacteria > Desulfobacterales > Desulfobacteraceae > Desulforapulum. Next base: position 49,624 of record JAVERV010000009.1, on the reverse strand, counting down.
GACCCGCCACAAGCACGTATCCCTTGTCAGGTTGTTCTAACAGGGATTTAATTACGGTTGAAATACTCATTTCAGATCGCCTAACGAATCTTAAGGGTTGAAAGGGAGATGAGGGCCAGGGTAATCGATATGATCCAAAACCGTACGATCACCTTGGACTCGGGCCACCCCTTGAGCTCAAAGTGGTGGTGAAGGGGCGCCATGCGGAACACCCTCTTCCCCTTGGTGAGCTTGAAATAACCCACCTGAATGATCACGGAAAGGGCCTCGATGACAAACAGGCCCCCCACAACCAGGAGCAGAATCTCCTGCTTGGTGATGACTGCGATGGTTCCCAGCAAGGCTCCAAGGGGTATGGAGCCCGTATCCCCCATGAAAACCTGGGCCGGATGGGCGTTAAACCAGAGGAACCCGAGCCCCGCCCCTGCAAGGATCCCGCACACAATGGTGATCTCGCCGCAGGAGGCAATGTGCTTGACCTGGAGGTAGTTGGCGATGTTTATGTGACTCGCCACATAGGCAAAGAACATATAGGCGACCCCGGCAATGATGATCGGTCCGATGGCAAGGCCGTCAAGGCCGTCGGTGAGATTCACGGCATTGGAGGTGCCGACGATCACAAGGGTGGCAAAGGGTATGTACCAAAGGCCAAGATCCGGGGATATCCTCTTGAGGAATGGAATGGTGAGGCTCGTATCAAAATCAGGACAAAGATAGATAAGCGAGGAAATTACAAGTCCCGCCACGATCTGGACCAGGAACTTTCCCTTGGCCGTGAACCCCATGTTTCTTTTTTTCACCTGCATCAGGTAATCGTCAATGAACCCTATGGCACCAAAAAGAGCCAGGGATAAAAGGGTTATCAAAATATAGTGGTTGCTCAAATCCGCCCACAGGAGGGTCGACACCCCAAGGGAGAAGAGTATGAGAACTCCGCCCATGGTCGGGGTTCCCTCTTTTTCAAAATGGGTCTCAGGCCCGTCGTTCTGGATAAACTGGCCGATCTGCATCCTTGAGAGTCGGTTGATCACCCAGGGACCCAGCAGAAAACAGATCAAAAAGGCGGTGAGCCCTCCATAGATGGTGCGGAAGGTGATATACCGAAACAGGTTGAACAGCGAGATCTCGGTATGCAGCGGATATAGGTAGTGAAACAGCATATTCTAATTTCCTACATGGGGAGAGATATCTTCTCCCCGGGCAATGGTTGTGGATCGTTTCAGACCCGTCACAATTTTTTCAAGGTGCATGCCCCTGGAACCCTTGACCAGAATCCAGGCCTTGGGAGGTGTGTTTTTCAGAAGATCCGCCACAATTTCTTCCCGGGAGCCGGCCATGACAGCCTCCCCGGACAAACCTCTTTCAACGGCCCCGGCGATCACATGACAGGCCATGGCACCATGGGCGTAGAGTTTCACTACTCCCGATTCTGCCGCAAGGGCACCGATTCTGCGGTGAAAAACTGCGCTCTGCTCTCCAAGTTCAAGCATGTCACCGAGAACGGCGATGGAGGCGTTTGCCTCAGATGCCCGTTCAAGGGTTTCAAGGGCTGCTGCCACGGAACCTGGATTTGCGTTGTAGGCGTCGTCAATGATGGTGGTGTTGTTAAACCCAGGCACAAGGAGCATGCGTCCTGGTTCCGGCTCAAATGCCTCAAGTCCCTGTTTGACAGTTTCCATGGGGATTCCGGCTGCAAGGGCAGCGCAGGCTGCGGCAAGTGCGTTGCTGACCATGAAGAGGCCCGGCGTGGGGAGAAGAACATCCCACGCCCCGTTGGAGGGTGAATCAAGGGTAAACCCGGTGCCCCCGGGCCGAGCCTCTATCAGCCTGGCCTTAACGCAATCCCCGGTTTCAGCGGTTGTGGTAAAACAGAAGATATCCCGGATAGCCTTGTTGGCCCTGGTGGCTGTTTCAAGGATCTCAAAATTGGGATCATCCAGATTCAAAACCGCACTCCCATTAGCGGTGATATGGGGCAAAAGTTCTGCCTTGGCCCTTGCCACACCTTCAACCGTTCCAAGCCCTTCAAGATGGCAGGCGGCGGTGTTTGTTATGACGCCGATATCGGGAAGGGCGATGGAGGCAAGACGGTTGATCTCGCCCGCATGGTTCATACCCATCTCCACCACGGCCCATTCATGGTCAAGGCTCAGCTTAAGGAGGGTAAGGGGAAGGCCGATCTCGTTGTTAAAGTTTCCCATGGTCGTGAGTGTGTTGAATCGTCGATGGAAAATCTCACCGGTCATCTTCCGGGTGGAGGTCTTTCCATTGGAGCCTGTGATGGCAACCACCTTAACTCCTGCCCTTAACCGCTGGAACCTGGCAAGGGCACCCAGGGCCGTTAAGGTGTTGTCCACACGGAAGAAAACAACGTCAGGCCCCCGGTCTGAAATTTCTTGTCCGTTCTGACCTGGGAAGTTCTTTTCAACCACAAAACCCTTGATGCCCCTTTTTACAAGATCAGGTATAAAGGTATGGCCGTCAAAGAGTTCTCCCCTTAGAGCCACAAACAGATCCCGGGCATCTATGGAGCGGGAATCGGTTGAGACCCCTTCAAAGGCAAGACCGTTCTCCTGCTCTAATGCTTGAAGGCCCAGGGCTAGTGTGATCTCTTTAACCGTCCAGGGTATGGGCTTATTCATGACTCTTCTCCAGATTTGTACAAATGGGCAAGGGCTTCTAACAGAACCTCTCTGTCATCGAAATGGATGGTGCCTCCCTTTAAAATCTGGTAGTTCTCATGACCCTTGCCTGCCGCAACAAGGATGTCCCCTGGGTTTGACGCCAACACTGCCCTTTCAAGGGCCTTGCGTCTGTCCGATTCCACATGAAAGGCCTTGTGGCCGTTGAAATCATCCGATCCAGATTTTGACCCAGGTTCCGATCCAGATTCCAGCCCAAGCCCGGCATGGAGATCTGTGTCTATCCCCTTTACCATATCCCTGATGATAGCCTGGGGATCCTCACTCCTTGGATTGTCCGAGGTGATTATAACAAGATCGCTCAAGGTTACGGCGATCTCTGCCATGATCGGGCGTTTTGAACGATCCCTGTCTCCGCCGCAGCCGACAACCGTTATGATTCTCCCGGCGGCCTGGGCCCTGAGAGCTTTAAGAATAGATGCAAGGGCATCGGGGGTATGGGCATAATCCACAAAAACATGACGGCCAAAGGCGGGCTCCACCCTCTCAAGGCGTCCGGGAACGCCCCTGCACTCTTCAATCCCTGCAATAATGGCCAATGGATCAATGCCGATGCTGTGTGCGGCCCCGGCGGCGGACAGGATATTTTCCAGATTAAACGAACCTGTAAGGGCCGAGGTAAAGGGGTATGGTTTTCCCTCGATTTTCAGGGTCCCGGTTGTGCCTGTTATACTTTGAGACAGATCTGCCGTGGAGATATCTGCGGAGGTGTTCTTTGCCGTGGTAACGACCCGGTAAGTTAAGGCATCACTTAAGGCCTGCCCCCTTGGATCATCGAGGTTGATCACGGCAGCGGCCCTGGGCGCCTTTGGGCCGCTGGTGAGCAGCCGTGTAAAGAATCGCCGTTTGCAGGCAAAATAACGGCCCATGGTTCTGTGATAATCCAGGTGTTCCTGGGTCAGGTTGGTGAATACCCCGACATCGAAGTAACTGTTCTTCACCCGGTGAAGGTCGATGCCGTGGGATGAGACCTCCATGATCACATGGGTGACACCGGCAGATTTCATACGGGAGAGTATCCCCTGAAGATCGATGGCTTCCGGGGTTGTCACACTGTTGTCATAGCTCTTGCCCATATAGCGGTAATTCACAGTTCCAATAACCCCGACACTGTGGCCTGCCCGGCTGAGAATGCTTTCAAGGATAAAGGCGGTGGTGGTCTTGCCGTTGGTTCCGGTAATCCCAATCAGACACAGGGTCAGGGAAGGCTCGCTGTAAAAACGTGCGGCAATGGAGGCCATGGCCCTGCGGGTGTCGGACACCTCCACAATCCTTTGCCTGCCCGGAATCTGTTCCTGGGTGACAACGGCAGCGGCCCCCCTTTTAAAGGCGTCGTCAATGTAATCGTGGCCGTCGGTCTTAAATCCCTTCACCGCAATAAAGAGCCCGCCCGGCTTTACATCCCTTGAATCGTTATGGATGGATGAGATGTCAGGGTCTGCGCCGGGATCAAACGCCGGAACAAGGCTTCGTCGCCAAAGCGGGGCACAATCTTTTAGGAGATAGGATAGTTTCAACGGTTACACTCCATCTGACACCACTGCAAGCACCTGGTCGACCACAGGGTCGGGACCAACATCCGGGGGAATGTTAAGGTAATGAAAAGACTCGGCAACAATGCTCTTAAAGGCCGGTGCCGCTACAACACCGCCATAGTGACTCCCCCGGGGCTCATCAACCACGACCACAACGGCAAGTTCAGGCCTGTTTTCCGGTGCGAACCCGGCAAAAACAGCCGTAAATTGATTTTTCGAATACCCTTTACCATCATCTGCAACCTTCTGGGCCGTCCCAGTCTTGCCGCACACGGAATACCCAGGGATTGCGGCATTGAACCCGGTGCCTTCCCGGGTGACCACGGAACGCATCATCTGCCGGATTTTCTTTGCCGTTGAGGGAGAAATTACCTGGCGAACCCTCTGGGGTTCAAAGACCTGATCTGTTTCACCTGTGTTGAAAAGGGTCTTTTTAACGAGAAAAGGACGCATGAGAACCCCGTCGTTTGCAATGGCTGAAAATGCTGCTGCAAGCTGGACCGCCGAGACAGACATGCCCTGACCAAAGGATATGGCGGCGGTGTCAATGGCCTTCCACCTCCGAAAGGGTGACAAGGTACCGGCAGTTTCACCCGGCGAACATATCTCTGTCCGGCTGCCGAACCCGAATCCGGTCAAAGCCTCGTAGAGTCCCTGTTGACCGGTTGTTTGAGAAATTTTAACCGCACCTATGTTGCTTGAGTATTGGATAATCTCCCCCAGGGTCAGCCACCCGTAATCATGGGTATCATGGACCGTGTAAGAACCGACCCTGTATTTGCCGTTCTCACAGAAAAAAATAGACTTTGGAGTGCAATACCCCTTTTCCATGGCAGCTGCAGCCAGAAACACCTTCATAACCGAACCTGGCTCAAAGGGATCAGTCACGGTCCGGTTTCTCCAGCGCTCCCGGGTAAACTCAGAGTAAGCATTGGGATTAAATTCAGGATAAAGGGCCATGGAAAGGATCTCGCCGGTTTCAGGCCGCATGACAACGGCCATTGCAGATTTAGCCTTGAACCTTACCACCGCATCCTTGATGGCCGCCTCAGAGATGTACTGAATGGTTCTGTCAATGGTTAGAACCAGGCCACCGCCGCTGAGCGTCTCGCTTACATTGTTTTTTGCATCAAGCCTTCTGCCTGCCGCATCCTTGGTGATGGTGAACCTCTCCTGTTTCCCCTTGAGAACATCGTCATATTCATACTCAAGCCCTTCGAGCCCCTTTGAATCCGATCCTGTAAATCCGATCACCTGGGCCGCAAGAGTTCTGTTGGGATAGAAACGGACCACATCCTTTTCAAAGGAAAGTCCCCGGATTTTAAGGGCCTTGAGGGCATCTGCCTCTGTCGGTGAGATCTTGCGCTTGATCCATACAAAGTTTTTATCCAGGGGAACTTTTTTTTCAAGCTTCACCGGATCAATTCCCAGAACGGCTGCAACCGACCGCAAGTCCTTTGCCGGATTTTCAAGATGCTTCGGGAAGACAGCAAGGGAAAGCGCATCAATGGTCGTACCCAGCCGTTTTAGATTTCGATCAAGTATCTCTCCTCTTTTACCCTGGATCTGAACCGTGCCTGTATACTCCCTTTCCGCTTTTCTTGCAAGATCATCGCTGTCAAAGATCTGAATTTTAACGGCATTTACCCCAAGGATCAGCATGAGCGATAAAAAGAACAGTTCGACTATAACTATTCGAATTCCTATTCCTCTGTTTTTATCTTTGCCCATTGAAGTCCTTTTAGCTAACATCAATCCATGTAAACGACCTGCCCCTGGTCAGGCATTTCAAGGTTGAGTCTGCTTCTTGCTATTTTTGCTATTCTTTCGGGTGCGCCCAGACGATCAAGCTCAAGGACCAACTCCCGCTGGTAGGTCTGTGCACTCTTTTGAGCCTCCTGTGCCAGAAAAATCTGGAATCGGTTGCGCGTGCAGTCGACCCTGACAGCCGTGTATATAAAAAGTTCACATATAAAAACCACAAGAAGAACCAGCCAGCGGCCTGGAACTTTTTTTATCTCCTTTTTTACGGCATTCTTTTTCACCCTGCCTGGGAACTCAACCATGGTTTCACACCTTTTGTGCACACCTAAGCCTTGCGCTCCTTGCCATGGGGTTTGCCTTAATCTCCTCGGGGGTAGGCATAACCGGCTTTTTTGATGCAGATTTCAGACTGGGGGTAAACCCACACACACACCTTGGAAAATCCCTGGGACAGGTACATCCCTGCTCAAGAGATCTGAAACGCTGTTTCACGATCCTGTCCTCAAGGGAATGAAAGGATATGACACAGATTCTGCCCCCTGGATTTAAGATGCCCGGCAGCGCTTCCATCAACCGTTCAAGCTGTTCAAGCTCTTGGTTCACGCCGATCCTCAAGGCCTGAAATACCCGGGTTGCCGGATGAATCTTCTGCTTGTGGACTATTTTTGCTGGAAGGGCAGCTCTCACGATGTCGGCAAGTTCTTTGTTCCTGGTTATCGGGGTAAGCTCCCTGTGATGAACGATGGCCCTGGCGATCCTTTTTGACATCCTCTCCTCACCATACTTAAAAAAAAGATCTGCAAGGGCGCCTTGGTCGAGCTTATTGACAAGATCTGCGGCGGTTGTTTCTGTGCGCATGTCCATGCGCATGTCCAGGGGTTCGTCCCCCAGAAAGCTGAATCCCCTCTGGCCCCTCCTGAGCTGGTGAAGGGAAAGTCCAAGGTCCAGCAGAATACCATCCACCCCATCGACTCCAAGGGAATCGAGAATGGCCGGGAGGTTGGAGAAATTATCATGAACGATGGTTACGCTGGCCAAATCATCCGCAAACACCCGACGGGCATTTTCAATGGCGTCCAGATCCTGATCAATTCCGATCAGCCTTCCCTGGGGCAGCACAGCCTCAAGACTTGTCGCAGCATGGCCTGCCCCCCCAAGGGTACAATCTACGCAGGTTTCACCCGCCTTGAGAGCCAGACACGCTTGAACCTCAAGGGGCATGACGGATCTATGTTCAAATTCCAACATCTAAAGCCCCGTTTAGAGTTCGTGTTAAAGACCAAGGGATGCTATCCCCACTCTTACCTCTTCTTTTTCCAGCTCCTGTTCCATCTGTTCGTTTTCCATTGCCCAAAGATCCCTGGACCAGATTTCAAAATGGTCCAGAATTCCTACAAGGACAATATCCTTTTCAAGTCCTGCATAGCTCCTGAGACTTGGAGGAATCAGTATGCGGCCCTGCTTGTCACAGTAACATTCACAGGCATTTCCAAGGAAAAAACGCTTGAAACGCCGCATGTGTTCGCTCTTTGCCGACATGATTTTCTTTTCGATTGTCTGCCACTCGTTAAAGGTGTAGGCGTACAGGGTTTTATCCAGGTTTGAAACCACCACACCATCCCCACCACCTGCCCGTATGTCATCCCGGAACCTTGCCGGAATGATTATTCTTCCCTTGGGATCGATGGTATGAAAAGAGCTTCCCCTGAACATTTAGCCGTATTCCTGTGTATTGAATTTCTTCAAGCCTACATCCACATTACTCCACCATGAAGCCATAACATTACGAAATCTAAAATTTATGTCAAGATAAAAAAAAATATTTCGAGCAAGAGACCCACTATACCAGCATTTATTTTTTGTGGATGGAAGTGGTTCTCAACTTTAAGTCGACGGTGGAATCAACAACAAATCTACCAGGCTCAAGGATTTATTATGGACGCCATAAAATGGATGTGCTGCCCCATCCAGCGTGTATTTTTTAAATTAAAACAAATGAAGCGGAGTGAAGGAATGCGTGGAAGAGCTTGAAAAAATATGGCTCTGGCAGGGTAATGGCAGGTATCCTTATCTTTAATCATAACGACCATCATCTGCCTGGTGGGCGATTATTTTATGCGACCAGCAACACATCAAAAACATTAACCCCTGACTGGGGAGTTGTGTTTTTTTTCGAAGATTGACTTTCCTCTGTTGTCCGTATAATCTCAAACATGAACCATTCAGGTATAAGGAATCTTACCCAAAAGGGGAAAAAAATGCCTCCTTCCGGCCAAAACAATCAACCTTCCCAAAAACCCGTTGTTGTAACCGGAGCCACGGGCTATGTGGCAGGCAGGCTCATTCCACTTCTACTGGAATCGGGTTACACCGTCAGGGCAATGGGCCGATCCCTTGAGAAACTTATGTCCAGACACTGGGCAGACCATGCCCGGATTCAACTTGCCCAGGGAGACATAGGTGACATTGAATCCCTTAAAAGGGCCGTCAGGGGCAGCTCAACGGTTTATTACCTGGTTCACTCCATGATCTCCCAGAAGGGCAAATATCGAGATGCCGACAAAATCGGGGCAAAGAACATGGCAGAGGCTGCAGCGGCTGAAGGTGTGGAGAGCATCATCTACCTTGGGGGGCTTGGGGATATCACCCATAAAAACATCAGCCGCCATCTCATCTCCAGAAATGAGGTGGGTGAGATACTGGCCCATGGCCCTGTCCCCGTTACCGTGCTGCGGGCGGCCATGATCCTTGGATCGGGAAGTGCCAGCTTTGAGATAGTGAGGTATCTTGTGGAGCGCCTGCCTGTGATGATAACCCCCAAATGGGTAACCATGCCCACCCAGCCCATTGCCATCACCAACGTGTTAGGCTATCTCAAAGGCTGCCTCGAACATCCTGAAACCCGTGGGAGAACCTTTGACATAGGGGGACCTGACATAGTCTCCTACCGGGACCTCTTCTACATCTTTGCCAAGGTGGCCGGACTGCCAAGGCCCCTGCTCATCCCCGTGCCGGTTCTCAGCCCTAAGTTTTCCGCTCTCTGGATTCATATTATCACCCCGGTACCGGCAGCCATTGCAGGCCCATTGACCCAGGGGCTCAGCATCCCCACCACATGTACCGAAAATTCCATCACAACCATCATTGACCAGGATTTAATAACCTGCGAAGATGCCATCAAAAGGGCCCTTGACCACATCCGTCGCCAGGATGTGCCCACCTGCTGGACAGATGCCGGGTCCATGCGGTACCCGGAGTTGACCCATTGCACAGATTCATCCTATTCAGGCGGAACCGTTTTAACCTGCGGATTCAGGGCAAAGGTCCGGGGAACCCCCTGGGATCTATGGCCGGCCCTGGAAAAGCTGTGCGGCAAAGAAAGATTTTATACTACAACCCGTCTGTGGCGATTGAGGGGCCTCATGGATCGATTTACAGGCGGACCGGGCCTTAAACGGGGAAGAAGGTCGGACAAACGCCTCCGACCGGGAGACACCCTTGATTTCTGGCGGGTTCTCAAGATAGCTCCGCCCGGCACTATTCTACTGGCAGATGAGATGAGGATGCCGGGCCAGGCCCAGCTGGAGATAGGCCTCACTCCCCTTGCCGGCCTGACCTGTGAAATTACCATCCTGTCGCATTTTCTGCCCAAAGGACTTGCAGGAATTGGATACTGGTATCTGTTCTACCCGTTCCAGCATTACGTGTACGCCCATCTGCTCAAGGATATGGTCAGGGTCGCAGGAGTTGAGATTCTATCGGGCCCGGAAAGATTCACCCCCATCATCCAACGGGTCATTGCACTGCACAGGCGATAGCCTCGGAAACAGATAGCAACCCTATCTTGACTCTCTTTCCCATCCCTCTTTTTCGTTGTGTCAAAGCGCACATATTTTTTTGAAAGTCGCTTCAACCGACAGGCGGGAACAGGTGTTACCCAAAAGCAAAGGCCAATTGAGCCCCCAGAAAAACCACCATGCTCACCACAATGGTAAGCAGCAGATTTTTAGACAACCATCCAACGGCACAGGCCGCAAGGGCACCGATGAGATAGGGATTGCTCAGCTTTAAATTAAGGGTCTGCCCATCGGGCATGAGCACACTTGGCACAATAATGGCGGAAAGCACAACCGGCGGAACATACTTCAACCCCCGTTCAAACAGATCTGGGAATCTGAGTCGCCCGGAAATGGGAAACATGATATAGCGTATGGCAAAGGTGACAAGGGCCATCCCCGCCACCATATATATCTCGTAAAGATTGATACCCATGTCAAATATCCTCTAAATTTATTTTCTCTCCGGCCTCAACCTAACCTTCGGCCGATTTTTCTTTTTTTGAAAAAATCCGCTCACAGGCAAGGCCCACGGCTACACCTGCAATGGCCGCCACCATCAACCCCAGTTTGTGGGGAAGTCCCGCTGCCATGATCGATACCGCTCCTGCGGTGACCACCGAGGCCCACATGGGTTTTGAAACAAGATAGGGAATAACAATTCCGATAAATGTCGCAGGCATGGCAAAATCAAGCCCCCACTCGGATATTTCAGGAAATGCCCTGCCCGCTGTAAGGCCTAGAAGGGTGCAAAGGTTCCAGTTTAAGTACATGAAAACCATTGACCCCAGGTTGTAGTAGTGATTGCCCGGAGAACCTGCCATCCGGGTGTAGCGGTTCACAGCAACGGCAAAGGTCTCATCGGTCAGGCCAAACGAGAGCACCACCTTCCACACCCTGCTTAAGTCCTTATAAAAGGGCACCATGGTGGCGCCATAGAGCATATGGCGAAGGTTCACCACAAAGGTGGTCAAAACAATCATTGGCCATGCCGTGCCTGCTGCCACCAGGCTTACGCATACAAACTGTGAGGATCCGGCAAACACAAAAATGGAGAGCCCCATGGTGGCGGCAAACGAAATTCCTGCAGTTGCCGCAAGGGTGCCGAAGATGATGCCAAAGGGAATGGCCCCGACAATCAGGGGAAAGGTCTCCTTTGCCCCTTGAAAGAACAGGGCGGATTTGCGGATCGGAAAAAAGGTATTGGTGGTCTCAGACTGGTTCATTAATTTTTATAATCCTGCAACGGGGTTAACAGATAAATTAGTTGCGGCCAGACAAAACACCGTCGAATCTATACCAAAAACGACAACAAGGAAAGCCTGAGTCCAAATTATTTCAACCTGTACGGATCACACCACCAGCACCTTACCGATCATAAGTTTAAACAACATCTATAAGCATATTGATTTTTGTCCCGACTTTACGTTACAGTCAGTTGTATGGAAGCACAAAAAAAGCCCATGTTTAATGTTACCGAGGTAAATCAATGATACTTGAAGGTGTTAAGCTTATGGTCCTGGGTATGACAACCGTCATGCTCTTTCTCTGCCTGATGATTCTCTTTATCAATATCGTTTCCTTCCTGACTCGTAACTCAACAGCCCGGGAGCTCCAGGCGATTGCCGATGAGAGGGCTCTTAAATCCCTGCATAAAAGGAACGGTAAAGAGGCTGCCCCAGAGAGTGGTGATGAGGATATAGCAGTAATAGCGGCTGCTGTCGCAGCGTATGAGAGTGAACGTTTTGTGCAAACATGACTCTTAGGATCTCGATCGATATGGTCTTGAGTACACTCAAGCTATCCAACGGCCAAAAAGAGCATGGGCCCTTAATAATCCTAAAGCGAGGGAAAAAACGGTGAGTAAAAAGGTTATTCAATTTATGGACACGTCTTTTAGAGACGGTCTTCAATCTGTCTTTGGGGGGAGGGTATTTACCGATGACTTTATGCCCGCGGTCAAAGCTTCTGTCGATGCGGGGATCACCAATATGGAAGTCGGTGGGGGTGCGCGCTTTCAGAGCCTGTTCTTCTACTGCGGAGAATCCGCCTTTGATATGATGGACCGCCTCAGGGCGGAAGCCGGACCAAATGTTGCACTGCAGACCCTGACCCGCGGAATCAACGTGGTAGCTTTGAATCAGAGTCCGCGAGATATCATTGACCTCCATGCCAAGCTGTTTAAAAAGCACGGCATAACCACCATTCGAAATTTTGATGCCTTAAACGACGTCCGCAATCTCGAATACTCTGGAGAGCGAATCGCCCATCACGGCCTGAATCACCAGGTCGCAGTTACCATGATGGCGCAGCCCCCCGGCTGTTTCGGCGCACATACCCCTGAATTCTATATGGACCGATTGAAGCAGATCCTCGATGCAGGCATTCCCTTCCACTCAATCTGCTTCAAAGACGCTTCCGGAACATCCAGTCCCCGGAAGGTTTATAAAACCTTGAAAGCGGCAAGAAAAATTGTCCCGGATGATACCATACTCTGGTTCCACACCCACGATACCGCAGGTCTTGGCATCTCCCAGAACATGGCGGCGATTGAAGGCGGTGCCACCGGTATCGATCTTGCCAAATCTCCGGTCAGCGGCGGCACCTGTCAGCCCAATATCCTGTCCATGATGCATGCCATGAAGGGGACGGGATACACCCTTGATCTTGATTACGAAAAAATTATCACTGCTTCCGATACGTTTGAAAAAGCGATGAAAGAGTACTTCTTCCCACCCGAAGCAAAAATGGTCTCCCCCAAAGTGATCCTGTCGCCCATGCCGGGTGGCGCACTCACCGCCAATACCATGATGATGCGGGATACAGGTACCCTGCATCTCTATCCCGATGTTATCAAAGAGATGTCCGAGGCGGTTGCCCGGGGCGGATTCGGCACCTCCGTCACCCCTGTTTCCCAGTTTTATTTCCAACAGGCCTATCTCAACGTCACTCAGGGCAAGTGGAAAAAGATCAACCCGGGCTACGGCAACATGGTTCTAGGCTACTTCGGCCGTACTCCGGTACCTGCTGACCCCGAAATTGTCAAAATCGCCTCGGAACAACTTGGGAAACCAGTTTTCACCGAAGATCCTCTTGATATTCTTGAGCCCGGCATTCCCAAGGCCACCAAGATCCTTGAGGAAAACAATCTGCCGGTCAACGATGAAAACATCTTTATCATTGCCAGCTGTGAGCAGAGAGGGCTCAATTATCTCCTTGGGAAAGCGGTCATCAATGTGCGTAAAATCACCGACGAACCCCAGGTCAACAGAAAAACTGCCGCCAAAAAAACTGCGAGCCCCGCCGCCGCTCCCCCTATCGGACCACGCAACTATACCATTACCGTCAATAACCGCCCCTACAATGTTTTTGTTTCAGAGGCGGGGGGAATTCAGGCGGCCGCTGCCGTTCCGGCGGCTGAAAAAATGGAAGTTGAAGCACCAACCCCGGGGAACATTGTCAAGATCCTGGTTGATGTGGGCAGCACGGTAACCGTTGATCAACCTCTTGTCGTCATGGAAGCTATGAAAATGGAATCCGAGGTCAAATCCCCCTGTGCCGGCAAAGTCATGGCAGTGCACATTGCCCCGGGCGATACTGTTCAGACTTCTGATCCGCTCTTTACCATTGGCTGATGTGTCGGCTGATTCCAGCCGGCAGGGTATCAATCTTCAGGTTCCCTGATCGATGATCCGGGAACCTTGCTTTTTGTCTTTATCGGGATAGTATTATGAGAATCAGAGTTTTCATGTCTCTTTTGCTGGGGATACTGTTCTCCTTGAGCTCCCTTGCCCTTGGAGAGAACAATACCATAACGATAGTCGCAGACCAGCCGGCCGCTATCTCGAATAAAAATTTGCCCCCGATTACAGAGCTTCTCGGCGATCTATATAAGACCACCGGCGTCTATGGTATCATTGATGGGCAAATGAATCAGAACTGGACAGTTGGGATTGGCCGGGTTCTCATGCTGGGCGTTGGCCTGCTTCTTGTTTTTCTGGGGATTTTCAAAAAATTTGAACCGCTCCTCCTTGTGCCCATCGGCTATGGTGCCATTCTTTCCAATATCCCCTTGGCAGGAATTGCCGATCCAGGTGGAATTTTGACCTATATCTATGATGTGGGTATTACTACCGGGGTATTTCCCCTGATCATTTTCATGGGCGTCGGTGCGCTGACGGACTTTGGTCCAATGATTGCCAACCCTAAGACCATCCTCCTCGGGGGTGCGGCCCAATTTGGGATCTTCTCTACCCTGCTGGGTGCCCTGCTCCTCTCCGACTTCATACCCGGCATTAATTTCTCCCTCTCCGATGCTGCTGCCATCGGCATCATCGGCGGCGCTGACGGGCCCACCGCAATTTTTCTCTCCAGCAAATTATCTCCCCGTCTCCTGGGATCGATCGCTATTGCGGCATATTCCTACATGGCTCTGGTTCCTATTATTCAGCCGCCTATTATGCGCTGGCTGACCACGGAAGAGGAGAGAAAAATAAAGATGGTGCAGATGCGGCATGTATCAAAACTGGAAAAAATCATTCTGCCGCTTCTGATACTTGGGATCTGTACAACGCTCCTGCCTTCGGCGGCACCTCTTATCGGGATGTTTATGCTAGGCAACCTGGCCAAGGAATGCGGCGTTGTGGATAGACTTTCCGATACCATCAAAGGCCCGCTCATGTACACAGTTACTGTTTTTCTCGGCCTTGGTGTCGGTTCAAGGCTCTCTGCGGACAATTTTCTCAACCTTGAGACCCTTGGCATTCTGGCACTTGGCATGGTTGCCTTTGCCATAGGTACAGCAGCAGGAGTGCTGCTTGCAAAATTAATGAACAAACTCAGTAAAACTCCTATCAACCCACTTATTGGTGCCGCCGGTGTTTCCGCAGTGCCGATGTCGGCACGGGTTGTCAACAAGGTAGGCCTTGAAGCCAATCCCCAAAACCACCTGATCATGCATGCCATGGGTGCCAATGTTTCCGGAGTTATTGGGTCAGCCGTTGCTGCGGGGGTACTCTTGGCACTTTTGCAATAACCCGAATCTACTTCTTTTATTGCCAAATGGACTATCCGCAAGTTACCATTGCAGGAAGCGATTAAAACACCCAATCAAGGAGGTCAGACAATGAACCAGACTGAATTTAAAGCCCTTGTGGTTGAAGAATTATCCCCAAAAGCCTTTATGCGAACGGTCAGAACACTATCCATTGATGCCCTTCCCCCCGGGGATTTATTGATCCGGGTCAATTACTCGTCCCTGAACTATAAGGATGCACTTTCGGCAAGCGGCAACCGGGGGGTCACACGAAATTTTCCCCACACACCGGGAATCGATGCCGCAGGCGTTGTTGTTGAGAGCGCAACCCGGGAGTTCAAGCAGGGGGACGAGGTGATCGTCACAAGCTATGACCTTGGCATGAACACCCCAGGCGGATTTGGCCAGTACATCCGGGTACCATCTGAATGGGCCGTGAAACTCCCCAAGAGCTTGACCCAGAAAGAAAGTATGATCTTTGGCACGGCAGGGTTTACCGCAGGCATGTCTGTGGATCAGATAACCTCCACCCTCGAGCCCTCCATGGGGGAGCTCCTGGTGACCGGTGCCACGGGCGGAGTCGGAAGTTTAAGCGTTGCCATCCTTTCCAGGCTCGGATTTGAGGTGGTGGGCGTCACAGGGAAGAGAACCGGCAATGATTTTTTAAAGGGCCTTGGTGCAAAGAGAACCATAACAAGGGACGAGGCCACAGACACAACCGGCAAACCCCTCTTGAAGAGCCAGTGGGCCGGGGTGATCGACACTGTGGGCGGTGAGATTCTGGCCACAGCCATTAAATCAACACAACCCTGGGGCGTTATCACCTGCTGCGGAAATGTGGCTTCCCCGGATCTTCCCATCAACGTCTTTCCCTTTATTTTAAGGGGGGTCAGGCTTGTGGGCATCGATTCCCAGAACTGCCCCATGGCCCTTCGAAAGAGTGTCTGGGCAAAGCTTGCAGGGGATTGGAAATCCGAGATGCTCGAATCCCTTGCCCGGGAGATAACCCTTGACGATCTTGACCATGAAATAGATTTAATCCTGGCCAGCAAGCTGCAGGGACGAGTTATTGTCAAGCTGTAGGTTAAAACTTGACCCTGGGATTAAATGACGATAATAGATCTGCGGTGCTTGAAAACAGATAAAATTTGGGAGTAAAATGATATGAAAGAGATTCGTGATAATGCAAGGCAGCTCATGAAGGGATACTGCAGGGTCTGCCCCAGGTGCGACGGCAAAGCCTGTGCAGGAGAGGTTCCGGGCATGGGCGGCATTGGAACGGCAGCCTCGTTCAAGGCCAATATCAGCGCCCTGGACAGCTTTAAGTTCAACATGCGGCTCATCCACGATGTTACAGAGCCCGACACCACCACCTCGTTACTCGGCATTGACCTTGCCCTGCCCGTGCTTGCAGCCCCCATCGGCGGGGTCGGATTCAATATGGGCGGTAAGGTCACCGAGCAGGAGTATATAGAAGGCATAATCCACGGGTGCCGATCAAAGGGAATCCTCGGATGTACAGGCGATGGGGTTCCCCCCTTTATCCATGAATCGGGATTTGAGGCGATCCGCAGGGCCGACGGCCATGGCATACCCTTTATCAAACCCTGGGAAGACCAGGAGCTTAACGACAAGTTCAAGAAGGCCGAACAGACAGGGGCAAAGATTGTGGGCATGGACATTGATGCGGCAGGGTTGATAACCCTCAGAAAGATGGGAAGACCCGTGGCACCAAAAACCCTTGATCAGCTGAAGAAAATAATCGATGCAACCCCCATGCGTTTCATCCTCAAGGGGGTGATGACCCCGGACGAGGCTCTTTTGGCGGTGGAGGCCGGGGCCGACGCAATTGTGGTGTCCAACCACGGGGGAAGGGTCCTTGACCACACTCCGGGAGCGGCCAGGGTTCTGTGGGAAATAGCCGAACAGGTCAAGGGCAAGATCACCATTCTCGCCGACGGGGGAGTCAGGACCGGCGGTGACGTACTCAAGCTTATGGCCCTTGGGGCAGATGCCGTGATGATCGGCAGGCCCTTTTCCATCGCCTGTGTGGGAGGCCTCCAGCAGGGGGTAGAAACCTTTATAGAGGCCATTCATCAGGAGTTGAAACAGACCATGGTACTCACCGGAACGGCAAACCTCACCAAAGTAACTCCGGCCATCCTCGCAGCCCAGGAGACCCCATGCTGAACACGACCATGGCAAAGCTCCTGCCCCTGTTGCCTGAACGACTGGTATGGATCTTTTCAAAGCGATATATCGCAGGCATTGACATGAACGACGCTTTCAGGGAAGCAAGGGACCTCAACGACCAGGGTGCCATGGTAACGCTTGATCTTCTGGGAGAGTTCATCACCACAATGGATGAGGCCGAAAAAAACACCCGGGCCTACCTTGACCTCATGGGCGCCCTTCATGGGTCTGGAATAAACGGCAACCTTTCGGTCAAGCCCACCATGTTCGGGCTCCTCATCGACAAGGAGCGCTGCTTCGACCATATCCGGGAGATCGTCCAAAGGGCATCAGGCTACAATAGCTTCATCCGCATTGACATGGAAGACTCAGCATGCACCTCCATGGAGATAGACATTTTCAGACGGCTCAAAACGGAATTTCCAGGCCATGTGGGTCTGGTGGTCCAGGCGTATCTTAAAAGAACCCCGGATGACCTGAAGTCTATGATGGATCTTCACTCAAAAGAGGCCCCCCTTAACTTCCGGCTTTGCAAGGGTATCTATGTGGAGCCGGCGGCCGTTGCCTTTAAACGCTACGAGGAGATCAACGCCGCCTATGTGGAAAACCTTGAGTTCATGTTTAAGAACAAAATCTATGCAGCCGTTGCAACCCACGATGCCAGGCTTGTGGATGCGGCTTTTGATTTGATTGAACAATATGGGGTACCCGAGGATATGGTAGAGTTCCAGATGCTCTTTGGCGTGACACCAAGGTTGAGGAAATCCATCCTTGACAGGGGCTTTCCCATGCGGATCTACGTACCCTTTGGCAAGGATTGGTTCGGATACTCCACAAGAAGGTTAAAGGAGAACCCGGCCATGGTCCAGCACATTGTCAAAGCGCTGTTCATGCGGGGGTAAATGTCAGCGTAGGGGGCGTTGCCTCTAGTGTAAAACCAAAACGAGAATTGCAGTAAAGGGAAAACAAATGATCGATCTCAGAAGCGACACAGTAACAAAACCATGTGCCAAAATGAGGGCCGGGATGGCCGGGGCCGAGGTGGGCGACGATGTCTACGGAGAAGACCCCACGGTCAACCGCCTGGAGGCCCTGGCGGCGGAAATCATGGGCAAGGAGGCGGCTCTCTTCTGTTCGTCAGGTACCCAGTCCAATCTTTTGGCCCTCATGAGCCACTGTGCCAGGGGGGACGAGTATATCGTGGGTCAGCAGGCCCACACCTATAAGTATGAGGCGGGCGGTGCCGCCGTTCTCGGAAGTATCCAGCCCCAGCCCATCGAGTTTGAGCAGGACGGCACCCTTGATCTTGGAAAGGTTGAACAGGCCATCAAGCCCGACGATTTCCACTTTGCAAAGACCCGCCTCCTCTGCCTTGAAAACACCCAGGGGGGGAAAGTGCTCCCCATGGAGTATATCAAGTCAGCCGCAGGGCTTGCCCGGACAAAAGGTTTAAAATTTCACCTGGACGGGGCAAGGATATTCAACGCCGCTGTGAAGTTAAAAGTTCCAGCAAGAACCATTGCCGAGCCATTTGACTCGGTATCTGTCTGCCTTTCCAAGGGCCTTGGCGCCCCGGTGGGGTCTATTCTCTGTGGGAGTAAGGCTCTGATCAATCGGGCCAGGCGATGGCGCAAAATGGTCGGCGGCGGCATGCGCCAGGCAGGCATACTTGCCTGGGCCGGCATCTTTGCCCTGGAAAACAACATTGAAAGGCTTGCCTGGGACCATGATAATGCGGCCCGTCTCACCGAGGCCCTTGGCAAGATTGACGAACTTACCCTGGGCCCGGATTCGGCCCTGACCAACATGGTCTTTGTCCGGATAAAGAGCCGGACGAGGGAGCTGATCTCCTTTATGGGCCAAAGGGGCATTGCCATCCCCCAAGGCGACAATCTGAGGCTCGTTACCCACCTCAACGTCTCATCCACGGACATTGACACCGTTGTGACGGCCTTCAAGGATTTTTACCGGTGAACAAAATACTCAAACCAAAGGATTCCGGGACTGTCGTATTTACCGATGTGAATCAGGTGCAGCAGGGTCTTGCCCGGGCAAACTATATAGCATCGAGAGAGATCTCCACCGTGGTGTTCCTGGCCCTTGCAACCGACAAGCCCGTTCTTATCGAGGGGCCGGCCGGGGTAGGCAAGACAGAGCTGGCCAAGGCCGTTGCCACCTGCCTTGAAAGGCGTCTCATACGGCTCCAATGCTACGAGGGGCTTGACGAGGCAAAGGCATTATACGAGTGGGAGTATGCAAAACAGCTCCTCTACACCCAGATGGTCAAAGAGAGAATCAACACGGTTATAAAGGATGCCGACACCCTGTCCGTTGCCATCGAAAGGATAGCAAGCCAGGAGGACGCCTTTTTTTCAGAACGATTTATCCAGCCCCGGCCCCTTCTCCAGGCAATCCTCTCCCCTGACCCTGTGGTGCTTCTGATTGATGAGGTGGATAAATCGGACCCGGAGTTCGAGGCCTTTCTCCTGGAACTGTTGAGTGACTTCCAGGTGACCATCCCTGAAATCGGCACAAAAAAGCCCGTGACCATCCCCGTTGTCCTTCTTACCTCCAACAACTACAGGGAGATGAGCGACGCCTTAAAGCGCAGGTGCATCCACCTCTACATTGACTATCCCACCGAGGAGAGGGAGATGGAGATCGTCCGGATGAAAATCCCCGGCATCGACCAGAGCCTTGCGGCCCAGTTGATCGATGCCATTACCCGGATACGAGGTCTTGACCTCAAAAAAAAACCCTGCATCTCCGAAACCCTGGACTGGGCAAGGGCCCTCATGGCATTAAACGCAAAAGTCCTTACCCCGGATACGGTCACGGACACCCTCAACATCGTTCTCAAATACCGGGAAGACACTGCCCTTGCCCGTTGTGCTGTCAACGAAATTCTGGGCTAGGCATGTTAGATATTTTAACCGGATTTGCCGCCTGCTGCAGGGCCTTTGACCTCAGGGTTTCCACCGGCGAAGTGATCGATGCCGCACGCCACCTCGGACTTGTCAACCCGGCCGACCCCGTCGAATTCCGCCTTGTCCTGCGGGCCAACTTTGTCAAGAGCCGTAGGGATCAGGCCCGATTTGACTACATCTTTGACCTTTTTTTCAACCGGGTCGAAAAAAACGAGGAGAACATTCCTGATTCCGGGGCAGAACGCATTGTTGATCTGCTGGATCAGGAACTTCGACAAAGGCCCGACCATGACTCCACAGACCAGGACCCAATGGATCACGCCCTGGTGGATTTCCTCGACAATGATCCCCTGAGCCTCATCCACCAGCTCCATCGAATGCACACAATGGAGGAACCGGCCCAGCGCTTTTTCAAGTCCAACATGGGTCAGCTTTCAAGCAAGCTATCCATCATGCTCCAGATCAACGCCTTAAGATCCAGGATAGAGACGCTTGTGGATCAGACCCACCAGGGCCGGGATTCAGCATCGTTGAAAAGGATGTTCATGAATCGCCTGGACCGTGCCCTGGACCTCGCCACCCGGGAACCTGAAGAGATAAACGACCTCAAGGAACAGGCCACGGTGACCGCACCTTCCAATGACCTTGTTTCAGACAAACCCCTTGCAAACCTCACCCCCCTGGAGGTAAATCAGATGGAGGCGGTTGTTGAAAGGCTCGTTCGAAAGCTCAAGGACCGGGCCTCAAGAAGGTTTGCCGTCAAGAACCGGGGAGCCATCGACATCAAGAAGACCCTCAGGAACTCGGGAAAATTCCAGGGAGTACCCCTTGATATCGTGTTTAGGAACAAACCACCCAGAAAGAGCAGCATACTTGCCATTTGCGACGTATCAGGTTCAGTCTGGTCGGGTGCCCGTTTCATGCTGACCCTTCTCTACTCCCTGCACGAATGTTTTTTCAGGGTCAAAAGCTTTGTTTTTGTTGCAGACCTTGTGGAGGTGACAGACCTGTTTGACAGTTTGCCCATCAACCATGCCATTGACAGAGCCCTGGAAGATGCGACTATAAACCGAAATCTCCCCACAGACTACGGGAGCATGCTCCAGGCCTTCAGGCAAAGCCACATGAACGACCTCAACCAGAAGACCACCCTGATCATCCTCGGGGACGGCCGTTCCAACTTTCTCAACCCCCAGGCAAACATCCTTGCCCAAATGAGGGAACATTGCCGCAGGATCATCTGGCTCACACCGGAACATGCCCGAACCTGGACCACCGGAGACTGTGAAATCATGACCTACAAGGCCCATTGCCACGAGGTCAGGACTATAATGAACCTCAGCCACCTCATGGATTTCATCAAGGAGCTTGTGGTGTGACAAGGATCTCACCACCATTTTGGGCCTATTACATTGATTTTAACCCCTGTCAGGAGTATTATTCGGTTGGCAGTAGACAGTAGGTAGTGGCTGACTGTAGGGGCGATCCCTTACAGTCACCCTTTGTGGTGGCAAGCTCGGCGGGAGTTTCATATAAAAAAACCCCATGTCCTGGCAGACACAACGAGGAATGAAACACGATGGTGCAGGATGGACACTAGTGTCATCCCGCCCTCTTTGGTTATCCTGACCGGAACCGCAAAACGTCGGAGGTCATTTTGACCCCTCTTAAATGTTTCGCCCCTTTGGTTTTGAATGTTCCGGTCAGGATAACCAAAGAGGGCTCTAAAGTCGAGACTCGCACAGTGATGTTTCGACGGGAGTTTCTTATAAAAAATGAAGTCAAGCGCACTTGAGGTTAACCTTGCGGATTATCATGTAGATGTAACCATAGATGCGAGATACGCACCGCTCCAGGCAATAATGGCCGACTACTATGGCATTTTAAAGAGACTCAACGTCTTTTTAGAAGAACTTTCCCACCCCTACAAAAACTGGGATTTCATCGTCAAAGAGGCCAGGAGCTTCTCCCTTGGTTATTTCCACCTGCTGCGCCCCCATCCCGAAGGTCCCCATGCCGTCCAGATTTTTGCCGACATTTTCTTCAGGGCCATTATTGAAAATAAAGACCGGGGAATTCGGGAGGATGCCGCTGAAAACCTCCTGCTCTTTTTGAAGCAGGTGCTGACCGATGCCTCAACCGAAATGCCAAGATTTCTGCCCTGCATTAAAAACATTCTCGTTCAGACCCTTGAACTTTCAGACACCGAGTTTCATCTTTTTGTCACGAGCTATTTTCAACCTGACAGGCTTGCCAGGCTCTTGATCAAAATTCTTGACCAGCCCCAGAACCATGAACAGGCCTGGATTCAAACCCGGGAAACCGAAAACAGTGCAATCCTGAACCGGTTCCTCATCCGGTTTTACGATCTTTCCTTCTCCTACTGGCTGGAGCTCGAGGACCCCCTGGTGTGGATCAAAAAAGAGGCTGCCCCCACGGTCCTGGACAACCTGTCTGAAGGGTTGATCAGCGACACCTCCCTTCGACAGTTCCTCATCTGGCAGGAGGAGCTGCGCTCCATGGTCCTGGCCGAACCAATATACTCCATTGAGCTTGGGAAAAAACTTGTCACCCTTCCCGGATACAAGGAGATCGCCACCCTGTTCAGGAAGATGCCAGGTAAGATCAGCCAGAGCATCGACGACGAGATATCGAGCAAACGCCTGGAGGTGATGTTTCTCTTTTACATCATGAACACCCCGGGTCTTGCCATGATCCACAAGGATGCCCTGGGGGACATCAACCGTTCCCTTACCTGGCTCATAGGCCATGAAAATTATAAGAACAATCTTGCCATCATCGACAAGACCTTTGGCGTATTGCGCAAGCTTGACGGCATATTTCCCCAGACGGTTCTGAACTGTGTGTTAAAATCCGGCGAAGCCGTCTACCTAACCGAGGAGGTGGAGGTAATCAACCACTTCATCGACCAGGTGGTTGATCTTGGATTCCACACGCCAAACATCAAGGGGATGGGCAACGACTGGCAGGTTATAGGCAACGACACCCATGTTCAAAACATCCGCAACTGGATGGAGCTGATCGGGCAGAAGCCCAAGCGGTCGGCCCGTCTTATGTCGGCCCTGATCATCTTTCTATCCTGCGGCGGAGTTTACATCAAGGATACAGACCTCTTTCCAAGGGATATCACCGCTTTTCTCGGCAAAAAAATCGCACCTGTGTACAACCTTGTGAAACAGCTTGCACGTCTTTTGCCCGCATTTTTCAACGAAATCGGGGCTGAAGGAAAACTCAGGGATATCTCAACCAAGCTTGACGAGGCGTCCATGCGCAAGGACACCCTGGTTCATTTTCTTCGAAAGCAGAGCCATGTGGAGAGCAGCAGCCGGGTGGTGGACTTCATCGAGGCTGTTATCATATTCTGGCAAACGGCAGACAAGCAGGTTCTCAGGCCCTTTATTCCCCCCTTGATCTATGATGAAACAGAGGAGACCGGACCCTACACCCGGGGCATGACAAAAATCTTTTCAGAGCTTGAGAATCAGGGTGTAAACCTGCCCCAGGATCTGCTGACCCAAGGGGAGTCCACCCTTACCACCATGATCAATCGGGTTGACGGGGCGTCGAACCTTGACAGGGAGCGGGCCGTTCTTACTCTGGAGTTTTACCGGCTCCTCAACCAGAAGTACAACTTCGATAACATCGAATTTGACAGCTATCTTGCCCAGCTTAAATCCGAAGACCTTCCAGACACGGGCAAGCTCAAACACGCCCTGGCCCAGACAGACCTTAAGCTTAAAATCGCCGGGCTGCTCGATTTTCTATCCCAGCTAAAGGAGCTGATCCTCTCCGATCGGACCTTTGAAGTCAGGGAAAACATGTATCACAAGCGTCACATTGCCGTGGACATCCCGTCTGTGTATGGAAGTTACCACGAGGCGAAGTTTGACGCCCTGGGCCTTACGCTGCGCATCGAGGCCATTTTAAACGTGCTGTTCGAGGAACTTATCAACTCCATTGATCTGAGCCTGATCACCAAGGCGACCTTTTCCCAGATACTTGAAATCCTTGAACTATTTGCAAAGGCTCTGGGGGTGGACGGCATCTCGTCCAACAGGATGAAGACACAGCTTGAGCTTCTGACCCACTCCATAGGCATCAGGGAATTTTCCTTTACCCAGTACATCGACATCTTCAAGGGATTTTCCCGGGCCGTCAAAAACATCATTGACGACAACTTCCACACCATTCACGGCAGGAACATCCTCCAGATCATGGAAAAAATGCCGGAAGATCAGATCCTTGAAAAATTTCTGCCCAAAGACAAGGAGATTGAAAGGAAAAAATTCGCCCATATGGTGGCGGACATCTTCTTCCGGGACAAGATCGTCACCTCCCTGGGACTCCAGCAGCTGGATGTGTTTCTCAACCGGATCATGAACACCATGTTCCACCAGAGTGAAAAGCTGTCTGAAACCCTACTCAACAAGCTCTTCAATTATGACCCCAACAATGCCATGACCGAGATCGGGGACAGGAGGCGACACACACACCACATCATCCACCTTGGCAACAAGGGACTCAACCTGGTCGAGCTGAAACGCATGGGATGGCAGGTGCCCCCGGGCTTTGTCATCACCACCGAGGCGTTCCGATGCCAGGAGCTGATCAACACCTATGAATCGGCCAGAAACAACTTCAGAAAGCAGATTACGGCCAACCTTGCCATCCTTGAACGAAGCACGGGGAAATGTTTCGGTAATCCCAGAAACCCGCTGCTCCTGTCGGTGAGAAGCGGTTCATCCATCTCCCAGCCCGGCATGCTGGAATCCTACATGAACGTGGGCATCAACGAGGAGATCGCCCAGAGCATTGCAAAGATTTCCGGCAACTCCTGGTTTGCCTGGGACTGCTACCGCAGATTCCTCCAGGGGTATGGCATGTCCTTCGGCCTTAACCGCAACGACTTTGACTCCATCATGTACAAGTTCAAAAAGAAAAATGGAGTGCCCCTGAAACGGGAATTCACCGGTGAACAGATGAAGCTGCTCTCCATTACCTATAAGAACATGATCCTTGATTCGGGCATCGAGATGGTTGAAAACCCCATTGATCAGCTCTATCTGGCCATTAACAAGGTGTTTACCTCCTGGGACTCCCCCAGGGCAAGGGCCTATCGAAGGATCATCGGGATTTCCGATGAATGGGGTACGGCCGTAACTGTCCAGGCCATGGTTTTTGGGAATATCTCAAGCCAGTCCGGCTCCGGGGTCTTTTTCACCCACAGCCCGAGGCTTCCCGGCGACACCCTGAGGCTCTGGGGAGATTTCACCATCGGCAACCAGGGCGAAGATGTGGTGTCCGGACTTGTCAGAACCCTTCCCATATCTGAAATGCAGAGGGAGATCGAACAGCGGGGCAGCGGCATCAGCCTGGAGTCGGGATTTCCCGTACTCTACAGCAATCTCAAGGCCATTGCCCATTCCATCATCTACGACAACCACTGGGATCCCCAGGAGATGGAATTCACCTTTGAAAGCCCGGCCTACAAGGACCTCTACCTGCTCCAGACCAGGGACATGTCCGTCAGGGGAAGAAACGTGATCCGATCCTTTGATGTAGACGACCTGAGCGCAGTTGAGTACCTTGGAAGGGGTATCGGTGTATCGGGCGGCCCCATGAGCGGAAGAATCGTCTTCACCCTGGAGGAGATCAAGCGGTGGAGACAGGAGGAGCCCGACATGAAGCTGATCCTGATAAGGGGTGACACGGTGGCCGATGACATCAGGGAGATCTATGCTGCCGACGGTATCCTGACCGCCAGGGGAGGCGTCACCTCCCACGCCTCGGTGGTGGCCCACAGCCTTAAAAAGACCTGCGTGGTCGGCTGCGAGAACCTCATGAGCAATGAAAAAAAGCGCCAGTGCAAATTTGCAAACACCCTCATGAAGTCCGGAGACTTTATCAGCATGGACGGCAGGGAGGGATTGATATATAAGGGCTACCTGAAGGTTAACGAACTATAGGAGAAAAACCATGAACGAAGAGAGTTCAAGGACACTTGGGATTAACGGACTCGGAAGAATCGGCAAACTCACCCTATGGCACCATGTGGGTCGGGGGTTTTTTGACGAAATTGTAGTCAATATCGGCAGGGAAGCGGGCAGATCCCTCAAAGACATCGCCCACTACGTTGAAAGGGACACCACCTACGGCCGCCTTGACTCATTCCTCCACGGTCAGGGAGCTCTGCCGGTTATCACCGACATTGACGAGACCTCTGGAACCATGGAGATCAACGGCGTACGGGTGACAATCCTGCGGGACAAACGCAACCCCCGGGATATAGGATGGAAAGATCACGGCCCACGCCTTGTGGTGGACACCACCGGCAGTTTTCTCGACCCCAACCTCCCCTTTGACGCTCCAGGAGGATCGGTCCGGGGCCATCTTGAGTGTGGAGCGCAAAAGGTTGTGGTGAGTGCTCCGTTCAAGGTAAGGGAGGGAGACTCCATGCCTGAAGATGCCATAACAACGGTGATGGGTATCAATGATAAAGATTACGATCCAAGAATTCACACCCTGATCTCCAACGCCTCATGCACCACCAACTGCCTTGCCCACATGATGAAGCCCCAGCTTGACTACTTTGGTGCCGACAGAATTATGTCCGCATCCATGGCAACCGTCCATGCTGCCACCGGTTCCCAGCAGGTGCTTGACCGCCTTCCCCAAAGTGGGGCAAAGGATCTCAGAAAGAACCGCAGTATCATGAACAACATTATCCTCACCTCAACCGGTGCTGCAAAGGCCCTGGTTCTGGTGATCCCTGAGATGGAGACCATCGGATTCATGGCAGAATCGGTCAGAATACCCACGGCTTCAGGTTCATTGATCATCCTTGTGCTGAACATCCAGGATACCCCCAAGGATTCGCCCATCACCAGGGCTCTTATAAACGGCCTTTACCAGAAAACCGCGGAAGAAAAAAACGACGGGTATCTGATGTTCACCGAACAGCAGAACGTATCCTCCGATATTGTGGGTACCCCAAGGGCCACCGCCATCATCGAAGGCCATGAGACCCATACAAGGACGGCGGAAATCAAAATTGATCTCGGCCAGGTCAAGGGCCTCGATCCTGCAACTCTCAAGAGCCTTGACCGGAAAATCGCCCGCATCCCCGTGACCACTGCCGTAATTTATGGCTGGTATGACAATGAGATGGCAAGCTATGTCAATGCACTTGGGGATCGAACTGTCTCCATTGCCGAGACCATATGACTTGACACCCCATTATGGATTGTATAAAAAAGTGTTTTAACTTTTGATGTTCAGGAGAGAAATGATGGCTGACGAATTTGGAGACAATGGATCTGACAATCAGGAAGAGGCAAGCTTTGCAGAGATGTTTGCCTCCTATGATGCAGAAATTAACCACGATATCCGCCAGGGTGACAAGATAGAGGGAAAGATCATCTCCATCGGTCAGAATGCCGTATATATCAGCACGGGCGCAAAGAGCGATGGAGTGGTGGACAAGGCCGAGCTTTTAGACAAGGATGGAGAGTTCAACCATGCAGTAGGGGATATGATCTCCCTTTACGTGGTGTCCATGAACGAGAGCGAAATAACCCTATCAAAATCCCTGTCAGGTGCCGGCACCGCAACCATGCTCGAAGAGGCATCCTATACCCGCACCCCGGTGCAAGGAAAGGTCGCAGGAACCATCAAGGGCGGATTCAACGTCACTATCATGGGTAAAAGGGCCTTCTGCCCGGTAAGCCAGATGGACACAAAATACGTTGAAGATACCGAATCCTATGTGGGCAGCATATTTGACTTCATCATCACCCGGTTTGAGGAGGGGGGCCGCAACATCGTGGTTTCCCGCCGGGACCTTCTGAATCTCGAGAACAAAGAGCGCCAGGATGAGTTCTTCAAAGAGGCCAAGGAGGGCGATATCGTCACCGGCAGCGTCACCAAGCTCATGCCCTACGGGGCGTTCATCGAGCTTGTTCCGGGCATTGAAGGCATGGCCCATATTTCAGAGCTCAGCTGGTCAAGGGTGGATAAGACCGAAGAGGTTGTGGCCAAGGATGAGACAGTCAAGGTCAAAATTTTAAAAATCGAGGCAAAGGAGGGAGCAGACATCCCCAAGATATCCCTCTCCATCAAGCAGGCCCTGTCCGAAGATCCCTGGGATTCCCAGGCCGGCACCATTGCCCCTGGGGATCAGCTCACCGGCAAGGTGGTTCGCCTTGCCCCCTTCGGCGCCTTTGTTGAAATAGCTCCCGGCATGGACGGGCTGGTTCACTTGAGTGAAATGAGCCACACCCGGAGAATCGTGAAGGCCGACGACGTTGTAACCCTCGGCGAAATGATCCAGGTGGTGGTAAAGGATGTCGACATTGAGAAACGGCGCATATCCTTGAGCATAAAGGATGCCCTGGGGGACCCCTGGACCGGAATCTTTGAAAAATATGCCCCTGGCACCATTGTCGAAACAACGGTCGAAAAAAAAGAGCCGTTCGGAATATTCCTCAGCCTGGAACCGGGCGTTACAGGACTCCTGCCGGCATCTGTAATATCCAAGGCGTCCAAACCTTCGGACTACGACTCGCTAAAGCCCGGAGACAAGGTGACCGTGATGGTGGAATCGGCCGACGAGGAAAAACGCCGAATCTCCCTTGCCCCTCCAGAGATGAAGGATTCCGACGAATGGCGACAGTTTGCCGCTCCCCAAAAGGAGGCAGAACCCATGGGAGACATGGGCGCCCTTCTCATGGAGGCCCTTAAAAAGAAAAAATAGGGTATCCTTTATATCAGCATAATAGTAATTTACACTTACACTTGTTAACCACGAAAGGCACGAAAAAACACGAAAGAGAGAGGCATCCTTCAAATCAAGGATACTGGGAAAAAAACCCATTCTTTCGTGTTTTTTGTCTCTTTCGTGGTTAAAGCTTTTTCTTTGACCTTCCTCAAAGCGTGAAACCAAAGAAAGCTCTACAGGCAATATTTTCACGAAAGAGCAGCATTGCCTTAAGTTTCATACTCCCTGAGGGGTAGCTGTAGATCGGATTAAAATGTTTTAAGCGATGCTGGGGTAGACGGAAACCAGTCGATCTCCGAGCATTTCTGCGACCCTTTTGAAAAAAAGTGCTTCACTCCCAGGAGCCTTTGCAAGGTCATCAAGAAAACTTTTTTTGTCAACCTTTAACATTTTCGATTCTTCCATACAGGTTGCCGTTGCAGAATACTTATCCCTGCCAAGAAGGGTTGACCATCCAATTACCTGGCCTGCCTCCTTTGCCATATAGACAACCGGTCCCGTATCTCCGATGGTGAGCTTTATCCTTCCCTTGATCAGGATATAGAAATGATCTGCAGCCTCTCCTTCTTTAAATAGGATAGTACCCTCACCAACATTTTTCTTTTCGGTTTCATCCATGACCTTAATTACAAAGTCGTTGTCCATTCCCCAGAAAAGATCTCCCTGTTTAAGTTCCATGGTATCCTCCTGTTTTTTGAGTTGCATCTGCCGGACAATGAAAAGTGAACGATAAAAAAAGGTTGAAAAATAGAACTGGCGACGAAACAGCTACGAAACGATGGCGAAATAGTGACGAAAAATAAAAGGTTTAGAAAATTAGCACCATACAAATTATTATAAACTACCACCTTACTGTGTCAAGAGGAATCTTCAATCTCCACCTCTATCCCGCAAGGGCACCCACAAGGGGAGCCCCCACATGGATGATGCTATCGATCTTGATGTTGCTGAAGAGCCGGGCAGGTGGTCGGAACGGGCCGGGTGATTGAATGCCCAGGGAGATAGACGAAGTTGGGCAAAGAGTGGACGGGTGACAATCTACGAGTTACCGTTACCAGGAAAAATCGATCTTGATATTGGGTTCACTTTAGGTTATCGTGAGGTCATGGACAGCAAACTCTATGAGATACCAGAGTTACGCCAGAAAACAGGCGTATTTCGGAATCGAAGACATGCCGGGCAGGTATTGGCAGATATGCTGCATACATGGAAGGATAGCAAGGCGCTGGTTCTTGCCGTTCCTTCCGGTGGTCTGCCGGTTGCCGTCGAGGTTGCCGGGTCTCTCAACCTCTCTCTTGACGTAGCTGTAGTAAGCAAAATTTTACTCCCCTGGACTACAGAGGCTGGTTTCGGTGCCGTTGGTTTTGATGGGTCAGTCTGGATCAACCAGGGATATGTTGACGTTTATAGACTGGATCAATCGACCGTAGAGCAGCAAACCCAGGAGGCCCTGGGCAAAGTACGACGACGGATCAAACTCTTTTGTCGTGATAAGCCGTGGTCTAATCTGCAGCATCGACCTGTCATAATCGTGGATGACGGCATAGCCGCTGGTTCCACCCTGCGCGTAGCTGTCCAGGCGTTACGCAATAGCGGTGCCGTGAAAATAATAGTTGCCGTGCCTACTGCCCATGAGGAATCCCTTGTGCAGATAATGAACGAAATTGATGCACTATATTGTGCAAACATACGCAGTGGATCGCAATTTGCCGTAGCCTCTGCCTACCAGCACTGGGATGATGTTGATGAGACTGATGCTCAAAAAATGCTTGTTTCATTTCAGAAGAGACAGTCAACAGTATTGAAATAGTACCATTCCTTGCACTGAAAACGGAACAGCCTCTTAAAAAACTCGGCTACGATAATGTTGAAATACGCAAGGGAGATGCTTCCCTGGGATGACGGGAACATGCCCCTTTTAACGGAATTATCGTCACGGCTGCCGTTGACCATATCCCCCAGTCTCTCCTATAACAGCCCAAGCCCGGCGGCAGACTTGTTATCCCGGTTGGCCATCCCCATATATCCCAGGAACTTCTGCTGGTTCAAAAAGATGATAAAGGTAGATTTACCCAAAGGAATATCCTGTAATCAAAAATTGGTAACATAATGACACCCAATGGACTGTTTATTGCGCATGGCTGCCTTGACAATAATAAAAGCGGTTTCCACCCCGTTTCTCAACTCTATGATCTGGCGGTTCAACCGCGCTGATCGGTAAAATTTAATGATACGGTGGGCGTGGTAGTTCAAATCCGACCGGGCCCGTTCCAGCCCCCGTCGGCTCCTTACAATCCCGGCATAGTTCCACATGGTCAGCTGAATCACCTTCCAGTCCTGGTGGAAAAGAAGCGGATCAAAATCTTCCACCTGACTGGGGGAGTGCCAGTCTGGAATCTGGGTCAGTCGTTTTCCATTGATTTCGGTAAAATCTTGATGAATATGATCCGCCGCCTGCCTTGCCCACTGAAGCCCCTCCAGGAGGGAGGTGGATGCCAGACGATTGGCCCCATGCACCCCGGTGCAGCTGGTTTCGCCGATGGCGTAAAGGTGGGAAAGGGTGGACCTGCCAAAGCGGTTCACCTTAATACCCCCGCAAAAATAGTGGGCTGCCGGCACCACGGGAATGGGTTCCTTTGTGATATCGATCCCCCCCTTGAGACAGGTATGATAAACTTTAGAAAACCTTTCGGGAATGGGGGTATCACCCTTATAGTGGGAGGCAATGTCCAGAAACATGAACTCTTTGCCCGCATGGGCCATCTCCTCGTAGATGGCCCGGGCCACCACATCCCGGGGGGCAAGATCACCCAAGTTCGAATGGGTTTCCATGAACCGCCGGCCCTGGTGATCCACAAGCTGAGCCCCCTCCCCTCGGAGGGATTCTGAGATGAGAAAGCGTTTGATATCCCGGTGAAACAGCGAGGTGGGATGAAATTGCATGAATTCAGCATTGATGATGTCCGCACCGGCCCGATAGGCCATGCTGAGCCCGTCGCCTGTGGCGGAGATGGGATTTGTGGTGTGCTGGTAAATATTTCCCACCCCCCCTGTGGCCAACACTGTTTTATGGGCAAAAAAAGTCTCCACCCGGTCTTGTTCACTGTTGAGCACATAGACGCCCATCACCTCACAGGGACGGTAAATCTCCTGGGTATCCCGGGAATGGTGATTGTTGGTGATGAGATCAATGGCCGTATGACCCGTTAAAATGGTCAAATTGATTTTTTCGGCATAGGCAATGAGTGCCCGTTGAATCTCTTCTCCGGTGTGATCCGAAAAATGGAGAATGCGCCGCCGGGAGTGGGCCGCCTCTTCCGTGTAATCCAGCTTTCCTTCTTCTGTTTTTGAGAATTCGATTCCCACCTTGTCAATGAGAAAATCAAACACCAGTTCAGGCCCTTTTTCCGCAATGAGATGCACGGCAGATAGTAGGTTATATCCACATCCGGCCCGCAGAATGTCCGCTTCCAGCAATCTTGAGGTATCGGTTTCATGCCAGGCAATGATGCCGCCCTGGGCCAGATTGGTTGCCGTATCTTCAGCCTTGTCCGCCTTGCTCAGAACCACCACGTCGTGCCCATGCTCCTTTAGCATGATGGCCGCTGAAAGTCCCGCAATTCCCGTACCCACCACAACGGCATCATAAACATGTTCCATCAGGCTGCCTCAACAATATCAATCATTCGCTGCAATGCCGTTCCGGCGTCTTTTTTCAATGCCTCAGGAACGGTAACCGGGTGGATCAGAGGGCCTTCCCCCCTGGTAAAGGTCTCAATGGACCTGAGGGAGGCCGTGAGTTTTTCCAGGGTAATCCGGCTCATGTCATGGCAGATGGACTTTTTTAAGGGAATGATGGTTTTATCGGAAAATGTCTCTGCCATGCGTGCCACAAATCGGTACTCTGTGCCAATCCCCCAGACGGTTCCGGGGGCGGCATTCTTTACGGTGTTGTAAATCATGGCGGTGGAACCGGCATAATCCGAGGCCGTTACCACCTCTTCCTCACACTCTGGGTGCACTATGATCTGGATATCAGGGTGGCTTGAGCGCAGTTGGGTGATATCGTCCAGGGTGAAGGTTTTATGGACATAGCAGAAACCGTCCCACAGAAACAGCCTTGCCGATGAAGGATCATCCCCTTCAAGGGTACCG
Organism: Desulfobacterium sp.; assembly: GCA_034006945.1. Lineage (GTDB taxonomy): Bacteria > Desulfobacterota > Desulfobacteria > Desulfobacterales > Desulfobacteraceae > Desulforapulum. The sequence continues at coordinate 16,680 of JAVERV010000009.1, read as the reverse complement.
TCCCTTCGCACGGTTACCACCTCATGACGGGGAATGCCCAGATCATTGGCCGTATTAATACCCAGATTATAATCCGGGGAGAAAAACACGGATTTATCATCGTCCAGAAACCGTTTAACAATTTTTGAAGCATTGGAGCTGGTACATACGGTGCCGCCATGGACACCGCAAAAGGCCTTCATATCCACATGGGAATTAATGTATACAATGGGAATGATCCTACGGTCACAACAGGTGGAAAGATGTTCATACACAGCTTTTGCCTGGGGAGCCGTGATCATCTGCGCCATGGGACACCCGGCCTGGGGATCGGGTATCAACACCTTCTGGTCGGGACCGGCCAGGAGAGCCGCTCCCTCGGCCATGAAACTCACCCCACCAAAAACAATATATTCCGCCTTGGTCCGGGAACAATCCACGGCCAGCTTATATGAATCTCCCAGAAAATCAGCCAATTCGACAATTTCATCCAACTCATAATGATGGGCCGGAATGACCAGACGGTTTCCCAGTCGGTGTTTTATTTTTACTGCATCATCGTTCATTTTTTTGCTATCCTCAAGTTTTCCTGATCCCGCTTTCCCCAATCGCCCTGGAAAGGTGGGATCATCGAGTATCAGGCAAAGATCTTTTTAATTGAAAAATCAAACACAGTGACAGAATGGGTCAAAGCCCCCACGGATATATAATCCACACCGGTGAGGGATACCGGTCCCATGCGTGAAAGGTTCATATTACCTGACGCCTCTGTTTCGGCCCGGCCATTGATTAATGCCACGGCCCGGGTCATGGTGGGAATATCCATATTGTCCAGCATGATCACATCTGCACCCGCTGATATGGCTTCGGTTACCTCCCTAAGGTTACGGGCTTCCACCTCCACCTTGAACTGATTTCCCCATTTACGGCGAACCTTATTAACCGCAGCGGTAATGCCCCCTGCCCCATCAACGTGGTTGTCCTTGATCATTACCATGTCATGGAGTCCCATGCGATGATTGATCCCGCCACCGCAGGTCACAGCATATTTCTGTAGAGTGCGCCATCCGGGCAATGTCTTCCGGGTGTCCAGCAATTTTGTTTTCCCGGACAATTCACTCACATATTCCCGGGTCCGTGTGGCAATACCGCTTAAATGAGAAATAAAATTCAAAGCCACCCGCTCCGCCCGTAAAATACTTCGAATGGATCCGGAGATTCGGGCTACACCATCACCGGATCTCAACCTCTCCCCATCGGTAAAGAACCACTTAATTTGGCAGGTTTCATCAATATAGGCAAAGGCTTTTTCAAAACAATCCACACCGCAGAGAATCCCCGTCTCTTTTGCCACCAACCAGTAAACATCCTTCTGATCATCAAAGATAGCGTCACTGGTGACATCTCCCCGGGTTCCCAGATCTTCTTCAAAGGCCATTTTCAAAAGGGTCTCAAACACATCTTCCTCCCTAATGTGAATGGAGGTGACATTGGAAGCCCCCTCCATGAATATTTCCGTGTCAGGAGAAAAGGGGTCTTTGCAACATTTTTTCATAGATCCCTATATATTTTTTAGCACAGGCTGCATGGTTAAATTCAAGCACTCCCTGGGTCATGATGCGACGGATCTGCTCTTCTTTAACATCCCCATCAAGACGGTAAAACTCCATGGCCTGGTCAATGGCCCAGGCAAGGGCGTTTGAATCATGGTGGTCAAACACAAAACCATTGCCCCTGTTGTTGTAAAGATCAAGGGACTTAACTGTATCGTGGAGACCTCCTGTATTGTAAACAATGGGAAGGGTGCCATATATGCAGCCGGTCATCTGGGGTAAACCACAGGGTTCAAAACGAGACGGCATAAAAAGAAAATCAGCCCCGGCAAAGGCCCGGCGGGAGAGGCCTTCACTAAAAGGGTTGACGCTCATCCTGTTTTTGATGCCGTGGAAATCGGCAATATCATTAAAGCAACGCTGAAATTTACCGCTTGCCACAAACACCATCTGAAGATTTTCCTTCCAATAACGATCTATCATGGCATAGGCGATATCTGCAAGGAGCTGACACCCCTTTTGAACCGGGTCAAGGCGGGAAGGCCAGAAAAACAGGGGAGCGTTTTCGTCCTGCTCAAGCCCCAGGGCTTCCTGGAGGTAAAGTTTGTTCAGCCTTTTCTTTTCCCTGTGATTCTTGGGACCATAGTTGTGGGGGATCATCTCGTCAATGGCAGGATTAAAATCAGGATCAGGGGCGTTGAGCACCCCGTCGGCACACCCGGCATCCCACTTGTTGGCGAGTTCCCGGCGCAAACAAGGCTCCACAAACGAGTGGCGATGGTCGATGATCTCCTTTAAAAAAGTGGGACTCACCGTGTTCACATAATGGGCGGCAAACACCCCGGAGGTGAGAAAATCCACCGGCGTTATGTTTCTCGCCATCTCATAGCTGCCAGGTGGATACCGGAAATAGAGTTGTTTCCAGAATGATGCCGCATCTATTCCCCGGTCTTCTATTTCGGCCATGGTGGCCGTAACAGTGTGTATGTTATGAACCGTAAAGAGGCAGGGGATTCCCATCTGCCTTGCCATGGAAGGCACAAGGCCCGTCATCCAGTCGTTACAATGAATGATGTCGGGATTTACCCGGGGAATTATGTTGTTCACCACCTCCCTCTGAAAGGCAAGGGAGACCTTGATGTTGGTGTCTGAACAACCTGAATACACATGGGTCAAATAGTAAAAAATCCTGTCTTCGGCAAGGTGAATACGTTCATCCTCAAGCCGTGCCTTGATTCTATAAAGCTCCTTGTTGAAAAAATCGGGCAGATACCCGTTGATGATCGATCGATAATCGGGAAGGGCCACATGGACATCACCGCCCAGGTCAAACAATGCCGAAATAAGGGCCGCTGAAACATCGGCAAGGCCGCCTGCCTTGGCCGAGTAGTTGGACATGTTTCCCATGTTGTCGGGAAGATAGGTGACTTCAGGGGTCACAATCAGAATTCGGGGGGGAGGTTTTTTTAGAATCATAGACTTTTCCTTTGTAATTACCTGACCCAAAATCATGAGCCCGGAAATTTCCTTAAGAATTTCATCTCCCCCAGGTATCGGTATTACCCTTACCTTATAACCGGCACGGGTGGAGCGAGGGATAAATCATTGCCTGTGAATCAGAGGTCGTTGAAGTGCTCGACTATATAGTACGAATGATCTCCAATCCGTTCGAGATCCCTTAACACTACGGGATAAAAGAGATCCAGACCGGTTATACCCTTTCTTTGTTTCAGCCGGCCATAATGTTTTTTGCTATAGTCCGGTTCAAACGAGTCGGTCATATTCTCTAGGCGAGTCGCATTTGTTATCACTGCCTTACGCTTTCTTTTGAGCGCCTGAACAGCAGCACTGTAAACGTTGACAGTTTTATTAAAGATCTTTTCGAGTTTTCTTTTTGTCGGTTCCGAGAAAACAATTTCTTTTTGTTTCGCATATTCAGCGAGATTTTTAGCCAAATCCGCAATCCGTTCAATGTCAGCCAAGGAACGGGAAATGGCTCGTCTTCTTGATATATCTCTGTTGGATAGCAGTAACACAGTGATTTTGCCTATATAGTTAGTAAGATTGTAGTGCATTGCTTCGACGGTTTTCTTATGTTTCGTGACGGTTTCTCCGGCTTTTTTGTCGCCTGCAAAGAATGCCGCCCTGGCCAGTTTCAGCATCTCTTCGGTAAGGAAGGCCATTTTACGAAGTTCTTCTTCCGCCTGGTACAGAGCCAGCGCAGGCACTTTCAGGATATTTTCATCAAGTCCCCGTGAAGTTTCCGTCACATTGATATCTTCTCCCGGGATAATTTTCTTTAATATGAATATCAAGGCTGAAGTAAAAGGCAGAAATATAAAACTGACAGCCACATTGAATACCGTATGCGCATTCGCTATCTGTCTGGGAATATCCTGGGCAGTGGAGGCGATGAGTTCTGAAAATGGAAAGATAAAGGGATATATCAACAAGGCTCCCATAAGGTTTATGACAAATTGTGCCATCCCCGTTCGTTTGGCTGAAATATTTGTTCCAACAATGGCTATAAGTTCCAAAACGCAGGTTCCGATATTTGCACCAATAATCAGGGAAATGCCTGTTGTCAGATCAACCACTCCTTCCATGCTCATGGCGATGACCAGGCTTGTCGTCGCCGAACTGCTGTTGGTGACTGTGGTAAAGATCGCGCCAATGATAATTCCGTAGAGCGGGAATCTGCCGAACTGTACAATCACATCCATTATGAGCGGATAATCTTTGATTGGTTTGGCTCCGTCAGACATGATCTTCATGGACAGGAATACCAAACCGAGACAAAACAATGCCTCACCAATGTTTCTAAGGTTCTCCCTGGCTGGGAATGCGGCGCGCAGGACAAAACCGGCTATGATAAGGGGAAAAAAGAACACGGTAATTTTGAAGGCCACGATCTGGGCGGTGATTGTGGTTCCGATCTCTGAGCCGAGAATGACATATACGGCTTGTCTCAGATTCATGACTCCGGCATTGACCAGGCCGAGCAGCAGGAGGACTGTTACGCTTGAGCTCTGGACCAGAAAGGTGACAATCGTTCCCGCAAACAGGCCTTTGAGGGGGTTTGCTGTGGCTTTTCCCAGGATTGTTTTTAGACGGATACTGGCGACTTTCTTCATGATATCGCTTAACATCGAGATACTGAACATGAACAGAACCAGACCACCGAGGATATTGCAGGCGAGTGTTACAGCTTCCATAGACGATGTCCCGTGGGTTATTTGGTTTTTTCCCGTGTTCAAGGGCTATGCAAATTTTGTGTCGTTTATTTAAACACACCCTCTATCAGCACGATGCTATAGGTATATGCACACGAATTGGTACTTATCTCATCCTTAATTAATAAACGGAAGGTGTCAATAATTAGTAACCCGAATATTTACGTTCCTCACGAAATTCGGGTGATAGGGGCGGGTCGTCCCGGTTTGGTCATGATGATCTGCCACAGTTGCATACTTCTTGCGCGAAAGCCCCCTGCCGAGCTTAACAGATAGTATTTCCACATGCGGTAAAAGGATTCGGTGTAATTTTGTTTGATCTCAGGCCAGGACCGGACAAAGTTGTCATGCCAGGCCATTAGTGTCCGGTCGTAATATTCGCCGAAATTGTGCCAGTCTTCGACGACAAAAATTCCCTCCATGGATTTTGAGAGCTGTGCCATGGACGGCAGCATGCCGTTTGGAAAAATATACTTTGTGGTCCATGGGTTGGCGGTAATGCTGCTCGTGTTCCCGCCAATCGTATGGATAAAGACCATTCCGTCGTCCTTGAGCAGTCGGTTGGCAAGCATCATGTAGGTTCGATAGTTTTTGTACCCCACATGCTCCATCAGACCGATGGATACGACTCGGTCATACTGGCCCTGGGCTTTTCGGTAATCTTCAAGCAGGATGGTTATGGGCAGGCCTTTGCAGTATTCCTGTGCAAATTTTGCCTGTTCTTTTGAAACAGTGTAACCGGTTACGTTGACTCGGTAATTTTCAGCGGCAAATCGTGCAAATCCGCCAAACCCGCAGCCGAATTCAATGATCTCCATTCCCGGTTCCAGCAGCAGTTTTTTGCAGATAAGGTCAAGCTTTGCCCGCTGGGCCTCTTCAAGCTCGTCCGTTTCCTTGAAATATCCGCAGGAGTATTGCATTCTCTTATCCAGCATTCTCTCATACAGGTCATTGCCGATATCGTAATGGGCTTCTCCAACCCCGAATGCCAGACTCGGCTGCTGGAGGTTTAAAACCGCAGCTTTGAACATCTCCATGGCCGTAGCCCAGTCTTTTTTCAAGTGCCTGGTAAGGTCTGCCTGCAGGATCTTTGCGATGAACTGATCAATTGCCTTGCAGTCCCACCATTTTTCCATGTAGGATTCGCCAAGGCCAAGGTTTTTTTGACTCAGGACCCTGCGGTAGACCTCTTTGTTGTGTATTTTTGGATCAAAGGGGCGATCACCGTTGATGGTGATGCCCGCATACTGCAGCAATCGTTCAAAGGTTTCTTGTTCGCCGTTTCCCATTTGGACACCTCCTCTATAGAGTATTGACGATATCTAAACGGTAACATATTGACAATATCGAAACAAAAAATGGCTGCAAACAGGGGTATAATGTAAATTCTAACACCGATCCCCCCCTTCTCTGATGTAGATTTTGTGTTCCGGTGGCTGGGTATCAGAGCCTCGCCACCGGAAGTTTCAGAAAATCAGGTTGTTTTAATTTCGATTTTTTTACCGGTATCTTCCTGTTTGGTCTTCTTGAGCACAAGGGTCAGAACCCCTTTCTTGTATGAGGCATCAATGCTTTCAGGGTCTACCTCTGCAGGCAGGGTAAGGGTTCGGGTGAAAGAACCGTAGCTGCGCTCTATATGATGGTAATCGCCCTTTTTTTCATCTTTTTCCTGCTTTTTCTCACCTTTGATGGTTAAAAATCGTCCGTCAAGGGTGGCGCTGATATCCTCGGAATCGCATCCCGGCAGATCGGCTTTTACCGTGATCTCCTTTGTCCCTTCCTGTAAATCCACCCGGGGCGTCCAATCCTCTTCACCAAAGAACCGATGAATGGGGGTGTCCACTTCAAAGAAATGGTTGAACAGGTTGTCCAGCTCATTCCTGAAGCTGACCACATCCTTGCCACGGCGTTTGCGTCTGGGAATTAAATCAAACATAATTTTTCCTCCTTTGTCTGGTACGTAAATAAACTTTCAAAAAAGTGGAACTTTCCACGCAGCTCAATCAAAATGTTAAACTCCAAAACATTCCTTCTTGTTTTATAAATAATTTCCAACGCCCCGGCCATTTCCCTTATCTAATTTCAATCTGTTTCACATCGGATTTCGACAAGGCCTTGCGTGGCATCTTGACGGTCATAACACCTTTCTCAGACGAGTGCTCTATACCTTCCCCAGCTCTATGGGCGATGGTGTGAACCGCAGAAATGGTCGCATCAAAACCGGCTTCCATTCCCCGTTGGATTCTATCCCACAGTTTTATTTTACTCTCTATGATCTATTTCCAGGGACACTGTCCCCACCTGACAGATGGGGGCAGTGCTTTTTGAAAATCTTTTTTTAAGCAACCTTGATCTCAATCTGTCGTGGCTTGGCCGCCTCCGACTTCAGCAGGTGAAGATGCAGGACACCATCTTCCAATTTCGCATTGACTTTCTCCATATCAATGGTCTGGGGAACTGAAAATGTCCGTTGAAACTCAACATCGCCAAACTCTTCCCACTGGACAGATCCCTTGGTTTCAAGGTTCCGCAAACCACTTAGAGTCAGCTGGCCGTTATTTATCTCCACAGTAATATCTTTCTTATCTACGCCTGGCATATCCACATACAGTAGAATCTCATCGTCATTTTCGTAAATATCAACAAGGGGTACTACCGCTGTTATTTCGCGCCTTTTTTCAGGCAGTAATTCTTCCTTTCTTACAAGACCTGTTTTTTCACCCATGAGAAGCTCCTCCTTAATACGTGCAATTAAATCGCCATTAGTAAGACCTTAGCTTATTGTGATCTGCTTTGGCTTTACAGCCTCTACCTTTGGAAGGGTGAGGGTCAGCAGACCATTTGCCATCTTTGCCTCTACCTTGCCGGTGTCAACGTCTGCAGGCAGGGTGAGGCTTCGGGTAAATGTTTTCGCTGTTCTTTCAACCCTGAGCGCAGTATAGCCTTCCGGCCCATCAGACTTTTGAGATCCACTGATCTCAAGATAATTGCCCTGAACCTTGACACTGAGATCGTCCTTGGCAACACCCGGTACTTCAACCTTCATTTCCAGACTCTCTCCCGTATCGTAAAGGTTGGTTTTTGGACCGCCTTGGGCGATGTCCCAAGCTGGGATGGTCCTTAACCTGGTATACTCAGGATACAACCTGTCCATTCTGTTTTGAAACAGATCCATGGTACGAAGCATCCGATCTAAATCACTCCATCTTGTCCACATAGACTACCTCCTTTTGTTTGCCTTTGTTTGTCTTACAACGAGCCTTGGCTCTCTCTACCAGAAAAACAGTTATGCTTAACTCTGCAGCGTCACTTGGGATCACAAACATAAGATTGGGAACGTAAAGCCTGTTTTATATCAATATACCCCATACCAAACGTGTGATGTTGCTGGTAAAAACAGAAACGTGCCACTGAATTGTCAACGGCTCGGGCATAAGAAGATAAATTTCAGCCGATTTGACTATTTGATCATTTGATCATGTTGATTGTGCTTTGGGTGCGATTTTTAAAGACCCTTTTAAAAACCCGATAACGATAAAATGACGATAAGATAAAGGAGGAATCCACATACCGGGCAACGGGGATTTAAAAATCTTCTCTTTAATGTATGTTCTAACGCGGATCCAATGTCAAGATCTTTTCCCCTGTTAATTTTCAACTTTGAAAATTTCGTCCCATCGGCTATATTCCAAATATTTTTTACGCTTGCTGCACCTGGAGACTCATTGTATGGTGTAAAAAGCAGGTAAATAAGGAGCGCAGATTGTTTCAAATTGCTCTTGGATAATATTCACGTTCGGGAGGAACTGCCATGTCGAAAAACTATTATTCAATTCTTGAAATACCTTTAAACTCAAAACATGAAGAGATCAAAGCTGCCTACCGTAGGCTGGCCAAGGAATTTCATCCAGACCGTTATGGACAAAAGAATTCTCCATTTCTGACCATTCAGGAAGCCTATTCAGTATTAGGTGATCCTGTGCAGCGAAAAATGTATGATAAAATCATACAGGGTGGTCGACAAAGACGGGAAAAACCGAGGAATGTTGAACCGATGGCAGGTTATCGTCAAAACAGGGTGGAGCCGTTCATTCCCGAACAAGAACCGCCAGGGCAAAATGATACTTCACTGACACACTCATTCTTTTCCTCTATGCCGTCATTTAATTCATTGTTCGACCTGCTTTCCAGTAACATCAACGAACAAAATCGTCCCATAGATGGGATGGAGAAAGAACGAACTGTGATAATTGTTTTAACTTCCGGCCAAGCCTCCAAAGGCGGGCATGTTCGACTGCAACTCCCGGTTCGACTTCGCTGCTCAAAGTGTAATGGTCGAGGAACTATTGGTCCCTACGAGTGCTGGAGATGCAGCGGTGCTGGATTGGTCAGAGGAGAATGTCCTGTTATGGTCAGTTATCCACCAGGCATCCCGGACAACTCGTCCATCCGCCTCTCCCTTGATCGTAATGGTTTTTATGGCAGATATTTAACCGTTAATTTTAGAATAAAATAAATTCTTCTGAGCCGGCTATGTTTCGGTTGAGAAGAGTTTTTAGGAATAGCTATCAGCGCTGGAAATACGGATAACATCCACCGGCTCAACCCGTCGACTCAAGACCCGCACGCATGCCTCATCCTGATTATCAACACTCAGATTAAGTACTCTGCCTAAATCATTACCAGTGCCCAGCGGTAATAAGGCAAGCTCCACCGCATCAAAATCAGGAGCGATTCCGTTGACGATCTGGTTGAGGGTGCCGTCACCCCCGGCGGCCACTATCCGATCATACCCTTTTTGCACGGCTTCACGGGCTATCAGGCCGGCATGTTGTTCGACAGATGTTGGGCACAATTCACAGCGGTGTTCCGCACCCAGATGAAACATAAATTTGCTGATCAGATCAGCTGCTCCGGCTTGTTTGTTATAGATCAGACAGATGTGCATGATTCACATATCCTTCTGAGTCTCAATTCAGGCAGAGACTATTTTTCAGTTCAGAAAACTCTTTTACTTTGGGAGCCCTCGGCAACTGTTCAAGAAAGTTCTTAGCCGCCTCAAACTGATCTGGTTTTGCCCGTTGAGTAAGATCACCGCTGACGACGACAACATCCGGTTTTAGCAAGGCTGCGGATTGTAAAAGTGCATTTCCCACTGTCGGAATGAACGGCGGGCCGGAATGCAAAATTCTTATCATTCCACTTCCTTGTCAAGCACTGTAATGTCATCTATGTTTTTTTCCTGTAAGCCCCCTCTAAAAGAACGCCGTATCGCTTCAACAACCAAATCTCCGGTATGATTTCAGAGACAATTTTCCCGTCTATAAAGATCCTTACGACAGAGCTTTCAGATACTGCTACAGACACACAACCGGTTTGCTTACTGATTGAGGCCGCCGCCATGTGACGGCTGCCGAGACCAAGGGGCAATACCACCTCTTCAACGCTCACATCCAGGTATCTACAGGCGGAAAGTACCACTCCATCATCGTCAACCACAAACGCACCGTCAAGCTGGGAAAGCTCCTTGATGGTTTCCCTCAGATTTACATCATTTATCTTCTTTTGGGCAGCATTATGATGAGCAAGCGGGTCCAGAATCATGCACCGCGAACGGGACATCACCTTGTCGGCATTAAATACCGTAAAAATGGTGCCCACTTTTTTCCCTTCCCTGCCCTCTCTGGCAAGTTCCACTGCCAGGGTGACAACCTGCTCTAGAACCTCAAGGTTGCCCCTTGATTTACAAAACCACGTTTCAGGGATAAAATCATAATTGCCGCGATTCATGAATACCCACCATCTGTTGACCGGTTAGTTTTTTATTTCATTTCGGAAGATACAGTCAACCCATCCTCTGCTTATCTGTTTGTCAGATCTCCTCTTGAGTTCACCGAAAAAACAGTTCACCTTCTCGAACGTCCACCGAAACAGTATCTCCCGGCCCATATTCTCCCGCCAGAACTTTTCTTGCCAGGGGTTGTTCCAGTTGATGCCGAATCACCCTTTTCAAAGGACGGGCACCGAAGACCGGATCAAATCCTGCTTCTGCCAGTAGATCCAGGGCCCCACTGGTGATTTCAAGCTTCAGGCCGCTATCCTCCAGGCGGTTCTGAAACAGATCGACCTGGATCTTGGCAATGGCCCGAAGCTGTTTCCTGTCAAGAGGATGAAAGACAACTATCTCGTCCAGCCGGTTGATGAATTCCGGTCGAAAATGTCGGCCGACAATTTCCAGAACCGCACTTTTCATTTCCTCATAACGCTCGCTGCCCGCTTTTTCCTGAATAAGCTGCGAACCGAGATTTGAGGTCATAACCACCACCGTGTTGCGGAAATCGACGGTGCGGCCATGGCCGTCAGTCAACCGTCCGTCATCAAGGACCTGCAGCAGGATATTAAAGACATCTGCATGGGCTTTTTCTATTTCATCAAGGAGAATGACCGAGTACGGTTTCCGGCGAACTGACTCGGTCAGGTAACCGCCCTCCTCATAGCCGACATAGCCCGGAGGCGCGCCGATCAACCGGGCGACCGAATGCTTTTCCATGAATTCCGACATATCCACCCGTACCATGGCACCTTCGGTATCAAATAAAAACTCCGCCAGCGCCTTGCACAGTTCCGTCTTGCCTACCCCTGTGGGCCCGAGGAAGAGAAACGAGCCGTTGGGCCGATTGGGATCACTGAAACCTGCACGGCTGTGCTGGATGGCGTTTGCCACAACAGTCACCGCTTCATCCTGGCCCACAACCCTTTGATGGAGGGCCTCTTCCATATGCAACAGTTTTTGCCGATCTCCTTCCAGCAGCTTAGAAACAGGAATCCCCGTCCACTTAGCAACCACCTGGGCGACTTCTTCTTCCGTCACCTTGGTCTTCAAGAGACGCATTTCCTGGTTTTCCACCTGGCTTGCCATCTTCAACTGTTTTTCCAGATCAGGAATAGTGCCGTAGGTCAATTCAGACATCCGGGTAAAATCGTTGGCCCGGCGGGCCGCATCAAGCTCCACCCTGGCCCGGTCAAGGGCTTCTTTTATATGGGTTGTTCCCTGAATTGCCGCCTTTTCAGCCTTCCAAATCTCTTCCAGGTCAGAGAACTCACGTTCAAGACGGTTTATTTCCTCTTTAAGATCTGACAGCCGTTTTTTTGAGGCGCTGTCCGTTTCTTTTTTCATCGCCTCCTGTTCAATCTTGTGCTGGATGAGGCGCCTGTCCAGGCGGTCCATTTCTTCAGGCATGGAGTCGATTTCCATGCGCAAATGCGACCCGGCCTCATCAATGAGGTCGATTGCCTTATCGGGCAGCTGCCGGTCGGTAATATAACGATAGGACAGGGAGGCGGCGGCAACAATGGCAGGGTCAGTGATCTCAACACCATGATGCAGCTCATATCGTTCTTTGAGTCCGCGTAATATGGCAACAGTATCCTCCCGGGTCGGCTCATCTACAACTACCTTCTGGAACCGCCGTTCCAAAGCCGCATCCTTTTCGACATATTTCCGGTATTCGTCCAGAGTCGTAGCGCCGACGCAATGAAGCTCGCCACGGGAAAGAGCGGGTTTCAACATGTTTCCTGCATCCATAGCTCCTTCAGCTTTTCCTGCGCCAACCATTGTGTGAAGCTCGTCAATAAAGAGAATGATCCGGCCCTCCTGTTTTCCAATATCCTTCAAAACAGCCTTAAGCCGCTCCTCAAACTCACCACGAAATTTAGCCCCGGCAATAAGCGCTCCCAGGTCAAGGGAAAGTAGACGTTTTCCCTTCAATCCTTCAGGCACTTCATTGTTGACAATGCGCTGGGCAAGACCTTCAACATAAGAATTTTAACCAAACTATTAGACAGGTGGACCTCACCACCAGTACCCTCCACCCTGGGCAGCCGGTCAATGGCCTCTCCAACTCCGGAACGGAGCTGATTCACATTTACACCGGCTTGGGCCAGCAAGGAACGCACCGTCCCTCCCTCCTGGTTAAGCAATGCCAACATCAGATGGACCGGCTCAATAAACTGATGATCTCTGCCGATCGCCAGGCTTTGCGCATCGGATAACGCAAGTTGAAATTTGCTGGTAAGCTTGTCTGTTCTCATGGATAGCTCCTTTATTCTTGCTTTTTAACACTATTTTTTCATTATCAAATAATATAATTACTTTTTGTATATTATCATTATTTGTTAGCATTGATGGGTTGGAGTAATTAAGACAGGCCCTGATTAATTGAACAAAAAATATTTAAATACCGAGGTAAGGCCAAGGTAGCTTAAATAGATTGAGCGCCGGATAACGGCGCTCAATCAATGTTTCCGGTTTTTTAGAGGTGTGTCCGTTACGGTGTTATTTGAAAATGTTTGAAACCTGCTCTTTGAGTTTATCAAAAAAGCCTGTGCCGAATTTACCTTCTTCGGTTTTTTCCCTGATCGAATCTTTAATGATGTAAGGTTTGAAAGCCCGGCATTATAGATGTCGGTGCTTCTTTCCTTATCCAATTTCAATCTGCTTCACATCGGATTTCGGCAAGGCCCTGCGAGGCATCTTGACGGTCAGAACACCTTTATTAAACGTGGCCTTGACATCATCCTGGTCAGCGTCTTCCGGCAAAGAAAGAACGCGCTGGAATGAGCCATAGGAACGTTCGACCCGATAGTAATCTTTTTCCTTTTCCTCCTTTTCCTGCTGCTTTTCTCCCCGTATGGTCATGGTGTTACCGGATATTTCCACCTTGACATCCTTTTCACTTACACCCGGCACCTCAACGGTAATGGAGTACTCCTTGTCAGTAGCGCCGATATCCACCTGCGGTTTGAGTAGTCCTTCAGTGGTAAGCGGGGTAAAAAGATCTGAGCGGAAAGGCGCAATCCCGAATTCTCGGAGGGCATTTTCGAAAAGTCCATCAATTTCCCGGTACAACTGAACTATCGGATTTCCCGCACCACCCTGGGGATGTTGAGCCACAGCATCGCTGCGCTGCACAGGCACGCCTGTGCCTCTTTGCTCTTCTTCTTTTTTGAACCAGTTCCATGGTGCAAGTCTCTTGATGTCCATAACCCACCTCCTCTGTTCGTATCCTTTGGAACACTGTCCCCACCTGGGACATAGGGACAGTGCTTTTTTGAAATCTTTTTTAAGCAACCTTGATCTCAATCTGTCGTGGCTTGGCCGCCTCTGATTTTGGCAGGTGAAGATGCAGGACACCGTCTTTCAGCTCTGCCACCACTTTCTCCATATCAATGGTCTGCGGTACTGAAAACGTCCGTTGAAACTCAACATCGCCAAACTCTTCCCACTGAGCAGATCCCGTGGTTTCAAGGTTCCGCAAGCCAACCGGGGCCACATGGATATCCACACCTTTTTCATAAACAAAACAAAAGAAAAGAAAGTCATCAAAGATTCTTTTAAGTAATATAGCGGATATTTTAATGACCGGTCAACCCCAAAGAAACCTATATAAACACACACAAACAGACTATTAAAAATAGTCTGTTTGTTCGAGGGACAGGAGAAATGATCTAAGATTTATTTTTTTGTTTTTCAGGCCAGTCTTTTTCCGGATATTGTCACGATGGCGGGATATGGTATTGGGCGAGCAGTTCAGAAGCGCTGCTATTTCTTTGTTGGCGTTTCCGAGCTTAATAAGATTGGCAACATGGATTTCCGTGGGGGTCAACAGGATCATCTTGTCTGATAATTTTTTCGAAAACGGCGACAGGATATTTTTCAAGGATGATTGTAGGATCTTCAATATATCACGTTGTTTGTTATGTGTAAGCGTCTTTTCCAGATCATAAAGAATGGGTAAGAGGGTCAGCTGAAAGTTGGCAAATATTTTTTCTTCAATTTCGGTTTTATCCTGTTCTCTTCTTTTGAGCAGCACTTTTAATGCCATATTCATCTGTTCCAATTCAGCGGCTCTTTGTTTTAGTTCTTTCTCGGTCTGCCGTTGCCCGGTAACATCTATCTGGTATACTATGACCTGTATTACGCTCCCTTTTAGATCCAATACCGGGTAGGCATAGGTTTCGATGTACGCCGGATTCCCCTGTGCATCACGGTGCACATGCTCTCCGACAAAGGGTTTCCCCGTTCGCTTGACTTCCAGTACCGAACACGAATAGTCATCACCGGTACAAGGGGTATCTCTTTGATGTAAAACTGCATGGCATTTCTGCCCGACGACATTGCCGCCACCGTATGTGGCATTGGCTAATTCTATGGTGTAAGTGTCGGCATTGATGACGGCAAAGGGGTTAGTTATGGCCTTAATGATAGTTCACAGAAAGGCTTCGCTCTGCCCCAGTTCCACCCCCCCCCCGAATCCGATCTATGGTATGACCTATCCGCTCGGCTATGGAAGCTATCAAATAATGTTCTTCTTTTAAAAACGGTCCCCCGTTAACGGTTTGAGGATCGTCTAAACAGCATACCATAATTTGCCCAACTGGCTTTTTTTGAATCAGAATATCACAGGTCTGCATCCATTGTGTTGTTCGAAAACCTTCCGTCTGATAAATCACCCCTTCCATCTCAATGCAGGCCTCTGTGATTTCCGGGAACTGCCAGGCCTCGGGGATGCGCCGGACAGTCTGTTTCAATATGTCGTCCACACCTATACCTGGTTCCTCTAACAGAACAGAGAGACTGAAAAAAAAGTTCAGTTCCTTAACCCATTCTTTTAACGCACGCTCCAATTGTTTAGATTCACTGATGTCGGTCAGGATAAGATTACAGGCAGGAAATTTTCCTTCATGATTTGAAAAGTTAGCATCCATCCTAACCCATGATGGTGGTTTGTCAGGTCTAAGTATTTGCAGTTCAGCTGTCTGCGGTTGACCGGTTTCAAAAAGCATCTTTCGGTGGAGGTAGTAGATGTCCTGATCTTCCCTGAAGACAAACTGCGTGATCGGTTGGTTGATCAGATCAATCCGGGCCTTGCCCAGCAGGGTGGCGGCAGTGAGGTTGGCCTTCAGGATCAGTCCCTTTTCACTGACAACACAATAGCCTACCGGTGCGAGATCATAAAGGTCCAAATAGAGCTTTCGGGAAGTCTCCAGTTCCTTCTGGGCCACACGTAGCTCCTCGTTCTGCATTTCCAGCTCAATCTGGTGTACCTCAAGCTCATGGATCAATCGACAAATTTCTTCGGGTGGCAGAGTTGTGAGATTTTCTATTGACCGGGGCATTTTTTGTTGGAGTATTTTTTCGGCCTTGTATCTCAGTTCGGAGGCGCTAGCGGGTTGGTTCTCCTTTGTGTTCATGATGTATCTCCGTTATTATTCGGCAGCGTCCAACTTGCATGCTTTGATAAGCTGATTGTTCTATTGCTGTATAATATATATTCATAATCCATGCCATCGGCAAATATTAAATTAAAAATGCCCACATCTCTGCTTTTGTTAAGATTTATGGGAGAGATTAAACACAGAAATAAATCTTAGATCATTCCTGCTGTCCCTCGAATAAACAGACTATTTTTAATAGTCTGTTTATGTGTGTTTATATAGGTTTCTTTGGGGTTGACCGGTCATTAAAATATCCGCTATAGTTCTTAAAAGAACCTTAGATGACTCTCTTTTCTTAATATAGACCTCATACCCATCGCCTCTCAGAAAATTGCATATTCAATCCATTAAGAGAGCCGATAAAGGAGAAAACCATGACCCTTAAAAAACAAAAAGGAGGTGTCCAATGCCCCATGACGCTGAAAAGCCCAGAATTTTGTTTGTCACGCCGGAGGTATCCCATCTGCCCCCAGCCATGAATTCCATGTCCAATTCCCTGAAGGCAAGGGCTGGTGTGAGGGGCGACCTGAAAGTGCCATATTCTTCCTGGTTTGAAGATGTATCCTTCTTCTTTGCATTTTCTTCCTGATTTCATTTTTTTAAACAGATTTTCTTCATCTTCTTTCCGTTTCACTGAC
>JAVERV010000080.1:0-15528 GCA_034006945.1 Desulfobacterium sp. | reverse complement strand
TGATCATACTGACACCCCAGTCCATGACCGATGCCATGGGAACGGCAGAGGCCATTGTCAATATTGCAAGGAACGCCATTAAGCCCATTGTATGTGCGTTCATGGGGGTGGTGGACGTATCCGACGGGGTTAAGCTTCTTCAGAAGAACCGTGTGCCGGTGTACCAGTTTCCAGAAAGTGCGGCCCGGGCCATGGGGGTTCTTTACCGCAACAAACAGTGGCTTTCAAGAAAGATTTTGCCCCAGTATGATATCTCCTTTGACGCTGCAAAGGCAGGGCAGATTGTAAAGGACTGCCTGGACAGGGGAGAGACCACCATGGGTGAGCTTGACGGCAGCAGGCTCCTTGCCTGCTACGGGTTTCACACACTTGATATGGCCCTTGCCAGAACTGGCGAAGAGGCCGTGGCCATTGCCGACAGGATCGGTTATCCAATTGTAATGAAGATAGTTTCCAAACAGATTCTCCACAAGTCCGACGCTAGGGGGGTAAGGGTGGGCATCAAAACTCCTGAAGAGGTGAAAGAGGTCTTTGAAGAGATCCTGGAAAGCGCCAAGGAGTACAACTCCATGGCCAAGCTTGACGGCGTCCTTGTGCAGGAGTCGGCCAAGAAAGGTCGGGAGGTGATCCTCGGGGTGAGTCGTGATGACGTGTTCGGTCATGCGGTCATGTTTGGCCTTGGGGGTATCTTTGTGGAGGTATATAAGGACGTTGTCTTTAGGATGGCTCCCATGGGACGAAATGTGGCAAGGCGGATGGTCAGGGGAATCAAGGGATACCCTCTCCTCGCCGGAGTCCGGGGGGAAGCCCCCTCGGACATTGAGGCCCTTGAGAAAAATCTTGTGAGTCTGCGGGAGATGGTAACCAACCACCCGGAGATCAAGGAGCTTGACATCAATCCTCTGTTTGTCCATGCAACTGGTGAAGGAACAACGGTTGCCGACGTTATCATCAAATTTGACCCCAGAAAGAGTTGAACTCCCAAGTCTGTATCCTATAATTCTGAGGGTGCCCCGGGAGAGTGTACCTTCTGGCGGAGCTTTGGCGGTAAAGGCTTTAAGCCGTTTTGCAAGGCAGGCCCTCAGGATCTCGGGGGAAAGAACCGGGAGTTATCCCAGGGTTTTGTTAAAGGGAGATGCGGGCGAGCCTTTAGCCAGCCGGGGAATTCACTGGTCAATCGCCCATAAGTCCGGTTTTGTCGCAGGGGTGGTGTCAAACTCTCCTGCCGGCATTGACATAGAGCGACTACGGCCCGTGTCTGAGTCTCTTTTTAAACGGATCTTGACCCCAGAAGAGCTGGATTGTTTTGGAGTCAATGATCGGATCGAGATCTTTTTCAGGACCTTTACTGCAAAAGAGGCGGTTCTCAAGGCTATGGGGGTTGGGCTTGCCGGTCTCGCCAGGGTAAGGGTGGTTGGCGCACCCCAAACGACCACCACCCTTGTTGATAATGGTGTGAATAGTTACACTGTTGATCATTACTGGATGGGCGACCACCTTGCGTCGGTTGTAAGGGGTGGGGGCGGAGTTGTGTGGGAGACAGTGGACAGTAGGCAGAATTCACGAATTTCCCTGGAGGCAGGCGGGAGCAGGGGAAACCCTGAAAACCCCTAAATATCAAGGAGAAAAGCTATGTCTGAAGGAAAAGGGTTTACCATGCAGGATGATCAAGGGTCGACGGGTGCCGGTAGAAAAATGCCGGCGGTGGATTTTTCCACCTTTATTCTCTCTCTTTACTCAACAGCCCTTGTGCAGTTGGGTGAGATCGAGGATCCGGCCACCGGCGCAAAGGGTAAAAATCTTGATCTTGGACGACAAACCATCGACATGATAGTTATGCTTGAAAAGAAAACCCGTGGCAACCTTGACAATGATGAGGCAAATCTCATCAAGGGTCTTGTACACGAGGTCCGTATGGCCTATGTAAGGGCAAAGGGGTGATAGTAGAGGCGTTCTCACCGGCAAAGATAAATCTCTTTCTCCATGTGACAGGCAAAAGAAGTGACGGCTTTCATGAGCTTTACACCTTGATGACCTCTCTTGCCTTTGGGGATCTCCTTGAGTTTGACTTTACAGGTTCAGGTGTGACCGTTATCTGTGATCACCCCGATGTTCCAGAGGATGATTCCAATCTGGTTTACCGGGCAATCGTGCTTTTTATCGACCGATACTTTAAGGTTGAACCCTTGGGGAAAAAAAAGATTGGGGTCTGTACTACAATTTATAAAAAAATTCCGGTGGGCGCAGGTCTAGGAGGTGGAAGTTCAAATGCCGCAACTGCCCTGCAGGTGCTTAACCGTCAGTTCGGCCACCCTTTTTCCAAGCAGGAACTCATGGATATGGGGCTAACCCTTGGGGCTGATGTACCATTTTTTATCCATGGGGGGCCCGCATTTGCCAGGGGTGTGGGGGAAGTACTCTTCCCTTGCCCACCCCTTGCACCCTACCATGTGGTTGTTTGTTTTCCAGGGTTTAGTGTCCGAACGTCCCTGGTTTATGAAAATGTCAATTTTGCATTGACAAAAAAGAAAAAAACTAATAATAATGCTCTGTTAAATATGTCTGGAACCAAACAGTCCCTTGATGTAAAAGGGCTCCTGCACAATGATCTTGAACCGGCTGCCTTGAAAATTTATCCGGATATTATCCGGGCAAGGGAAATGATGGCAGGTTTTGAGCCGGACGGGTTGCTTATGGCTGGCAGTGGCTCGTCTTATTTTGCACTTTTTTCTGAGGTTTCAAAGGCCAACGAGGCCTTCAAGGGCTTGTGCAGAGAGACAAAGGCTGATCAAGGACGTTTGTTCCTGACATCGTTTTTTAAGGATAATGTTTGAATTATGGGGCGTCGTCAAGCGGTAAGACACAGGATTTTGATTCCTGCATTCGGAGGTTCGAATCCTCCCGCCCCAGCCATTAGTCACTGGCACGGCTGGATCAAGTGATGGCTGTGGCCACAACGAAGGATGAAACTTTTCTGTCTGTACGGCTTTGACGGAAGTTTCCCCCAAGAAAATAAAGAGATGTTTATATGAACGGTATATCGGTTTTTTCGGGAAATTCAAATCCTGTTCTTTCACAAAAAATCTCTGAGTATCTTGCAAGACCCCTTGGAAAAATCAAGCTGAACCGATTCAGTGACGGTGAAATCCAGGTGGAGATCAATGAAAATGTCAGAAAGCAGGATGTGTTTATCGTTCAATCCACCAGTGCTCCGGTAAACGATAACTTGATGGAGCTTCTGCTCATGGTGGATGCCTTGAAACGGTCGTCAGCCAGTTCTATAACCGCGGTTATACCTTATTTCGGTTATTCCCGCCAGGATAAAAAGGTGGCACCGAGGGTTCCCATCAGTGCCAAGCTTGTTGCGGATCTTCTTACCACCAGCGGTGTTCACCGGGTTATCACCCTGGATTTGCATGCGGGTCAGATTCAGGGGTTTTTCAATATTCCGGTTGACAATCTGTATGCGGCACCCGTACTGCTTGAGTATATCAGAAACAGCTACAATGGGGATCTTGTCGTTGTCTCGCCGGATGCAGGTGGTGTGGAACGGGCCAGGGCCTTTGCAAAACGTCTCCATGCCGGGCTTGCCATTGTGGATAAAAGAAGGAGTGCACCCAACCAGGCAAAGGCAATGGCCGTTATCGGGGATGTCAAGGGTAAAATTGCCATTATCCTTGATGACATGGTCGATACCTCTGGAACTCTTACCGAGGCCGCCGGGGTCCTTCTGGCAAAAGGGGCAAAGGAAGTTCACGCCTGTTGTACCCATCCAGTCCTTTCCGGGCCGGCCGTTGAAAGAATAAAGAACTCTTCACTGGGTACACTTGTGGTCACGGATACGATTCCCCTGTCTGAAGAGGCGATGCTCTGTGAAAAGATTCATACCGTCAGCATTGCAAGGCTCGTGGGCGAGGCTATCATACGCGGTTACAGGGGGGATTCTGTAAATTCTCTTTTTGTATAGTCAGACACGGTCGGAATGAGGGATGGCTTCCGGCCATAACGAACGATGAAACTCCCCAAAGGATATAAGGGAACTTCCAAAAAATAATATGCACATCCTGCTTGCCCTTTTGCCCGTTTTTTGCGTTGTGATAACAGGCACATAGTCCACTATGCACCTGTCATCACGCCTTAAAAACTAACAAAAGTCCTGGACGATATGTGTATATTATTTTCTTCCAGTTCCCTAACTCTTGGGTTGGAGTTTTTCATAAAAAACCATAGTTATCAAGCTGCATTATTGTGCAGATACGGAGGTTAGAAATTTGGAACTTGTAAATTTAAAAGCTGAGCTCAGGCAGGGCAGAGGAAAAAGTGCCGCCCGTCATCTTAGGCAAAATCAGGCCGTTCCGGCGGTTCTTTATGGTGGGAAGATAGATCCCATGCCTATTTCGGTTTCAACCCTGGATCTTACGACAATGATAAGGATAAATGGAGAGTCAGGTCTGTTTATCAATCTTGCCGTTAACGGAGATACCGTGCCGTCAAGGACCGTGATGCTCAAAGAGATTCAGATGGACGCCTTTGATCTCAAATATCTCCATGCAGATTTTCAGGCAATAAATGTGGATGAAAAGATCACCATTACTGTTCCCATCGAGGCGATCGGTGAATGTATAGGTGTAGAAGCCGGCGGTATTCTTCAGCTTATTCGGCGTGAGCTCGATATTATCTGCCGCCCTGGCGACATGCCCGAGGTTATCCAGATTGATACCACAAACCTTGAGATTGGCGATGCCGTGCACGTTGAGGAGATAGATCTGGGCCCGGACGTTGAAATTCCCCATGAGGTTAATTTTACCATTCTCACCATTGTAGCGCCTACAGCTGAGGCCGAAGAAGAAGGTGAGGAAGACCTCGAAGAAGAAGCAGCCGCAGCAGCAGAAGAAGGGTCTGCCGAAGAGTAGTCCCAGGTTATGGCTGATAATCAAATTTTCATGGTGGCGGGTCTGGGAAATCCCGGCAGGGAATACGCCCAGACTCGTCATAATATTGGTTTTTTTGTTGCCCAGGCGCTCATCACCACCCATAGGTTTCCACCTGAAAAAAATCGTCCAAATACCGCTTATACAAAGGGGTTGATCAATGGCTTCAATGTTGTAATAGCAAGACCCCAGGCCTATATGAACAGAAGCGGTCCACCTCTTCAGCAACTTGCCGCATACTTTAAAATATTACCCTCAAACATTATTGTTGTTCACGATGATCTGGATCTTGTATTTGGCAGGCTTCTTGTTGCCTTTAACCGGGGACACGGTGGCCATAACGGTATTCGATCAACTATTGAAGCTCTTGGTACAAAGGAGTTTAACCGGGTCAGGATAGGTGTGGGTAGACCCCATGGCGGTCAGGGGGTTACAGGCCATGTCCTGGGACGCTTTTCGCCGTCTGAGGTTGCTGAACTTGCCAAGGTCGTAGACCAGGGGGCAGAGGCCTGTGAAGCCATTATTCAAAGGGGAGTTACCGCTGCCATGAACCTTTACAATACCCGTGAATAATACTCTTTTTGGTTTTGATTTGATTCTAATGTGAGTATATGCTATATTGCACAACCATGGCCGTATTGTTTCTGAAACAATCTAAAAAAAGAGTGGTGGTTTCTATGTCGGAAAAAGGAAAGCTGGATTCAGGTAGTAAGACCAGGAAAAAAGAGTTTCTAAAGGGTGATATGGCTGTTTATCCGGCCCATGGAGTTGGTTGTATCGAGTCCATTGAGTCAAAAGAGATAAATGGCGAAAACATGAACTTTTACATGATGAAGATCGTTGATAACGGTATGGTGATAATGATACCAACCGCCAATGTCGAATCCGTAGGCCTGAGGGAGGTCATCAAGCAAAAGGATGTCCCCGAGGTTTACAGGATAATGCAGTCAAAGGGTCCTGATGCTGACAAGCAGACTTGGAATCGAAGATATCGTGAATATATGGATAAGATCAAGACAGGGTCCATCTATGACATTGCAGAGGTGTTTCGCGATCTTTTTCAGCTCAAACTCGAAAAGGATCTTTCGTTTGGTGAAAGAAAACTTCTCGATACTGCTCAGAATCTTCTGGTGCAGGAGCTCTCCATGGCAAAAAATATGGATGAAACAGCCATGATGACGGAGATTGAGCAGCTGTTCGATTAAGGTTTTGGGTGACCACACGGAAAAAGGCCATGGTTCGTAAAGACCGATGGAGCTATTGTAGCCCATCGGTCTTTTTTTTGTAAATATCTGGAGTAAGATGAAGATTAAAATTGAAGTTTCAGAAATGGTAATGGGTCAGCGTCTGGATGTTCTGGTTACCACGACTGCAAATAATGTCACCCGGGGCGCAGTTACCCGGGCCATTGAACGGGGTGACATCCTTGTTTCAGGTCATCGGAAAAAAGCAGCTTACCGGGTCAAACCAGGAGAGGTTGTTGAAGGTATCGTTGGTTCTGAAGTTGAGCTGCCTCCCCTTGGAGAATCCATTTGTCTTGATTTGATTTATGAGGATCCCTGGATTGTTGTGGTCAACAAACCCCCGGGGCTGGTAGTTCTTCCAGGAGTCGGGAATCCCAGCGGAACCCTTTTAAACGCCTTGATTCATCATTTTCCCGATCTTAATGGAGTAAATTGTGATGCTCCGCCACGGGGTGGAATTGTACACAGGTTAGATAAGGATACAAGTGGAGCCATTGTCGTAGCAAAGAGCAAAAGATCCTATGAGTTTCTGCAGAAGGAATTCAGGTATCGGCGGGTTAGAAAGCTATATCTTGCCCTGGTTACAGGATTGATAAATGAGAGTCACGGTCGGATTGCCCTTCCCATCGGTCGACATCCAATCCATAGAAAGCGCATGACAATCAATACCAAAAGGGCAAGGCCTGCAGAGACCAGGTGGCGTGTCTTGGGACAAATACAGGGACACACCCTCGTGGAGGTTGGTTTGAAAACGGGTCGAACCCATCAGATCCGGGTTCATTTCAGCGCCCTGGGTCATCCCCTTGTGGGGGACAGGGTGTATGGTCCCCGTAAAAACAGGCAAATTCAAGAGCCACGACAGATGCTCCATGCAGGTTCATTGGGTTTCAGGCACCCCTGGTCAGGCAAAAGTGTTGAATTTTCGGCTCCCATTCCAGGGGACATGCTTGAGATGATAAAGCCCTGCAGCAATTTACATTTGGGATAACCCACATCTCCTGACGGACACAACAAAGCATGGAACTCAATAAAGTAACCCTTGCCAGCGTAGGGGTTACCCCTGCGGCGGCCTCAGACCATAACCTCGTCATTTAAGAATTCAAGAATTTCACCATTATAGCTGATAATGGTGTACCCTCCTGATTCATCTTTCGCCTTTACAAGGCATTCAATCGTTTGGTTATTCTTTTTAAGATTTAAATTGCACGGTTCATTTTCATTTGGGGTTTTGACCTCAATGAAGTTTTTTTCTGCGGCAAGTTGTTTAAACCTGCCTGTTGCCTTTTCAAAGGCCATGATTCGTTCAAAGACCAGGGGATCAGTGTTTTTTATCTCCTGCCTCAGCCCTTGGACCATGGTTTTTTTCTGGACAATTAGCTGGATAGTTTTTTCGATTTCTTCCCTGTCACCAGAGGGAATTGAACAGAGGATCTGCCGCTGGATCTCCATGTCCGCTTCGATATAATTGATTCGTTTAAGAAGTTCTTGAACCTGTTGATTCATAATCTTTTCAATCCATTTTTGTTGGGTTTTACGCTTCGTTGATTCTACCAGGACATGTCGGTTATATCCTTTTTCTGGAGGAACTTCAACCTTGCCGGTCAGGTTTTGCAATTGGAGTTGACTTTTTAAAAATCCTGGGTTATCAAATGTTTTAAATTCACTATGCTATTTGTGACATATCGATCAGGCTATTGCATATCGATCAAGGGGAAATATGGACAAAAAGTCAGAAAGGTTCTCAATACGATCAAAAATATGGATAGAGGACGAAGATGGAAATGTGGTGTTTGGACTTGGTCGTCTCAAAATCTTTGAAGCAGTACATCGTCTGGGCTCCCTTCAGGCTGCTGCCAAGGAGTTGAAAATGAGTTACCGTGCCTTGTGGGGAAGGGTGAAAGCAACAGAGGAGCGACTTGGCTTTCCCCTGCTTGTGAGAAGCAAAGGGGGTACCGCAGGCGGTGGCTCTGAGCTCATGCCTTTAGCCATGGAGTTTGTCGAACAGTTCAGGCAGCTCCATAAAAATGTGGTGGTCGATTCAGATCAGCTTTTTGAAAAAGGAATCGACATTGCGTCCACCACAGACGGTGATTTAAATAAAGCATCCCATAAAAAATAAAGGGGAAGTATTGATGATGAACAAAACTACAACTGCAAATTCCATAAACAGAGAGATGAAAGGTGTAAATCACAGCCTGGGTATGGACCGAACGTCCTGGTGCCGGAACCATCAGGGGAATGTGTATACCTATGAGGAATACATTGGACTTATAACCTCTTTCCATGGATACCCGGCACCCGGGTTGATCATCGGGGGAAAGATGGTTGATCTTGCCCTTGAACAGATGCTTCCAAGGGAAGTATTGTTCGATGCCATTTGTGAGACATCCTACTGCCTTCCGGATGCTGTGCAGATACTGACGTTGTGCACCACCGGCAACGATTGGATGAAGGTTGTCAACCTTGGAAAATTTGCCCTTACCCTGTACGATAAATTTGAAGGAACCGGTGTCAGGGTTTTTCTTGATCCTGTAAAGATGAAACCCTGGCAGGAGATCATGACCTGGTTTTACAAACTGAAACCAAAGCTCGAGCAGGACACCCCTCTTTTGCGTGAGCAGATTAAAAATGGCGGAGCCGATCTTTTTTCCATTGAGGCTGTTCAGGTTGCCCCGGTTTTTATGAAAAAAAGATCCCTGGGTCGAACAATGGACTGCCCCATATGCGGCGAGGCTTTCCCTTCAAAACACGGCACGATCTGCAGGGGATGCCAGGGCGAAGCTCCCTTTGTGGACGAGGCTTTTGATTCTGATTCCCTCTCCCCAAAGCTTATATCCATACCTGTCAAAGAGGCTGAGGGACGTGCCATACTCCATGACATGACAAAAATAATTCCCGGCAAAAAAAAAGGTGCGGCCTTTCACCGGGGCCAGGTGATTACCCCAGGTGATGTCTGCCGCCTCCAGCAGATGGGGCGAAGCAACCTCTACCTTGAAGGTCAAGACGGACCGGGTGAACAATGGATGCATGAGGACAAGGCGGCCCTTGCCTTTGCAAAGGCCATGGCTGGAAGAGGCGTAGCCTTTGGAGAAAATCCAAGGGAGGGTAAGATCACCTTTGTTGCGGCCAAAGATGGCCTTTTGACGATTCATGAAGATCGTCTGGAGGGGTTTAACCTTGTACCGGACGTCATGTGCGCCACCCGCCAGAGTTATTCCGTGGTGTCAAAGGACCATGAGATAGGAGGAACCAGGGCAATCCCCCTTTACCTCTCCCTTGCCAATTTCAACAGGGCCATGTCTGTTATCGGTGATGAACCCATGATCGAGGTGCTCCCCATGCGCAAGGCCAATGTGGGCATACTGATCACAGGTACCGAGGTGTTCCAGGGTTTGATAAAAGATGGGTTTGATGCTGTAATCAGGTCAAAGGTGGAACGTCTCGCCTGCAATGTGGCAGGCACTGTGATTGTTCCTGACGACAGAAATGCGATCAAGGAAGGTGTGAAAAGTCTCCTGGCCGATGGAGCCGATCTTCTGATCACCACTGCTGGCCTTTCGGTTGATCCGGATGATGTTACCCGCCAGGGACTTGTGGATGCGGGCGCAACAAACCTGCTTTATGGTGCGCCCATTTTGCCCGGTGCCATGACGCTTTTGGCAAGCATCGATAAAATACCGGTGATCGGAGTTCCGGCCTGCGCCCTCTATTTCAAGACCACAAGCCTGGATCTCTTACTGCCCCGCATACTGGCAGACGTTCCCATCACACGTCGGGATCTTGCCCGCATGGGCCACGGGGCGTTTTGCCTTGATTGTAAAGAGTGCAAATTTCCCCGGTGCACATTTGGGCGATAGCCGGCTGTCAAGAAACTTGAGACAAGAGACAAGGTGCGGCCTTGTTCATGTTTCAACCTTTGTTGTGGCAGGGGCCATTTCTCCCTTGGACCGTGCAGGCTCTAGGACAATGAATTCCAGGGTGTGGCAGCGGTGGGGGTGTATCCCTTTCCCTGGGCAAGAATATCCAGGGGGATCATTCCCATGGCTGCTACTTCCATGTTTACAGGGTCTATCCGCTGGCGCAGGTCGATGGTTAAAAGATAGGTCTTGCAGTTGTTGCAAAGATCCACACGTTCTCCAGCCCCGAGGGGGCTCTTTTTATCAAAAAAGTACTCCTGGTTTTCGTGGTTGCTGTCATTGCACCGGGGGCAGGTGTGACGGTTGAACCTCCACTCATGATCGCAAAGGGAACATTGGAGCCAGCGTTTCCCGCCTTCGCCCACAAGTCCTGCCATGGCTGCATGGGAACCGCACACAGGGCAATATCCGTGGAGCCATTGATGACCTTTGGTTAACGGGGCAAAGATCGGGGATTGCATCTCCAGGAACGGTTTGGCCAGTTGCCCGAGAATAAATGTAAAGACCGGCAGGGGGAGTGCTATTCTTTCGGCTTGTTCGTTTAAAATTTTTTGGTTGTCATTTACAAGGGCCTTGATGGATTCACGTGTATCGATACCATTTGCTGAAAGCTGTTGGTTCATTTTCTCAACCTCTTTCTGGATTCCCTTGAACGCCTGTTTCATTGGAGGCAATAGACGCTGGGCTGCAGCCGGTAGATCTTCATGAAAATCAATCAGGCCCATATGGGCAAAAAGGGGCTCGCCCTGGGAAAAGCGGTGTTGATCAAGGGTGAATTTCTCTTTCTCTAACCCCTTTAAAGAGTCCCACTCCTCTTTAAAGGCTGCCTTTGCAACGAGAAGCGGGCCAAAGGCCGCAGCTATGTTTTCCAATTGGGGTTTTGTTTTGCAAAGGTTCTCCAGGGCCTTTTCAATTCCCCTGGATGATTTCTCGTGTCTGATGCGCTCATTGAGCATATTCTTTGTTCCTTCCTTTTTTAAATAAAAGCCGCTCCAACAGGTGTGAAGCGGCTTTTATGCGGGGATCCTCAGCCTATTTGTCCCAGGTTTGGGACCTTGAGATCTATACCTTTAATTTTGCAACCTCCATAAGGGGTTTCGCAATTTTTGCAAAAAAGGCTTTTCGGGTCATGTTTACCGGTCCCTTGTGTGCGTCTGCAACCACAAAATCAGCGTAAAACTTAGGTTCATCAACGATCAGATAGATGACATTGATATCATTCTCATCCACAAGTTGAGCTTTAGGAAACTCTTGCTTTACCACATTGAGTCTCCCATGGGCAAGCTTGAGCATCTCCTTTCGCTCACCAAAACTCATGGTGCCGGTGGGGCAGGTGGCAACACACATGGGCAGGAGTCCATTGTGAACCCGGTCATTGCACATGTCGCATTTGACTATCGCCCCGGTTTCCTCGTTCCTCCGGGGAATATCATAGGGACAGGAGTCACGGATTTCCTGAAAGACGTCCTTGGATAGTTTTTTGGTAAGATCCGTGTAAATAACTGCACCGGTTGCCTCATCATGAAGTACGGCACCTTCGAGGTAGTTGTCCGCAACGTACTTGCACGGCGGCTCAATGCAGTGCCGGCATTGATCCGGGAAGAAATTCCAGACCACATGGTCACGGTTATTGTCCACACAGCGCTCATTAAAACGTACTAATTTATAGTTAAACGGGTTTAAGTCGGGGGGGTTTTGATGGGTTCCCAACTGCTTTGTTTTGACAGGGGCCAGGGCGTGCCATTCCTTGCAGGCAACCTGGCATCCTCGACAGGCGGTGCATCTTGATGTATCGATAAAAAAAGCTTTAGCCATTTTTTTGCTCCTTGTTTTGGTTGGGGGAATCGTTTTTTTCTGCTGAACGTTCCCCCACGCTAAGTGGTGTTACAATCCCTTTTGAACCTGTTTGATCTGTTTTATCTGGGCTGTTTACAGATCAATTTCCTTTAGTTTGAGTCTGTCCGCCTTTTTAATATTTACAAGGCAGGCCTTATACTCAGGAATGGTTGTATTGGGATCTCCCACGGACGGGGTGAGCCTGTTGGTGGAATCACCACAGCCCTTTGTGATCCAGCCGAAACAAAATGGCATACCAACTTCATGGACCGTCTTTCCCTGAATGGTGAAGGGTCTAAAACGGACGGTGACCATGGCAATGGCCTCCACCCGGCCCCGGATGCTTTCAACCAGTACTGGGTCGCCGTTTTCAATACCCTTTTCCTTGGCAAGTTCCGGACTCATCTCAACGTAGAGTTGGGGTTCCGCCTCAAGAAGGGGTGCCGTATATCTGGTCTCACCGCCGCCGCACCAATGTTCGGTCATGCTGTAGGTGGTAAGGACGATGGGGAATCGTTTGTCGGCAGGTTCCGCAAGCTTGTCCATTTCACCGCGGAAAATTACCGCACAGGGGTTGTGGAGCTGGGCCGAGAACGGGTGGGTTTCAACCGGAGTTTCAATAGGTTCGTAGTGTTCGGGGAACGGTCCTTCCATGCGGCCTGGACCAAAGAGCTTCCCATGACCTTCCTGTTCCATGATAAAGGGATATGTGCCCTTACCCGTTGCAAGGGGAGGTGCGCCGCCGTCGGGAACATCGCCTATCCATTTGGTGCCGTCCCAGCGAATAACGGCCTTGTCAGGTGCCCATGGTTGTCCGTTAAGATCAACCGATGCACGGTTGTATAGGATGCGCCTGTTGACTGGCCAGCACCAGGAGTAGTTGGGGAAAAGGCCGATTGCCGCCTGCTCCGGAGTCTGGGAGAAATCCCTTTGTTTAGACTTGTTTTCCTTTTTACCCGGCACCTCTTCGGTATAACCCCCTGCGTAGATCCAGTTGAGGCAAACTGTGGAACCGTCGTCCTTGAGGGCGGTAAAGCTCGGAACCTGTTGGCCTTTTTTGTAGAGTTTTCCCTTGATTTCGGTCTCTTTTGTGAACCAGCCATTACACTTCTGGGCAATTTTTTCCGGTTCAAAACTGGTTGGAAAATCAAGGTTTAAAAGGGGCTCAGGATAGACACCACCCTCTTTCTGGTAGAGTTCACGCACCTTATTGGTTATTTTGACAGAAATGTCACCCAAAGAAAGACACTCACCCTGGGGTTTGGTGGCCTGGTAGTGCCACAGCTGCCAGCGTCCACTGTTGGATATGGATCCTTCTTTTTCTGCACGGTTGGCAGATGGCAGAAGAAAGCATTCGGTTTTTATCTTTTTAGGATCCACGTCGGGCCGATGCCAGAAATCCGTGGTTTCAGTGTTGTGGACTTCGGCAAAACAGACCCACTCAAGATTATCCATGGCCTTTCTTACCTTGTTGGAGTTTGGAACGGTCTGGGCCGGATTGGTGCCCCAGATAAAGCCCCCCTTTATCTGGTTGTTGTACATGCGGTCAAAGATGTAGAGATAGGAGTAGTCCTCGCCCGTATCTGCCTTGGGAAGCCAGTCGTATCCAAATCCATTCTCCTTTGTGCCCTTGTCTCCATACCACCCCTTAAGAAGGCTTGTCACATAGGCCGGCCTGTTCTGCCACCAGTTGACGCTCTGGGGATCATTACTTACCGGGGTGTTTGCCTTGTTGTAGTCGGCAAGTGTCGTCAACTTGGCCTGGGGCATCGGCAGGTAACCGGGCAAGAGATGCCATAGAATGGCATGATCTGTGGAACCCTGGACATTGGGCTCACCCCTGAGGGCTTCGATGCCGCCGCCGGCAATGCCTATGTTGCCCAGAAGGAGCTGGATCAACGCGCTGGCGCGGATGTTCTGAACGCCCACCGTGTGCTGGGTCCAGCCAAGTGCGTAGCATATTGCCCCTGCCTTGCCTTTTTCTCCGGTCGCAGCAAAAGTCTCCCATACCTTGAGAAGATTTTCTTCAGAAACGCCTGTTATCTTTGAAACATCCTCGATGTTGTATCGGGAATAGTGCTCTTTCATGAGCTGAAACACGCAACGCTCGTCTTTCAGGGTCTTGTCCCGCAGGGGCACCCCGTTTGCGTCTTTCTTGAACGACCACGAGCTCTTATCGTAGAATCTGGTGGTTGCATCGTAGCCTGAAAACATGCCGTTGGTAAACTTGAACTCTTTCTCTATGATAAATGATGCATTGGTGTATTCAATGACATACTCTGCAAAATATTTTTTGTTTTCAATGATGTACTTGAGCATTCCGCCAAGAAAGGCAAGGTCGGTACCCGATCGAAGGGGTACATGGAAATCGCTTCTTGCCGAAGTTCTTGAAAACTTAGGATCCACATGCATGATTTTGGCGCCGTTCTCCTCCTTGGCCTTTAAAATCCATTTAAAGCACACGGGATGATGCTCTGCCGCATTGCTTCCCATGATGAAAATACAGTCTGAGTTTTTAAGATCAATCCAGTGGTTGGTCATTGCACCGCGTCCAAACGACTCTGCCAGAGCCGCAACTGTTGCGCTGTGTCAGATCCTTGCCTGGTGGTCGAAATGGACCAGACCAAGCCCCCTTGCCGACTGGTGAACTATGGCACACTCTTCGTTGTCCATGATGGAACAGCCAAGGTGGAATATGGATTCCACACGGTTGACCCGTTCCCCTTTGGTGTTTTTTTCTTTAAAATCCTTGTCCCGGGTGTTTTTGATGTTTCGGGCCAGGCGATCCAGGGTCCAGTCCCAGGATTTTTCCTCCCAGCGATCGCTGAACGGAGCCCTGTAAAGGGGTTTGAGCAATCGGTGTTTGCTGTTGATCATGGAGAGCTGGGCTGCTCCCTTTGCGCAAAGGCTGCCTTCGCTGACCGGGTAATCAGGGTCACCCTCGGTGCTGACGATTTTACCGTCCTTAACATGGGCGATATAGTGACAGGTAACGGCGCAGAACGGACAGATGGAAATTACCTCTTTTGCCCCGTCAATCTTCATACCTGCTGCAAATGCCTGGGCAGGTTTGAGATCTATTCCCAATTGGCCAAGGGGCACCATGGCAGCGCCCATCCCGGCAAGCTTTAAAAAATGACGACGTGTAAATTTCATTTTTATTTGACCTCCTAAAGGTTGTGATAAAAACAACGGTGGTGTCGGTATTTATCTTTTTACGTAATCCACCCCTGAATGCCAAAACGTTGAACATTTAAAATATACTTAACCACCTAATGAATCTTCATGCAAGGAGTTTTATTGGAAAAATGAATTAAATCGATATGTTATATTTAGCACATGGGCTATTTTCCCAGGTTTTATCAGGAGGGACAGGTGGTATAACCGTGCTATGCACATTTATTGGTCTTTCTGTTTAATTCCCTTAGATTACTGTAGGTAACTTTGGATGACGGCGCTGCACCTGCACGTAGGATAATCTGCCTGATCGGATCAAGGAATGAAAGGTAGTCTCAATTATCAAGTTTTTTTGGTCTGTTTTTTTGTATAACCGGCACGGCCGGAGCGAGGGAGGCATCCGGCCACAACGAATATTGAAAC
>JAVERV010000079.1:0-15696 GCA_034006945.1 Desulfobacterium sp. | reverse complement strand
CCTCGTCAGTCCTGAGGATTGCCATATGGCTCATATGTTTAACCCCGACTATGACACCAAAAGCGAGCATCATCACTACATCGCTCACCTGATAGTCTGCATTAGGCGCACGTTCGATGGTGAGGTGGTTGGCCAATATTTTTGGAAGGCCTAATTTTTCAGAGAACCTGCCAAGATTGATCAGTCCAGCGTTGCCAGTAAGGTTTTTTTCGGTAAATTGCGTATGAAACGTCCTCATCATATCGATGCCCTCCATAAAGTAGTTGCTTATAGGGCTATAGTACTGTATTTATAAGAAATATGGAAGCTTTTATGCAATAAAACCATATATCGCTTGCAACTTTTAGGTATTATTTAACTGGGTGTCAACAATTGTCATACGGTACTCAAGGGGTTTGCCGGATTTGTCCGGGACAACCGAACTTTTCAGTTGAACATCAATGGGAGTGCCATCCTTTTTTTTCATGCGCAGTTCACACATCAGTTTTGTTTCTGATTTACACATTTTTTTCAGGTGGAGATAGTAAATATCCTGGTCTTTAAAAAGATTTCTTTTGCCTCATAATGTACTCTTTTCCTTTGTCCAGAGAATGTGTTCTTTTCTCAAAAAAGAGATTCCCAGGGCTATGCATACCTTGTTTTTTCTGACAAAACACGGTCCAAAGTCTTTTTATGTAATAAAATGTTGTTCAAAGAAGGTCAAGGGATTCATGGACTTTTTCGCGTTCCGGTCAGGATAACCAAAGGGGGCTATAAAGCAAGCCCGGGACATCACTTGTCGGAAGGCTGCTGTTCGTGCAACGCAATTCCCGCCAGGAGATCGAGGTCTGCGTCCGTTATCGATGGAAGAAAGCGCTTTCGATAAAGTTCATCATGCATAATGCTCACAATTGCAACAAGGGGTGCCGCCACCAGAACCCCCAGCACACCGAAGGCAGCCACACACAAGAGCATGGAAAAGATTACCGCCAGGGGGTGCAGTCTCATTTTGTGTGCCATGAGGAAGGGCAGGATCACATTGTTCTCCAATGCCTGCACGGCAGTATAGGCCAATATGACCCACAGCGGGGTCATCCCCCCTTTCCCTAGGGCGAGCAAGAGGGCGGGCAAGGCGCTGAGGATTGGACCAAGAAAGGGAATCGCTTCGAAAATCCCCGCCATAAGTCCCAGGACCAGCGCATCCATTAAACCAAAAATCGGCCACATGAGCACAAATACCAAAAAGCCCATGATCAGCATTCCAAAAAGTGTTGCCCCGGCCCAGGCAGGTACAAATTCCCCTATACGGCGCAGGATGATCATGGCTTTGTTGTGGTGTTCCTCGGGCAACAAGGAAAATATTGCCCCAAACACGGGCCTGGGATTCATGAGCATAAAAATGACTCCAAAAAATACCGTTACCAGTACAACCAGTATTTGAGCCCCGTTAAAGGCCACTGCAGTGAAACTGCCGAGCATATCCTGAATCATCCCATTCAGACGGGAGCGAATAGAATTCGAGTCTTCAGAAGGGTTAGACGCCAGTGATGCATTCTTTTCAGCTACTGTTTCGGGCTTACCCTCACCCTTGTTTTCCCGGGCGATTTCCGTACTGACCTCACTCTGAAGTTTATTCTCGAAAATAATTGCCTGCTGCTCCAATTTGATCAGGGGTTTTTGCAAATTTTCCCAATATCCAGGCACTGCACCTGAAATTTTTATGATGGAGGCCTTCATTGGTCCAAACAGAGACCAGCCTGCCAAAGCTATAACCGCTATCAATATTACCACGACCAACCCTGTCGGCTTTTTTCTTCCGCCTGTCAATCCCCGCATTTTGGAAATAACCGGATTAACCGCAAGGGAAATCAGCATTACCAGCAGGAAAGATAGCAGAATGGGAGAAAGCAGCGAGAATGTTTTAATAACGACAAATAACGTCATTCCCAGTATTACATAGAATGAAATGGAGTGTGGCGCAGGTTTTGCGCTAAAATTTTTTGACATAACATTTTCCTTGTTTTTCTGGCCGCTGTTTGATTCTACTTGCTTCGATATATTCAAATATCATGCCTGGATTAATAGAGCCTGCACCATGTCTTCCAGGTCGCTGGTTTGTTGGAATAAATTCTTGTAATGATCTTTTCAGAGTCCACCACACACATTCGAAAAAAAGACACATTTAAGCATTTTATATGGTTTTTTCAATATTTATTGAGAAGTTACGTAAATTGCAGACAAATGGCCATATATGACATAATGGTCAAATATGACCTTGTCGATATCTGCTTATCGGGTACTGATTTATCACTGATTTTTATTTTGTTTCTTTTTATAAATCAAAAGGATGCGCAATGAAAAATCAAATGTTTGAACTATGGCATGAAGTTTGAAGTCTTATAAGACTAGTAAATAAATTCGCAGATGATGGGTCAAATGGTAAAGATCATTGTCTGCGTGTTTTTGTCAAAACCATAAAGATTTGAAATCGTAACCTCATTAAAGGGATATTCATGGCTGAGATTGAAATCATTACAGTGGAAGGCGGATCTGAGTTAACCGATTTCATTGAACTTCCCTGGAAGATCTATGGGGATTATCCCAACTGGGTCCCTCCGATCAAAAAAGAGGTCCGCCGAATGCTGGATCCCCTAAGGCACCCTTTTTGGGAGAATTCAGAACGCATTCTCTTTCTGGCACGACGGGGTTCGGATACCCTGGGAAGGATTGCCGGTATTATTGATGGCCGGTACAACCAGTTTCATAATGAACAAATGGGGATCTGGGGATTCTTTGAATGTATTGATGATCCAGAGGCTGCTGCTGCTTTGTTTTCTTCTGCGGCCTTGTGGGCCCAGACCAGGGGGATGAGCTTTATCAGAGGTCCGCTCAATCCGTCGACCAATCACGAAGCAGGGCTGCTCATCCAAGGGTTCGACTCTCCGCCCTCCCTGATGATGACCTATAATCCGCCTTACTATCCGGCGCTGGTCGAAACCTGCGGTTTTACCAAAGAAAAGGATCTCCTGTCTTTCCTGATAAAACGGGAATATAAGCTTCCGGACTGGATGGATAGTATTGCTGAACGGATTGCCAGAAAAAAAGGGATTCGCATCCACCACTTCAAACCCAGAAATGCAGACACTGAGATTGCCTTGATCCGGGAAATCTACAACGATGCATGGGC
Source organism: Desulfobacterium sp. (assembly GCA_034006945.1). Classification (GTDB taxonomy): domain Bacteria; phylum Desulfobacterota; class Desulfobacteria; order Desulfobacterales; family Desulfobacteraceae; genus Desulforapulum. Next base: position 12,530 of record JAVERV010000079.1, on the reverse strand, counting down.
TGACAACTGGGGTTTCGTTCCCTTGAGTAAGAACGAGATGCAGGATATTGGAAAGGCCATAATGGAATTTACAGATCCAGACATGGCTTTTTTTATCTATTTAGAGGATGAACCCGTAGCGTTTTGCCTGGTTTTTCCCGACTTCAACCCCTTGATCAAGCGGTTCAACGGTAAAATAGGCCTTCTGGGACTGCTGAAGTATTTTTTGTATCGCCATGAAGTCCTGGGACTGATGATGTTCATGTTCGGGATCAAGGAGAAATACCGGCAAATGGGACTGCCCATGCTGGCCTTTCACCACATCCTGGAGGTTGTGAGAGGGAAGAAAAAATATCAGCATATGGAAATGGGCTGGACACTTGAGGATAATGAGGGGATAAACTCTTTGATAGAGGAAGCCGGTGCAAAAGTGCACAAGAAATATCGAATATACAGAAAACCTTTATAACCGGCACGGCCGGAACGAGAGATGGCATCCGGCCCCAAAGAAGGATGAAACACGATAGCCATTAGCCATTAGCTAACAGCTAAAAGCTGTTTCTTATAAACTTAATGAGATCAAGAGCTTTTCGGGGACGCCCCTTAGTTAAAGCAAAGGACATAAAATATGTCAGTTGACTATCAAGATTCCACCATCGGTTTTGTCTGGAGGCCTGAGGAACTCACCCCGGCGGTGACAAAAATGGCTAGGCAGAGCGGCAGTGCGGCTGTTTTTGATTGTTCCATGATGGGGATGGATCTCTTGGGTCCTTTCCTGCAAAGGGTTTCCCCTGCAGGGGGCATCAGGGATGTCAAAATTTCTGCCGCTGTGTTGATGGATCCTTCCCTGGGACAGCTATTAAAAAGAGCAGAGGTACATGGCCTTTGGGTAGAGTGTTTTCCTGAGTTTTCCCAGGGAGATTCCCCTTTATTACAGAGATTGATGGATCTTTCTAAAAAGATTCGCTGCTTTCCCATCATCACCGACATGGGTCTTTTGGAAAAGATTGTAAAAAACAACTCCGGCATCGACCGCATTGTCCTGAAGGGATGTGAAGCCGCAGGATTCGTCAGCAAAGAAACAACCCTGACACTCTATTCCATGGCAAAAGAAATACTCCGCTCATCTTCAACCCCTTTGGATATTCTCATCTGGGGAGGTGTTTTCACCCCTGAAGCTGCAGCGGCCTTCCTGTACACCGGGTCAGCCGGCATCATTTTTGAGAGCCTCCACTGGCTCACAGACATGGTTGCCATTGATGATCTTCAACGTGAACGGCTCTTGAAACTCCGCCTGGATTCCACAGACCTGGCCGGTCTGGGCCTCGGAGTCCCCTGTCGTTTTTTCAATAAGGGAAATTCGGTTGCGTTCAAGGAAATCAGGAGAGTTGAGGACTCTTTGTACGAAGAAAAAACCAGGGAGGAAAGTCGCCAGGACTTCATAAGCCGGGTGAATGCCAAGGCGCTTCATCCCCTGACCAGCCTTTTCAGCCCGGAAGAACTTATCTTCCTGGGTGTGGAAATCGCCTTTGCCGAGATGTTTGCCAGGCGTTTCGGGAGCAAAACCGAGGATGCCGTAAAGGCCTTTATCCATGAAATCCATAAGTTTTGCGGCCTTGCCGGGGCAAAAAAAAATTGTTTTATGGACAGCCCTGCAGCCAAAGAAATGGGAACCGTGTACCCCTTTATCCAGGGTGCCATGTCCTGGATTACCGATGTTCCGGAGTTTGCTTTAAATGTTGCCCATGCCGGTGGACTGCCCACCATCGCCCTTGGCATGATGGATGCTGAGACCCTTGATAAAAGACTTGGCCACCTGCCGAAAACAATGGGTTCACACCCCTATGCAGTCAACTTTATCGCTCTTTCTGAAAACCCTTTTAAAAACATTCATCTGGCCTGGATAAAGAAACACAGGCCCCGGTTTGTCGTAATCGCAGGCGGTGACCTTTCGCCCATAAGAGAATTGCTGGAGTGCGGTATCGAGGTCATGTATATCGCTCCGGATGAGGCCCTGTTGAGGCTTGCCCTGAAAGCGGGTGTTCATTATGTTATCCTGGAGGGGTATGAGGCCGGCGGCCACGTGGGGACCCACAGCACACTGACCCTTGCCCAGATGGTGCTGGGTATGAAACAGAGCTCCCCATCCCTGTTTGGGAACTGTCGCGTGATTCTTGCCGGAGGGATTTTTAACCGGGAAACTGCATTCATGGCCGCCATGCTCGAAGCAGACGCGATCCAGATGGGTACAGCCTATTTGAGCTGTCGGGAGATTATTGAAACAGGTGCTTTGACCCCCCTTTATCAGCGGATGATTCTGACATCGCCTTTGGGCGGAACCATTGTTTCCGGTCACTCCACAGGACTTCGGGTGCGAGCATTGAAGACACCTGTAACAGAGGCTGTTTTGTCCCTTGAGAGGAAATTTGCAGCAGGCCGCAGGGACGAGACGTCGTTCCGGAAGCAAATGGAGACCATGGCCGCAGGAAGCCTCTTTACTGCTGCCCGGGGTATGGACAGGCCGGGGTCAATGCCTTTGGATGAACGGGCCTGCCTGGAACGCGGGCAATTCATGGGCGGGGCCTGCGCCGGACTCATCCGTGAGGTCCATGATCTATCGTCCTTTCACCGTGAGCTGGCCCAGGGTACTCTTCTGATGCATCAACCCCATGTGAATTTGATGGAAAACACTTTGGAGTCCCGGACTTCCAGGTCTGGAATGTCGTCCAGGCAAATCGCCCCAGGAAGGGAGGATCGTGATCGGATAGCAATTACCGGGATGAGTATTGTCAATACCCTGGGGAAGAGTCCTGGGGATGTCTGGGCAGCAAGCCTGGCAATGGAAAGCGGTATCATCCAGGTTCCGCCTTCCCGGTGGGACCAGGCACGTTTTTATGATCCCCGGCCAAACTCTCCTGATAAAACCTATTGCAGGGTGGGCGCTTTTCTGGATTTTCATGTGGACCGCAAAGAACTTGGAATCTCCCCCCACGATTTCAGGAGCATGACCCAAGCCACACGGGTTACCCTCTGGCTTGCGCACAGGGCCATACGGGAATCCGGGATTCTCTCGTCCAGCATTCCGCCTGAACGGATCGCAGTCCTTGTCTCCCAGAATTCAGGAGAAGCCTCGGGCATGCTTACCAATACCCTTATCCGGGCATATGTCGGCGACATCCTTGGCAACATCAAAAGAGCCGTGAATCTCACGCCGGACCAGGAAAGGGCAGTCGAAGAGCAGATAAAGGCCGGACGAATGGCGCCGGACGACACCACGCTTCTGGGCAGACTCAACTGCGCTGCGGTGGGTTTCATCTGCAGCCGGTATGGGTTTATGGGGCCAAGTTATGCAGTGTCCGCAGCCTGTGCCACATCCCTGGTGGCGGTTCACAGCGCAATCCAGATGCTCAAAACCGGGATCATAGATGCAGCGGTGATCGGAGGGGGTGAGGAAAATCTTTCCCATATGCATTTCATGGAGTTTTCAGCTCTGGGCGCACTTTATGGACTGTCCGGCAAACAGAGGCCGCCCCACGAGACATCCTGCCCGTTTGATGCCCAAAGGGACGGTATGGTCCTTGGCGAGGGCGGGGCAATGATCGTCATCGAACGGGAAAGCCTTGCCCTGGAACGGGGAGCTCGTATTCACGCCCTGATTACCGGAGTGGGGGCGAGCAACAACCATCTGGGCATTGTGGAGTCTGCAAGTGACGCCCAGGAAATGGCTATCCGTGCCTCTTTTAAGGAGACATCCTATGGACCAGATGCCGTGGATCTTGTGGAATGCCATGGGACCAGCACCCGGCAGGGGGATGCAGAGGAGGTCATTGCCCTGAAGGCGATTTTTAATTCATCCAGGCCCACAATGCTCAGCGCTTTCAAATCCCAAATCGGTCATACGCTGGGGGCCTCGGGTATCAGCAGCCTCATTAGAGGCGTCACAGCCATGAAGGCTGGAATTTTTCCGCCCACCCTGAACTACAAACATCCTGATCCGGAAATCAAACTCGAACAGTCAGGCTTTATTGTTAACCCGGAACCTCTGGATTGGAAATCGAGGAACGGAGATCCCAGACGCCTTGAGGTCAACGCTTTCGGATTTGGCGGTTCCAATTATGTGGTACAGGTGGAAGAGGCCATGGAAGAATCGGGTTCGATTCTAGTGGCTCCGCAGAAAAATCCTGACTTCCAAAAAGATCCTGATTTGCAAAAAAATCTGGCCGAAGAGAGGATGCCTCCTCCGACTGCCGATCTGCCCGGGGATCTCTTAATGTTCAGGGCCGAACTGGACAACCGTAATTTTCGGGTGGCCGTTGTGGGTCAATCTAAAGCCCAGGCCCTCAGGCTTGTCCAAAACTCGGTCTGCCCGGGTGGGGTTGATATTTTCCCGAAAAAGGACCAGAACTCCCTGGCACGCCAGGGGATATTCATGCAGGCTGAAGAGCTTCAGGTTTTGCCCCTTGCCTTTGTATTTCCCGGACAGGGAACACACTATGCTGGAATGGGGCACGATCTTTACCACTCCTTTCCAGTGATCAGAGAGTGGATGGATCGGGCAGCGGCTGTTGCAGACTTTGATCTTCTTCATCTGATGTTCCACGATCAAGAGGAAAACCTCCGTAAAACCCGATGGCAGCAGCCTGCCCTGTTCGTCATGGAAACGGCCATGGCCCGGTATCTTACAAGCCTCGGCATCTTTCCCGTGGCCATGGCCGGTCACAGCCTGGGCGAATTGACGGCCCTGTGCATGGCCGGGGTCTACTCTCTGGAAGACGGGTTTAGAATCGTCAACAAGCGGGCGCTGTGCATGGATAAAGCCGCCGCCGCAAATCTTGATCCCGGTGTCATGGCAGCCACGGACGCCCCCCTGGAGCTGTTGAACAGGATGCGCAAGGGGTGTGATGATGTCCACATCGGCAATATCAATTCGCCGAACCAGATTGTTTTGAGCGGCAGCACGGAATCAATCAGGGATTTCTGTTCCCGATTAAGGGAAACGGGTCACAGAACCACCCTTTTGCGTGTCAGCATGGCCTTTCACTCTCCTGTCATGGAGGTGATCCATGATGAGCTTGCAGGGTTCATTGCCGAAATTCCATTCTATTCCCCCAGGATTCCGGTCATCTCCAACACAACCAGGATGCCGTATCCGTCAAATCCCGATGGAATCAAAAAAATTCTCATGGCCCACCTGGAATCAACGGTCCATTGGATGGACAATGTCCGGACTCTCTGGAACAATCACGGGGTGCGGCTTTTTGTGGAGGTGGGTCCAGGGGACGTCATCAGCAACCTCACGGAAGACACACTTGCCGAATCTACAACTGTTCAGACCTGTCTTTCTTCAGAAGAGAGCCTGACCTTTAAGCGCAGCCTTGCCCAACTTTTTGTTCACGGTCATCTAAAGGATGAAAGCGAAGCTGGAATCGTTTCCATCTCGGCAGCCGGAAAAGCTGCGGTAGCTGATCCAATTGAGCGTGCACCCACGTTGCAATCTGTAACGCCACAGTATGTAACATCAGGGCATTCGACCCCTGATCCCAGGGAGTTGATTTTTCAAAGGGAAATCAACCGATTCATGATGGCCAAATTCGGTTCTTCTCTTGAGCCCAACATTCTTAAAGCCTTCCGTCAGGAGCTTGACCCGGAATTTAAGGAAGAGGATCTGTCAGGGGTTATCACATCCATACTCAAGGGTTATGATCTTGCTGAAAGCCCGGTAAAGGTTCCTCCTGCAGCCCCTGGGGCACCTGAAGGAGGCCTGGTTCCTGGGGACGATGATGTTATGGAAAAACTGATTTACATCATCATGGATGCCACAGGATTCAATAGAGACGAGATCGAACCTGACATGAATTTGAGAAGTGATCTCTCCATTCGATCCAGCCGGCTTCCCATCATTATGGATGCGGCTGAGCGCCAATTCAATATCATTGTTGAACTGGAGGATTTTATCGATGTCCACACAGTAAAGGACATTGCCCGGACAATTTCCAGGATCATGGCCGGACAGGCAGGAGGTGTTCTGAAATCTTCCGGCCTGGCGGTTGATCAGGGCGCCCTGCACCATGAAACCCTGGAACCGGAAGAGGGTGAGGAGAGTTTAAAACGGCTTGTATTCACGCACACCACCGTGGAATTGGAAAGGTCTGTTCCAATAGAGCTCAACCCGGGCGGTTCCGTCATGATTCTCTCTTCAGAAAATCATGATACGATTGCCGAAAAAGCGGGGGAGATCCTCCGGATGGACTATAATCTCAGCACCTCCTTGATGGCATTTCTCCAGGACAGTGCAGGTCTAGGCAAAACAGGCCACGACATCCGAACCGAAAAAGGGGCCTTACAGGTGCAGGATATCATCGCAGGTCTCTCCTCTGTTTCCGGGTTGGTTATTGCCCTCAGCCCCGGCGGTCTGATTGGCAAGATAACCATGGCAGATGTTTCAAAGCTTGTTCAAGGCTTTTTTCTTGTTGTAAAGGCATTCCTCAGGTCACCGAACAAGAAATTTGTGGTTTTGGTTCATTCCAGGCAGGAGCTTGACATCCCCCAGGAGCTTTTGGCAGAAGGGATGCTTGGTCTGTTCCTGAGCGCAGCCCTGGAATATCCGTCGGTTCAATTTAGAACGGTGGAAATAGAGCCGGATACTGATCTTCGCCGGGCACTGGGTAACGCTCTTGACAGGGGAGCCACCGTGGTGGAGATGATGCATCGCAAACAAGAGCTCTTCACGTCAGAGGCTCGCCTGGCTCCCCTGGATTTCAGCGCTTTATCCGGTATGAATACAGGTCTGAATCTGGGTGCAGGAGACGTTGTGGTCATGTCCGGGGGTGCAACCGGGATCAGTGCCCACCTTGCCCGTTCCCTTGCGCCCTTCGCACCTCACCTGGTCTTTCTGGGAAGGACAATCGTGGATTCAGGTTTTACCCCTGCAGCATCAAATCCCGAACAGCCTTCTTCAAAAGCGTTTATCGTTGAGTCCCGGGCATCAGAGATTGCAAGGACTTTGGCGGAGCTGCACACCTCGGGGATAAAAGCCACCTACCATACCTGCGATGTGACCGACCCCGAAGCGGTCAAACAAATCCTGGGTGAGGTGATAACACGCTACGGTAAAATTGATGGGATCATTCACAGCGCCGGAGTTCTCCGGGACTCTCTTTTGAGCCATATGATTCCGGATGATATCTCCATGGTCACTGATGTCAAATTCCTGGGGGCCTGGAATCTATATTCCGCTGCAAAGGATGCGGGCCTGAGATTTTTTGTGGGTCTCTCTTCGGCAGCGGCGATCCAGGGAAATCCCGGCCAGGCAAATTATGCTGCGGCCAACCGGATGATGTCTGCCCTGCTCAGAACCCTTGGCCGGGAAAATAGTGCCATACGGTTCAAAGCCATAATGCTTCCCCCGGTGGAGGGAACGGGCATGGCAAGTGATCCGGAGATCAAGGCAATGATGAAGAAAAAAGGTGTGGTTTACATTCATATGAATGAACTTACCGGGCTTTTCTGTCGGGAACTCTTTGCAGCCCCGGCTGAGGACACCTGGGTGATGTTCATGAAACGTCTGCCCAAGGTCAGTGGCGCCATGCTCAATGACCGGGACCGTCCGTCCCCGGGCGGAGGTCTGAACACCAGCATAGTATCCTTCAGACCCGGTGACTTTCCCATGATAGAAACAATTGTAAGTCTCGACCTTTGCCGGGAAGAGCTGGAAGCCTTAAGATCCTTTTCCCTGGACAAAGACCTCTGGATCACGGACCACAAGCCGTTCAAGTTCATCAAACATGCCATTGTATCAGGGACCATGATTCTGGAAACATTCATGGAAACCGCCCTGATGCTGTATCCCCACCTGCAGGTTCGCGGTGTCCGCAAGGTTCGACTCATGGATATGATTCAATGTCCTCCGGGGATTCCACGGCCGGCCAGAATTTCCTGCCGCAGGTCCGGCGGGCTTCGGGAACCCGTGTGCGACGTTTTTCTTGCGGCCCAGGAGATTTCCCCGGCTGGAAGATTGACGGATCGCTTTACCCCCCAATGCAGCGGTCAGGTGATCCTGGACGGTGGAGAGGGCTATCTCGGTGAAGAGTTTCCGGATTTTCCAGTCCGGATGAACGAACTTCGGACAGGGCCCATGGATCACAAAAAAGTGCTTAAATGGTACAAAAACCGCAGCGGTTTGGGGGGCAGGTATCGTGTTATAGAATTCCTTGACGGCGCAGGCCCCAGGGTAGTACGGGGCCAGACAACCTACCCTTTTACCAATGATTTTGCAAACCTGCACAACCCTGAGTATCAATACCCTCCCTATCTTTTTGAGGCATTGTTACAGCTGGTCTGCTGCCACAGTGCGGCAACCGATCCATCCGAACGCAGATCCATGATCCCCATGGAGATCGGGGAGATGCGATTTTTGCGGAAAATCAAGGTAGGCGAAAAAATTACCCTGGAGGCTCGAATGCGGGCCCAGGATGACAAAGGAGTCACATGGGACACCCGGGGCCTTGATGATCAAGGCCGAACACTCATGCAGATTTACGGGCTCAGGATGCAATGGGTCTCGGATTGAACCTTTGCGCGTTTAAAAGGAGCGATGCTCCAATTGGAGATTGAAAACCATGAATATGCTGGCAGACAGGTGGTTTAGTCCCCATATTTTAAGGAGGGTACATTAAGATTTATGACGATCAACACCCCATATGCAATTGAAGTCGACGGCCTGACCAAACAGTACAACGATTTTCTGGCGGTGGACAACCTGTCATTTACCGTCAAAAAGGCAGAGGTGTTCGCCCTTTTGGGGCCTAACGGCGCCGGTAAAACCACCACTGTCGAGATTATCAATACCATCCTGAAACCAACGTCGGGAACCGTGACCCTTCTGGGAATGGATGTCACCCAAAAAAAGTATGACATCATTCCCCGCATCGGCGTTCTTCCCCAGGGGTTCAGCTCCTTTGACAGGATAACGGTGAGGGAAACCCTGGAGTATTACTCCCGGCTTTTTGGATGCAGAAAAACTGACATCAAAGGGCTGATAGCGCTTGTCAACCTTAATCACAAGGCAGACGAGCAGTACAGGAAGCTCTCAGGGGGATTGAAGCAGCGCCTCGGCATTGCGGTTGCCCTTGTGAACGACCCCGAGGTCATATTCCTTGACGAGCCTACCACCGGTCTCGATCCCCGGGCGCGGCGCGAGGTTTGGGAGGTCCTTCTGGACTTGAAGAAAAAGGGTAAAACGGTATTTCTCACCACACACTATATGGAAGAGGCAGAGGTCCTTGCCGACACCGTCGCCATCATTGCCAAAGGTAGGATTACCGCAATGGGCTCTCCTTTGGAGCTGATAGAAAACAACGTGAATTACTTTACAATGACGCTCACGTCCGTGGATGAAAACATGGTTGGAATCATCAGGAAAATGGGATTTGACCCGGTCCCCAATGCCTATGAGGACACCCACGAGGATACCCAGGAGGACAACCACGGGATTTTCAAAATCCATCTTGAGCACACGGATGATGTTCGCAGGATACTCAACGCTGCCAACGACGGCAAGGCTTCATTTATAAGCCTGGATATCCGCAAGCCCAATCTTGAGGAAGTTTTCCTTAAGCTTACCGATGACCCGCTCCGTCACGACCTTTCCTCCATGAAGGAGACCGTATGAATCTGAAATTCATCAATGCCAATATCATCAGGGCTAATATCATTGTGAACATCAAGAGCTTCTACCGGGATAAGACTGTCGTATTTTTCAGGCTTGCCTTTCCGGTGATCCTGATACTCGTGTTCGGCACAATTTTCATGGAGAGAGACAATGAGATCTTTGATTTGAACATTCAGGATCTCGACGGGACTGCGTCGTCCGAACAACTCATCACAGCGGTCGATTCGAGCAAGCGATTCAAGATTACAACGGTTGACCCGGCGGTGAATGCAAGGCCATATGCCATGGGCGGCAAGGCCAACCTTGTCCTGATTGTCCCCAAAGGCTTTGAAATGTCTCTCATGGAGGAAATGTCCGCCGAAAGTTCCGGTAAATCCGTAACCCTGACCACTCTCTACGACCCCAGCTCCTTTGGGGTGACCACCAAAATGGGGGTGCTGGAACTGGTACTGGCCGGAATAAATCAGAAAATGTCCGGAAAACCCGCACCCATAGACCTTACGGAAATATCGGTATTAAAAAAGAAATACCGCTTCATCGAATTCTTTGTTCCGGGGATCATTGCAATGGCTGTCATGACGGCGTGCCTGTTCGGGTCGGTCAATTTAAATGCTGAACTTCGCCAGAAGGGGGTCTTAAGAAAACTTTCCACTACTCCCATCACCCGTATAGACTGGATCTTGTCCAATGTCCTGTACCAGTTCATTCTTGCGGTTTTATCCACCCTGGTGATGCTGGTGGTGAGCTACTTTGTCTTCAACGTAAGTCTATCGATAAACGGATGGCTCCTGGTTTTTGTTGCTCTGGATGTATTTGCCTTTGTCGGGCTGGGGATGATCCTGACCAGGGTTGCCAGGGAGGCGGAGAGTGCAGCTGCCGCAGCAGACGCCCTGATGTTTCCCATGATGTTTCTATCTGGGACATTTTTCCCTGTGGAGATGATGCCCGAATTTTTGCAAAAATTTGCCAGGGTACTGCCGCTCTATTATGTGAACGAGGGACTCAGGGCATCCATGGTATTTGTGGATCACATGGCCTCCCTTAAAAATGCTCTGTTCATCGGCGTTTTTGCCTTCGTGGTCTTTGTTATCGGGACCATAGTCACAACATTCAATGGAGAGAGGACATGATTTTAAATGCCCGGGACAGGATAACCCGAACCCTGTTGTCACTTGCCAGAACACCGGTCATCTTTTATCCGTACTATCGGCACCATTTTCCATTTCCAGCCGTGATCATGATCGAGAATACAAACTGCTGCAACGCCCGGTGTGTTATGTGTCCCCGGGAGACCCTGACCCGGAAACGCGGTTTCATGGACTTTGGGTTGTTCGAGAAGATCATACAGGAGGTGGCAAAGGCAAAACAAAAACCTGTGGTGCATCTGCACGGGTTTGGAGAGCCATTGCTGGATAAATTATTGCCGGAACGGATCAGGCTTGCAAAGGACCTGGGGATAGAGCAGACGTATATTGTGACCAATGGATCCTTGCTGTTTCCAGAGACGGCCCGAAAGATTATTGATGCAGGGTTGGATGTTATGAAGATCAGTTTTTACGGCACCGATTCTAAATCCTATGGTGACACCATGGGAGGGCTTGATTTTGAGACGAATCTGAACAATATCAGAGAATTTTTGAAGATAAGGAAGGATATGAAAAAAAGAACTCCGAAATTGATTCTTCAATACCTGCCCCAGGAGACCAACGGGGCAGAAACCGAGGCATTTAAATCGATGTGGAGTTCTGTCCTGGACAAAAAAGCGGGCGACTGCCTGAATTTCAGCTCTTTAGACAACTTTGGCGGTGGAAGGGCATACAACCGTGTGGGGGAAAAAATAGTGTCGGTCTGTTTTTATCCCTGGTCCGCCATGTCAATACTCTGGGACGGAAGGGCCGTTACCTGCTGTGTGGATTACAACGGGGTTCAGGACCTGGGGGATCTCACCGTTCAAAGTGTCCGTGAAATCTGGACCGGGCCGGTGTTGTCCTCAATGAGAGAAAATTTTGGGAAGCGAAACTATAGCGCTTTTCCCACCTGTCTTGCCTGCGACTGGCTGCACAGGCGGTAAGCAAAGGGCCATGATGAGAAAAAGAATATTTTTCATATGCGGTTCCATGAACCAGACAACCCAGATGCACCAGATTTCCCAGCACCTGGGCGACTTTGAGCATGCCTTCAGTCCTTTTTACGTCGACGGGTTTGACGAGTTTCTCCGAAAACTCGGGCTGATCGAGTTCACGATAGCAGGGAACAGACTGGTCAGCCGCTGTCGGGCTTATCTTCAAGAGCATGGCCTTCCCATTGACGATAAGGGGCAGCGTCTGCCCAGGGATCTCGTAGTGACCTGTTCGGACGTGTATCTGCAGAAGAACATTTGCGGTCAGAGAATAGTGCTTGTTCAGGAGGGTATCACAGACCCGGAATCCATGATGTCCCGCCTTGTCAGTAGATTCAGGTTTTTCCCGTTGTGGTTCGCAGGCAATGCATTGACCGGGCTCAGCAATGCCTATCAGGTGTTCTGTGTCGCAAGCCAGGGTTACAAAGATTTTTTCATAAAAAACGGTGCCCATCCTGAAAGAATAGTTGTTACGGGAATTCCCAATTTCGACAATTGCCGGAAATACTGCAGCAACAACTTTCCCCACAAACACTACGTGCTGGTCTGTACGTCCCCGGTGAGGGAGACAACGATCCAGTTCGAGGATCGTAAAGCCTTTATTCTTAGAGCCGTCGGGCTTGCAGGCAAAAGACCGCTTATTTTCAAGCTTCACCCAAGCGAAAAAATCATGCGCGCCACCCGGGAAATACACAGATACGCACCCGGAGCAATGGTGTTCACCACTGGAAATACAGAAGAAATGATCGCCAACTGTGATTG
>JAVERV010000008.1:0-77298 GCA_034006945.1 Desulfobacterium sp. | reverse complement strand
CCTTAAATTCGATCTGTGGCTGATCGATATATTTCCTTATCACGCCTTGGACCAACTGCTAAAACAAACACTATCACCTTTTTATGAAGCACTTGATAAACAACCCTGAAATCACCAATTCTCAGCTTTCGAAAATCTCTGAGATTATGGGACAGTGGTGCGCCGAATTTTTCCGGTTCCCAAGCAAGCTTTTTGTCGATGGTTTTGATAATTCTTCTTGCAGCTGCAGGTCCCACACTTCTCAGGTCCTCATCCACATCTTTGTGGTAAAGGATTTCCCATTTCATTTTGCATACTTTTTCATCATCTCTTTATGAGAAATGCTCTCCCCGGGATCAAAATTTTGAATCCGTGACAGTGCAAGGGCAGTCAGGCGAAGGTCTTCTATCTCTTCCTCCATTGCCTCGTAGGACTCAATGGACATCAATATGGCCTTGGGTGCATTGTTTTTGAGGATAATGAGTTTATCAATATCCCCGGCCGCAATTGAACTGAGCGTGGCCGCTGTATTCTTAGCAAGATTTGTTGAAGATAAATAATTTTTTATTCGCATAACAACACCTTCTTTTTCAGTACAATTATGCATATAATAACACTTGGTATTGCCTTCGTCAAGAGATCGGTTAACGGGGTCTGACCCCGCTAAGTTGCCTTGCGGTTTTTACGGGTGTTGTACGCCTGTCCCGTGCTGGCGGACATAAGCTGCATGCTTTGTTGATAGTCAGGGCCTGACCTCGACAACTGACGGTATTGGGACAAGAGTCAGAATCACAGTAAACAAAAGTGCATTAGCTGGAATATTAAGGTTAAAATCACTGAAACTATGAACAAGTATGGCAAAAACAGCTGCCATGGCTCCCAGGGTGAACCCCCTGGTCTGGCGGCTGCGACTCTTGAGGCTGTCAAACCCTGCTCTGAAAAAACAGAATAAAGAATACAGCATCACAGGAACAAACATAATCCCGGTGGCTGAAATAAAATGGAGATAATCATTGTGGGCAAATCTTCTTAAAATAGCATCTCCGGGAATCTGATAGGCAGGGTAGGCTGCGGTAAAGGTGTTCGGGCCGGTTCCTGTCATTGGATTGTCCTTTATCAGACCGACAACCCCTTTCCAGCAGCGGATTCTGCCGGAAATATTGTCCGTGGGATCTTCCTGGGTCAGGGTGGTTATTCTTTGGACAACAGGGGTGCTTGCAAGGATAAAAACAGAGATGATGATGACGCCAGTTCCAATGGTCAGAACAAGTTTTTTATGAACAAAATTTTTCTGGGCTAATAGTACGGCTGCCATGAACAAAATGGCAGCCACGGCTGATATCCATCCTCCCCTGGACAGGGTAAATGCCTGGGTGATGACAAGGAAGAGGAGAAGGACGATCATGCCCGATTTTGCCTCAAGGGATCTTTGTCTGGTGAGAAACAATGCCATTAAAAGGGGGATCGCCATTTCCAGGAAGCCTGCCAGGTGGTTCCTGTTGACGTATGCGCCTGAGACTGAGGTGGATGCATGGTCAAGGCCGACATCTGGGTAAATCCACCAGGGCGACGGCGTCAGGCCGAATCGTTTGAGAATGCCGATGATGGCAAGCAGGAGGGCCGTTGAAACGATGATATACACCAGGGTTCGCTGCTGTTGTCTGGTTCGGGTGCTGAACAGGGTGATAAAATAGATGACAACGTATGTCAAAAGCATGCAAAAACCCTCAAACGCAAGCGGCTTATGATCTGAGTACAGCGCAGATACCCCTGAAAGGGCAATGATGGCAATAATCGGTTTTGCCATGGGGCTGGGCGGGAAAACAGCTCTTTTCGATACCAGGCTTTCGATAACGACCAGAATCAAAGCAATGAGCACACACGCCTGAATGATGGTTGTTGCCCAGGGATGAACAGAACCCCTTGCAAGGGGGGCCAGGACAATCAGGCTGCATATGATGTAAAAGGCAGTGTCGCTGTATGGCGTTTTCATATTTGGTTTGCGTTATTCCAATGGATCATTTCGAATAGGTTTCAAGTCGGGTTTTAAGGTCATTATAGCGCTTGTTATCAGGATCCAGGGCTATGGCTTTTTCTATGTAGGCAAGAGCTTTATTGAACGATCCCTGGAGTTCCCAGGCCAGGGCAATCCAATAGGGAAAATCCCCTTGATTAGGTTTCAGGGTAAAGGCTTTTTCCCAGTCTGCTGCGGCCTGGGCGTATTCTTTCTGATACCATCTGATCCAGGCCCGATGGTTGAACAGCCGGGGGTCTTCCCGGTCTGAACAGTCAATGGCTCTTGTGGCTGCCTGTTCTGCAGGAGCATATTTTTTCTGATGCTGGAGTGACCGTGAAAACAGATAAAAATAGGTGCTGTTCTTTCGGTCAAGGGTGGTGGCCTTTTGGGCTGCAAGTTCCATCTGATTCCAGTCCTTATCCTGTTCTGCGAGTTGTGCCAGAAGATAAAAGGCCGGGGCATGGGGCTGTTTTGCATTGATCGTTATAAGCCTTGCTTTTGCAAGCTCGGGTCGGTCCATTTCCAGCCAGCAGCGGGCAACACACATATCAAGCGCCTGGGTTGCAAGGTCCTTTTCCCGGGCATAAACAAAAAACTTGAGGAACTCTTCAAACAGTTTGTCTGATTTAAACACATTGTAAATCCGGTAGCTTACTGAATCTGCGCTGGCTGAAGCTTTCAGCGCTTTAGCGAAATAGTCAAAGCTTTGTTCAAAATCTGCTGATTTAAATAAAAGTCTGCCCATGTGGATGTAATTGTTTGAAGAGGGGGTTGAAGGGCCTTGATCAAGGCTTTGCCTGTAATATGAGATGGCCCGTTGGAAATCCTGCCTGTTAAAATAAATATCAGACATTGCTCCCAGTGCGGCACTGGCAAGGATCTCTCGTTTAATTGCACGATTAAGCCCTCTTTCAATAAACGGCATCAGATCGTTGTTAAAAAACGTCTCTTTTTTAATATCCCAATAGGAGGGCGGATGGATTTCCATCATATATTCCACAAGTTCAGGGATGGCAGGTCCCAGCCCCTTATATTCCAGGTATCTGATATAGGCATATCGAAGGGTTATGCCTGAGGGCCTCAGGGGAAGTGCTTTTTTAAAGAAGGGCAGGGCATCATAGGGGTTGTTTGTTTCTGGATAGAGATCGCCATAGGTTTTTTCCAATGCCTGTTCCGCCATGGCCAGCCAGTATGAGTTCAGGTACTGCAGGGGGTCAATATCAGCGGCCTTTGTCAGGTATTGCTTTGCCCTGACAAAGGTTACAAAGGCCCCCATGGATGAATTGTTCTCTTCCCAGTCGTTAACACCTTGATTGTAAAGGGCAATGCCATGGTTTGAATAGATTCTGTACAGATCAGGCCGGGCAAGCAAGGTTCCGATCCCACGGGGTATTGCCTTTTCTGCCCGGTCAAAACAGTCCATGGCCTGGGGATAGTTTTTTAACTCAAGCTGTATAATCCCCCTCTGGTATTGGTATCTTGGCCAGAACAGGGTGCAGCAGAGAACGAGAAGAGTAGTTAAAAAACAGAGTAAAACAACCTTGAATACTCTAGTGAGGCCTTTTGTCATAGCAGGCTACTTACCATAGTAGGATGAGTAATATTTCTTGTAATATCTGTAATAGCCTTCTTTTTGCATGTCCACCCGGTTCAGCACAGCTCCCAGGATGGGTTGATTTGCCTTTTTGTATTGTGCAATCATTTCATGGACGATTTTTCGGTCGGTATGGCCCGATTTTATGACAAAAAGCGTCCCATCGGTTCTCGGGGCCATGATCAGGGCGTCTGTGACCGGCATTACCGGAGGTGTGTCCAGGATGATAAAGTCAAACCTGTTTTTAAGATACTCCAGCAGAAACTCAGTTCTGGAGGATCCCAGAAGTTCTGAGGGATTGGGGGGAACAGCACCCGAGGGAAGCAGAAATAAGTTTTCAGTGTCCGTTGGCTTGATTGCTGACTCTATACTCCTGCTTATGTAGCTGTCATGCCTGGTGCTGGTAAATTCTGAATAGAGCCTGCCAAAGTCAATTTTATTGTTGATGGTCTGCTTAATTTCGTCGGAGGATATGCCGGAGAAGACAAAGCTGCCATGCTCCATGGAAGAGATGGTTTTGACAGCCTCGATGGTGTGGACGGAAAGGGCCTTTGAAATATCCTTTTCCGAGACAAACCCCATGGAATAGAGGATGGATCCCAGGCGCTGGACCGACTTTTTCTGATGACCAAGGGCCAGGTCTGCCTCTTTTTCCGTTAAAAGATTTTCCCGTATCAGGGTATTTGCAAGCTTCTTTGAATCAGGGCGGTTTTTCCAGTAGATATCAACCATTCGGCCTTTTTCAAAGAGCACGTCCACCAGGGTTTTCTCATTCTCCAGGCTCAGGCAGCAGGTTCTTTTCTGGAGTTTTGTAAGCTGAATAAGATCCTCCACGGAAAATTTATCCAGGCTGCCTTTGGTGAGCCGGGTTCCCAAGGTCTCAGTGATCAGCCCGGTAAGGCCGAAATCGTTTTTAAACGAGAAAAGGGATGTCATGTGGGGCCGTCTGAGGTCACAGTCCATGAGCAGAACCCGTCTGTCTGTCTGGGCAATGGTGTGGGCAAGGTTAATGGCTGTGTTGGTTTTACCTTCACCTTGAACGGAGCTGGTTACCACAATGGATTTTATCTCGTTTTCCATCATGGAAAAAAACAGGTTGGTCCGCAGGGTTCTGTAGGATTCGGCATATCGCGAACCTGAAGGAAAATTTGCCAGAAGGTTGTCCGCTTCGTTATTCTTTTTGTCCTTTTTGGTGAATATCATGATGAAGCTCCGTATTCGTTTGACTCTGATCTATCTGCTTCAGGAACCACAGAAAGGACGGGGATGTTAAGATAGGTCTGGATGTCTTCTTCGGTTCTTATGGTCTGGTCAAGGTACTCAAGGAAAAAGGCAAGGCCGGCACCCCCCATCAAACCCAGAACAATGGCCAGGAGCAGGTTCTTTTTTTTGTCGGGCGACACGGGCGATGTGGGTACCTGGGCCGGTTCCACCAGCCTGATGTTTGAGTTGTTGCTGCTCTGGAGAATATTGGACTCTTTCAGCCTTGAGACCATGAGATCGTAGAAGTTTTGACTGGTGTTCACGTTTCTCTGGAGAATGGTGTACTTAAGCTCTTTGCTGGAAGAATCAAGGGCATCGGTCTCAAACTCGGCAATGGTTTTTTCAAGTGTTGCTTCGTTTGCAAAAAGCACCTTACGCTTGGATGCCAGGTTGTCCCGCTCCTTCTGGATCTCAATTGCCAGGCGTTTTTCACTTTTCTCAATTTCACCTTTTGTCTGGACGATCTTGGGATGTTTTGACTTAAAGGTTTTTGTCAGCTTGGAGAGCTCAATCTCAAGGTTAACGATCTTTGAGTAGATATCTTCTATCATGGGATTGTTGATCAAAGACCTCACATTGGCAACGTCCCTGGCGCCCTGGATGTTTTTACTCAGTTCATTTATACGGGCATCCAGTTCCAGGCGCTGGTTCCTTGCCTCCAGGTAACGGCTGTTAAATTCCTGGATTTTCTGTTCAGCCACTTTCTGCTTGCCCATGATGGAAAATACCTGGTGCTGCTGCTTGTATTCAAAGAATTTTTTTTCATCATCCTCGAGCTTTTTCTTGAGATCGTAAAGTTCGTTGTTGAGCCATTCCAGGGTTTGTTTGGATGCGTTCATCTTGTTTGCAAGGTCAAACTCCATGTACTTTCGGGCAAGCATGTTGACCATGTCTGCGGCAAGTCTGGGATTCTTGTCCTTTACCGTTAAATTCAACAGTCTTGTGTCCCTGACCTGTTCAACGGATATCTTTCCCCTGACCGCTGCGATGAGTCCCTGGGTCTTCAGGTTCTGAAGTTCTTCCAGGGAGAGTTCCTTTTTTTTATCCATTTTTAGCAGCAGCTTGATGTTGGCCTTCAACTGGGTGACAAGTCCCCTTACAAAGCTGACCTCAAGATCCTGGTCACTCTCTTCAGCGTCAAGGGCAAGGGCCGTGATCACCTGCTTTAGAACGGGTGTGGATGTCATCATCTTGATACTGGTGTTAAAGGTCATGGTCTGGGAATTGTAACTTTCAAAATCCATCCTCTCCCCGGTAATGGGGGAGGAAGAACTCTCCCTGTCAATGAGGAGACTTGCGGAAGACTGGTAAATGGGGTCTGATGCAAAGGTATAAAACATCGCCACGGAAACGACACAGATAAATACAAGGAAGATCAGCCGTTTTCTTTTCAACAGCACCATCAAGTATTCTGACAGGTGTATCTCTTTTTCTTGAAACGGGTCTTCCATGGGTTGGTTTTCCATTACTTTTGTTCCTTTCTCCTTAAACTATAACCACGACTCGGGGACGTGTATGCGGTCACCGGGTTTTAACTCAAAGTCAGAGATTTCACCCGTCTGAACCTTGTCAAGATTTATCTTGATGGTTTCCTGGTCGGTTTCTGTCTGCCGGATGATTTTTGTTCGCCCCGGTGCGGCAAACTTGTCAAACCCGCCCGCCATGATGCATGCGGCAAAGGCCGTTAAACCGGGTTGAAAGTCAAATACCCCGGGTCTTTTAACTTTGCCCTCCACGTAGATCTTTGTCCTGCTCTGGTTCAGGTTCTGACCCAGGGGAATGTAGACGGTGTCCCCGGATTTAAGCATGATGTTTTCCGACATGTCTCCTTCGTCAAGGATTTTGATAAGATTCACTTTGATCGGGGTTTTTTTGGTGATTTTATCTTCAATGGTCTTTTCATCAAGATCTTTTGTGATGTCCCCCCTGAGAATGTAGGCCATATCGCCCCGTTCCGGCAGAACACCGCCGGCGCTTGCCACAAGATCCATGAGGGTAGGTATGAAATCAAGCTTAAACATGCCTGGATTTTTAACAGCGCCTGAAATAAAAAACTGGAGGCTGTGGTACTCTTTTATCTTGAGATGGATCTGGGGGGCCACAAAGAAATCCCTTTCAAGGGGGATGAGGATGGCCTTTTCAAACGCCCCCATTGTCATGCCTGAGGCTTGTGTTTTTCCAACAAAGGGAACATTGACATTTCCATCATCTCCCACGACCATATCGGCTTTTATCTGCTCTTCTCCACCGGCTGTAATGGAAATCATGACCACATCGCCGCGGCCCAGGTGGTAGGATTTTTCCTTTGCGTCTGATTGACACAGGCCCTGGTTTATGGGGATTACCAGGGAGCAGCAAAATATCAACAAAAAAAATAAGCGGTATATATTTGGGAAAAGCATCATAATTTTTACACTCGCAGGCTAGGCAAAAAAATAATGGTGCAAAATCGATTCTGCACCATTATTATATTTCTTTTATCATAACAGGTTGTATGGCTATCTGGACCCTGGGTTATAGGCAAACTTCGCATTGAGCATGAGGTAGTGATTGTCAAAATCTCTGCCGACCTCATTTGAATCTCGCCTTTCCATACCGCCCTCAAAACCGATGGTGAAAAGGTGATTGATCAGGTAGTCGACAGCCCCGGAAATGGTCCACCGGTCGTCAGTTCTGTCCGAACCTTCGTACTCAGAATTTTGATACCAGCCCCTGATCGTGCAGTTGATCTTTTCAGCAAAAAGACGACTCATCGCTGCATCAAGGCGGGTGGAGGTATAGTAACTTCCCCCGGATCCAATGTCGTTGAGGTTGCTGCCAAGGGCCAGGTATATTGAACTTCTGGGAATTCCCTCGGCATCCGGCGGGTTTTGGCCTGTGAGGGATAATTTCCATACCATTTTTTCAATATCGCCGGTGGTGGTGGTCTGGTCAAAGTCCCTGGTGTGATAACCCATGCCGGCAGCAAAGGTGAAATAGTTAAACTGCCTGTTAACATTCACCATCACCTGGCTGGAGTTATAGTCGCTCGTGGTCTTATCGTAGTCCATGTTCCAGTATTGGCAATTAAGGTCAAAAGAGGTTCTCTGGTTGAAATTGTAAATAAGGATGAATCTGCCCCTGTTTTCATTGGCGTCTTCTCCCTCTCCAGGATCATCATCCAAATAGTCCAGCACCTGGTTGCTGTAGGAGAGGTCGATTCCGAATTTTTCCCCAAAGTTATAGGCCAGCCGGGGAGTGAGGCGATTCATGGTGTATTTATAGCGGTCAACAACGTTGGAATTGGCCTGGGAATTTGCAGAATCCCTTGTCTTCCAGTACAGGTTGTCGATACCCAGGAGCAGACGGTCCGTGGGCTGAGTCTGGGTGGTGAACTTTGCCCGGTGTTCCGTATAGTTGAAATCATCTGCCTTGACCTCTCCTGCCGGGGTGTCATCCTGGTCATCGTACTGGAGAATCTTAAACCAGTAATCAAGGGAGGCAAGGCTCTTATCCGTGGTATAGCCCAGCTTGACGCCGGGCTTTACATGGTAGGTGTCAATGGTCCTGGTATTTGATTCGGATTTATAAAAATTGCTCTCCCTTTGCCAGCCTGTAGTGATGTCAGATTTGATAACCGCTCTTCCCCGGGCATGGGAACTGGTGGTTCCCAGCAGAAAGACAAGCAGAAAGACAAGCAGCAAAGGGATTATAAATCCTGGGAAAAAGGTTCTTCCCCTGTAAAGTATCACGTCAGATTCCCCGGGTTCCGGCTTAGATCCGTTTTTTTCTGGCAATGCCGGTAAGTCCAACCAGGCCTACGCCTAGAAGAAAGATGGTTGAGGGTTCGGGTATTGGAGTTCCAAATTCATTGACAATTACATCATTGATATCAGTTACTGGTTCATAGCCAATAATATTTGGGGGATCTTCATTATCATAAATAGGTATGTGATAATTAGCTAAAATATTATCAAACAAAGTTGAAGAGAGTGTTAAAGCAACCTCGTAAATAGTGTCAACATTGGAATCATCCGATTTGAATTTTCCTGTAAATGTACCTGCTATTGAGGCTGGCCAGGTGCCGTTCCAGAACCATCCGTTGTCAATGATAGCAGTCATTCCTGAGGCTGTCAGGCTGAGGTCGTAGTCTAACCAGGTGCCATACCCTAAAGTACTTAGGTCAGGCATCCATGCCGCAGAAAGATCAGCTGCGGATGTTGAATTTTGACCGGTAACATGCACTGAAAATTCAGTTAAAGCACTGTTCCAGGAGCCGGAAGAACTAATCACCGAACTCCCATTAATATCGTCAATCTGGAAAAAGGAATCGTCCTGATTGCTCGGAATATGATACTCCCAATCTGGCGTGAACGCAAAATAAGAGTCGTTGCCTGGATCATGCTTGATCAAAACATATGCATTACGTGGTTGGGTGGTGTTTGAGCTTCCTAATAGGGTTCCAGCACTGTCATAATAGGAAACAGTCCCTGTATAACCCAGATTGCTTGTCTCAACATAATAAGGCGTAGCGTGGGCTGTCAATCCCAGCACAAGTACCAACAATATTGTGAGTATCACAGACTTGAATTGTAACATTTTTTTAGTCTCCCATTTTTTTGTTTAAATTGAGGTTGTTTCGCTTAAATTCGGCTTCCAGGCCGATCATCCTGGGTTGGTGGAGGCAGGAATGTCCGTCCCGGACTGGACGTGACGCCCCTTGGTGGACGCGTAAAAGCCTCGGGCTCAAGCATCGAGGGTGTCTGGAGAGTTCCAAGGGCCAGGGAGATTCCCTGGTTTGAACCTGCCATGGCTGCCTTGGCAAAGGCTTCCGGATCCTGGCCTGTCGCCATTGCCGCTGCAACTGCTCCGGATATGGCACCGGCATTTGCCGCGTTTGCAATGGCTGTTGTGTCTTTCCCGGCTTCTTTTGCCGCTGTAACGACGGTTCTTGTTACCTGCTCTGCTGCGTCCCCCGGTAGTTCCCCAACAGTAATGGCATCTTTGACTGTGGTTTGTGTTATGGCCTCAATTTCGACCAGATCCCCTGTGACGGCAACGGCTTTAATTTCAGTCACCTGGTCGGACGTCAATGCTGAAGCAGGGCATGCAAATATGCATCCTGCCATGACAACCGCTAGAACAAGACCTGATAAATGGAAATTTTGTAAAATCTTCATTTCTTTTCCCTCCCATGGGAATCAATTAATATCAATATACTTTTTCCATGTATATTCGGTTAGAATTCTCATCTGCCCCTTCAAGCATGACTGAGGGGTTTTCAAATAGGATCTGGCCGGCCCTTGTTCGACCAACAAGCTTGATCAGCCTGTTTGCGGCATGGGCCATCCTGTATTTTCGCCCCGGATGGATGTCCGATCCAATGCAGAAGACCTGATCCAGGGATACCATGGTCTGGGCGGCCTTCATGGCCTGTTTTCCAAACTCACCGGTCAGGCTTGAGGCTGTCACCTGTATGGCTGCCCCGTTGTAAACAAAATCAGCAACAAGCCCGGGGTTGTTCAGGATCATGGGGTTTCTTTCCGCATGGGCGATTATCGGTGTTACGCCCCTCTCCCTGAGCTGTCTGAACATCATGGAGATGGCCTTTGATATGAATATAATTGGTAGCTCCACAAGTAGAAATTTGTTCCCATCGTTCATGGTCAGCAGGCTGCCCTTATCAAAGTCAGTGACGATATCGTGGTTGATCCGAATTTCAGCTCCGGGTAACACCTGGGTTGAGATGCCCTGGTCCCTTAGTTGTGTTTGAAGCTGGCTGCATTTTTGCAGAATATCCGTTTTTTTGCAGTTAAACACCCCGTCACAAGCATGGGGCGTGGCAAATATCGTTTTAACCCCTTGGGCGTCTGCTGTTTGAATAAATTCAACGGACTGGGCAGCATTATTTGCACCGTCATCCATCCCGGGCAGTATGTGTGCGTGGGTATCAATCATATTAAGGCTTGGGGCTAAACTGATTATAGCTCCGCTCCTTCAGTTACATTTTGGACGTTGGTATCTATATCAGTAGAAGGATCAGTAGAAAAGTGTAGCATAATCTGTGCCACAAATGAAGCAATATCGTTTTTTATGATTTTAATTAATAACCTTTGCTTAAAACCCCTATGGTTTGGGGATGATTTAAGCCTGCTTTGGGTGGATGAAAATTAATCAAAAACAAGCATAGTACTAAAATTACCCATGTTGTGTATCATTTTACCTATTATTGGGGTGTTAATTGGGTAAATTATTGGTTTCTATTCTCAACCGGCGAATTTGATTTTTAAACAATCAAACAGATAGAAAGTTCCTTGTTTGTGGTTGAAGCCGGCGTGTGTTAATCGTGTTATCAGGCTTGGGGTTAATAGGTCTTTGCCTTTTCATAGAGATGTTTGTCCACATATTGGGCCAGAATCTCTGCGGTTTCCCTTGGGGGCCTTGCCACCAGGAAATTATCTATAACCGCATGGGCAACTTCATGGGCAAACATGCCGGAAAAAAGATCCCGGGCATTTACATAAATGGTATTGTATTCAAAAAGATACCAGGATCTTAAATTTGTTTCTTTTTTATATGTCTGAAAAAATGCATCCTGCAAAGCATCTTTGTCTGGATAAATTCTGACCTTGACCTTAAGCTCTTTTTTCATGCCCAGTATCAGCTGGACCTTTTCACACAGTGCGTCTGTTTTTGCGGCAAGCTCTTTTCCAAGTGCTGGTTTTGATTTTGAAGAACCACCTAGAAAGCGAAGGAAATTCCCTGATCCGTCTGAGAAGTCTATGCTCTTATTGATTTTTTTCAGATCCTCATGGTTCAGGTAGTAGAATGTGAAATAGTTGCTCTCAAGGGTTTTCCATTCTTCTGCTTGGACTGTGTTCTGGAAAAACAGAGTCAGGCAGACGGTAAGGAGTATCTGGAAAGATATGCGTTGCGTCATAAACAAAATCAATCCTAAAGCGGTTTTAATTTCGTCATTGAAGAATTTTTTTTCCTGTTTACTTTCGTCGATTCAGGGGAGCGGCTTAACACCGCTCTTTAAGTTATATTCTTAAAATATTAGAATAAGAACTTGCTTTTTGTCAAGCTAAAGATAAAACAGAGATGTTTTTCAAAAGATATTGCTGGACCATTGAGTATGGTGTTGACACGGTCCTAGGATTCAAGATACAGGTAAAAAAGTTGTTTTTTATGACACCTTAAAAAATAAAGAGTCCCATGCAGCCCTAAATTTGTCTGTTTTTTAACGCTGATTGTCAAATTTTAACTATTTTGATAAAAAAGGGCCATATCAAAGCAGGGAGGAGCACGGCAAAAAGGATTCCGATTCCCGGGGAAGTGTCTGAATATGCACCTATCCATGAGAAGAAAAATGATACGGGAAGGCTTCCTGCAACAAGGGCAAATATAAATCGTGAAAATTTCATTCCTGAAAGTCCTGCGAGGATGGTGACGGCTTCAGGCATTACCGGTACAGCCCGGCTCATGATAATGGCATATGCCCCCCATCGGTCAAAAAAATATTGAAATTTTTCAACCTCTTCCTCAGAAATGATCCATCTGCTTGCTTTTTTACCCAGAACCCTTGCTGTATAGTATCCGGTCAGCCCGGCACCGACGGACCCCACCGTGCTGATAATTGCGCCTGCATATACCCCATAGACAGCCCCGAGTGCTGCCATAATCCCTGTTGCCGGAACCGGAAGCAGTATGTCGGAGATTAATAACAATATTCCGACAATCCAGGCAAATGGTTTTATTCCGGAAAAGTATTTGATACATTTTTCCTGGCTGAAAAGAATCTCAAAATCTTGTCCGGTCATCTCGTATATCAGGATAAAAATAATTGTTATAAAGACAAATAATAAAAAGAGCTTGAAAAGAGACTTCATTGACGCTTCTTTTGGATTATAAGGTTTTGGATAAGATGAATCCGTTCGGTGTTCCGGTCTTCGGTGTCAACCCGGGTCAGTTCATTTAATGTTTGATTCAGATAATCAAATGCAACAGGGGAGTCAGAATATCCCAGAGCTGTAACCTGTCCGGTGTATTTAGCATCATTTGTTTCTGAATCTATCATATCGATTAATATTTGTGCTCCTTCGTCTCCCCCAGCCTGGGAAATCGTTATCAGAACAACTTCCGATGCCTCCGGGATTTCCTCAGCCAAATAGGCATTGGAAAGGGATTGCAATTGAAATTTAGATAACTCGTGCTCCGGGTTGATGTAGGACAATATCCGGCTTCTATCCTGACCATCCAAAGGAATAAACAAATTTAAAAAAGTATCAATCAACACGTCATTGCCTCCGACATCGCTCAACTGATGCATCTGTTTCAATGCAGAATGAAGATCTTCGCCCTTGAGTTCGTCTTTTATCTCGATCAATGCGGTAAAGGCTTTCTCTTTGTCTGCATCTGCCTGAAATTCCATAATAATATGGTCAAGTGCATCCGTGTGAAGAATAGGCAAATCCATGTTTTCGGGTTTTATCAATGGATCTTTGTTTCTGTTGGTGGAATGGGGTAAGTTTTCAGCTGTTGAGGGTGAGATCTTCAGTGCCTTGTTTTTTTCAGAACCGGGAATGCTTTCCTTATCCTGGTTCGCCATAGGGTATTTTTGTACCTCCTTGCCAGGCAGTTCTATTTTTCTTTGTGAATGAGATCTCTTGGCTTTGGTGAGGTTTTCTTGAAAATCGGCTTTAGATGACATTTGGTTTAAGCTGCTGAAAAAAATATACATGCTGACAGTATAAAAAACAAGGATCAGAACAGCAGCGGCAGAAATGATAGGAACAGCGGTGGTAAAAACAATATTGATGATCCTTTTCAAAATCTGTTTCTCCAAAAGAAAAGCTGCCCCTATATTTCAGGGGCAGCTCATACATTAAAGGTTATCGTCAATAAAAAACATTAAGGCATTGTGACCCTATTGGGGGATATTCCTGACCACATGGCGGGTGCCAAGATCGTCTGTAAATTCAATGTCCCATGTCATATGGGTCAGATCCGGACCCACCCCGCCCCTGGGATAGGTGTACTGGAATGTATCATCGCTTAGCTGGATTTCACCTCCGGGAACGGTATTTGTTCCTTGGATAATATTGTCAGGAATTGTCCATTGCAGACTGTTGTCGTTTATTGTCACGCCTGCAGGAATACTGGCCGGCGTCAATTTAGCCGTAACTGCGGTTGCATCGGCATTGCCGATATTGGTGATGTTCATTTTCCAGGTGACCGTCCACAACCCTGTGCGCCGGTTGTATTGATTTGAAATCAGCTCATAGCTGAGCGGGAAGATGTTTGAAATGGCAACTGTGGTTGCAACGGAACTCTGGGCCGCCGTTTTCCCAAAGCTGTCGGTTACTTTAAGGCCAATGGTTTTCGTGCCGATAAAGCCGGGCCCGAGGTTGATGACAGGGCTGACGCCTTCGGGTTCAGGAGGGGTGTCTTCTGTCCCGTATAGGCCATTGCCGTTAATATCCCACTGATATTTTTCAATCTCATCAAACCCGGAAGTAGTGGCCGGGTTTACAATCGGGTTGCTGCCGCCCACTGCATTCTCATCATAGGATGCCGAACCGTTGAGGGTGATGTCTTCTCCCACGGCACCCAGATAGGGCCCGCCGGGATCGGCAACAGGCGCCAGATTACCGTTGTCAGCCGTGACGACCAGGGTATCAGTGCTTGTCTTCCCGCTGTTGTCGGTTACCCTGAGACCAATTGTATAGGCCTTGCTGGCATCGCCGGCTGGGATGTCATAACCGGCCGGGTTGGCGGCAAACTCACCCACAGCATCAACATTAAAGGTGATGCCGTCATAGTCAAAATCCCACTCATAGAGGTCGATACTGCCGGTGGCCGGGCAGGTGTGGCTTGAACCGGACCCGTCAAAGCTTACCGGCTGCAGTTTACCCACTTCCTGGTCTCCGCCTGCGTCTGCAAGGGGCTTGCAGGCTTCAAGGGGTGCCAGCACCAGCAGGCCGAAGGCAGTAGAAAGGTTTCCCGTATCAATCCTGACTGAGCCTGGCCAGTACCCAGTGCTAATTTGATTGTCAACCAGCCAGCGGTTGTATTCCTCCTGCCAGTCATGGGCACCGACGGTTGACAGACCGGCATATTCCATTCCCTTTTTAACGGCATACATGGCATAGTGGTCACCGATATTGCCGTAGTCATATGAGGTTGCGGCCCAGTTGGTATTGATAAAATTAACGGCATTAGTTATGCTTCCACCGCTACCGGCATAGGCCATGCCTGCAATTCCGGCTCCGGTTTTGGCAATATTGTTCCATTCGGTTCTATAGGTGTAGCCAAAACCGCCGTTGGTGTTCTGGATCGCACTATTCCATGCCCCTGCCCTAGTTTTTACCCAGGGCGGTGCAGTGATGTTCCAGGGGGGATTCTGGGCTTCACCCAGACCCAGGATCGGCCACTGGGTGACAGAACCGTCACTGGTACTATCGTTACTATTATATCGCCAACCCCCATATTGATCGGTGCCACCATAAATAAGGTGATTGTCTTTCTGGGCAAAGGCAATATAGTCGATCAAATCTTCCAGAACGGTTTTATAGGTTTTTCCCCTGATGTTTGCATGGCCTATATCAGGAACAATGGCAGCCGGTGTGATGGTTGCCGCCACGGTCATGGCCGCAATACCAAGATGGTACATGTTATTGGTGTAGCCCATCAGTTTCAGGCCATTTCCGTTGATATCAGAATCGGTATCCGGTGTATTTGATGCGGGAGACTGATTCCCCATATAGTAAAAATAATAAAAAAGCCCTTTTTTAACAGTTTCCGAATAGATATCCCCTGTGGGATCATTTGCTTCCAGGTGACCATGGTTCATGAATGCCATGAGGGCAAGGCCGGTACCCGCTGTATTATTGGTGTTCCAGTAGTTGACCGGATAAGCGACGCTTCCCGGGGCGGGGGTAGAATAGGTTGTATTTGTTTTGTTCAGATAGAGGTATTTCAGCCCCTTTTGAATGGCCAGGTTTGCTTCTACGAAAAGGGTTTTGGGCACAACATCAATAAAGACCGTGTCCGTATCTGATTCAATTCCGTCCGTAACCGTCAGGGTTGCAACAAAACTTCCGGTACCGGCATAGGTGTGGGTTACCGCAATGTTGGTCCTGTTGGTCACGGCTCCTCCTGCCGATCCCTCGCCTGCGCCAAAGTCCCATATATAGGTCAGGGCGCCTGCGCCGTCATAGGAGACGTTTCCCCAGAGTTCCAGAACATTACCCGGCCAGGTGTAGGGACCTTTGCTGTCCCATATATTGGGCTGGGAGGTGGAGCCGCTCGGCATCACATTGACCTCAAGTGCGGCAGAGACACTGCTGGCTGTTGTTAAGGAAAATGTGAAAAGGAGAGCGACGAACAAAAATGATTTTAAAAATTTTGTCATGATAATTCCCCTTACATTTTAAATTAGATCTGTGGTTGATATTACTGTCCGGAATTTTGTCCGGCACCATTCAGAGCTGCGCCTCCTCCCCAGGAAGGTTTGCCGATAAATGGTGCCCGACTCTTATTCTTAAAATACACATCCCTGGGGACACACAGGGGTGCGAACCTTATTTTTTCCTGGTAACGCCAGCCAGGCTTAAAAGACCAAAGCCCAGGAGAACCATGGTGCCGGGTTCCGGTATTACAGGAGGCGGCGGTGTCTGGCCGGGAAGATATCTCGTCGTACCATTAGCTTCTCCGAGGACCCAGTAATCAAGATTAGGGAAGTAAATTCCATTATTATCCGTATCGCTGGTTCCAAAGTTTACATACCAGGAAAAAGCCATATCATTTGGGGCAAGGGTGCTTCCTGCATAGGCAAAGCTGACCTGGAATCCGCCAAGGGAATCTCCCTGGGCAATGCCGCTGCCGCCAGAGCCAAAAAGAGAATCATCCGCCAGTGCATATCCTGGGACGCCATCGAATGAACCATCTGAGTCGCCTGCTTGTGAATCCCAGGCATTATCAGCAACCCATGTTATCCCTGAGTAGAGACTGTTATCGCCATTATCAAAATCAATCTGAAAGAAATCCAGGGCACCGATATCCCCTCCATCTGACGTGTTGTTCACAGTAAAGTTAAAGGTGTAGTTTCCGGGAGTGCCTGTGTAGTCATAGGTGATATCAGCCATATAGGTCGCCCATGACGTAGAAACCGTGATGAAAAACATCATCACTAAAAAAACGAGTGCTTTGGAAAAAGTTTTAATCATTTGCTCCTCCTGTTAAAAGTGTTTGGGGTTAAAAAAATTCAAAATCAATATTTTAATCGGTTACTTATTGCCAGTGCGGTGCCGAACATCAGTTTCAGAAAGTTTCTGCATATCAGGAGAGGTTGCCTTGCCCGAACTCATCTGGGTTGGCCATGGTAAGTTCATGGCAGTTTGTAATTGCATAAAATATGCCAGCAGTTTGTATAAAATATGACATTGGAAAATAAGTCTGTAATTGTATTGAAAACCTTTATTAACAGGCCATTTGCACTATTGTTCGGATTTTCAGACAATGAAAATAATTTTGAGAGTCGGGCCTGCAGATTAAATTTGTGAATTATTTGTTCATAAAATGTGAAAAAATATTCATACTGCTTTGGAAAAACGTTAGCGTTATATTTCAATGGGCTTTGGGTGCTATGCAAACAACCAATTGGTCTTGAACCCGTATTTGCGCTTTAGGTCATGGCATCTTTTTCAAGAGATGTTGCTGGAGCATTGAGTATAGTGTTGACACTGTCCTAGGATTCAAGATACAGGTAAAATAGTTGTTTGATTATGCTACCTTTAAAAAAAGGTAAACAGGATGAATTTAAAATTGTATCTGGTCGGCATTATCACATTTATTGTTTTTTTGTCTGGAAACCTTTTCCTGCCTGATAAAGGTTATTCTCAAAACACGATCACAAATGAAAAATCTCCTGAAGAGTCTGGAGTACATTTCTTAAAAACTCCCTCTTCTCCATTGACACAGCCCGAAATAGTCGAAATATCCGAAAACATCCTGAGAATAGGCAACGTATTGATAAATCGCCTGGATCGATCTGTGAGCATCAAGGGAGAGGTAAACATGACTGACGGTCTGGTGGAATATCTTGCCTGTACCTCAACAGGAAAGCTCCACGAAAGTATTCTGACCCTTTTTGCCGAACCCTATCATATTCATACGGCCCTGTTGCTTCTTGGCCTTATCCCGGGTGACAGACCCATTCAATTCCAGGGTGCTCCGGAGCCGCCATGTGGTGATCCGATTAAAATTCTTGTTGCCTGGCAGACAAAGAATCAGCACACTGAACATCGTCCAGAAGACCTGATAGTTAATTTTGAGACAAAAAAAATCATGGATAAAACAGACTGGGTTTTTTCAGGATCTCAAATGGTTGACGGTCGGTACATGGCCCAGGTGGAGGGTTCCATTGCTGCCATTTTTCACGATCCTTTTGCAATCGTGGATCATAGGAGCATTTCAGGGGCGGATGATCGATTTTTTCATGCAAATAAAGCCATCCTTCCCCCTGTGGGAACCCCAGTTGAATTTGTGATTTTTCCTGAAAAAGACCTTAATCTAAAAAAAAAGGTCTCGTGCAGCCCTAAAGACGAATAAAAGAGGTAAGCTATGAAAAAAAAATCCATACCTGGATTAACACCACCCAAGGCTGCGGTTGCGCTTCTGGATCGATATTATCTTGAAGCCAGATCCCACCTCCTTGAAACAGCAGCTATCCTTGACAGGATTGAAAGGGCTTCGGGCGGTTCCCAGGCATTGGAAGACCCGAGGATTAAAAATTTATTTCAAGCCTTTGAGATAATAAAACAGAAAAGAGGAAATCGTGCGGAACAATTTTTAAGAATTTTGTCCATATCTTGAGATTGATTTTTGTGAAAGGAGATCTGTTTTGAAAGTCACCCCAATGGTTCGTTATTTCGATAAAACAGATATCACCCCATGCCCCTATGGAAATGTAAGGCGCATCTTCACAGGTGGAGATGGAATAGCCAATGTTCATGTGGTCAGCGTCACCCGGGGAGGTGAACATTTTCACAGGGCCTATGATGAAGTCTATTATTTTCTTTCAGGAAACGGAACCCTGACCCTTGAAGACAAAGAGTATCCAGTAGGAGCGGGGGCCGTTGCCGTGATACCGGCCACAACCGTTCATTGCCTGGCCTCTGATTCGGAAATCCCCCTGGAGTTTGTCATCTTTGGAAGCCCGCCCATGTGTGTTGAAGACGATAGGGCAAGACCTGTAAAGCCTTGATATACAATTTAAAATCGGAAAAATTATAAAGGTTGAAGAATGAAAATAATTGAACCCCACATTCACATGATAGCCAGAACTACCCAGGATTATGAACGTATGGCCAGGATGCATACGGTTGCCTGCTGTGAACCAGCCTTCTGGTCCGGCTACGATCGAACCTCGGCAAGGGCCTTTCACGACTATTTTACCCATATTTCAGAGTTCGAACCTACCC
The DNA here is from genome assembly GCA_034006945.1 of Desulfobacterium sp. Classification (GTDB taxonomy): domain Bacteria; phylum Desulfobacterota; class Desulfobacteria; order Desulfobacterales; family Desulfobacteraceae; genus Desulforapulum. The sequence goes on along the minus strand of JAVERV010000008.1, from coordinate 57,980 downwards.
GGGCGGCAAAGTACAACATCGACCATTACTGCTACATATGCATGAATCCCAAGGAGGCTGAAAATATTGATCTTGCAAGGGAAGTTATTTCATTTATTCCCGAATTTCTTGATAAACCCACGGTTCTGGGAATCGGCGAAATCGGTTTGAACAAAAATACGAAAAACGAAATGATAATTTTTGAAGAACAGGTTGAACTTGCCCTTGAACATGATCAACTCATCTGGATTCATACCCCCCACCTGGAAGACAAATTCAAAGGCACAAGGATGATGGTTGACTATCTCAACGGCCATGGAAAAATCGATCCTGAAAAAATTGCCTTTGACCACTGTGAAGAGCACACCATGAAAATGGTTCTTGATTCTGGATTCTGGGCTTCCATGACCATCTACCCCATGACCAAGAATTCGCCATCAAGGGTGGTTGATGCCGTTGAAGTCTTTGGACTTGAAAGGATCATGGCGGACGCCTCTGGAGATTGGGGCCCTTCAGACCCCAAAACCCTTCATGACGCTGTGTTTGAAATGAAACTCAGGGGCCACAGGGAGGATCACATTGAGACTCTTTTTTACAACAACCCATGTTTTTTCCTGGGTCAAAATCCAAAGTTCAGGCATGCTCCACTCACATCAAGGCAGGAGGCCTGGAAATAACCGGCACGGCCCAAGCGAATGACTCAACAATTATGATAGCTATCCCACACTATGATCAAGCCCATGAAAATCAACACAAGAAGATGGCTACCCCAGGGCTTGCGCTCCAGAATGATGCTGCCTGCCGTTGTTTTTATCCTGATTTTTTCTCTTTTTTTTATTGTTCTCAATAACTATTATACATCAAAGCTTTTGGACGAACGGCTTGAACGCGAGGCCGTTCGAATCTCCAGAATGCTTTACGAATCAAGATTTATTCTCAATCCCGCATATCTTTCACGCCTAGGCAAAGTCATAGAGGGGAGAATCGCCGTGTTTGACCATTCGGGCAAAATTCTTGCCGCCTCGTTTGACCCTCTTTCAGACGACTTCCTATCCTTTGTCGATCCCATGGAGGTGAGAGCAGATCTTGCCAAAGATTCACTGAACCAGGTGGTCATGAGGATAGACAAAAAAAATCGATCCTTTCTCCTTGTATCAAAAAAAATCTTTTTCTTTGAAACTGATAACAGCATTATGATGGCAATATTGACACCTTTGGATGATCTTGATGAAGCCAAGTCCCAGGCAGCCCTCCGGACGGTTTTTTCCGGCATCTTTGCCCTTGTGACAGCATTTTTTTTCGCAAATGCTGTCTTGAAAAAAATTACCTCTTCCGTTAAAAACATCCTCCATATCACCGGAAAAATAGCATCTGGAGATTTCAGCCATAAAGCTTATCCCTCTGAGATCAGTGAGTTGAACACCATTGCCGTATCCGTCAACCAGATGTGTGACAGGCTTGTTGATTATGAAAAAAAACTTGTGGACTCAACCCAGCTTTTGTCTGCCAACAAGATTGCAGCAGCAATGGCCCATGAAATAAAAAACCCCCTTTCAAGTATGAAAATGCTTGCCCAGATCATCCAGAAGCGATTTAAACATGACAAGGAAGGCACTGAAATGACCGGGGCCTTTATAAAGGAGATAAATCGCATTGATCGTCTGGTGTCAGACCTTGGTTCCCTTGCCGGTCCGGGCAGGGTCTCTTTTTCCCTGGTTCGTCCAGACCTGCCAATTGAAGAGGTGATCTCGCTGTTGAAACCCAAGCTGGATCACCTCAAAATCTGTTTAAAGTGGCATATGGAAACGGGCATTCCGGAAGTTTTCATGGACAAGGATAAGATTAAACAGGTATTGTGGAACCTTATGATGAACGGTGCGGAAAGTATGTCCCTGGGGGGTACCTTGGAGTTGTCTCTTAAAACCTGTGAACAAGCAGCCGGATTCATTGAGTATGTGGTCAAAGACAGCGGTGAAGGCATAACCAAAAACAATATACAGGCAATTTTCACCCCGTTTTTTACAACCAAAAAAGAGGGAATCGGTATTGGACTCCATATCAGTCAAGAAATAGCCCATGCCCATGGTGGAAGTATAAGCATTACTTCCACAGGTCAAGGAACAGAGGCGTCTCTCTTTCTTCCCTGTAATGGGAAAAGTGGCCCTGATCATCGTTTCAGCAAATAGAACCCTTATCCCATGGAACCATCAATTATGACAAGCGGCAGCCATTATGATCAAGGCCTGAAAGGCAAAAGGAGCAATAAAAAGCACCATGACAAATATTCTTGTGGTTGATGATGAAGAGTCCATATGTTACGCATTCAGCCAGTGCATAAGTCATCTTGGACACACCCCCCATTGGGCTTCCAATGCACAGGATGGTCTGGAAATTGTGAGACGGGTGAAACCGGCTATCATGTTCCTCGACAACAGGCTTCCCGGCGAAAGCGGCATATCTCTCTTAGATAAAATCAGATCCGAAAATAAGGAAATTGCAATTGTCATCATGACGGCCTTTGGCACCATGGATACTGCCATTGATGCCGTAAAAAAAGGAGCCTACGAATACCTGAGCAAACCCGTTGATTTAAAACAGATTGAAGATATTATCGAACGGATTCTTAGACCCAGGAATATTGAATCTTTTTCAATGGTAAATCAATCGGACAATGGGTCGGGAATGAGTAGAGACACCATTATTGGATCAACCGACGCCATTTCAGATATTTATAAAATGATAGGACTTTTGACCACAAACGACGTTCCCGTCCTGATAGAGGGGGAGAGCGGGGTGGGAAAAGAGCTGGTAGCAAGGGCAATTCATGATCGAAGCAGGCGCAAAGATGCCCCTTTTGTGGCCATCAACTGCGGTGCCATGCCGGAAAATCTGCTTGAATCCGAGCTGTTCGGTCATGAAAAAGGTTCTTTTACCGGGGCAGATATCAGAAAAATAGGAAAGTTCGAGTATTCCCAGAACGGCACCATTTTTCTTGATGAAATTGCCGATCTCAAATTTTCCATTCAGGTGAAGCTCCTGAGGCTCCTCCAGGAAAAAAAGATCGTCCCGGCCGGGGGAGTAAAGCCAATTTCAGTTGATTCTGCAAGGGTTATTACCGCAACCAACAAAAACCTTTTCCAGGAGATGAAAGCTGGCAGGTTTAGAAGTGATTTATATTACCGCCTTCAGCTGATTACCTTGAAGATCCCTCCTCTGAGGGAGCGCAAAGAGGATATTCCGGAACTTGTCGCCCATTTCATGAAAAAAGCGAACATGGAAATGAACCTTGAGATAAGGGGTATCGAAAAAGAGGCTCTTCAGCTTCTTATGGATTATAACTGGCCGGGGAATATCAGGGAACTTGAAAATGTAATCAAGCGGGGATCGATTCTTTCCCGGACCAATACCATTGACACCCATAACATTGAATTTGCCGACAATGAAAATAATGGAGAGCAAGAGGTTTCCCCCTGCTGCTCAATTCAAGATCATGTGAAACATTGGTTTGAAAAAAGAGAAGAGATTTTTCAGCCCGGGGAGAGGTTTTATGGCCGAATCATATCCCTTGTGGAAAAGACCCTCATCTCCAATGCCCTTGAAACCTGCGGCAACAACCAGTTAAGAACCTCAGAACTCCTTGGTATGAACCGGACTACCCTTAGAAACAAAATCAAGGAGTTTGATTTATAATGTTTTTATGGATCAGCTCACCGATGGTGTCGACACTGGACAGGGGTCGTCTGTATCGACAATGGACGGTTCTGTAGAGGCAAGGTTGACGACCACTATTTTATCCAGATCGTTTTCAAGTTTAAAATTCTGGATCTCTTCCTTGACCTTTTCAATGGCTTTGGCAATGGTATCTGCCTGAAAAACGCGCTGGTGGTGGGAGATTGCATTAATGGCCTGATCAGCATTGATAAGAATGCCCGGGAATGTCCTGAACTGTAGATTTGAAGTTCATGGGAAAAGGGCTTATTTTTAATTTCCGAGTTCCGCAGATTCTACTTGACAAAAATTTACACAAATAGTTCATACTTGGGAAGCCTAAGAGGCATCTTTAAGCTATTCTCCAGGTGAACCCTTAAATTCGTTATCGCAGGGTTCTTTTACGAAAAACCAACAATGGTCAATATTAAGGAGGCAAAAATGTATCAACTTGACAAGGTGTGGCTTAAAATTCAGTTGCGATTGATTTTTCCGGTTATAGCATCTCTTGTCTTTTTGTTTCTTTTCGCAGGAATATCAAATGCAGGAGAAAAACTTTTAAAACCCAGCCACGATATGGTTTCCCTTAAAAATGAACTCAAACGAACCTATGAAATGGGGTATGCCTATCTTGAAAAAAACCAGAATCCTGACGGATCATGGTCCAATCCAGGGTTTCCCGCCTTGACCGGGCTCGTGATCTATGGGTTTTTAACCTCTCCAGGGAATAAGGACCTGGAGAAAAAACCGGAATTCATCAAAAAAGCCCTGGCATATATAATTTCAAACGTCCACGAAAACGGGGCGATTTACAGTGAAGGCCTGCCCAACTACAATACATCCATCTGCATTCTGGCCCTTGTCGCAGCCAACGATGCCCAATACTACCCGATTATCTTAAAGGCCAGGCGATATATCTCAACCCTCCAGCTTGACCAGGGCGAAAAAGGCGTGGCAGACCAGCCCTATGATGGGGGTATTGGGTATGGCAGCAAGGATCATTCCGACATGTCAAATACCTGCCTGGCCCTGGAGGCTCTCAAGGTCAGTGAATTCCTTGAGTCAGATGATCAGCTCGCCGTTTACACGGATCTTAAAGGGCTTGAAAACAAATCCCTGGACTGGGGTGCCGCCCTGAAATTCATTCAAAGATGCCAGAATCTTCCCGGGTACAATGACCAGGCCTGGTCCAGTGCGGATGAAAAGAACAGAGGCGGGTTTGTCTACTATCCTGGAAACAGCAAGGCTGGCGAAGAGGTGCTTCCAGACGGTAAAACTGCCCTGCGTTCCTATGGCAGCATGACCTATGCCGGGCTTTTAAGTTTTATCTTTGCAGATCTGAAAAAGGACGATCCCCGTGTGCAGGCAGCCTATGGATGGCTGAAAAAAAATTATACTCTTGAAGAAAATCCCGGCGTTGGTCAGCAGGGCCTTTATTACTATTATCACACCATGGCAAAGGCTTTGACCGTGTACGGGGATGATTTTATCGTTGGTGAAAATGGAAAGAATATTAACTGGCGTAAAGAGCTGACCATCAAATTTGTTGAAAATCAACGTGAGGATGGTTCATGGATCAATCCCAGTGCCCGTTGGTGGGAGAATGATCCTGTTCTTGTGAGCGCCTATGCATTGATTTCCTTGAACATGATTACTCCTCATTTATAGAGAACGATGATAAAGTTTTTTATGTAAACATTTAAGGAGTCATATGAACTTTGCTTTCAGTACCAATGCATTCAGGAAATTTTCTTTTCCCCAGGCGGCCAGGGCCATATCCAAGGCCGGATACTCAGCCATTGAAATCATGTGCGACACTCCCCATGCATTCCCCGATCATCTATCTGACACAGACATTGAAAACATCAGACAGAACCTGGAAACAAACAATCTGGAGATATCCAACCTCAATGCATTTATGATGTGTGCTGTTAAGGATTTTCATCATCCTTCCTGGATAGAAACAGATGAAACCTTCAGGCAGATCAGGATCGATCATACATTAAACTGTATCGATCTTGCGGCAAAACTTGGAGCAAAGAACATTTCCACAGAACCGGGCGGCCCCCTTAAGGGCATCTCCAGGCAGACAGCCTTCCAGATCTTTGTACAGGGGCTCGAACAGGTTCTGCCCCGGGCCAGGGAGCAGGGCGTTTTGCTGCTCATTGAGCCTGAGCCGGGTCTTCTCATTGAAACCTCCGACCAATACATCTCATTCATGGAAGAATTCAGCCATCCCAATCTTGGGCTCAACCTTGACATAGGCCACTTTTTCTGCGTGGGCGAGGATCCTGTTGAGACAATCATCAAGCTAAAGGACCATGCATGCCATTATCACCTGGAGGATATTCCTGAAAATCGTGAACACAGGCATATCCTGCCCGGTCAGGGGGGAATCGATATCAAGGCGGTTTTGAACACCATTGAAAGGACAGGGTACAAGGGATTTGTCACGGTGGAACTTTATCCCTACCTGGATAAACCTGAAAAAGCCGCTGTCGAGGCAAGAACCTATATCAGGGATATTTGCGGTTATGAGTGAAAAAATCAAAGATTATCTGGAATTGATAAGGCTCCCGGGCATGTTTACTGCCCATGGGGATGTTTTGGCGGGGTTTCTGATAGCAGGAGCCGGGTTTAAAAAAATCAACATCCTACTATGGCTTCTACTCTCCTCCTCCTGTCTGTTTTCAGCAGGTATGGCGCTTAACGATTATTTTGACCATGGGATTGATGCAAGGGAGCGTCCCCAAAGACCTATCCCTTCAGGACGGATATCAAGATCTTCAGCCCTTGCCCTGGGGGTTGGGCTTCTTGCTGCAGGAGTTTTTTTTGCCTTTTTTGCGGGAACAAGACCTTTTTACGTGAGCCTTGCCCTTACTGCTTCCATACTCCTTTACGACGCTCTTTTAAAGGATATTGCATTTCTAGGTCCTCTAACCATGGCCTCCTGCCGCTATTTTAATCTTCTCATGGCACTGTCCATATTACCCTTTAAGGGCTGGGCACTGGTTCCTCTGATTACCGGAACTTATATATTAGGGGTGACCACGTTAAGCCAGAAAGAGGCCCAGGGAGGAAAAGCCGTTGTGAACATTGGTTTTTGTGCCCTTTGTGTGGGAATGACTTCGTTAATTTATTATTTCCTTTTTTTGCAAGGTGTTCTTTTAAATTTTTCAGGAGCATTTCTGGCAATCGTGTTTGCCTTGTTTTTATCAAAGCAGACCTTAAACCTTCTGGAGAATCACAGGCCAAAAGATTTTCAAGCTACCATGAAAGTTCTGCTGCTATCCATCATTATTCTGGATTGGATCCTAGCCTCGGGATCTGTCCCCTTTTATTATGCAGCTTTCATCCTGCTGCTCTATTTCCCGGCGTTTTTATCTGTCCGTCTGTTTAAAATCACCTAAAAAATCATATTTGAGGATATTTTATGAGCCATCATCTTTTTTGTTTCAATATTGCGGGTCTATCGCCTTTTTTTTTAAATAAACTGATTAAAATGCCCGGTTTTTCAAATTTGATGAAAAACGGACAAAAGGCTGAAATGGTGCCGGTTTTTCCCTGCCTTACACTCCCAGGACAGGCATCTTTGTCAACGGGGCAATATCCTTGTGAACACGGCATTATCGCAAACGGGTTTTATGACAGAGATCGTTTTGAAGTCAGCTTCTGGGATCAGTACCGCTCCCTGGTCCAGGCGGAACCGGTGTGGGAAAGTTTGAAAAATGATAACCCGGATTTCAAGACAGCCCTGCTTTTTTGCCAGAACACTCTTTACGGCAATGCAGATATCATTATTACGCCAAAACCCATGCATACCGATAAGGGATTGGTTCAATGGTGCTATTCTAAACCAGTTGGACTTTATGAAAAGATCAACCAGAGCATCAGCAGACCATTTAACCTTATGGACTATTGGGGGCCCTTTGCATCGTCAAAGGCATCTGAATGGATCATGGAGGCTGCCATTTATGTTGTTAAAGAGCAATTGCCCGACTTCATGGTCACCTATCTTCCCCATCTTGATTATTCCTGTCAAAAATTTGGTCCAGACGACCCAAGGGTTGATGATGATTTACAGGTGCTTGACGGTTTGATGGAAGACTTTATCCATAATTTGGAAAACATGGGAATATGGGAAAATTCCACTATCTGTATATTTTCCGAATATTCTTTGTCCAATGTAACAGGGGCAATCCTTTTAAACATGGAATTACGAAAGGCAGGATTTTTAAAAGTCCGTGAAATTGAAACCAGGGAGTATCTTGATTTTGAAATGAGCCGGGCCTTTGCCATGGTGGATCACCAGGTGGCCCACATTTATGTCAAGGATAATAATGATATCGCAACGGTTAAGGGTTTGATTGAAAATATCTCCGGTATAGACATGGTGCTTGGAAAAGATGAGAAAGAAAAATATAAAATAAATCATGAAAGGTCAGGAGAATTAGTGGCTGTCTCCGATCCTGACAAATGGTTTGCATACTATTGGTGGGACATCCCTGAAAAAGCCCCTGAATTCGCATTTAATATCGATATCCACAGAAAACCGGGCTATGATCCCCTTGAAATGTTCATGGACATGAAAACCATGAAGATTCCACAAACCCCTGAACTGATAAGAGGTTCCCACGGAGCACCGACCGGAGATGGCAGGGGGATGGCTGTTTTTATGCTGGGGGGAAACAGGGCGGACAGGGTTTCGCTTACTACCACAATTGATATGGTGGACGTTGCATCGATTTTAAAAAAGATATCAGAAAAGTAATGTTCACACTTGGATATAATACCAACGGGTTTGCCAACCACCCCCTTATGTCAGCCATCGACATCCTGGGTGTTTTTTGGTGATGGCGACATGGACTTTGGAACTATTTTTCAAACCCTTAATCGTATAAACTACCAGGGCCAGGTAAACGTAGAGTTGAGCCGTCACAGTGATAATGCCGTTGAAATCGCAGAAAATGCTTTCAGGTTCATAAACGGAGCCAGGGAGAAAAGCCTGGGAAATTTTTCTGCCTGTGGGGAGCCTGAAACCCAGTTGCACCAAAAACAGATCAAAAGACTTGATCCTCTGGTTACGGTTTTTTGTCGGAAATTTACACCCATCTGTTGCATTAGAGCAGAATCCCGTTTAAGGAATCAAAGTTCTATTCACAGGAGTGAGTATGGGGCTTGCCCTCTATGATCAGTGGCTGAGGATTCTCGATCATTTCAATATCGGAGTGATCCTTGTGGACACCCAGCGGAAGATCAGGCAGTGCAATAGGAGTGCCAGAACTCTTCTGGGGCTTGAGCAGGATGAGATTATCGGCGGTGACTGCCAGGAAATCTTCTGCGGGCTGCCCTGTTTTTCCACCTGTCCCTTCCATGATCCAACCGGCGGCGATGTCAGGGACATGGACGTGGAGTTTTTGGACGAGGCCGATGAAAAACACCGGGTAACAAGGGTTGGGGCGCCTCTGCTCGATGCCGAAGGAAGGGTGCAGGGGTGCATCACGGTGCTCCAGGATCACTCGCCGTTAAGCGAGCTTGTAAACCGCATCCACTATGAGGAGCAGAGTCTCAAGATCATCCTGGACAGCTTGAATATGGGGATTTTCACCGTCAACCGGGGCGGACTCATCACCTTTTTCAACCGGGCCGCTGAAAAGGTGTCGGGGTTCAGCCGCATGAATCTTCTGGGCAAGGAGTGTTCCGCCCTTTTTCCCGGGGACGGGAAAAAAAGCTGCGCCGTGATTCATCAGGTACTTAAAGAGATGATTCCGGCAACGGCCGTACGGGGGGAGCTGATCAGCTTCCAGGGTGAGATCATTCCCGTGAGTGCAGATTATATCCCGCTGCTCAACGACCATGGCGGCATCATCGGTGCCCTTGCAGCCTTCCAGGACATGACGTTGGTGCAGCAGCTGGACCAGGCGATCAAGGGTCGATACCGGTTCCATCACATGATAGGTAAGGACCCTGCCATGCAGCGGATCTTTGACATGGTCAGGGTGGTGGCAAAAACCGAATCCACTTTGCTCATCGAAGGGGCGACAGGAACCGGCAAGGATCTCCTGGCCAAGATCATCCATTCGGAGAGTAAAAGAAGTAAATGTCCGTTTGTAAAGGTCAACTGCGCCGCCATCCCGGAGAACCTCCTTGAGTCTGAAATTTTCGGCTATGTCAGGGGAGCCTTTACCGGTGCCGACAGGGACAAGCCCGGAAGGTTCAGCGATGCAGATACCGGAACCATCTTCCTTGACGAGATAGGGGATCTTCCCCTTTCCCTCCAGGCTAAGCTCCTGCGGGTTCTGGAGGATCGGGAGTTTTACCCCCTTGGCAGCAGAAAGACCCAGCACGTGGATGTGAGGATCATTTCGGCAACCAATCGAAAGCTCGAATTTCTTGTTGCTGAAAAACTTTTCCGGGAGGACCTCTTTTATCGACTCAACGTGCTGAGGATAGAACTGCCCCCATTAAAGGATAGACAGGGGGACCTTCCCCTTTTGATCCGCCATCTCATGCGAAAGCAGGCCGGAATCATGAAAAAACCCTCGCCGGACATCTGCGCAACAGCCATGGAGATCCTCCTGAACTACAGCTATCCTGGAAACATCCGGGAGCTTGAGAATATCATCGAACACGCCATTATTCTATGCCAGGAAGAGGTTGTCCGCTCCTGCCATCTGCCGGTCTATATCCTTGAGCGCTCGGCGGTAAAGGCGAGTGGAAACCTTGATGGGGGATCAACAAAAAGAAGGGTGTCTAGAACAGAGCAGGAACGCCAGCAGATTTTTGATATGCTTGAGGCCAATGGCTGGCACAGGGAAAGAACCGCAAACCTCCTGGGTATTGACCGGACCACCCTGTGGCGAAAGATGAGAAAGCTCAAAATTTCGCCCTGAATTCTGTCTCCTTTAAATTCTGCTCTCGTCGATTTAAGCGTTGCAGATATGTTTCATTCTGTTGCGCAACAAGTTTTTACCAGCAAATCACTATTAAACGGGTTTGTTTTGTCTTTTGTGTTGCAACAATGTTTCAACAGCTCCTGATTCAGATTCATTTCATAATCAATTTTCAAAGCTTTCCATCATGTGAGACAGGCGAATAATCGGGGATTTCTGTCGGTTTGTCGTGATTTGTGCAGTTTTGGCATACATCCTGCTTCCATACATGAGACAACTTTTTATAACCCACATGACAGGCAATCCTGTCACAACGAACGCTGAAACATGATGGTACAGAGGGGCGGGCACTAGTGTCATTCCGCCCCCTTTGGATATCCTGACCGGAACCGCAAAACGTCGGGGGTCGCTTTGACCCTTCTTAATGTTTAGACCCTTTGGTTTTGAATGTTCCGGTCAGGATAACCAAAGAGGGCTTTAAAATCGAGACTCCAACTATGATGTTTCGACGGCAGTTTCATATAAAACCGGCACGGCCGGAGCGAGGGAGGCATCCAGCCACAACGAACATGGAAACTCCTCCAATAACAACGCTTCGGCGGGAGTTTCCTATAAAAAAACAGCTAAAGCAGCCCATCGTTAAATTTGAGTGACGGAGACATTGCCATGGCATGTTCCATTCTTATCGTAGACCAGGAACCGGAAACAAGGGCCTTTTTGCGCACCCTTTTGACCAACCACGGGTTTGTGGTTCACTGTGCAGAGGGTGTGGAAGAGGGCAGGTGCAAGCGTGAGGCCTGTTGCCCGGATCTGATGATCGTGGATGCCCTTTTGCCCGACGAGGGTGCGCTCTCCTTTTGCGGCTGCGATCCTAAGCTGCCGATAATATTTATCTCACCGGTTCCCCTGGGCTCTCTTTTTTTTCGCAACAGACTCATCCATGCCCACAATGGACTCAAACAGGCCGCAGGGCTCCCCTTTATAGAAAAACCCCTTCAGGAGGACGAGCTCCTTGAGAGGATCAACGTCCTGGTCGGCAATCGGGCACAGACACGGGGCCCGGGAAATGGTAGTACAGATACAATGCAGATGGGAGGATAGAATGGCCGTAAGAATTGGTTTTTACGTGTGTCACTGCGGAATCAACATTGCCGGGATGGTGCGGGTCGAGGAGGTTGCCGAGTATGCCCGTTCAATCAAGAATGTGGTGGTGGCAAGGGACTATAAGTTCATGTGCTCGGACCCGGGCCAGGAGCTCATCGAGGGGGATATCAAAAAGTATGGGCTTAACCGGGTGGTCGTCGCATCCTGCTCGCCAAGGCTCCATGAACGAACCTTCCAGAGTGCCTGCCAGAGAGCCGGTTTAAACCCCTACAACCTCCAGATGGCGTCTGTCAGAGAGCAGGTCTCCTGGGTCACCGACGACAAGGAGAGCGCAACCCTCAAGGCAAAGACCCTGAGCGCCGCAGCCCTTAACCGGGTCAACTTCCACGAGAGTCTTGATTCAAGAACCGTTACCATCAACCCCAACGTACTCATCGTGGGGGGCGGCATTGCAGGAATGCAGGCGGCCATCGACATCGGAAACGCCGGACTTACGACCTACCTTGTGGAAAAAGAGACGACAATAGGCGGCCACATGCTTCAGTTTGACAAGACCTTTCCCACCCTTGACTGTGCGGCCTGCATTGGAACCCCTAAGATGGTGGAGACAGCCCAGAATCCCAACGTTGTGCTCATGACCCTGAGCGAGGTTGAAGAGGTGGCAGGCTATATCGGCAACTACACGGTAAAGATCAGGAAACGGGCAAGGTATGTGAACCAGAAATGCACGGGCTGTTCCGAGTGCTCATCGGTCTGCCCGGTGGAAATGGATAGCCCCTGGGATGTTGGGCTCCTCAAACGAAAGGCCATCTATCGATCCTTCCCCCAGGCTGTTCCCATCACCTTTGCCATCGATAAATATGCCACACCCCCGTGCAGGATCGCCTGTCCTGCCGGCACCAATGTCCAGGGGTATGTGCAGATGGTCAAGACCGGTAATTTTCAGCAGGCCCTTAACATCATCATGGAGCGCCTGCCCCTACCCGGGGTGCTCGGCCGTGTATGTCCCCATCCCTGTGAGAATGAGTGCAGAAGGGCGCTCCTAGATACGCCGGTGAGCATCCGGGATTTAAAAAGGATTGCGGCTGATCTTGGGGATCTTGACAAGGTTCCATTTCTAATAGAAGAGGAGCGGGATCAGAAGATCGCCGTTATAGGCTCCGGGCCTGCCGGGCTCACAGTTGCATACTACCTCAGGCAAAAGGGGTTCCAGGTGACCATTTTTGAAGCCCTTGAACGACCCGGCGGCATGTTGAGGTGGGGAATTCCAGACTATCGTCTGCCCCCGTCCATCCTTGACCAGGAGATCAATCACATCCTTAAAACAGGAGTAGAACTTAAAACCAATGCCGCCCTTGGACGGGATTATACCCTGAAAAGTTTGAACGACGACGGGTTTGACGCAGTGTTCCTGGGTCTTGGTACCCATGGGCCGGTGGGCCTTGGCTTTGCCAATGAGGATGTCCTGGGTGTTGTGGATGCGGTTAGATTTTTAAGGGCCGTGAACCAGGGCGAAGATATGGCCATCGGTCCACAGGTGGTGGTGGTTGGCGGCGGAAACGTGGCCATGGATGCTGCCAGGGTGGCGGTTCGCATGGGCGCTCAAAAGGTGACAGTTCTCTATCGAAGATCTGAGAAGGAGATGCCTGCGGACGAGGATGAAATCCAGGGGGCAAAGGATGAGGGTGTTGAGTTTGTTCTCCTTGCAGGACCCGTTGGCGTGATCGCAAAGGATGGTGGTATAACCGGGGTCGAGTGCATAAAAAACGAACTTGGACCACCGGACAAGAGCGGACGAAGGCGGCCACTCCCCGTTGAAAACAGCCTTTTTACCTTGAATTGCGATACCCTGATCCCGGCTATTGGCCAGCGCCTTGAACTTGGGGCCATTGATGAGGGGTTTGAACTCACCTCCTGGGGAACGATTCTGGTGGACCCTTTGACAATGGAGACTGCTGTTTCCGGGGTGTTTGCAGCAGGAGACGCCGTTACAGGACCTGCGACTGTTATTGAGGCAATTGCCGCAGGCCACCGGGTGGTCGCCGCCATGACCCATTACCTTGACAGGGAGCGAGCCCTGGTCGTTGAGTCGGAAAAGGGCAAAACCGCAAGGGGCGAAGAAACCGATGGGGGTGTAAAAGTCGGGAGCGGCTTGAATGGCTGGAGCGGTGGGGGCAGGGAAACCCGCGAAAAAGACGGTACATCCAGGCAAGAGCGGGCAAAGGATTATGCGCCCATGCCGAAAAATCCCGCCCGTCTTCCAAGGCAGAGACTTCACTTACTTGACCCTGAAACAAGGAAAAATAACTTTGACGAGGTTGACCCGGGATTTACCAGGGAGGCCGCAACCATGGAGGCCGAGCGCTGTATCAACTGCGGTGGGTGCTGTGAGTGTAAACTCTGCGTTGATGCCTGCGAGCCAAAGGCCGTTGACCATGGAATGAAAGACGAAATCGTCGAGGTCAAGGTGGGGAGCATCATCACGGCAACTGGGTTTGACCCCCAGGACCCCACCCCCATGAAGCAGTACGGCTACGGCCGGTATCCCAACGTGTTTACAAGCATCGAGTTTGAACGCCTCAGCAATGCAACAGGCCCCACGGGGGGCGAAATTTTTATCCGGGACGCCGGCGGTAATTTGACCAGAAAGCCCAAGAGCGTTGCCCTTGTCCACTGCGTCGGCAGCAGGGATGTGAACTTTCACGAATACTGCTCAAGGGTGTGCTGCATGTATGCCTTGAAATACGGCCATCTTGTCCATGAAAAGGTCGGTGCCGACGCCCTTGTTTACAACTTCTACATTGACATGCGCTGCTTTGGAAAGGGATATGAGGAGTTTTACGCCAAGTGCCAGAGCGAGGGAACCGTATTTATAAGGGGCAAGGTTGCCGAAATCACCGACAGGGCAGAAAGGCCGGGGGAACAGGGAAAGCTTGTTGTAATCAGCGAAGATACGCTCCTGGGAGAAAAAATAAGAATTCCCGTGGACATGGTGGTCTTATGCACGGCCATGGAGGCAAGAAAGGACGCAAGGGATATCGGAAGGGTCCTTGGCATCAACCAGGGAGCGGACGGATTCTTCCTTGAGGAGCATCCAAAGCTTGGACCCCTGAATACGGCAACGGACGGGGTGTTTATCGCAGGCACCTGCCAGGGACCAAAGGATATTCCAGATACCGTGGCCCAGGCCTCGGGCGCTGCCGGGAAGGCGTTAATGCTTGCCTCCCGGGGGGAGGTCATTGTTCCCTCCACCGTTTCGTTCATTGATCCTGATATCTGTGCCGGCTGCAAGACCTGCATTGGGCTTTGTCCCTACACTGCCATCTCCTTTGATGAGCTGCGGGGAGTGTCCGTGGTGAACGAAGCTCTTTGCAAGGGATGCGGATCATGCTCAGGTTTCTGCCCGAGCGGGGCGGCCCAGGTTAGGCATTTTAATGAAAAACAGCTGTTTGCGGAGCTTTCCGGGGTTATGGACAGTATAGCAGTAGTCAGTAGGTAGTAGTTTGATATATAAAAAAAGGAGAAAAGGGATGGCGGATATTGAACCCATTACCATTGCAGCCGATCATAAATCAGGGAGTTTAGCAGTGGATTTTGAACCGACGATCATAGCCTTTGTCTGCAATTGGTGTACCTATACGGCGGCGGACCTTGCCGGTACAAGCCGGCAGAAATACCCGCCCAATGTGAGGCTGATAAAGGTGATGTGTACGGGCATGGTGGACCCCAAATATGTGCTCAAGGCCTTTCTCTCCGGGGCAGATGCGGTTCTTGTTAGCGGATGCCATCCTGGGGACTGTCATTACATTAACGGTAACTATAAGGCAAGACGAAGGATTCACCTTGTCCAAGGCATTCTGGAGCGTTTCGGCATCAGCCGTGAAAGACTCAGGCTCACCTGGATCGGGGCAAGCGACGGTATTCAGTTTGCCAGAACTATCCGATCCATGGTGGCCGAGTTAAAGAAGATGGGGCCGGCTGTTACCGACATGAAACAGGTTATTTAGGGGGAAAATGAATGGAAGAGACCTATGAAATCAAAGGAGCCAACCGCCTTGACGCCCTCAGGACCTTTTTGGGCTCCCTGTTTGAAACGGACAATATCGGTTCGATTCTGGTTCCAGTTCAGAGCGAAACCACCCATGCCATCATGCCGACCCTGGTTTCAGATCCAGCCGTCCTTGCCATGGCCGATCCCTTTGCCCCCTGTTTCCCCCTTAACGGGGCAAAGCTTGTCTCAAAACTTACCAAGC
Organism: Desulfobacterium sp.; assembly: GCA_034006945.1. GTDB lineage: Bacteria > Desulfobacterota > Desulfobacteria > Desulfobacterales > Desulfobacteraceae > Desulforapulum. Next base: position 42,043 of record JAVERV010000008.1, on the reverse strand, counting down.
GCCCGGGTGACAAGACCATGGCCGTGGTGTTACGGCCCTGCGAATTAAGAGCCCTGGTAGAACTTGTCAAGATCAAGCAGGCCAGGATGGACCATTTGATCACCATCTCGTTTGACTGCCCTGGGGCCTATTCAAATAAAGATTTTAACAGGCTGCCTGACAGGCAGGAGAGCCACACCCTGGAATTTCTGGAAAAACGGCTTGAGTCTGGATTTCAATACCATGACCATGTCCAGGACCAAGACCAGGTTCAGAATCAAGATCAGAATCAGGATCAGGACAAAAACGAAATATCCCTGACAACCGCATGCTCCATCTGCACCTCACCCTTTCCCGAAAACGCCGATATCTGCATCACCCTTGTTGACCAGCCGGCCGACACCCTGGGGCTTTTTGCCACAACCGACAGGGGAAGGGAACTCCTCATGGGCCGGACCTCTTCTGTAAAGCCCCTTCCCAAAACCCGGGATGAGAGCATCAAAGCGGTGCTTGCTCAAAACAAGGATGCGGAAAAAAAGGTGTTTGAGGCTCTTTCCTCCAAAACAGCAACCCTGGAAAAGCTCGGAATCTATCTTTCGGCCTGCGTGAACTGCTACAATTGCCGGGTGGCCTGTCCCGTCTGCTTTTGCCGGGAATGCGTGTTCAACACTGATGTGTTTGATTACGAGCCCTTTCAATACGCCACCTGGGCAAAGAACAAGGGGTCCCTTCGCATGCCCATGGACACGGTGTTTTTCCATGTGACCCGGATGATCCACATGGGGCTCTCCTGTGTGGGGTGCGGCCAGTGCTCCAATGCCTGCCCCAACGACATCCCCCTTGCAGAACTCTTTGTCTCGGTTGGAAAAGAGGCCCAGAAGGGATTTAGCTATGGAGCAGGGAAAGACCTTGACGAGCCCTTTCCCCTGTCAATCTTTTTTGAAAATGAATTCCAGGATGTAACCGGCATATGATTTCGAGGTGATGTTATGAATATAAAACAGGGTCAGGCATTGGTTGTGGGTGCAGGTATCAGCGGAATCAGGTCCGCCCTCGACCTTGCCGAGGCAGGATGCAGGGTGACCTTGATCGATTCGGCCCCCCATATGGGAGGCGTCCTTGGTAAGCTTGAGCACCAGTTTCCCACCGACGGCTGCGGCATGTGCAGGATGCTGCCCGTTACGGATAGGGACAGCGCCTTCCAGGGCTGCTTGAGAAAGGGATTGATCCACGAGAACGTTGAGGTGAAACTCGCAACCCGGCTTTTAAAGGTTGAGGGGGAACCCGGCAATTTGCGGGCAACCCTTGAAACCCAGGCTCCAATTGTCGATCCAGATCTCTGTACAGGATGCAACCTCTGTTTTGAGGTGTGCCCGGTCACAATTGCCGATCCTTTCAACCTTGGGTTGTCCCGGACCCGGGCCATTCATCTGCCGGTTCCCCATGCAGTTCCAAACATTTACACCATCGACATGGACCATTGCACCCTTTGCGGCGAATGTGAAAAGGCCTGCCCCTTTGACGCCATTACCCTTCCTCTGAACAAGAAGGATTCGTTTTCCGTCCTTGTGGTGGATGATGAGCTTATTCTAAGGGAGAGTCTCAAGGACTGGCTGGAGTTTGAAGGGTTTAAGGTAGAAACCGCAGCCTCCGGCAAAGAGGCACTTGAACGCCTGGATGCCACCCCCTTCTCCATGGTGCTGCTGGACATTAAGATGCCGGACATGGATGGCACAGAGGTGCTTTCAAGGGCAAAGGAACTGTTCCCGGAACTTCCTGTAGTAATGATGACGGCCTATGCCACGGTTGAAACCGCAGTCGGTACAATGCAGACCGGAGCCCTTGATTATGTGGTCAAGCCCTTTGATCCTGAAAAGATCATCTCCCTTGTAACAGAGGCCTACCTTAATGGGCTCCCGGATCATCGCAGATTTCCCGAAGTTGAGGTTGGTGCAGTGATCCTTGCCACGGGTGTTGACTACTATGACCCCACAACCGGGAGCAACACCTTTGGGTACAAGATCCTTAAAGATGTGGTGACCAACCTCGAGCTTGAACGGATATTGAGCCAGACCGGCCCCTTTGAAGGCGAGTTAAAGAGGCCCTCCGACGGCAGGGTTCCCCGACGCATGGCCTGGATCCAGTGCGTGGGCTCAAGGCAGAAGGACTTTCCGGTCTGCTCGTCCATCTGCTGCATGATCGCCCTGAAGGAGGCCGTGCTTGTGCGCAAGCTTTCCAGGGGCACCATCGAGACGGTGGTTTATTTCATGGACATGCGCTGTTCCGGCAAGGAGTTTGAGGATTACCGGAACCGGGCTGAGAACGAGTATGGGGTTATTCTTAAAAGGGCCAGGCCCCATTCGGTCTGCCCTGTTGAAGAGCCGGATCCAGAGTCAGACCCAAAGTCAGGCCCGGGGTCTGATTCAGATTCAGGCCCGGTTCGTCTAAAGCTCACCGTATCCGAAGATTCCGGCAAAACAACCGATGAACTCTTTGACATGGTGGTCCTTTCCGTTGGCCAGCGCCCCTCAAAGGCGACTGCTGATCTAGTTGCGGCAACTAAACTTTCCCTGAATTCGTGGGGCTTTTTATCCCCCCAGGTTCTTGATGATTCCCTGGACCATGGCAATAAAACCGGTGTGTTTGTAGCAGGTTCCACATCCGGGTTAAGGGAGATCGGCGAATCTGTAATTTACTCCTCATGGGCGGCCAACCTTGCCCTTGGCGCCATAAGGTCCACAACCTCAACTGTGTCAAGCGCCGGGCCAGACGCCGGGTCAAAGGATGGGAATAAAAAGGCTCCCGTTGTTTTCCGGGACGTATCAAGGGAGATCCCCGATATCGGCGTGGTGGTCTGCCAGTGCCCCAACCATCTGGATGTTGAACCTCAGATTGCAGCCCTTGTTGGGGGAGACGTTCATGTGTCCCAGGTGATAAAAAAGGAGCGCATCTGCACCCGGGCAGGGTGGGACGATCTGGTTCACACACTTGAAGGATCAAGATTCAACCGTTTGATTGTCGTTGTGTGCAATCCAATGTTCTTTGTTAAGAAAAAAGGCGAGCTCTCAGCGGCCCTGGCCCTTGATCCGGTCTATATCGAGTTTGTAGGAATAGAGGGTGACCAACCCGTGGCTTCCAGTGTGGGGATGGGCCTTGCAAGGCTCCGCCACCTTGCAAGGCTCAATATCCGAATATCGACCATGGTGCCGAGGGTGCTTGTGGTGGGCGGAGGAATCGGGGGAATGAGTGCGGCCCTTGGGGTTGCCAGGGCGGGTTTTGAGGCCGTTTTAGTTGAGAGTTCCTCCAAACTTGGAGGCAACCTTGCCTGGCTTGACAAGACCATCCATGGCGACGATTTCCAGGAGTTGCTGAACATTACCCGGGACCGCATTGAAAAGACCCCCGGCATAACCGTTTTGACCAATGCCGTGGTGGACAACACAAGGGGCGGCGTTGGTCGATATTCAACGGTGGTCAGAACCCGGTCCGCCGAATCAAACGATAGGCCATCAAACTCTGTGGAATCAAATCTGGATGAATCAAACCCGGAGGCTCTAAACTCCCATGATTCAAGCCCAAAGGATAAAAAGAATGTTTGCAAGGCTCCAGACCAGCTAAGGGAAATTTTTCACGGGGCCGTCATCCTTGCCACGGGCGGAGAGGAGGCCGGAACCACAGCTTACGGGTACGGCACAAACCAGGCCGTCATGACGAACCGGGAGGTTGAAGCGGCCCTTAAACAAGGCACGCTTGATCCAGGTGCCATGAACGCAGTGGTCATGATCCAGTGCGTTGATTCAAGGGAGGCAAGGGTGGATGCAAGGCCCTACTGCAGCAGGATCTGCTGCGCCTCTTCCCTAAAGCACGCCCTTGAGTTAAAGCGGCTCAACCCTGAAATAGACATCTATGTCCTCTATCGGGAGATGATGACCCAGGGCTTTACCGAAGCCTATTACAAGGAGGCAAGGGATCTTGGGGTGATCTTTATCCGATACACCCTTGATGGAAAACCAGAGGTGGCATTTGAGTCTGACCATGCCGTGGTAAAGATCCTTGATCCCATCCTTGACCGGTTTCTGGAGATCCGGGCCGACCTTGTTGTCCTTGCCACGGGGGTTGTTACCCGGCAATTGGAGCCCCTTGCACAAATCTTTAACGCCGGGGTCGACCAATATGGCTTTTTTGACGAGGCAGACCCCAAGTGGCGGCCGGTGGACGCCTTAACAGGAGGGGTGTTTGCCTGTGGTCTCGCCCTCGGACCAAGAAACGTGGAGGAGAGCATTGCTTCGGCCGGGGCTGCGGCAATGGGGGCTGTTCGCCTTGTTTCAAGCTGTCAGACAGCGGTTCCCGCCGTGACTGCGGCAATAAAGCAGAGCCTTTGCAGCGTTTGTGAACAGTGCATTCAAGCCTGCGTGTTTGGCGCAAGAGCCCTTGATCCCAACACCAATAGAATCAGGATAGATCCTGTCCTGTGCCAGGGGTGCGGGGCCTGCGCTTCGGTCTGTCCCAACAGCGCTTCCTTTGTTAACAACTTTCTGGATCAGCAGATGTTTGAAATCATCGATGCTGCCGTTTAAGGGGATTTTATGGACGAGATGGTTGAGTTGAAAAAAGCCCTTGGTACCTGCATTCAATGCGGTACCTGCACGGGGTCATGCCCCAATGCCGATGAGATGGACCTTGTGCCAAGAAAACTTTGGCGCATGGTACTGATGGACAGAACCGACAGCATCCTTGACAGCCGGACCTTTACCCTCTGCTCCTCCTGCTATATGTGCACCCTTCGATGTCCCAGGGGACTTCCCCTCACCGACGCAATGGCCGCCCTCAAGGCGGTTGCCCTGAAAAGAGACATTAAAAAACACCGACAGAGCACTCGATTTTATGCAAGTTTCATGGAGAGTGTCCGCCGCCACGGCAGGGTAAGGGAGGGGGAGTTCATGGGGCTTTATTTTCTGTCCATGAAAAATCCCCTGCTGCCCCTTCGCTTTGTATCCCTCGGTCTCAAGCTTATGGGGAAAAACAAGGTGGCCATTGAACTGCCGGCAAAGGCAGGCCACGGCAATCTAACGGTGCTCTTTAAGGCGGTTGCCGAAATCGAGGAGGAGGAAGCATGAACTACACCTACTATCCTGGCTGCTCCCTGTCTGCCTCTGCAATGGAATATGATGCGTCCACCCGTGCCCTCATGGCCTCGCTCGGCGCATCCCTCACAGATATGGATGACTGGAACTGCTGCGGTGCCACTGCTGCTTCGGCAAAGAGCGCCCTTTTAAGCCTTGCCCTTGGTGCAAGAAACCTTGCCCTTGCAGAAAAAATGGCCCCGGGTTCAGATATTCTCGTACCTTGCAGTGCCTGCTATCTCAACCTAAAAAAGGCCGCTATGGAGAGAAGAAATGACCCTGAAGTCGCCAGAAAGCTTGACGATATCCTTGCCCAGGAGAGCCTCACTATTACCAAACCGCCAGAGGTGCGTCATCTGCTGGATATCCTTGTCAACGATGTAACGGCGCCAACTATCAAGGCAAAAACAACCAGGCCCTTAAAAGGGCTTAAGATCGCACCCTACTATGGATGCCAGTGCCTGAGACCCTATCCCGTATTTGACGACCCTGAAGATCCGGTCTCCATGGAGGGACTGCTGGAGGCCTGCGGTGCAACGGTATTTAAATGGGACATGGGGGCGAGCTGCTGCGGCGCTTCAAACATGAGCACAAAACCCGATTCCGCCAGAAAGCTCGTCCAGAAGATTTTAATGCAGGCAAGGGGGGCCGATGCCATTGTCACGGTCTGTCCCATGTGCCAACTCAACCTTGAAGGCTTCCAGCGACAGGTTTCCCATGATGCAGGCAGCGATCTCTCCATCTCCATACTCTACCTGCCCCAGGTTATCGGCCTCGCCCTTGGTCTTACCGAGTCTGATGTAAAGCTCGATAAAAACCTTGCCGTGACACGGAAATTCAAAGAGAAGCTTTTAGCTGTTAGCTGTTAGCTATTAGCTAAGGGCTAACAGCTAAAACTCGATGATCAAGTTTTTTTGACCTGCTTTTCGTGATAACTGGGTCGGTCGCCCTTCGGGACTTGATAATCGAGTAACGGCTAACGGCTAACGGCTAAAAGCTAACACCAACAATTGCCGTATGCATTCATCCTGGGGAGCGGCTGTGTTGATGACGATTTCTCTGACGTTCTCTTCATCGGTAATCGGTTCATACTCTCTTCGAAACGGTTCAAAAAGGTCGATCCTGGCATCTGAAACTGTCAAAGAGTGCTCCCGGTCCAACAGTCGCTGGCGCATAATTTCATCGGTTGTCCGGCACTCGATGAAGATGGGGGTTATTCCTCTTTCTTCTGCAAGGGAGATAAGATTTCCCCGAAGATGTTTCTTGCCGAAGGTTGCGTCGAGGATTACTGATGAGCCAGCCTCTATCTCCTGTCTGGCAAGCTCAATGAGCCGCCCATAGGTCTTGTCACTTGCCGCTGACGAGTAAATCTTCTCCTTGAATTTTTTGCCGCCGACGGTGTGGGGTGAGACATTGAAGATTTTTTTTCGTACAAGATCAGACCGGATCGGTTCAAGGCCCAGGGCCCGGCCCAGGGCCTTTGCCATTGTGCTCTTGCCCGTGCCCGGAAGTCCGTGGATCACAAAGATGGCCGGACGTGAGAACCTTATGGCGTACTCCTGGGCGAGATCAAGGTATCTGAGAGCGTCCTCTCTCTTTTTTTCTCTTTCAAGGGGGTCACACGTGGTCGATTTAAGGAAAATTGAATTGACCTTGCACCGCACAAAGGCCCGGTAGCACTTATAAAAGTCGAGGAGTTTAAAAGCCGAAAGGTCCCCTGTAAGTTCGAGATATTGGTTTAGGATAAGATCCCCAAGGCCCTGCTGACCCTGAAAGTCAAGATCCATGAGCAAAAAGGCAAGATCGTTGACAACGTCGATGCAGCGAAGGCTATCGTTGAATTCAATGCAGTCAATGATCTGAATCCCCTGGGGTGTGAAGTAAATGTGGTCGCACCTCAGATCCCCGTGGCAATCTTTCACCTTGCCGGACTCGAGCCTCTCTTGAAAAACGGATTTGCGGTCGTTCAAAAAGGAGAGGGTCTCATCTTTGATGGTCGACCAGATCTTTTTGTCCAGCATCTCCCGGGTGAACTCCCGGGTCTGGTCGAAGTTTTCCCTGCAGGCCTTTAAAATGTTTGTCCAGACGTTGCAGGCTTTATCCCCTTTATCTATCTGGGTGTCTTGATTTGTTTGATGATTTTGACCCAAAGGATTTCCAAGATAGAATTGCGCAAGTTTTTCGCCGAGTCTGGTCAGGTTAGAGCGGGCAATGGCCTGTTCCCCATCATCCTGGTTCTGGATCATCCATTGGAGGGAGCAGGAATCGGCAAGCTGCCGCATTTTAACGGCATATTCCTTTATCTCGCCTTTATTGTCTGTTTGACCAAGGTGGTACCCGCCATGATGGTCAAGGATGATGGGAACAACACCAAGATATATATCTTGGCTTAACCTGCGGTTGAGGTTCACCTCCTGGTCGCAGAAAAAACGTCTTTTTTCAAGGGTAGAGAAATCAAGAAATCCAAGGTTCAGGCTTTTTTTGACCTTATAGACGAAATCACCGGTTAAAAACACTTTGGAGATATGGGTCTCCCTCACCTCTATCTGACCGGTTTCGTGGGGATAAAATCCGGAGTTTCCCATGGCTTTGAATATTTCCAGTTGATCGTTTGTATTCATTTAAACCTCCCTGAGATTAAAGGGGTCCTAAAGGGGCCAGACCATGGGAATAAAAATAGACGAAATGACAATCACCAGCAGGTTTAACGGCATGCCAAGTTTCAGATAGTCGGAAAACCGATACCCCCCCGGTCCATACACCAGAAGATTGGTCTGGTATCCAATGGGTGTGGCAAAGCAGGCGCTGGCCCCGAAACAGATGCCGATGATGAATGGTTTTGGGTTTACGCCAAGGGTGAGGGCCGTTGATATGGCAATGGGAACGAGCAGAACGGCCGTGGCATTGTTGCTTAGAATATGGGTGCAGATGCTTGAAAGGATGATGATGCCGACGAGCACGGTGTGGGGTCCCATTCCCTTGAACAGCCCGAGAAAGAGATCCGCATAAATCTTGGTCGCCCCTGTTTTTTCCATGGCAAGGCCAAGGGCAAGGGTTCCTACGATCAGCAGCAGCACTTCGGCATCAAGGGATCTGTAAGCGTCTTTTAAACTGAAACAGCGGGTGAGTGCCATTAGAAACACACCTGTCAGGGCGGATACCATGATGTCTGCCAGCCCAAAGGTTGCGCTTAGTACAACGCCTGCGAAAATGGCAATGGCTATTCTGGCCTTTTCCCTGTCGATCATGGCATGGTGGATCTCTTCGATCATGATGAAATCCTGGCTGTTTCGAAGCACAGGGAGTTTGTATCTGGGGCAACGGACAAGGAGAATATCCCCCACCCTGAGCTTTACCTTTTGCATCTTTTGGTCAAAATAGTGGCTGCGGCGGCTTCTAATGGCAATAACTTGAATATCTGGATCATTTTGCAGCTCCGTGGATATAAGGCGTTCCCTCAGAAGGGGTGACCTTGGGGGAACGACAAGCTCCAGGATCAAATCCTCTTTGAGTTCGCCGCTGAAGGTGATGTTTTCTACACCATGGGCGAGCTTTAAAATTTGTTTTGTAAGGCACGACACCAGGTCTTCGGCCGAGGCTTTTACCAGAAGGATGTCCCCCTTCCGGATTGAGACGGCTGTCCTTGCCGGATCAATGATACGGCCGCTTCGAAACAGTTCGATCACCCTCAATCCCAGGGTCTCTTCGGCATAGTCCACAATGGCAACATTCCCTATTAATTCACTTTCTTCCGGCACCATGAGTTCTGTAAGGTATCTTTTTTCCTCGCCCTGGCTGAGCTCACACACCGGGGCGGTTCGACCGGGCAGAAGTTTTGAAGAGGCAAACATCAGATAAATCAAGCCTAGAATGGCAATGGGCAGACCAATGGTTCCAAGTTCAAACATGGAGAGGGGGTCAAACCCCCGGGTCTCTGAAAGATCGCTCACAATGATATTTGTGGAGGTCCCTATCAGGGTGCAGGTTCCTGCAAGGATTGACACGTAGGAAAGGGGAATGAGCAGCTTTGACGGGGAAAAATCATACTCGCAGCTCAGCCCCATGACAATGGGGATAAAAAGTACAACAACCGGAGTGTTGTTGATAAAGGCAGATGCAACGGCAACGGTTGCAAGGATCAGGAATTGGGCATGGGTTTTGTTTCCCCTTGAAAACCTCAATACCAATCGGGTTACAAACCCGATTGCTCCGGTTCGAATAAGTCCCCGGCTCAAGAGAAACATGGCACCCACGGTTACCACGGCGGGGTTTGCAAAGCCTGCCACGCTTTCCCTGGGCGTCAAAATTCCTGTCAGGGCAAGAGCTACAATGATGCCAACGGCGGTCTTGTCAACGGATAATCCCTCAGATATCAACAGGACCAGTGTGACTATCAGGATGAATGAGACCAGAATGATTTCCATATCGGCATCTGCCCTATTGGCTGTTTTTATTTATGTTCGGGTTCCTTGTGCTCGTATATATGAACGTCCCGCTGGGGATAGGGGATTGAGATGCCATTTGCATCAAAGGACCTTTTAAAAGTCTCTAAAAGGTCGCATCGGACATTCCAGTAGTCTGATGATTTTACCCAGGGTCTAACCATGAAGTTGACGCTGCTCTCGGCAAGCTCCATCAAGGCTATCCTGGCGGCAGGTTCTGGTAAAATCCTCTCATCCGCAGCCACAACGTCGGCCATGATCTGTTTAGCCTTGTCAATATCGTCATCATAGCCGATTCCCATGACAAGATCGATCCTGCGGGTTCCCCTGATTGTCCAGTTTACGATATTACCTTCGGTGAGTTTGGCGTTGGGAACGATAACCGTTTTATTGTCCGGGGTTGAAAGGATCGTCGTGAATATGCTGATCTCTTGAACCGTTCCGGCAACGCCCCCGCCCTCGATAAAATCACCAATGGTAAACGGCCGAAAGATGATCATCAGAAAACCTGCGGCAAAATTTGACAGGGATCCCTGGAGGGCAAGGCCGATTGCAAGGCCTGCGGCACCGATTACTGCTATGAACGAGGTGGTCTGAATGCCTAATTGTCCCAGGGCGGCAATGATGACAAAGGCCATCAGGGCGATATAGGTGAGGCTCCCTGTAAAATTGATGATGGTTGGGTCTATTTTACCTCGACCCATTATGCGTTTGACAACGTTTGTAAGCACCTTTGCAATGATCCGGCCAAAGAAGAGGATCAACAGCGCTATGATGGCCTTGATTCCATAGAGGGTTGCAAGTACCCACACCTTTTGTAAAATTTCTTCCATGAAAAGTTCCTTTTGTTAGCTGTTGTTAGCTGTTGGTTAATTAAAATGAATTCTATCAGTCTTGGGATTAAAAAATCAACCCTTATACTTGAGCCTCAAGTTTTTAGTTGATTCAAGAAACCCATGGTTTTTCATTTTTTCATTTCAGAGATGTTCTGGGGTTATAGATCAAAAATAGAATTGCTGAATTTGTTGATCCTGTGCTATTTATAGGGTAGCTTGTTAATAATCAGGAGATAATTTCCATGGGTTTGAATAAAAAAAACAGCCCCTATGCAAATGTGGCACAGGCAGCCAGGCTCCAGCAGGAGCGCGAGAACACCTATCGAGAGCGGGCACTGAAGCTGTTTCCCTGGGTCTGCGGCCATTGCGGCCGGGATTTCGAGGGAAAGCGCCTGCGGGAGCTGACCGTTCACCACAAGGACCACAACCACGACAACAACCCTCCGGACGGGAGTAACTGGGAGCTTTTGTGCATCTACTGCCACGACAACGAACACTGCAGGGATCAGGTGGCCGACGCCTATGATACTCTGCCTGCCGGTGACAGGTCAGATCCGGACAATGATTTTGTCGATAACCCCTTTGCCGCACTTGCCAACCGTTTAAAGGAGCGATAAATGAAGGTGATAATTGATCTTTGTGTGGTACCCCTTGGAGTTGGTGTTTCGGTTTCAAAGTATGTTGCGGCCTGCCAGGAAATCATCAACCAGGCTGGGCTTCGATCAGAACTCCACGCCTATGGCACCAATATCGAGGGCGAATGGGATCAGGTATTTAAGGCGGTAAAAGAGTGCCATGAACGAATCCATGCCATGGGTGCCCCCAGAATAACAACCACCATCAAGGCTGGCACCCGTACAGACCGGGACCAGACCATGGCCGACAAGGTGGCAAGCGTGCGGGAAAAGGTGTAGTTGCCTCCTATTTGCAGCAGGTTTTGCCATCATTGCAGCGGCTTTCTATCAGATTGGGCAGAATCTTGTAAAAACTTTGAGAGAAAATGGATACGGGCAAAAAACAGGAACGCCTTAAAAAAGGTGATCATGAACGCAGATGGAAAGCGTGAGAATGCAAGATCCAGGTAAATGACAGGTTGGCTTTTTCGATTTAATTTTTTTTTATAAATTGTGGACATTCGCCAATTAAAAAGACTAAGCTATATTTAGTTGAAAAGAAAACCACCTGAAACCAGGCAGACAGGACAGTGTACCTGTCAAGCTAAACTAAAGGGTAAGAAAAACTGTTTTCACAGTTTGACAAGCCCGACAAAATTAAAAGGAGATCCACAAATGAGAAAACTTATGTTGTTCAGTACGTTGTTGATGTCCGCTCTTGTTTTTACGTCAGGTGCGATGGCAGCTGATACGCTTAAAAAGATTTCAGACAGTGGAGAATTTATTGTCGGTGCAAGGGATGGCGCAATCCCCTTTGGTTTCCATAACGCTGAAAACGAGCATGTCGGTTTCAGCATCGATCTTGCCAAAGAATTTCATAAAGCACTTGAAGAAAAGCTGGGTAAAAAACTTGAATTTAAAGTCATGGTTGTTAACCCGAAAACCAGAATTCCCCTGGTTGCAAACGGAAACTTGAATATGGTCACCGGTGCGGCCACTCACACTGTCCCCCGGGAAGACACGGTTGATTTTTCGTTGACATTCTTTCTTACCGGCAGCCAGTTGCTGGTGGAAAAAAGCGGGAATTACAGTTCAGCAAAAGACTTGTCTGGAAAAAAAATTGGTGCTGCCCAGGGTTCAACAAATGAAAAAGCAATCCGTGATCTTAATGATTCCGGGTTTTTTAACCCGCCCGTAAAAATGGTCATTTATCAGGAGCATACCCAGGGAATGCTTGCCCTTAATAATGGAGTAATCAATGCATATTGCGGTGACGGAATTCATCTGGCAGGCATGAAATCCAAGGCTAAAAATCCTGATGACTACATAATTATTGGCGAAATGCTTTCCTACGATCCCTATGGCTTTATTCTTCCGGAAAATGATTCCAACTTTAGAGATTTTATTAATGAACATCTAATCAGGATGTTTGTGGACGGCAGGTATATGACATATTATGAGAACTGGTTTGGAGTCAATGGTGTTGTGCCTTATCCAATGACAGATGACTTTAAAACATTGATTAAGCTTCAATCCTGGCCTTTGTAGTCCTCCGGAATACGATTTATTAATAAATCAGGGAGGTCTTAAAAGGCCTCCCGCAAATGGAGAAGCATATGCTTGCCTATGATTTTAAATGGTCGATTTTATGGGAAGAACCATATGGCGGCTGGATTCTTGAAGGGGTGGCAACAACCATCAAGCTGGGGACGATTTGCTGTTTCTTATCTTTGCTGATCGGTATCATCATCGGAACGTTCAGGATTACCCGCTATAAACCGCTCAGGATTTTAGCAGAAGCCTATACAGAGTTTTTCCGGGATATCCCATTACTGGTACAGCTTTTTTTCTGGTATTTCGCAGTACCATCTCTTCTGCCAAAGGATATGCGGGTATGGGTTTATCAGGAAATACCCGACTTTGAATTCTGGATTGTTGTTGTTGCCCTTTCCCTGTATTCATCCTCCAGAATGGCCGAGCAGATCCGTGCCGGTATTAATTCCATTTCTCCAGATCAGTTTAATGCGGCCCTGAGTAGCGGCTTCAGCCATTACCAGGCCTATCGTTATGTTATTTTACCCCTTGCAGTACGGCTTGTTATTCCACCCCTGACCACGGAAATATTGACAGTGTATAAAAACACTGCCCTTGCCATGACCGTGGGTGTGCTGGAAACAACATTCATGAGCCAGCAGGTTGAGTCGTATACCTTCCACGGACTGGAAGCCACCACTGCAGCCTGTGTGATTTACATGATCATCACCCTGGTTGTGGTCGGGGCAATGGGATGGATAGAAAAAATGCTGGCTGTCCCAGGTCTCATCACCAGAAAAGGAGCCAGCTCATGATGTTTGAATGGCAAGTTATTTCAAATAATTTTTCCTTTTTAATGGGCGGTCTTTTAACCACTTTTGAGTTGGCATTCATTGCGATTGCAGGCGGGCTTACCCTTGGTATCCTTGTGGGGATGGGAAGGTTGAGCTCAATAAAACTCATTTACTACCCCGCAGCACTGTTTGTAAACCTTATGAGAACACAGCCGCTGCTTCTTGTGATATTCTGGTTCTATTTTTTAATCCCTCTGTTCCTCGGCAGGCCCATAGGCAGCTTCACTTCAGCTGCCATTGCTTTTATTATATTTGAAGCATCATATTTTGCTGAAATTATCAGGGCCGGGATACAATCTATTTCAAAAGGTCAGATGGAGGCAGCCTATTCCAGCGGATTTACGTATTGGCAGGCCATGAGGTATTTTATTATCCCCCAGGCCTTAAAAAATATGATGCCGTCTCTTATTACACAGGGGGTTGTTGTTTTTCAGGATACCTCTTTGGCCTATGTTATAGGAGTGCGGGAGTTTTTAAGATCTGCAAATGTAGTGGATGCACGGGAGATGAGGAGTGTTGAACTGTACCTGTTTGTGGGCTTTGTTTATTTTATTGTCTGCTTTAGCATGAGCCGGGTTTGTAAAAGAATGGAGCTTAAAAAAGGGAATGCATAAATGATTGAGATAGAAAATGTGAGTAAATGGTTTGGCGAACTTAAAGTCCTTGACAATGTCAACGAAACCATTAACAAGGGACAGGTCGTGGTGATCTGCGGTCCTTCCGGTTCCGGTAAGAGCACACTTTTGAAATCCCTTAATGGCTTAGAGCCTTTTCAGGAGGGCGATATCCGTGTGGACGGAATTTCCCTTAAGGATCCAAAAACGAATTTTATAAAGCTCAGACAAAAAATGGGTATGGTGTTCCAGAGATTTGAACTTTATCCACATATGAAAGTAATAGAAAATATAACCATTGCCCCCATCAAGGTTTTAAATCAATCCCGGTCACAGGCAGATAAAAAGGCCATGGAACTCCTGGAAAGGGTCGGAATTCCGGAGCAGGCACAAAAATATCCAGGAAATCTCTCAGGCGGCCAGCAACAACGTGTTGCCATTGCCAGGGCCCTTGCCATGGAACCGGATATCATGCTCTTTGATGAGCCGACATCTGCCCTTGATCCTGAAATGATAAAAGAAGTTCTGGATGTTATGGTGGACCTTGCCAGGTCAGGCATGACAATGGCCGTTGTGACCCATGAAATGGGATTTGCAAAAGAGGTGGCCGATGAAATTATTTTCATGGATGAAGGACGGATTGTTGAGCGGGGAACGGACAAATCATTTTTCGAAAATCCTAAAAGTGAGCGCGCAAAGGAATTTTTAAAAAAGATTTTAATTTGAGGAATGATTGTAAAATGCTGGAAAGGATCAATCAGGCGATACCGTGTATCCGGGCATAGGTTTCATTGATGACGTTCAGCCCGTTTTTAATGTTCTGTTCCAGACACATGCTCACCCCATCGACATCATTGGCCTTTAGTGCGGCAACAATGGCTCTATGTTCGGTGTTGACTTTTTTGCATATTTCTTTGTCCCATCGAAAGACTGTGAGTACACTTTCAACGGACAGAGACAATGTCTGGGCGATACCAACCAGGTGGGGGAGGTTGGATGCCTTGTAAATCTGGTTGTGAAATTCATGGTCATAGATATAGTGGTCCTCGGGCAGGTCTTCCATGGTTTTAAGCAGGTTATCAAGGTTTTTAAACTCAGCCTTCCCTAAGTTTTTCATGGCCTCAAGGGCAAGCTTCACCTCAAGGTCCACCCGGAGATCATAAATATGAGTAATTTCCTGCCTGGTGGGGGGAGTGGCCACAATTGCCCCTTTGTAGGGGATGTTTTTAACCAGGCCTGACCGATCAAGCCGCATCAGGGCTTCCCGGATGGGGCCCCGGCCAATGTCAAGCTCTGATTCGAGCTCTGTCAGAATAAGCCGGGTGCCCGGTAGTTTCACTCCGGTGAGTATCATATCTCGAATCTTCCCGTATGCCCTGAGTGACTTCATGGAAGAGTTGTTGCTGATCACTTTGATTCTCCTGCTCATAGTTTACATCGTAAATATATCGAAAAACAAAAATACGATCATCACTTAGTTTGATTGCCGTTTTTTGTCAACCTTTTAGGTGTAGGTGACAAGGGGCTTGCAATTTTTTACCACATCCACGATCTCCTGGGCAAGGACCTGGGCCGCATCAACTGCCGGAATCGGCAGATTGCAGTCAAGGGCGCTAAGTTCAGTGCAGGCCACAACGGCAAGAGTCGCACCTTGTTCAGCCAGGTGAAGGCAGATATTTTTGTAGCGCATCATAAGATCAGGGCCGGATTCTTTCTTTTTGATGGATTTTATAACGCCGAGCATCTGCTGCTGAACCTCAGGCCTTGGCCAGATGTCGGTTAACCCTTTTGGTTGGAATCTTTGTGTGTAAAGCCCGGTCATGGCAACGGCAGGGGAGGCCAGCATTCCGATTTTTTTATGTTCGGGGTATTGATGAATTAAATGATCTGTGACAAGTCCCACAATGTGGATCACAGGAATGTCCACCGCATCCTGGACCGCCTGGTAATAATGGTGGGCAGTGTTGCAGGCAATGACTAGAAAATCCGCACCCCAGGTTTCAAGACGGCGTCCCATATCTGCCATGCAAGGTCCGGGGTCCTCACCAAAGCCTTCGATGATGGCCTTGATTCGTGACGGCACCTTTGGGTTGTTGTCCACAATACAACGAATGTGGTCTGCATCATCTGCGGCTGGGGTAAGGGCAATGATCCTCTGCATCAGGTCAACGGTTGCTTCAGGCCCCATACCGCCCAAAATACCAACGGTTTTTTCTGCTCTGCAAGTCATGTGAAACGGCGCTCCCTTTACCCCTCCCCCTTCCGGCACAGGTGCCGGAAGGGGGAGGGTTTAGATTAATCTTTATTTCCTGAAGGTATCCATGTAGGCAAACAAAGCAGGGGAACCGCCCGTGTGGAGAAACAGGACGTTGCTGCCTTCAGCAAAATGGCCCTTGCGCACGAGATCGATGAAACCTGCGGCTTCCTTGCCCGTATATACCGGATCAAGAAGAATTGCCTCGGTTTTGGCAAAGAGCTTAACCGCCTCTACCATGGAGTCTGTGGGAAGAGAATATCCAGGCCCCACATACTGGTCAAAGCATACGACCTCTTTTCTTTCCACACCGGCCTTGACGCCAAGTTTTTCAGCGAGTTCAACGGCAAGCTTGTAAACAATCTCCTCCTGAACATCCTTGGTTCTTGATACGTTGATACCTGATACAGGGATGTTGGCATTGGTGCCGGTCATACCAACAACAATTCCGGCATGGGTGCCTGCGGAGCCGGAGGGGACAACAATGTGGTCAATGGAAAGACCCTGGGTGTTCAGCTGATTCATGATCTCTTCGGCGCAAACGGCATAACCCATGGCACCGATGGCGTTGGAGGCACCTCCGGGAATAATGTAGGGCTTTTTGCCTTTGGCAGACAGTTCGTCGGCCTTTTTATTCATCTCGGCCATCATGTCTGAACCGCCGGGTTTAACATCAATGGATTTTACATTCAGAAGCTCAAAAAGAAAATTGTTGCCGGAGCCCTCTTTTTTGTACGAACCCTTGACCCTTTCTTCGAGAACCAGGTGGCAGTCAAGGCCCTCTTTGGCGGCCCAGGCAGCGGTGAGGCGGCAGTGGTTGGACTGGACTGCACCGCAGGTGATGATGGTATCCGCACCTTTTTCAAGGGCATCTGCAATGCAGAACTCAAGCTTTCGGGTCTTGTTGCCTCCGGCAGCGCCGGGCAGAAGATCATCACGTTTGACGAACAGGTTGACCTTGCCTCCCAGGGCTTTGCTCAATGCGGGCATGGGTTCAATGGGTGTGGGGCCGTTCAGGTAGCATCGTCTGGGAAATTGTGTAAAGTTCATTGTTTTCTCCTTAGTTAGTATCAACTCCGATATGTTTTATTACAATAGGATTTATTGCAATTTGGACAATCAGAGCTGTTTCATTGTTTGTTATGCCTTAGTTAGGACCGCACCTGCTCCGTTTTTGGCAGTTACACTTCAAAAATTGCTTCCACTTCAATATCTGCCCCAAGGGGCAGTGCAGCCACCTGAAATGCAGATCGGGCAGGAAAGGGGGCATTAAAATATTCTGCATACACGGTGTTGACCGCTGAAAAATCTTTGATATCCGCCAGGTAAACGGTTATCTTAACTGCCTTGTCAAGATTTGTTCCCGCCTCTTTGGCAATGGCAGAAAGATTCTTAAATACATGGTGGGCACGGGTTTCAATGCTGCCTTCGGGAATTTTACCGGTTGCAGGATCGATGGGAAGCTGGCCCGAGGTAAACAGCAGGTTTCCTGTCTTAACAGCCTGGGAATAAGGGCCTATGGCGGCAGGCGCCTTGTCGCTGTTTATTATGGTTCTGGACATGAAGCTTTCTCCTTATCAAGATACTATATTAATACTGTTTTTGCCGTTTGTTCGATGACATTGAGGATTGTATCGCAATCTTCAAGGGAAAAGGTCAAGGGGATTCTCATGTCGCACATGACCGCTAGGATTCGTATGGTATTGGGCAGATCCGGAAGATTACCCAGATATTTCCACGACTGGTAGGCCGATGTGAAGCCTACAGGTTCTTTATTTCCAAACCATTTGAGTTCAACTCCCTGGTCTTTGCATTTGTCCAGGAACTCAACAATTTTGGCTTCCGGCTGGCCGTTCAGGGAAAATTGAATGGAGGAACCCACATAGGCCTCCCTTGGATCACGGTGGGGCAGAAAAATTCCCGGAATTTTTTCAAGGCCCCGGGCCAGATGATCATATCGATCGTTCCAGCGTTTACACTGGGTGTCAAGATCCGCCAGCTGGGGCCTCAAAAGTGCGGCTCTGAGGTTGTCCATGCGGCTTGAATAGTTTGGAACAAGGGTTTTTAAGGGTTCAAAAACCGCCATGTCGGGTCGGGAGGTGTGCCGCTCATAGAGCATGTATGAGCCTGAAAGGATGATTGCCCGGGCAATGACTTCAGGGTCGTCTGTGACAAGAAGCCCACCTTCACCAGAATTCATGTGTTTGTAGGTCTGGGTTGAAAAACACCCGATCTTGCCAAAACTGCCCGATTTCTTTTTGTCCCAAAATGCTCCCATGGTGTGGGCACAGTCTTCGATGAGGGTCAAATCACAAGTATCGCATATTTCCATGATTCGGTCCATGTTGGCGATATGACCCCGCATGTGGGAGAGCAGCAGCCAGCGAACATCCGGGGATTTGGCCTTTTTTGCAAGATCCTCAAGGTCAATGGTGTAGTCGTCGGTAATATCCACAAGTACAATTTCTGCACCTGAATTTTCAATGGCTCCTGGAACCGGTGCCAGGGTAAACGAATTGCAGAGTACCTTGTCTCCCGTTTTTACCCCTGAGCTTTTCAGGGCAAGATACATGGCAGAACCGCAGGAGGCACAGCTGAGGCAGTATTTTTTACCCATGTAATGGGCAAATTCCTCTTCCAGAAGTGCAGCTTCACCTGTCTCACCAGGTGCAGTGTTGTACCTGTGGAGCTTTCCCGACGCCATGATTTCCAATGCTCTGTCAATACCGGCCTTTGGAATGGATTCCTGCTGGGTGAAATCTTTTGTAAAATGTAGGCTGACCATGGAAAATCCTCCTAATATTTGGTCTGGTTGTAAACTTCAAAATCCCATTCATGATCCGGGAAGAATTTGCGCAGCCTCCAGTCACAGGCCCTGGCATGGCCTTCCATGCCTTCGACCCTTGAAAGCCGGGATGCAGCGGCGCTGACCGTCAGATTGGCCTCTTTTGAAACTTCCTGATAGGTGTAAATCTTCAGGAATTTAAGGGCGTTGAGACCGCCTGAGTAATAGCCAGCCTTTTTTGTGGGAAGAATGTGGTTGGTTCCCGAACATTTGTCCCCCTGGGGTACGGTGCTGCCTTCACCCAGGAACAGAGATCCGTAAGATTTGAGGTTTTTTACCCAGAAGTCAAGATCTTCGGCCATGATCTGGACATGTTCGGCCGCATATTCGTCGTTGACCCGGCACATCTCCTCCCTGTCTTTGCACAGAATGATTTCGCCGTAGTCCCTCCATGCGGATTCAGGAACATCTGGGTTGGGCATGTCGGCGATGATCTTGGGCATGGTTTCCAATACTTTTTCCGCAAGTTCCCTGGAGTCGGTATAGAGCCATACTGGCGAGTCATACCCATGTTCTGCCTGGGATACAAGGTCAATGGCAACGGTCATGTAGTCGGCGGTCTTGTCTGCAATAATAGCCGATTCAGTGGGGCCTGCGAAAACGTCGATGGTGCACTTGCCCTGGGAGGAAAGAATGCTTTTTGCCTCGGCCACATAGGCATTTCCCGGACCAACCAGGATGTTGGCTGGTTTGCCGGTGAAAAGCCCGAATGCCATGGTGGCAATGGCCTGGACTCCACCCATTTCGATGATGATGTCCGCCCCCGCCACATCAAGGGCATATACAACAGCCGGGGCAATGGAGTCTCCCCTGGGAGGAGAGCAGGC
Organism: Desulfobacterium sp.; assembly: GCA_034006945.1. Taxonomy (GTDB): domain Bacteria; phylum Desulfobacterota; class Desulfobacteria; order Desulfobacterales; family Desulfobacteraceae; genus Desulforapulum. The sequence continues at coordinate 22,122 of JAVERV010000008.1, read as the reverse complement.
GATCACCGTCTTGACTCCGGCCACCTTGGCCGTTGCCACACTCATGATGGCAGAACAGGCATGGGCAAACCTGCCGCCCGGGACATAGCAACCCGCAACTTCCATGGGGATGATGCGCTGGCCCAAGCGAACTCCGTCCATGGGATTCATTTCGAACTCTTTGATGCTATCTCGCTGGGCCTTTGCAAAGGCTGAAACCTGCTGATGGGCATACCTTATATCTGCCTTTACACTTTCAGGGACCTGATCGATAAGGGTCTGCTTTTTCTCAGGGCTTAAAACAAAGGGACCTTCCCAGTTGTCAAATTTTTTGGCCAGGGCAACCACAGCCTCTTCGCCTCTTTGTTCTATGTCGGTCAGTATTTCCTTGACTGCCCCGCGGATGCGGTCGGAGTTACCCTCGGCAGTTTTCGCCGCTTTTTTGATGTACTCCATGTCGTTTCCTCCTGATGTTGATGAAATCGTAACTGATTGTTCTTTTTTACCTGAAAACAAAACGGATATCAATAGATTTTATAAAGTATTTTATAAAATCTATCGATTGGTCTATAGTCGAAATTCCAAGGCTGTTTTAAACATGGCCTCAACATTTTCAGGCGGAACATCAAACTGCATATTATGGACAGAACCCAGGACATACCCACCACCTGGACCCAGGTCTGTAATTCTTTTTTCCACCTCTTTTTTTACATCGCTCACGCTGCCGTTGGGCAGCACTTGAAAGGTGTCAATGGCACCCCAAAATGTCAGTTTTTTTCCGAATCTTTTTTTAAGCTGGTCGGTTTCCATACCCACGGCTGTTGCTTGAACAGGGTTCAGGATTTCAATGCCGATATCTATCATGTCATCCAGCAGTTTGACCACGGAACCACAGCTGTGATGATATATTCTGGCCTTGGTCATTGTTTTGATATGGGAGATCAACTCGGCCTGGTAGGGCTTGACCATTTCCCTGTATGTTGCAGGCGACATGATGGAGTTAGTCTGGGTTCCCAGATCATCAGCCAGCTGAATTACATCTATGAATTCACCTACTTCATTCAAATACAACTCAACGCTTCTCTTACGATGGGCAAGAACCTTTTTCATTATGGCATGGGCCATGTCTTTGTGCATGACAAGATCCATGAGCAATTCTGAAAGCCCTCTCATATAGTAGGCTTGCTCATAGGTGCTGCAGGGTGATCCAATGCAACCTACCAGGGCGTACTCTCCTTCATTATAAAGCTTTTGGGCGTGTTCGCGCAGACCGGTGTAATCAAATTCTTCTTCCGGATCAGGCCAGGGATAGTTTTCAATTTCTTCGATTGTGGTTGCCTTTTGAAGGGGATGTCCACATTGGTTGGCATACCCGCCGCTTATTCTTCTTTTAACGCCCCATGGATCGGTAAAAATCTCTTCTGGCTCAAAGGGACGTTCCGGGGCGAAGGCCTTATTTTTAGGTCTTATATGGCGGCAGTCAATGGAAAAATGTTTTAAAATTGCTTCGTCAATGTAAGCGGTCTGCCAGATATGGGACATAATCTTGGTCGGAATATCTGAAAAACCAAGATACTCTTTGAGTCTTTCATAGGCCGGGATCATCAATGTGGTCTGTCTTCCGCCCAGGTCCATGGGTACCCTGTCTGGTTGTTCATGGTTCAGGGCCATCAGTACTCTTTCTCTTGAATTCATAACTATAGTTCCTTTTTTTATTTAGTTTAAATAACCAGCAACTGTCGGCAGCCATAGGGAGATTGACGGTATGTAGGCCATAATAAACACTGCGATGATTGCAGCGATGGCAAAGGGAATAGCTCTTAGGGAAATTTCTTCTATAGAGACTTTTGAAATACCCGATGCAATGAAAAGATTGTCGCCCAACGGCGGGGTCTGAAAACCGATTTCGCAACAGACGACCAGGACGACGCCAAAATGAATGGGGTCAACCCCGAACTGGGTCATCACCGGCAACAATACAGGGGTTACAAGCATGATAGTCGCCAGGGTTTCCATGAACATTCCCACAAAGAGCAGGAATATAATGACAAGGGCCCAAATGATAAAAAGATTGCTTGTCAGACTCAGCAGTGCAGTCGCTATGATATCTGGAATATGGTATTCCACAAGCAGCCTTCCAAAGGCTTTGGCCGCAAAAAGAATAATTAAAACCCTTCCTGTAATCCATGTGGTGGTTTCCAGCGACCGTATGATTCCAGTGGGTTTTAACTCCTTGTGGATGAAGATACCCACAAACAGCGTATAAAACACTGCGACGATGGCGGCTTCAGTGGGTGTGAAGAGCCCACTGTAAATTCCTCCGAGAATGACAATAGGGGCGAGGATGGACCAGATACCTTCTTTGACGGCTTTGCCGATCTCTTTTGTTGACCAATGATCCTGAAGGCCGCGGTATCCATGTTTTTTTGATTGAAAGTAATTGACAACCATCAAACTGCCAGCCAGAAGGATTCCCGGAATAACACCTGCAACAAACATGGTGGCTATGGACTGATTGCCGGTAATACCGAAGATAACCATGGGAATACTGGGTGGAATAACTACGCCCAGGCCACCGGACGAGGCGGTGACGGCAGAAGCATATCCTTTACTGTACCCCCTTTGGGTCATGGCCGGTATCATGAGCATTCCGACGGCAGCGGTAGTTGCCGGGCCTGATCCAGATATGGCGCCAAAGAACATGCATGCCAGGATCGTTGCGGTCCCAAGTCCTCCGGTCATTGGGCCTGCAAGGGATTCCGCCAGGTTTACCAGGCGTTTGGAGATCCCGGCCCACTCCATGAGTGCACCGGCAAGCACAAATGAAGGTAGCGCCATGATAGGAAAGGAGTCCACAGATGTATAGGCGATCTGTACCATGTGAACGACGTCATCGCCCATATAGGTCCAGGTGGCCATGGCTGAAACACCCAGGGAGATGGCAATGGGGACCCCCATAAGTAACAGTACGATAAAGACTGCAAATAATATTAATGTTGCTTCCATATTTTATTTATCCCCTGAAAACATCATCTCTTTTTATCAAAAGAATGAAGCTCATACATCTAATCGGAATGGTTGATTTTTTATGGGAAACTTTCACCAAATCATCACTATTGGCGTAGTTCCATTTTTCGTAGTGGCCCAAAGTCATATCTGGTTCAAGCCATGCTGGTTATTCAACGTTATCAATCTCTATATTTAGAACATACTTCATATAGTTAACCTGAATGATCCGAATGGTCATTGTTATAAAGCAGATGGGTATGATCATATAAATATATGCCATTGACCAGCCAAGGGTGGGGGATGTGTAAGGGTATTCTATCATGCCAAGGACAGTTTCAATGCCCTTATATGCCATTACGATGTTAAAGCCGATCCAAATAAGATCTGAAACAGCTAACATAAAGTTGCGTTTTTTTTGTGAAAGGAGCTTAAACTGCACCGTAACCCGACTATGGGCTGCCACCCTTGCTCCATGACTGGCACCCAGAAAAACAAAAAACACAAAGGCAAATCTGGACATCTCTTCACTCCAGGAGAGCGTAATCCCCCAGAAAACACGCAAAACAACCTGCAAAAACAATAGGCAAACAAAAAAAGTCAGCAGTATCTGTGCGCAGTAATTTTCAAAATTATCCATGGTTTTTAAAAACAATTTTTTCAATTTCATAACCACAACCTCGCAGTGAGTCAATTGTCCAGCAGTTCAGCAGGAAGACGCCAGGCCGAATAAAAATAATAGAACAGGGCTTGGAAAATTTTCCAAGCCCTTTGTGTCAGATGATTATTTGCCCATCATTTTCATTACTTGATCCACCTTGTCTTTCCCGCCGAAATCATCATAGAATTTTGGCCATACTTTTTCCTTTGCCAGACTAATCCATTCTGATTCATCCTCCAGAACGGTCATCTCCATGCCTTTGGATATCAAAAACTCCCTTCCTTTTTTGCTCTCAGTTACGGTGAATAAAAGATTATATTGTTGTGCTTCAACACCAGCCTTAATGAGAATCGCCTGATGCTCTGGGGATAACTTGTTGAAAAAACGCTCGCCGATCAGCAGCGGCTGGAGAGAATACGTGTAATGGAGTTCTGTCAGGTACTTTTGCACCTCGTAGAACTTGTTGGATACCAGAACTAGATAGGGGTTGTCCTGGCCATCGACAACTTTCTGCTGCATTGCAGTAAAGGTTTCATCCCAGGACATGGGTACGGGGCTGAGGCCCCAGGCCTTGTAAGTTTCAATCATCTGTGCATTTTTGGGAACCCGGATTTTAAGCCCCTGGATATCTTCTAATTTCGTGACCGGTTTTTTTGAATTGGTAAGGTGTCTGAAGTTGGAATAACACCAGCCCAGGGGACGAACCCCTGCCTCTTTGATCAGGAGATCCCTCCAGTGTTCTCCCAGGGCTCCTGTGGTCATCTTTACAGCGTCAAAATGACTCTCCATAATGTACGGCAGGGTGAGTATCCCGACTGTTTTAGAGAAAGGGGTTACATTGTTGATGGCGACGCAGGTCATGTCAAGGGATCCCATTCTGGTGTTCTGCACAGTTTCCTGCTCAGAGCCCATGACGCCGTTCGGGTAGATGACAATTTCCAGCTCACCGTTGCTGGTGGCCTCGACAATTTCTTTAAACCGGTAGGAAAGCTCCCACATGTCTGAGCCTTTCACCTCACTTATAGCCATTTTGATGCTTTTCTTTGCCTGTACAGGTGAAACAAACAACATGACTGCTGCCAAAAGGACAAGTACCATCTTTGATCTTTTCATATTATCTCCTTAAGTATTTCGAGCTGTCCGGCTGTGATTAACGATTCTTTTACAGACCAAACGACTCCTTTGATTTATACCCGCTAATCTCGATTAAAACATTACCGGATAATTCTTTTATCATGGACAGATTCGATGGGGTGACCGTTTCGAGAAACTTTTAATGCAATTGATATGCCAAAAGTCAGGGTGACTTTTTTATCTAATATTTCAGCTACTATATACAAAGATGGCTGTTTGTTTTAGGTTGCAAATGGCATTTCCCCAAATTTTTATAGTATAATTCCTACTTTTATATTAGCCGGTTAATTTGGTGTTTTTTCTCTTGAAACTTGCTGTATTATAAAATCTGTTATAAAAAATATTCAAAAGCTGGCTGTTTTACCAACAATTAATTTTAATGCATCACATTCTTTGAACGGATATGAATTGAAAATGGCTTTTTTGCAGAAGTATTTTTTTGTCTTTATCAGCATACTATCTCTGATAGTCGGATTGTTAGTTTTTATAGGATTATTGTATTTTTATCCGTCGGTCTCTCTATTTAAGAGCGATATCTTAACGCCAGAAGAAAGGGTCTGGCTCAATGCCCACGATGGAAAAATTCGGCTTGCTCCAGACCCCTTTTGGGAACCCATGGAGTTTTTTGGAAAAGACGATGAATATTCCGGCATTATCGCAGATTTTATGAAGCTTCTTGAAAAGAAATTAGAATTTAAATTCAAGCTTGTCCATGCCAGGAACTGGCAAGAAGTTATTGAAATGGCAAAAAACAGGGAGGTTGACATCCTGGGTGCTGCAAATTCAACACCTGAACGAAAAAAATATATGCTCTGGACCCAACCGTATCTTGATATCCCCACTGTCATTGTCACCCGGAAATCTGTGGCTGGTGATTTAACGCTAAGCCAGTTAAAAGGTAAATCAATCGGAGTGCATGGTTACTATGTTGTGGTTGACTTCCTGGAAACCCATTATCCTGAGCTCAACCTTGTCAAACTGGAAAACAATCTTGACGGCATCAGAAAGGTTTCATTTGGTGAACTTGATGCCTTGGTAGTGGACTTTCCCTATGCATCCTACACCATTGCCAAGGAGGGAATAACAAATCTGAAAGTTGCTGGAGAAGTGGATTATCGGGCGATACAGAGCATTGGCATCCGAAATGACTGGCCTGTTTTTTTCAGAATTGTCCAAAAGGGGTTGGCGCAGATCACGCAGGAGGAGAGAAAAGCCATATTGGGTAAATGGACCTATCTCGAAGATTATCCATTTTACTATAGTAAAAAATTCTGGCTCCTTTTAATTTCGATTTCCGGGGTGGTGCTTTGCGTTGCTGTGCTGACAGTTATCTGGAATATCACCTTGAGATTTAAGGTGAAAACCAAAACCAATGAATTAACCAGGGAGCTTACCCGAAAAAAGGAAATGGCAGAAAACCTCGAAGAGAGCCGACAACGTTTGGCAAATTTAATCAGTAATCTGCCGGGAATGGCTTATCTCAGCCACCACCAAAAACCCAAAAACGATCAATGGCCGGATGAATATATAAGTGATGGCTGTTATGAACTCACGGGGCATCGGTCACTCAAGGGTGATGGTCTTGGTCAAAAGGACTTTTTTCATGAAAGGGTATTTCATCCGGATGAAAGAATCGCTATGAAAAAAAGTTTAAGGATGGCCTTGTCCCAAAAAAAACGCTTTCAGTTTGTTTACCGCATTATCACGGCAACCGGGGAAACGAAGTGGGTCTGGGAGCAGGGCCTTGCGACTCATACCGAATATGGTGAGGTGGCTTTTGTAGAGGGGTTTGTCACCGATATTTCAGAGTTGAAAAATGCTGAAATGTCTTTATCCCAAAGCAAGAAGCTTTTCCAGGATCTGGTAAACAACTCGCCCATTGGGATCTCGATTATTCAGAACCAGCATGTGGTTTTTAAAAACCCTGAGCAGGAAAAAATTTTTGGTGTATTGCCTACCGGATATACTTTTTTAGAGTTTGATAAGATTTTTCCCAATGACATGGAAAAGGCCAAGACGTTTTTTGAGGCAGTTCTTCATGGGGATACAGATATTGAATCTCCTGATTTGCGGCTAAACCGCAGGATTGAGAATAGCACAATGAAGGAAGAGATATGGGTGCATTGCATAGCAAAACAAATTGATTATAAAGGGGAAAAAGCCATCCTGCTGATCATGATCGATATAACTCGTGCCAAGCAACTGGAGGGAATAGTCAGCATAAAGGATAAAATGGCATCCCTGGGGCATGTTGCAGCCGGGATTGCCCATGAAATCAGGAATCCTTTGTCTGGAATAAATATTTATGTCAGTGGCCTTGGGCGGTTGTGTGCAAAATTCGATTTGCCTGAACAGATCCAAAAAAATCTCTACCTTATAAAAGAGGCGTCCAACGATATCGAACTGGTCGTCCGCCGGGTTTTGGATTTTGCAAAACCCGGCATACCGCTTGTCGCCACAATTGATGCCAGAGACCCGGTGAATAAAGCTCTTTATCTTTGCAAGGTGTTTTTCAGGAAGAGCAATATCCGGGTTGAGAAAAAATTTGCACAGAAGAGCCTTCTCTGCCGTGTTGACGACAAGCTGATTCAGCAGGTGGTATTGAATATTCTCACCAATGCTGCTGAGGCTATGGCAGGTTTAACCTCAGATAAAATTATATGCGTCCGTATTTATCCAGAGGATGATTTTATCATCATCACGGTTTCCGATTCCGGGCCGGGTGTTGCGGAAAATGAGAAAAAAAATATATTCGATCCTTTTTATACGACAAAAAAAGATGGCACAGGGATAGGCCTGAGCCTGTGCCATAAGATTATTGAAGATCATTTCGGAGTGATAAAAATAATGAAAAGCTCATTGGGCGGTGCCAAATTTGTCATAAAATTACCGATTCAGAAAGAGATAAAAACATGATTGATTATGTGTTGTTTGTTATTGATGATGAAAAGCATATTCGACAGAGCATTGAGGCTACAATGGAGGGAAGTTTCCAGATTAAAACCTTTGATACTGCCGAAAAAGCCTTGAAAGCCATGGAGACAGAAATCCCTGATATTATTCTCCTGGATATTGGATTGCCGGGCATGGACGGTATTCAGGCTCTGGAGAAAATAAAGCAAAAACTTCCAACTACCCCTGTGATAATGATCACAGCATATGAAAATGTAACAACAGTTATAACTGCCATGAAGCTTGGGGCTTATGATTATATTCTAAAACCCCTTCAACTTGAAAACATTGAGATATCTGTAAATCATGCACTTGAGACGATTCGGCTTCACAAAGAGGTTAAAGCGTTGCAGGAAGAACAGCTCAACCAGAATATGCCCTTTTTTATCTGTCAGAGTGATGCCATTCAGGAGGTTATGGATTTTGTATCGAATGTTTCAAGGAGCCCGGATACACCGATTCTAATACTTGGTGAAACCGGAACCGGCAAGGAGTTGATCGCAAAAGCCATCCATTACAGAAGTCCCAATTTCAGGGGCCCCCTGATCAGCGTAAATTGTTCGGCGATTCCCAATGATCTCGTGGAATCAGAACTTTTTGGCTATGAAAGCGGTGCGTTTAGCGGTGCATCTTCCCAGGGCAAGCAAGGCTTGATTGAGTCTGCAGCAGGGGGAACTCTTTTTCTGGATGAACTGGGAGATCTGAGTTTGAAAGCCCAGGCAAAATTGCTCAGGTTTCTGGAGTCTGGTGAATTTTATAAGGTTGGTGGAACCCAGGTTAAAAAGGCAAGCACCCGCATTGTTTCCGCCACAAATCAGGATCTGCCCGATCTTATCGCCAAAAAAAAATTTCGAAAGGATCTCTATTATCGTTTAGGTGTCGTTAGCGTTCGTCTGCCACAGCTCCATGAGCGGCAAAAAGATATTATTCCCCTGGCAAAGTATTTCCTGGATATGTTCGGTAGAAAATTCAACCTTCCCTTCACCGGAATGACTTCGGAACTGGAAAGCTGGATGTTTGAACACTCCTGGGCTGGTAATGTTAGAGAGTTGAAAAACAGAATTGAAAGGGCAGTTTTAATCGGTACTCCACCCACCCTTGAATTGATAGATATTGAAATCGATTTTGACATTGACAAGTCTATGGATCTGACAAACACAAACTTTGAGATTACCATCCCGGCAGGAGGTACCGACATCACGGAACTCATGGAGAATTTAAAAACACAGTACATCAAAAAAGCATTGGAAATGACTGAAGGTAACGAAGCAAAAGCCGCAAGACTTCTTAAACTCAACTACCATACACTGCGGTATCATTGTAAACAGTTGAAAAAAGACGGGCAGCTCTAAGTCAACAACCCCTGAGCTAAAGACCTAGGGGCTTCTTACCACAAATTCTATTAAACTGGATAAAGGCGGGTGATACGGGTGACAGCGTCTTTTAATGCTCATTTTTTACGGTCAACATGGACCCTTGATGCCGTTTAAACAATGTAGAGGAATATTTTTTAAGCTTCCATTCGGGCACCCCGCATTTGGGGCAGACTTGAATAAACCATTTGTTTCTCAACCAACGGGCTGCTCTGCTGTTTAGTGAATTGTTGATGAAAAATTTCTCATTGCAATGGGTGGTGAGGATTGCCTTTTGTCCTGTTATTTCTATGGTCCTGATTCCATGGAGCTGCCCTGTGTGGGACGGCCATAGTTTAATCTTGTCAATTAGATTGAATAGCCGAACCCGTTTTCGATAGTATCTTTTCTTGACCGGTTTGGTTTTGTTTTCTTCAGACATCATGGCCCCTTGGAAATCGCTTCAAAACTTTTTTGTCTTAGATGTTTGTATGGCGGAGAGTCCGGGAGTCGCACCCGGCTGCATGGATTTAGAGTCCATGTGATCCCATCCGATCCACCCTCCGCATAACGGTCATTTTCTATCTGAAACAATTAAAATCATATAATGCCTTCCTTCCCTCTACCCTGGTCAAAGCGGTAAATATGGGAGGCGTTTTGCTCTTTCTGGTTAATTATTCAGTGTTCAAAACACCCCTGAATTATCAGGGGTGTTTTTTATGTTGGATATCATTTGGTCTTTGGTCCAGAAATTCCCTCCGGCACCTACCGGATGGAAGTGTCTGGTACAGCAGATCAAACAATTATTTTTTCTTGTTCATCTCTTCATTTTCTGCCGTTGCATCTTCAACAATGGTCCGTATGGCGGATTTTGCCTCTTCCGACAATGGCATGGGTTTGTGATTGGCAAGAATGTCGGCTGCTTTCTCAGCCGCCCGTTCCGCCATGTCTTTACCGCCCTTTTTAAGCCAGCGGTCATAGTTTCCCCGCTCAATAATTTTGGGGACCGAAGGCAAAGTCCGCATGTATTTTATGGTATGAGGCTGCATTAGATGATCACCACCGGCACCTACCGCTTTGATCACATCTATTGCAAGATTCTCATCGTTCACAGTAATACCCTGCATCACTTTTCGAACCATTTTAAAGATATCATTGTCAATCACCAACTGGGTATAACTGAAAATCAGTCCGGAATCCAACATTCCAGCACCGTAAATCAGATTAGCACCCGCATTGGCGGCACACATGGCTGTCAAGGTCTTTTCATGACCTGCCTGTGCGTCTGGTAATTTAGAGTCAGCCTAGCCACCGGCAGAAAAACTCGGCAGCATGTACTTTTGGGCCAGCACCGGGGCCGCAGCATTGAGCAGACCGCATTCCGGAGATCCAACCGGGGTTGTTGTCAGCTTCAGGTCAAAGGCAAGGGATGAGCATCCATAAATCACCGGCGCCCCTTTGCAGGTCAGCTGATGCAGAACAATGGCACCCAGTATCTCGCAGTTGTGTACCACCAGAGATCCTGCCAACGTAATGGGACCGGATGCCCCCGCCATTACCATTGAAATCAGGTTGCAGGGAACGCCCGCCCTGGCGCAGGTCATCACTCCTGTGCAACAGTTCACATCCAGGGTCAAAGGACTTGTGGGAGAGCAGTTGATGGTCAGTATCGGCCGATCCCTCAAGGCCTCTTCACCACCCACAATGGCCTGGGCCATTTTTATGATTTTATCTGCCCGCCAGCCGTTTCCCGGCCCGTAAACTGTATGTTTTGACGTGTTGGCAAACACCACTTCCGCCTCATAAATCGGTGCGACATTGTCCGGTGCATCTCCTGCGGTCAAGGATCGTTCGCATACATCAACCTCTTCCATGGCATCGGTCAGAAGGGCTGCTTTGCCCACATCCTCATTCATGGAAGGCCTGACCGTGCCGTCCGTCTCCATAACATTAACACCTTGACCAAAGGTACAGAAATTAACCCTTTTCCCTTCCAGATACACGTCATGCTTTGGATCACGCCCGTATTGAACAATTTTCGGCGGTGCCGAACGGATACAATCTTCCACAAGATATGCAGGAAATTTTACAATCTTTGTTTTGCGGTTAACCTTTGCACCTCCCCCTTCAAGAATATCCAAGGCTTCGTCACTTCCAACGTAAAGCCCTGTTGTTCCCATAACTTCAAGGGTGGCAAGGTGAATTCTTTCAATCTCATCGTCCACAAAAACATTAAACCCGAAACCACCGGTTGAGGCCATGTTTGAGAACGGATTTTTTGATCCCATATAATTCACCTGTGATATTGAATCGTTAGTTTAAATCTCACCTTGTTTAACAAGGCAAGCACGTCAGCCTCACAACTGGATGTTCTTCTTTTCCTCCTTTGATTAAATTAATGCCGGTTAACTCGTTGGATTAACCATTTGACTTTTTGGTTTTTCTGGATCTCCAATTGGTTGGAGATGCACTTTACATGCCACTTGTTTTTAAATTTTATTTTTCTCTGATTTACAGTTGGTTAAGATGATGTTTTGCCTTGTTTGCCGTTGATATGGAGTATATAAAAAACTAAAGAGCCTCACATTTCACACCTGTCGTGTTTCTGTTTTTCAATATGCTGTCTCATGAAAGCTTGAGAATTTACCATAAAGTTGAAAAATCACAATACAAATCAAGTCCCCAGGTTTATTCCGCAGATCAAACAACAGAATTCTTACAGGCTTTCAATGTATTCTCCGAGATCCTTATCCAGGCTCGGTTCCAATAAGGGCTCTGCCTGGCGTGCCAGACGCTCTTTACAAATTTGTCCGGCTTTTTCCAGGATATCCTGTTTTTGTTTTGCCCACATGTCATAGGTCTGCCAGAAAGATACTCCGGGTTTCCAGACTTTGTGGCAATTTTGGAATACAGATTTTTCAAGGAGATAGGTGCCTGTGTGAGCTACACTGTTAATTGTCTCAAAGGTAGTTTGACCGTCAAAGACCCCCATTCCCTCATTCATACGTTCAACCCTGGTGATCAACTCTTCATCTAAAATCCATTTTTCATAGGAAGTACTCATAATGGAATTAAGCACCCCCAGGCATTCGTTGACCACGCCCACCCCGGCCATGGCATGTCCAAGAAAGTTCTGCATGGTTTCCATGCCGGCCTGATAATCAACCTGTTTGGCTTCGCTGAGGCCTGCCATGGCCCTTGACGGGAGGCCATAATATCGGGCCATCTGCATGGCTGCCATGCCCCCAAGAGTTCCTTCAGGGGCTGAGGTTATGGTGTTGGCCCACCGCATATCCGAGGTCATGGCCCCGCTGGAGTAGACCACCGGGGTTCCAGGAGAAACCGCCTGGGCAAGACAGATACCGGCCAGGTTCTCGGCATTGATGATCGCCAGCATTCCATACAGGTCCAGAGGCGCTGTAAGGCCAGCCATAGGGGCGGGCAGGATAAAAACCACCTGGTTGCTTTCTGCATAGGCCATCAATGTCTGGCAGGCCAGCGGATCAAAACCCAGGGGGCTTGTGGGATTGACACTGTAGGCAATTACATGATTATGCTTTAAATACCCTTTACCATAAACCATCTCCAGCATTTTAAAGCTTTCCAAGGTTTGGGCAAAATCAGTGGCCACGCCGATAAGTGGCTTATGGCTGTGGCGCATCAGGTGTCGAAGCAGATGTAGGTGGCGGGATTTTTCCGGCATATCTGAGGCTTCAACAGGAATAGATCCAACCATGTCCACAATATTGCTGGATTGACAGAGCTTGGTAATATTGTCAAAATCCAAGGTAGTGCTTGGCCGTTTGACACCATCAGCTTCAATGATGGACATGGTCCCGTTTCCGGGGCAGATCACCGGTCTTTTTTGGCCTTTGCCAAATAAAAGGGGCGGCCCATCGTCTCTTCCCTTCATCAGAAACTGTTTTGGGGCAGAAGCTACAGCTTCCCTCACAAACTTTTCGTCAATAAATACGATTTTTCCCTCAACCCTTGCACCCCGGCCTGCCAGAACATCCCTGGCCGCTTCAAGGTGTACAAGCACTCCTTTTTTCGACAGAAGGTCAAGGGTTAGTTGATGGATGTCTTCCACATGCTTGCTGGGAATGACATCCATGTGACGTTCCATGAATACACCGGTTTTCTGAAGCTCATCCATATGCCCGATCCTTATAGATATTGAATTGATTTGTTGCTTGCTTGATCCAGTCTCCCCGATAAAAAAGCACCTGATGTTGAGTAAGCATTGAGGTCAGTATCAGTGTAGCATGTAGCATTTTGTATGCCATGATTGCCAATTCCTGATTCCATCTTCTGCCGTATGCCGTCAGAATATTTTCAGGGGGGGGAATGATACCCATATGATCAAAAACTGAAAAACTTGATCATCGAGTTTGGGCACTGCAAATTCTTACAGAATTAAGATTTTTAATAATTTTTTAACTTTTTGACAAATTTTTAACTTTAATTTTAAAATCTTCAACCGGACCAGTTGCACTTTTGAGCGTAAAAAATCCAAGTGGAACCACTACTTGAATGTAATGATGGTCTGTCATTTTTGTTTTTGATGAATCATCCTGAAATTCCCCATGGGTGTTTGGCACATATAATGCATTCGTTCGATGAAACCCCATGAGAGTTAAATGTAAAAGATTTAAAATCAAAAAAAGGTGTGTGATGGTCGATTGATTAGGGCATTTCCAAAAAACTTTCAAAAAAGGATGTGTGTTATGGAAGATAACAAAAGTGGATTAACCCGACGACAGTTTATGGCAGGAACGATTGCTGCCGGTGTGGCAGCCTCTATTCCCGGTCAGGGTCTCTTTAAAAACGCCTGGGGCTCAACTCCTAAAAGGGGAGGTGCAATGAAGCTTGGGCTGGCCGGCGGTTCCACCACAGACAGTCTCGATCCTGCAACATTTTCCGAAGTCTTTGATCAGATGAGCACCATGGGCCTTTATCGTAACCCCTTTTTAGAGCTGAACCGAAGCGGAGAACTGGAACCGGAGCTTGTCACAGAATGGAGTCCAGAACCCGGCGCCAAAGTATGGAATTTTAAATTACGAAAAGGGGTGGAATTTCATAACGGCAAAACAATGGATGCAGATGATGCGATTTTCAGCATCAATCACCATCGGGGAGATGACAATAAATCTCAGATCGCCTCTGTTGTAAAGCCCATAAAAGAAATTATCAAAACAGGAAAATTTGAGTTTAAAATTATTCTGGAAGAGCCAAGCGCTGATTTTCCCTATATTTTAAGCTCCACTCGCATGCCCTGTGTGCCCAATGGAACCACGAACTTTGAAGACGGTATGGGCACGGGTGGGTATATTTTAAAAGAGTGGGAACCCGGCGTAAGGGCCTATGGTGAGCGGAATCCCAACTATTTCAAGGAAGACCGGGCCTATTTTGATTCCGTCGAGATTATCACCATGATTGATGATACGGCCCGCACCACGGCTATTAAAACCGGCCAGGTTGACATCATCAACCGTCCTGATCGTAAAACTGCCAGATTGCTGGGCCGGATGAAGGGGATTCAGATCATCGACACTCCCGGGGGATTAACCTACACCTTTCCCATGCGCATGGATCAAAAACCCTATGACAACGTGGATTTCAGAAGGGCTGTCAAATACTCTGTGGATCGTGAATCCCTTGTGAAAACCATTCTCCAGGGATATGGAGTTCCAGGCAACGATATTCCCGTGCCTTCCTATGTAAAGTATGCTGCAAATGCAATTCCCCAGCGTATGTATGATCCGGACAAGGTAAAATTCCACCTGAAAAAATCCGGTTACCAGGATGAGACGGTTCGGCTCCATGTGGCGGACATGGTGTATAACGGAGCCGTGGATACGGCTCAGCTCTGGAAGGAACATGCCACCAAGGCCGGCCTGAAAATGGAGGTTGTAAAAGAGGCCAATGATGGATACTGGGCAAAGGTATGGAGGGTTAAACCCTTTTGTGCATCTTTCTGGTTTGCCCGCCCCACGGTGGACTGGATTCTTTCCATGACTTACGTAACCGGTGCGTCTTCCAATGAATCGGCATGGGAGGTGCCTCACTTTGACAAATTGGTCAAAGAGGCAAGGGCCGAGCTCAACGAAGACAAACGAAGGGCAATCTATTTTGAGCTCCAGAGAATCCTCCACGATGATGGCAGTGTAGTCATTCCCATGATTGCCAACATAGTGGATGCGGCAAGCGATAAAATCGGCTTTAATCCGGTTGCTGGCAATGTTGAACTGGATGGGTTCCGTGCCTGTGAACGCTGGTGGTTTAAGTCATAAACACTTCAAATACTTCCGGCAGAGCCCTCCCAGGGCTTTGCCCTTAAAGAGGGTTTGCCGGAGTTAAAGGAAGACGAATGGATTTTTTACTACCGCTTATTCTGAAAAGAACAGGGTTTGCCTTTTTGACCCTGTTCACCATTAGTCTATTGATCTTTGTCGGTTTGGAAGCCCTTCCAGGTGACACCGCCCAGGCCATTCTGGGCCAGGGTGCCACCGAGGAAAATCTGGCGGCGCTTCGAAAAGAGATGAAGCTTGACCTGCCTGTTCACACCCGCTATGTCTCTTGGCTAAAGGATATCAGCCATGGAGATCTGGGAAATTCCCTGTCCAATGGACGACCGGTTTCTGAAATGATCGGCTGGCGATTTCAAAACACACTTCTGTTAGCCTTTTCTGCTGCAATGGTCTCTATCCCGCTTGCCATCATTCTGGGACTTGTGTGTGCCCTTTATCAAAATTCCTGGCTCGACAGGATTTTGTCCACATCCACCCTGAGTGCCATCTCCTTTCCTGAATTCTTTGTGGCTTATATTCTAATTCTGGTGTTTGTGGTGCAGTTTGAAATGTTTCCAAGCGTAGCTCTTTTAAAGCCAGGTATGGGCATGATGGAAATCGTTAATGTTCTGGTTCTGCCATGCCTGACCCTGACCCTGGTGGTGCTGGCCCATATGATGCGCATGACCCGGGCCACCATAATAGGGGTGCTTTCAAGCCCCTATATTGAGATGGCGCAACTAAAGGGCGTACGTAAACACAAGATCATCCTTTACCATGCCCTGCCCAATGCCCTGGGGCCTATTATAAATGTCGTGGTTATGGATCTTGCCTGGCTGGTTGTGGGGGTGGTAGTGGTGGAGGTGGTGTTTGTCTATCCAGGTTTAGGGCAGTTGCTGGTGGATTCGGTATCCAAACGAGATATCCCGGTGGTCCAAACCTCAGGCCTGATATTTGCCTGCACCTATATCTTTCTCAACCTGACGGCCGATGTTTTGTCAATCATCTCCAACCCCAGATTACGCCATCCTAAATGAGGTAATAATGAAAAACATGATAAAATTGTTAAAGACAAGCCCTGTTTCTGCAAGATTCGGCCTGATCGTTATTACGCTGAGTCTTGTTGTGGCTCTGTTGGCTCCGATTCTGGCACCCTACGGCCAATCGGAAATCGTGTCGGATGTGTGGCTTTCCCCGAGTTATGATTATCCCCTGGGAACAGACCAGTTGGGTCGGGACATGCTGACCCGTCTGATTTATGGTGCCAGGAATTCGATCTTCATCGCCTTTACCACCACCATGATTGCCTTTGGCCTTGGTGCCATACTGGGGCTTATTGCAGCAACCACCGGTGGGTGGCTGGATATTTTACTCAGCCGCATCGTGGATATTTTCATGGCCTTCCCAACACTTATCCTGGCCTTGATGATATTGTCGGTCCTGGGAACATCCATTCCGGTTCTGATTGTGGTGGTGGCTCTTTTGGATTCCACCAGGGTTTTTCGTCTGGCCCGGGCTTTGGCAATGGATATTGCCATCATGGAGTTTGTGGATGCCGCAAGGTTGCGGGGTGAGAAAACCCTGTATATTGTCTGGCGAGAGATATTGCCCAATGCACTTCCTGCCCTGATTGCAGAATTTGGACTTCGATTCTGCTTTATCTTTTTGTTTATAAGTTCTTTGTCCTTTTTGGGCCTGGGAATCCAGCCGCCCACGGCAGACTGGGGCTCCATGGTGCGGGAAAACTCTGGCGCCATGAATTTCGGCATCCTGTGCCCGCTCTATCCTGCGGCCACCATTGCATTGCTAACCGTTTCAATAAACCTGGTGGTGGACTGGTTCCTGCATCGCTCCGCCCAGATACGGGCCTAGGGAAATCATATGATGAATGAACAGAGACTGCTGACGATTAAAAATCTCCAGATTGAAGGCTGGCAGGAGGAAAAATGGAAGCCGGTGGTCAAGGGGATTGATCTTCATTTGAACCGTGGAGAAGTTTTAGGTCTTATCGGAGAGTCTGGTGCTGGAAAATCCACCATTGGCCTTGCCGCCATGGGGTATGCAAGAAAAGGGTGCCGCATCAGCGGCGGTTCGATAAATTTTCATGGTAAGGAGTTAAGAGAGGCAAGCGAGAGGGAGCTGGAAAACATCCGGGGTGTTAAAATCGCCTATGTGGCCCAAAGTGCCGCAGCCAGTTTTAATCCTTCCCATCAGCTGATGACCCAGTTTGCCGAAATTCCCCTGGAACACGGGCTTATGACCCAGGCAGAGGCACGACAAAAAGCGGTGAATCTTTATACCCGCCTGTTTTTGCCGGATCCTGAGGGTATCGGGTTTCGCTATCCCCACCAGGTGTCAGGGGGGCAGCTCCAAAGGGCAATGGTTGCCATGGCCATGGCCTGTGATCCGGATATCATTGTCTTTGACGAACCCACCACGGCCCTTGATGTCACCACCCAGATTGAGGTGCTTTCCGCCATCAAGGATGTGGTCCGCCAGAGTAATTGTGCGGCTATCTATATCACCCACGATCTTGCCGTGGTGGCCCAGCTGGCAGATAGGATAATGGTGCTTCAAAATGGCCTGGAGGTGGAAGAGGGCGATGCAAGGTCCATGCTTCATGCACCCAAACAAGAATACACCGCAAGGCTGCTGGCTGTGCGGCGAGTGATAAAAGAAGCCCGGCCCCCGGTTGAAGAGGAACCGTTGATGCGGGTGGAACACATCACTGCCGCCTACAAAAATGGCCCTTCAATCCTGCATGATGTCAGTTTTAACGTACACCGTGGCCGTACCGTGGCGGTTGTGGGGGAGTCAGGCAGCGGTAAAACTTCGGTGGCCAGGGTGATTACTGGCTTTCTGCCCCAGTCTGAGGGCATGATTTATTTCGATGGCATTGAAATGTCTCCCCTGCTCAAGCACAGAGACAAGAATCGTCTGCGCAAGTGGCAGATGATTTTTCAAATGCCGGATGTGGCGATCAATCCCCGTCACAAGGTCAAAGAGATCATTGGCCGTCCCATCTCTTTTTACTATGGGCTGGGCAAAAAACAGGTGGGAAAAAGGGTCGGTGAATTGCTGGATATGATCGAGCTTGATACCGGTTATCTGGACCGTTATCCATCGGAGCTATCAGGTGGTGAAAAACAGCGGATCTGCATTGCCCGGGCTTTGGCTGCAAGCCCCGAGCTGATTATCTGCGATGAAATCACAAGCGCCCTTGATCAACTTGTGGCCGAAGAGATTCTAAAGCTTTTGCAGCGTCTCCAGGATGAGCTGAACATGAGCTACCTTTTTATTACCCATGATCTGGCAACAGTCAAAGCCATTGCCGATGACGTGGTGGTGATGTACCAGGGCAGGGTGGTGGAACAGGGCCCGAGGCAGACGGTCTTTACCCCTCCCCACCATGAATATACCGAGCTGCTGCTCTCCTCTGTTCCGGAGATGGACCCTGACTGGCTGGATAATTTGCTGAAAAAAAGAGAACAAAAGGAAATGAACAAATGACCCAACTCACCCATCGGGAACGATTGAATCTTGCCCTGAACTTTAAAGAAACCGACCGTACCCCGAAAGATCTTGGGGGAACTCTTTCCACCACCATGGTGCCTGACACCTATCGGGCGATGAAAAAATACCTTGGTATGACCGGTGACGCCCCACTGGGGTGGAAACGACAACACCTTGTCATTCCCCCTGAACAGATGCTGCAGCACTTTGATATCGACACAAGGGCCCTTCTCCTGGGACGGTACCGAGGCGGCAGGGCAAGAGAGATCAATGCAAATGAAATGATAGATATTTGGGGGACCCTATGGAAGAGAAGTCCTGAAGGTCAGTTCCTGCCATTTAAAGAGGTTCTGGCAGATGCTGAACCCACCCTGGAAACCCTGGAACGATTTGAAATGCCGGATCCCCTTAATCCCGGCTATTTTGAAGGATTAAAGGAACGGGCGGAATACCTTTATACCAAAACCGACTACGGCATTGTCCTGGACATGGGAATTGGCATTTTTACCCGCAGCCAGTTCATGCGGGGATTTACCCCTGCCCTCCTGGATATGCTCCAAAATCCCGAATTTGCTGCCCAACTGTATCGAATGCTCACTGATTACTGGAAAAAAACCGCTACCCATGCTCTTCAACAGGTTGGTCACCTGGTGGACGTGGTTTTCTGGGGAGATGACTGGGGCATGCAATCCTCCACCATGATGAATCCCATCATGTGGCGCAGGATGATCAAACCTCTGTTGGCAGAAATGACCTCCACGATTCGGGAATACAGCCGGGCCAAAGTCCTTGTGCACAGCTGTGGTGCCATTGTCCCCCTGATTGATGATCTCATTGAAATAGGAGTAAATGCCCTCAATCCCGTACAGGTGACTGCCCGGGATATGAATCCGGAGAACCTGGCTGAAAAATTTGGCGGTAAAATTGCATTCTGGGGCGGGATCGACACCCAGCACCTGCTCCCCTTTGAAGACCCGGAGGCGGTTCAAAAGGCTGTGCGTCATACACGAAAAATCCTTGGACCGGGTTATGTTCTGGGGTCGGTACATAACCTCCAGGCGGCCGTTCCACCTGAGAATATCGAGGCCATGTTCACGGCATAACTGGAGCGAGGTTCGGTCCTTGGCTTTGTTTTTAACCATCCATTAATTTTTTAAACTGATACCGAAACGTATGATGTTTGATGTTTAATAATTTTGCAGCCCTTGTTTCATTGCCCTTTGCCATTTTCATGGCTTGACTGAAGTAAAATTTATCCAGGGAATCTCGAACCTCTGTCAGGTCTATTCCGGTGGGGGGCAATGGTGCAAACCTGGTTTCATTAAGCTTTTCCATTACTTTTCCCCTTTTGAGTTGATCAAGCCCAAGGTCCCTTGATGTCAACTGTGTACCCCGGGCCGTAAGCACCGCTCTTTCCATCATGTTTTTCAACTCTCTTACATTACCGCTCCAGACGTATAATTTCAGTAGTTCAATACCTTGTTCACTGATGCCGGTCAGATTTTTTCCGAATTTATCGTTAAACATCTGTAAAAAATACCGGGCCAGAAGAATGGTGTCTTCGTGGCGATCATTCAGGGAGGGGACATTGATCTTAATAACACCCAGGCGGAAGTAAAGATCTTTTCGAAAGGTGTTTGCATGGATCATTTCATCCAGGTTTTTATTGGTCGCCGATACAATACGGGTTTGAACTGTTTTTTTTGTGCTGCTGCCAACCTTGTAAAATTCACCGGATTCCAGAAACCTTAAAAGCTTGGCCTGGGCATCCTGATCCAGGTCTCCTATTTCATCCAGAAAAAGGGTTCCGCTGTCCGCCGCTTCGATGAGCCCTTTTTTTCCGGTTGTGCTCGCGCTGGTAAAGGCCCCTTTATCATATCCAAAGAGTTCACTCTCCAGAAGTTCCCTGGGGATGGCCGCACAGTTTACGGTGACAAGGGGACCTTTGAAATTTGGGCTTTTGTGATGAATTCGATTGGCGATCAACTCTTTGCCCGTTCCTGTGTCACCAATAATGAGGATGGGGGTATCCGGGCTTTTTGCCACCATATCTATATATTCCATGATGTCGTGGATGACCCGGCTTGCTCCGATAAAGCAGGGAAGATTCTCCCTGATCTGTTTTTCCTGGATAGCTTCGATCTCCTTTCTAAGACGTATTGTTTCCAGGGCATTGGCAATGCTGATCTCCAGGGTTTCCATGTGGATGGGTTTTACAATATAATCATGGGCTCCGTTTTTCATGCATTCTATCACCAGTTTAATGTTTTCATAGGCAGTGATCATGAATATCAGCACATCAGGTTTCAAGGCTTTAAACTCTTTTAGTGCCTGATTACCGCTCATTCCGGGCAACCCGATGTCCAACAAAATAAGGTCTGGCGGTTCAGTTGAAAACTCTTCAAGGGCTGCTTCCGCTGTCTCAAACTTTAAAACCCTGTAATCGTCCTCAAGTTCAAATGCAATGCCTTCCCGAATGGTTTTTTCATCATCCACGATATACAGGGTGTACTCTATCATGTTTTTTCAGGCCTCTTTGTTGATGGATTTAACGTCCTGTCTTCCCCGGCGGTTAAGGGGAAGTTCAATAACGAATCTGACACCTTTCGACTCTGCCGGCATCACTTTTATTGTGCCATGATGATCGGTAATAATCCTGAGACACAGGCTCAGTCCGATACCTGTGCTGTAATCCTTGGTGGTAAAAAAGGGTTCGAAAATCCTCATCCTCAAATTTTCTGGTATTCCGGGACCCGTATCTTCAACTGTCAAAATGATTTTGTCGGCGCCTGCCGATGATGACACCAGGATACATTTGTCCGTGTCTTGATCGGCCATGGCATCCACAGCATTATTGATGAGGTTCAGGATCACCTCCTCAATGAGATTGGGCACTGCATGACAGCAGGGAAGGGACTTGTCCAATTGAGTTTCCAGACTAATCTTTTTTTTGTCAAGGGTCATGGCGGCAAGATGAACCGCCTCAAGTACCGGTACATTAATATCGATGATGGCAAATTGAGGCTCTGCGGGTTTGGAAAAATCCATAACCCGTTTAATAACCAATTCCATTTTTTCGGATGCAGAGTGCATGGCTTCAATGGCTGGCGCTATCTTATGGGCCCTTTGGGGATCGCCTATACTCTTCTCCAAAATCCTGAGATAAATATTGATTCCTGATAGGGGGTTCCGGATTTCATGGGCAATCCCTGCCGCCACACGGCCCAATGAGGCC
>JAVERV010000078.1:0-16418 GCA_034006945.1 Desulfobacterium sp. | reverse complement strand
ACTGTTCATATTCCCATAGTATTGTACCGAACCGACACGTTGTTTGGCGTTTTTTTGTATTTGTTTTCGTCTCAGCAGCGTAGGACACAGATTTTTTCACGAGTCTATTGATAATTTTTGTAAAAATGTTTATAGAATAATAAAAATTTAACAGACGTCGTTAGGAGGCAACATGTTTCATTCTTTTGCGTCCGCACGGAGAGTTTTCTCTCTGGGCATGCTAGTGTGCTTGACAGCTTTTGTTGGACTTGGATATGCAGCCCTTACGGATATAGAAGGAACACAGGGGCACACACCAATAGACGGTCTTTCAGCATTAGAAGGTAATGTCGGGCATGCCGTTGCCACTCCTCCTGACGACGGAATTGTCTGCAAACCAGGAGGGCTGTGTATTGAAGCGGTTACACAGTTGCCGTTGCGTATTCTGCCCCGTCCGTTTTCCTCCATATATCGTGATGCAACAGCCAGTGAAGACGGAATTGTCCTCGCCAATGTTCCAGCTTTCCGGCCACTTTATGTGTTTGAACGTCAAAACCTTGATCTGAGCCTGGCCTCTGACCCGCGCGGCTGGTATAAGGTCGGCCGCTCCAAGACCGAGCCCGAAGGCTGGATGCAGGCCAAGGACGTACTTGAGTGGCGACAGGCCCTTTTAGTTTCCTACACACATCCCGGCAATCCCCTCGAAGGGCGCAGCCCCGTGCTGATGTTTAACAACCGCGCTGCCCTGGAAACCGTGGTCGATGACATGGACATGGCCGGCAAGGCCAAGGGCATCTATGAGGCCATAAACGCAGGAAACATACCTGACACCGTTGTCAGCATGGAACCCCAGCGTTTTGTCGATATCACCCGCAATTTTTATGTCCTGCCCATCCTGCAGTGGTCCCAGACCAGGATCGGCGGCGATGACGCACGTCTTTTACAGCTGGCTGCCGCCGTGCCGAACAGCCGCGGGGCTGACACCCTCTCAAGTCCCGATTATCTGGAACAGGCTCAGGTAGGCCGATCCGCTGGAGGTGCCACCATGGGTGACGTGAAAACCGATGTTGTTTTCGTCATCGATACCACCCGCAGCATGCAGCCCTTCATCGATATGACCCGCGAGGCTGTGGCCGGGATGACCAGAAAGTTCAGCGCCAAGACGGCCGATCGTTTCCGTTTTGGTTTGGTGGTCTTTCGAGATTCTCTGGAAGTCGCACCACAGCTTGAATACGTGACCCGCAACCTGACGCCCGAGCTGGTCCCGGGGGAACAGCTGGTCGAATTGCTGGAAAAGGAAGGGGGAGCAACAGCCGTGGGCAGTGTCGACTACTCTGAAGAAGCATTTGCCGGAGTGGACCTGGCCCTGGGATCCAAATGGCGCAAAGGAGCATTGCGCTTTGTTGTTTTGATAGGTGACGCAAGCTCCCACCCCAAGGGACATCCCCAGAATACCTCCGGCAAGGATGAGACCGACCTGCGTCGTGAATATGACGACGCCCAGGTTCATCTTTTTGCCATCCATCTGCAGGATGCTCGCGCTGTTGAAGATCATCCCAGGGCACTGGCCCAGTTATCCCATCTGGCACGGGTGCGCGGGGATACCGGAAGCTCAGCCATCAAGGAGGTCAACGCCTTTGAGGAACAGCAATATCGCGATCTCACCGAACACCTAACAAGTCGGATCAATGCCCTGCTCAATGAGACAGTGAGCGGGTCCGCCGGCGACGATGGGGTGGGCGCAGTCCCGTTGAAGGAATTCGATAAGCTTTGGGAGGCAGCACTTATCGAATACGTCGGCAAGGAGGCCACTCCGCCCAAGGATATCGTGGCCTGGACTCTGGATCGTGACCTGATAAATCCCGCTGACCGTTCACTTGATGTGCGCGTGTTGGTCACGCGCGAACAGTTGTCTTCCCTGTCCCAATCCCTGGATCAGGTTGTGCAGGCCCTTATGCGGGCCCAGGTCACCCAGGGGCAGTTTTTTGAGGCTCTGCAAAGTGTCTCCGGGCAGGCCATGAAACGCCCCGACGACATTGGTGCCGCTGCGACGCTGGCTAAGTCCGGGCTGCTGCCTGCATTCATCCAGAGCCTGCCCTACAAGAGCGACATCCTGTCTCTGACGGACGACATGTTTGCAAGCATGACAACGGAGCAGCGCTCGCAGTTGGAGTGGAGCGTGTTGGCCAAACTTGACCAGTACCGCACCATCAATGAGCAGGTCGATGCATGGTTTCGTCTTAACGACACGGATCCGGACCAAGACTTGGTCTACCCGCTGCATCTTGATTACCTGCCGTAAACGGGACCAGCATGGCTGAAACAATTGCGCCCATGGTCTATCTGAAAGGACTCGTCAAAATGCGTTCCCAGTGCGAAAGCGTTTTCGAACTGCACGTGCCGCATTTTGCGGTCAGCCCCGGGCAAATGGTTGCGGTCATCGGCGAGAGCGGCTGCGGTAAGAGCACGCTGCTTGACATGCTCGCCCTGATCATGGCTCCGACCCGGGTCGATCGCTTTGAAATTATTTTCGAAAAGTTGGATGCCCCCTTGGACATTGCGGATTTGTGGGCCAGGGTTGACGAAACAGCCTTGTCTGCTCTGCGCCGGGACCTGTTCGGTTATGTCCTGCAGACCGGCGGTCTGCTGCCTTTTTTGAGCGTGCGGCAGAATATTTGCCTGCCCGCACGGATCAAGGGCGGCGAGTTTTTCATGTCTCGAATTGACGCTCTGGCCCATCGATTAGGGGTGAGTGGCTGCCTGGAGAGGATGCCTGCGGCCCTGTCCATCGGACAGCGGCAGAGGGTGGCCATCCTGCGCGCTCTGGCCCATCAGCCCCGTCTGGTGCTGGCCGACGAGCCCACGGCAGCCGTGGACAAGGCCCGGGCCCGGGTCATCATGGACGACATGCATCGCCTGGCCCGGGATGAAGCCGTGGCCGTGGTGGTAGTGACCCATGACCTGGAACTGGTCATGGACCGTGCCGACATCGCCTACACCTTTGATACGCATCAGGTTTCTGAACATATCACCCGTTCGTTGTGCAGACCTGTGATAGAAGGTCCCCCATGACTCAGCCCCGCCCACTGAGACTCATCCCTTCCCTTGCCGCTTTGCACCTGCGTCACGAGTGGATTTTAACTCTTTGTCTGGTCATTTCCCTGGCAGCGGTCATTTCTCCCCTTTTGGTTTTGCTCGGTCTTAAATACGGTACTATTCAGACTCTCCGGGAGCGACTTGTCGAGGACCCTGTTTTTCGTGAGATCCGGCCCTTGCAAACCAGGGAGTTCAAACCCGAGTGGTTCAAAGAGGTCAGTTCCTGGCCCGGTACGGGTTTTTTGACTCCGACCATTTTGCCCCTGTCATCGGTCATCAGCGTGGTTCGCGACGAGACTGGCATGGCCGAACTTTTCGACCTTATCCCGACAGCCCCCGGCGACCCGCTGCTTCTTGAGAACGGCGGCATAGTGCCCGAGGATGGTGCAGCGGTGCTCACGGCTGAGGCAGCCAGAAGTCTGGGCGTGAATGCCGGCGGTGAAGTTGTCTCAAGGGTTACACGGTCCCGGGGCGGTCGCATGGAAAATGTGGAGGCTAGGCTGCACGTTGCGGCTGTGCTTGACGCCCGGGCTGGGGCCCTTGCCAGGGTCTATGCGCCCCTTCCGTTCGTACTTGACGTTGAAGCCTATAAGGAAGGTTATGCAGCTCCAGCGCGCGGGTGGGCAGGCGATACTCCTGAACCTTACGCCAGCTTTGACGGGGCCGTGCTGCTGTTGTCTGAGCCCTTGCCTCCCATTAGCCGATCCGGACTTGTCATTAACACCGGGTTTGGCCGCATTGCAGACCTCAAACCGGACAAGGCCAAAGATCTGCTTGGTTTTTCACCGCCGCAGAATATAGTTCTTTACGATCTGATTTCACCCGGTGCTTCCATAACCGCTTCCAACCTGCGGGCCATTGATCAAAAGCTTCGGGGTCATACTCGTTTGCTGCTGCCCTATGTCCGTGATGTCGTGGTCAGGCAGGGAGAAGATACGCTGCGCCTTGTGGGCCTCTCCATAAATGAGGAACAGGCCCGGCTGCTCGGGCTCCCCCAGACACCCTGGGGAGGATACAGCGGGACACCTCCCGAAGGGATGCTTAGTGTCTTATGGCCCTCCGCCCACGCGCCTGTCGAGGAAAGAACCACACTCACCAGTTCCGGGTTGACCGGGTTGGAATTCGACCTGCATACGGCCGGCGAGACTGGTCTTGAGTATCCGGTAGTGCCGATGGAGCTGCTGGGAGTCTTGCGCACCGCCACCCAGCGAGCCGTATCTTTCAACCGCGAAAAGGGCCGTTTTGAGATGGCCCGCGGCGGGTATCGGGGCTTTCGCCTCTATGCTCAACGAATTGATGATGTGCCTGATCTTTATCATAGGCTCAAAGGCCAGGGGATCGAGGTTATTGCTGAAGTGGAGGCCATTGAGCGGATCCAGGTCCTGGATAAGGGTTTGACCCGCCTCTTTTGGCTCATCGCGCTGCTTGGACTTTTTGGAGGAACAGCCGTGCTGATCGTGAGCCTGTACGCAGCCGTGGAGCGGCGCAGACGGGATCTGGGGGTGCTCCGGCTCCTGGGCTTTGCGCGCAGACATGTATTTTTTTTCCCCATTGCCCAGGGGCTCATGATAACCGCCCTGGGCCTTATAGCTGGTTTTGGCGGTTATGGCGCTCTGGCAGCGGCCATCAATCACGCCTTTGCCTCAGAGCTTGCAGCGGGGGAGGTTTTTTGCGTTTTGCCTTGGGCCTATGTCCCGGCTTTTTGTCTGGTAACCTTCGTCCTGGCGGCGCTTGCATCTTTGGTAGCCGCGTGGCAGGCGACATGCATTGATCCTGCGGAGGTGATTCGTGAACAATGATTGCATAAGGTCTGGCCGAGACTTTCCGGCCGTTGTGTTTTTTATTCTATTAGCGTCGGCTTGCGTGTTCAGCCTCGCGTTCCTGATCAAAGGGGCCTTGGCCGAAGTGCCTTTGCAGACTTCTTACAATCCTAAGCCGGCAGAAGGCGATCTCATTTTGCCCATGCCGGGCAACGCCCAGATTGTTTTTCGCAAGGTCCCGGTACCGGGCAAGGGGTTCTGGGGCGATCAGACCCGCATTATCCAAATCGGTGACGCGGCAGGCGGAATCTTTGAGGGTCTGCAGCGCACCCAGATCAGTGGCTCCTTTCCTACTGGTGCTGAAGGTGCCTGGGAGTTGGTCATGGCCAAATATGAGCTGACCCGTGGTCAATACATCGCTGTCATGGGCATGGACGCATTGCTGGCTGCAAGCGGCGATCCAGAGGACCAGAGGCTGCCGACCATGAAAGGGCGTGAGCTGCGCGATGCACTCATGATGCCCCTGGCCTATGTCAGCCATGGAGATGTAATTGAATTTATCCGCCTATACAATCAATGGTTGTTTGATCCGGCCCATCCAGAGCGAGTTGCGGCGGTGCCCCGGGTGGACGAAGTGCCGGGATTTATGCGCTTGCCTGCCGAGGATGAATGGGAATACTGCGCTCGCGGAGGTCTTGGTGCTTTGCAGGCAGGCTCCTTTGACAATGGACTGCCTTTTTCGGCGGCTGAGGCCAGCGAATTTGCGTGGCACCTCGGCAACGCTAAGCATCAATTGAGGCCGGTGGGGTTGCGCAAGCCTGACGCGGGCGGATTTTATGATCTCTTCGGCAATGTTCAGGAAATGACCTCTGGTCTGTTTCGGCCGGAAATCTGGCAAGGCAAGCCCGGTGGAGTGGCCGTGCGCGGTGGGAGCGTCTCCACACCTGTGGTGGAACTGCGCAGTGCGCTTAGGGCTGAACTTGACGTTTACGCCTGGAATGTCGATGAAAAGAAGGTTGAGGAGCGTCGTTCCTTTAACACCGGGTTGCGTCTGGCCATCGGAGCCAATGTGGTTGTAACCTCGGCCCAGCGTACCCGCATTGAAAAGGAGTACGAGGCCTACAAGGCTGACCTGCGCCGCACTATGCCCGTGGGACGTACCCTCGACAACCTGGTCAGTCAGGCTTCTGTACAGATTGGTTCTGCCGATCCTATCATCGAGCGTTTAATCAAGGAGAATCCTGGCCTGGGCGAGCCATTGGGGGTGGTGCAGTCCACCCTTGAAAAGGCCCGCGAGCGGCTTGAACTGGCCCAGCGCGCAAGCGCTCGCAGTTTGGCCCAGGACGCGGCCCGAAATGGGGTCAACCTTTCGGTCTACTTGTCGCGTCTGCAGAGACTTGCCGAGACCCTTGCCACGGCCAGGGAGCTGGCGGAAGTGTCCGTGCGTTATCAGGAACAGGTTGCTGTGGTGGAGAAATCCATGGGCGAGTTGGATAAGGCACTGGGTGAGCAGTTCCAAGGCTACAAAGACAAGATTGGCACCTTGGGCGAATACGAGAAGCCTTACATCGATTTTGCGTTTAAGGAATTAGAGGCCAAGGAGATGACCAAGAGAGAACGATTGGTTATGAAGTTGCTCAAGGATCATGCACAAGCCTTTGCGGATAGGCGTCGGGCTGACACCGAAGTCTGGCTGGAAAATTTCCACAAAAGCTTTACCGGGTTTTCAGATTTATAAAATTTATAATTTCAGGAGGTTGTTTCCATGAAGAAGATTGTTAAAAGGCTTTATGTGGTGCTTATAGTCTGCCTTCTTTTGTCCGGATGCGCATCCATGTCTGATCAGGACCGCACCAAGGCTGAGGGAGCAGGAGTCGGGGCGGTACTCGGAGGTCTGCTCGGCTATGCCGTCGGCGATGAACGCGGATTAGCCATTGGTGTGGCGGCCGGAGCAGGTCTGGGCTACCTACTTGGCAACGAAATATCCAAGCGCAAACAGGCCTATGCCAGCTCAGAGGAGTTTCTTGATGCTGAGATAGCCAGCACCCATGAGTTCAACAGGACGACCATGGCTTACAACAAAAAGCTCTCCGAGGATATAGATACACTCGAAAAAGAGTCAAAGAGCCTGCGTGGGAAATACGATAAGGGGGCCGTGGACAAGAAGGCTCTGGCTGCCAAGAGCGCTGATTTGCAGAAGCGTGTCGATGGGATTAAAAAATTGGAGAAGAGTCTGGCCAAGGAGCTTGAAGTCCAGACCGCTATCTTGGCCGATGAAAAAAAGACCCGCCCCGACGATGACCAGTACATTGTGCGCCTGGAAAAGGAAGTGAATGCGCTGCAGAAGAATCTGGATAAGCTGCGCGACGGGAGCACCCAGCTGGCTCGCATCGACCAGAGGTTGTCCGTATGAAAAAGACTGTTCTTATCATGATATTGTTTGCAGGGATGGTGATCGGCGGTTGTGCGACTCATAACGATCCTCGCGATGGCGGATTTTTTGGTGGAGTTGCTGGTCTTAGCGGTGGCAGCTACAAAAAACGCGTGGCGGAACGTGAGGAACGACTTGAAGAATTGCGGGCAGCACAGCGTGCCCTCGACTCCGAAAAAGGGCAACTTGAAGTTCAGAAATCAACAGCCCAGGCCCAGCTCAATAAGGATCAGGCCCGTGTGAAAGCTATGCAGTCCGAGATAGCGGCCCTGGACAAGAAGACCAAAAGCCTCGCTGCCAGTCAGGTCACGGACAAGCAGCGTGTGGCCGATTTGCAGAAGCGGGTTGTCAGCCTGAAGGGGAAGATGAACCAACAGGCCTCTTCCCTTGATGATTTGGAAGGGAGTGGGCTTGGGGACGTAGACATGGATTTGCGCCGCAAACAGCTGGAAAAACAACGCGACTCCCTGCGGAGGGAGTACGATCTCCTCATGAAGATGCAAATAGAGCTTGCCCAATGAGGATTGGCAGCCTCCTGATTTTGGCCGTGACAGTGGTTTTGACGATCCATACTGCGGCGCAGTCTGCGCCTCTGGATGAGATCCGTCGGGTTCTGTGGGAAGATGCCCTTGTTCAGCCTGACCCGGGGGCTTTGGAAATTCTTGATGAGTCCAGCCTGCCTGAGCTCCTGAAGCAGATTGATCCCTATGCGCGGTATTTCACGGCCCGGGAATATCGGTCGCCCACGACCAGGAGGGAGGGTTGGCTCGGTATTGGTGGGGAATTAATCGTGGGCAGCGGCGGGATTTTCCTTTCAGTGTACAAGGGCGGTGCAGCAGACATAGCGGGAGTGCCGGACCGGTCCAAGCTCCTCGAAGTCGATGGCAAGACGGTTGCCGGACTTGAACCTCAGGCTGTAGCGGCTTTATTAAAAGGTGCGGAAGGGTCTATTGTTCACCTCACTCTTGATCTGCCGGATGAACGGCAATCGTCAGTCGCGCTTATTCGCACGGCTTTCAAGCCCTTGGATGTGGAGTTGGTCCCGCCGGGTGACAGGCAGGTCCTGCGCATTCGTGAATTTATTGCCGGGATGACCAGGCCTGCTCTGCAGGCGACAATTGATTTTCTTGCCCGAAAAGGCGCGCCCATAAATGGATCGCTTATTCTCGACCTGCGTGACGCAGGCGGCGGTGATCTTTACGAGGCGTTTGATCTAGCAGATCTGTTTCTTCCCCCAGGCACACTTTTGGGGAAAGTACAGACCCGGGGCGGAGAATTTACTGAAATTCGCGCTTCTCCTGGGAAAAAATATCTTATGCCGGTGGTATTAATCGTGGGGCCGGGCACGGCCAGTTCGGCCGAAATCTTCGCCGGAGCCCTGCACCAGCAAGGCAGGGCAAAGCTTTTGGGCCAACAAACCTACGGCAAATGCAGTTCCCAGACCGACACCCACCTTTCCGACGGCTCTGTGCTGCGCTATACCAACCGAGAAGTTGTGCTTCCGGGGGGCAGTTCCTGTTCGGGCGCAGGGCTCTTGCCGGACAGGGAAGTCTCCGACGCAGAGCTTATAGATATTGTCCTGCTCGTGGGGGAAGTGGACAGCCTCTCTGTCACGGAGTGATTCTCCGTCCCGCGCTTCAGGCCTTCGATACAGTCATCTGTTTCTGGAGCGAGGACGGTTGTTTCTAAGTTGTGCGCTAAATTTTTTAATTCTGCCGCAAATAGGAGGTTTTAATGTGCTTTTACAGAGTGTTTCTGTTGCTGTCCCTGACGTTGGTTTGTTTGCCCGGGACCGTTGTTTGTTCTCAGGACGATTCGACCCCCGTGTTGGAGACCGCCACCGGCCCCGACGGATTGCTGCAGATGGAGGAGCAGGGCAGGGTCACGGTGCGTGCCCTGCGCGGCTGGGGGCGACTGCCGGACAAATATATGGGTCTAGCCCAGAGGATGCGACAGGAGGCGGGGATAGATCTTTTGGGAGCAGATTTGGAGCAAATAAATCTATGGGGCGTCCAAGACGATGCGCTCATGGTACAGTACCGTACCGATCTGATCGAACTTGCGGGCTACATGGAGCGAGGTGAGCATTTGCAGTGGGCACCAGCTGGCGAGGGTACTTCCGTGTCAGCCGGGACCCTGGTGCGCAGCGGCGGCATGCGCTGGACGCAGGTTGCGGACGGACCTGCCACGATTCCTGCAGCGTCTGTTCAGGCTGGGCCCGTCCAAACTGAACCGAGTCCGTCCGGTCAAAATCAGGCTGATACTCTTCAGACGGAGACCGCTTCGGCGGAACCTGCCCCATCGGATGGGACGGATACTCCGGCCTCCCTGCCTCCGACTGCCCCGAGGGATTCGGGGCCCGGGGACGGTGTGGAGTTTCCCATCAACGATCAGGTGCCGGGCACGTACAGAGTCAAATTGCACGTGGAAGGTCTCACCACTGATGGAGCGCTGGATGATCCCTATTTTAAGCGGCGTTTGAAGCATCTGTTGCCCGACTCTCCCGCTGTTTTGGAAGGAGAGAAGGGCTATTTTAACAAGCTCTCCTCATATCAGAGTGTGAAACCCATGCTTGGAGACGGTGTACCCTACAACCTTGTTATCGGGTTCGCCACACCAGACGTGCCGGTGCTCATTCGGGTTGACGCCCCCGAAAACCCTGAGATCCTTTTGACCGAACAGGAAATAGAGATCGGGGTCTCCTACCGTGTGGTGGGCAAGTCCGTCTTTGTGTATCAGCATGACAAAGCCAGTGGTGACGCAGAAATAGAGTTCTCAGAGAGTCACGACGGTGAAGTTCGCTGGACCCCGCGTATCGACTCTGCTTCCGGTCGTCCGGTTGGTCCCCGCATCCTTGGCGTATATATGTCCTACAGGGTTAAAAAATACATCCGTGGCGATGAGCTGGGAACCTTGATGACCAGCCAGCATCGCATCGGCTGGGTCCTAGTGGCTATGCCGGGTGACGTGTACGAGCACGAGGGGACGCTTTATGTTGTAGGTCAGGAAAATTCATTATTGACAAGAGGATCTGCCGACCTGCCGCCTGCACCGGAGAAGTTTGATTTCGAGTTACCCCAATATGCCCTGGATAAGCAAGCCATCGGCCTGTCCGAGGATCTGCGCCATGTGGCCTGGGTGGAGGGCGAGAGAAAAGGGAAAAAGCGCGTTGTCGTTAACGGTGTTCCCGGAAAATGGTACGATGACGTCAAGGGATACACCTTGCGCTTCACGCCCATGGGTGAGAATTTCTGTTTCGAGGCGGAGCTGGGTGACAAGGAGATCCCTGTCTGCAACGGAGCCGACGGCCCGGTGTTTGACGATATCGAGTTACTGGAGATGAGCAAAAACGGGGCTCATGTTCTGGTGGCTGGCAAGGTGGACAGGATGTACCGTGTTTATCTCGACGGTAAACTGGTACGGGAGACCCCTTACCGCATGTGGGAAGGAGCCGTGGATTGGGACGGGAAAGCCGCCTGGATTGAACGGGGTCAGGACGAACTGACTGGTCGCAAATTCGCCATGGTTGTGACCCCAGAAGGGGTCGAGGGACAAAAGTATCCGGCTGTGCACGGCTCTTTAAGGTTTACCCAGAACCGTTCAGAACTCTATTACATTGCCGAAAAAGAGGGCGGAAACCGCTTTCTAGTGCGTGAAGCTGAGGAACTCAAGCCTACCATGGGATATGGCTACAAGTTCACCGTGAATCCAAGTGGTTCCCACTATGCCTATGTGGGGCATTTTGATGACGGTATTAGAGCCATGGTCATCAATGGACAAATTGGACCGGATTTTACTGACATTTGGGATCCGGCCATCTTCAGCGCCAAAGATGCACGATATCTTTATGCCGCCAAAAAAGACAAAGAAGCGTTTCTGGTTGTCGACGGACAGGTTGTTGTGCACGGATTAGGAACGGTAAAAAGCGTTCTTGGCGAAACATTCAGCCCTGACGGGCGACGCTGGGCTGCGGGTTTTGAGCTGAACGATAATGAATATGTTATCCTAGTAGATGGCAAGGAGATCGGCAGGGGGCAGGGCAGGTCCAGGGGTATCGTCTTTAGTCCTGACGGGACCAGGGTGGCGTGGCTGGAAAAACAAAAGAAATCCTGGCGTGCGTATCTCGACGGCCAACCCGGGCCGGAAGTTCGGGAGATTTATGACCAGGAACCCCCGCAGTTTAGTCCTGACGGCCGGCATTTGATCTACTTCTCCTCTGACGCAGACAAAAGAATGCACATCACCGTGTTTGGCGGCAAGGATCGCATCCATGACATAATTATACCACTTGCAGTATTCTCAAAGGGCTGTGTGGAATACCTATCCGTCGAC
The DNA here is from genome assembly GCA_034006945.1 of Desulfobacterium sp. Taxonomy (GTDB): domain Bacteria; phylum Desulfobacterota; class Desulfobacteria; order Desulfobacterales; family Desulfobacteraceae; genus Desulforapulum. Next base: position 4,820 of record JAVERV010000078.1, on the reverse strand, counting down.
GGCAAGCGGTTCCGACGTGAGAGCATTCCCCTCAAATAAAGGCTGCAGCTGTCACGTTCCAGAGCCAGACCATCCGACCCTGGGTCGGATTATCGGTTCGGATTGAACTACAAAACGGGAGGCTGCTTATGGTGTGGTTTATGAGAAAAATTATTCTAACTTACATTCTAATCCTGGTGTTTGCTTTTTTTCCTGCTGGAGTAAAGGCTTCCTTGAATCCTGCTGACGTGGATCCTCAGTTGTTGGAATTGGCGCGCCATGGCCGGCTGACTGTCAGGGCCTTGCAGGGATGGGGGCTTTTGGAGAGGCGGCACCAGAATTTGATTCTGGAGTTGCGCTCTAAGCGTCAGCTGGACGCCCTTTCGGCAAACGCCGGGCAGATTGATGCCTGGCTTATCGATGCAAAGAACGGCAAACTGAATCTTTCTTCCGCGCAGCAGGTGGGAGTTGCGGAAATTTTGAGACTTTTTACTGAGGTGCAGGTTTTGGCATCTTCCACTTCAACTCAGGAGGAGACCCCGTCGTCCTTTGAACCACCCCCTGGTGAGATTCAGCCTTTGACGCCAAATCTCGTTATAGGAGGCTCCCTTCTACAAACCGACAGCGCAGTCCGGGATGGTAAGATATTCGTTATGGTCAGGGGTGGCACTAAAGACGCAATTATGAAGGTTGCTGATTACACCAAAGGCCGGGTAGTATTGGACCTGCAAGCGTCCGCACAAATCATTAACGATTTCGTGACGCGCGGCCATGTGGAAGAAGAAAAGGGTATCCTCGGCTTTTATATCGATTTTTTAAGTCCGACTTTCGGTGGAATTGAGGCCTTTACTTACTTTGGCACGGGGGGCGGAGCCTTCGCAGGTGCGTTAGGCTCAGTATTCGGTGATTTTGGAGCGCATTTGTCGACCAATATTTCGACAAATGCGGGCTATTTGAACCTTCTTATTGCAGCAGTACAAACCTACGACGACGTTACCACCAAGGGGTGGCAAAACAGTGAGACGGGCGCCCAAGTCTACAAAAACATCCTGGGAAATTTCTCGACCATCACTTCGCTCATCCGGGGACCCTACGTGACATCAACGCAGACGTTTGCGCTTAATCTGGGTTTTGCCGGTGCCTATGTATTCGGGTTCACCCTGGACAGTCTGGTGGATGAGGCAAAAAGCGTGCGCAGCGCAACGATCAAAGCCGTGCACAAAGCCTACTATTCAGAGGGGAGCAATTTTCATATCTCCGATGACGGATGGTACGGGATTTTTGCAGGGCATTATGATGCTGCCATGCAGAACTCGTCCGATCCGTCAGACGCATTTCAAGTTGCCTACAGCGGGATGCTAAATAAAATAGAAAAATACCTGAACGGCTACTGGATGCACGGCGAAAACGACATATTTACTGTCCTGGAGGCGGGACGTCGCTTCAATTACGACGCCACGCCGGAAGAACGGGAGCAACTGAACGCCGTCTCCCGACAGGATCTGTATCAGCGTCTCAACACGAAGGTGCTGCCGCGCATCCAGCGTTTCATGCTGACCCGCTTCAGTGAGGAAGCGGCTAATGCAATGGATAAGATGTGCGATCCTATGAACACCAGATGCCGCATCCGCGTATTGGAAAGCCAGCCGGACGAGTTAACGGAACGCACGTATGCCGGGTATGAAATGCGTTTTGGTCATGTGGCTCAGGATGGGCAATTTTCCTTTGCTACAGGGGAAGGCTGGATACGCACGCTGCCAGCCCTGGACGAGGACCCAGTGCCTGTGGACGTGGAGATGACGGTTCTGGGCTACATGCAGTGCGGCGCCCCCAACGCCCTGTTGCTTTTCAAGCCAGGCACAGACAGCAACGACCCGAAATCGGCGGAAAGAAGCATTTCCTTTCAGCAGAACAGGAAATTTCTTGAAATAGATATCCGCCCGGAGCCCAACAGTAATGTGTGGGCGCTGACTAGGATTGAGCCCTACAAAATCAAACAGTTCGGAAAATACAGTTTTGAGAATTTGCCCCAACACATGGAAAAGACACTGGAGTCTTCAGCGGGCCCTACTTCCTTCAAGCTGGAATACACGGAGATTATTCGCTGGAAAGACAAGGAAACGGAAACACGAAAAGGAAGTGTTGATTTTACTTTGCCGCCATATTTTAAGGCTGACGTTGATGGATCCCTGAGCATCAAGGCCAAGTTCACGCTTAATGATGGCTTTGTTGATCACAAGGGCGAAAACAGAGTCGGAATGTTCGTCATTCTCGACAAATCTGAGTTTGGGGCGGGAACCAGAGTTGCCGATGAAACCATAGATGTGACATTCTCTGCTCAGATCGAACCTGGCAGAATGCGTCAGTTTCCCGGTGGAGGTATTAAGCGGGGCGCAAAGACGCATACTCTTGACGTGGGTTTGTGGCATGCGACCGGCATGGGCATATCACCGGAATACGGTGCCCGATACATATATGAGTGGATGCCGTTTTCCCAGGCCAAGGGCAGACAGCCCGAAATCAAAGGACGATAGCTGGATCGGTGTTGAATGAAGGACGACGGTTGAAACATAATCAGGCCGGGAGGATTGAGTACAATCTCCCGGCCTGATTGTTTATTATCTGTTTCCGAACTTGACGGCCCCTTCCAGGAGGTAGGTCATGTCCTCGATCACGTCTGGGATGCTTTTTCCGCCGGTCAGTTCGCGGATGCGGCGGTCAGCTGTGATTGGGTCGATGTTGTTCTCGCCAAAGTCCGTCAGGATCTTGCGTACTTTGTCCCAGTGCTCCCGGGAGTTCTGGAATGTGGTCAGGCTTTTGCCCGTGGGTTTGACCTTGTCCAGAATGGGATTGAGCTTGGTTTTCATATCTTTGGCTGCGCCACGGCTGATTTCCTGCAGTTTGGTCATCTTGTCGAGATTGGGGTCATTCAGCATGTGCCAGGATTTGTAGCGGGTTACATCGGCGGCCTGCTGCCCCCATAACTTGGAGACTCCTGACTTATCTTTGGCGAGCCAGGCCATGTCCTTGTAGCTTTCGGCATGGGCGTGGGTGGTGATCGTCTCCCATGCCTGTTCGGCACTTTGCCCGGTGGATGCCTTGTAAGCCTCGTTCCATGCATTTTGTGCGTCCTGCTGCCATTTGTTTAGCTTGGCGGGTTTACCGTCCCGGGCAATGGATCTGGCCATCTGCTGGTCCAGTCCGATGTCGAAGTCCATGCCCACCGAGCCCGAACTGGCCGCATTGCGGAATTCTTTTAAAGGCGGCTGGGTCCAGCCCTTGGTTTGCATATTTGCATAAAATTTGGCCTCCACATCGGCGTGCACGGCCCGGAGGTGGGCGTTGTAGGAACGCTGGGAAAGAGTGTCTCCCTTGTATTTCAGGAAGTTTTTGGCATGGGGGCTGCTGTTAATCGCAACGACCTTTTCCCGGACTTCGGCCTGCAGGCGCATTATTTCCTTGGCCGAAGCTCCGGAGCCACCGGCATCTGCCAGACGTTTTTGGGCCTGCCGGAAATCCTCAGCCAGGTTTTCGCCTTGCCTGCGCAGTTTGTTGAACTGTTCAAGAGAGCGCTTGTCGAGGGAACTTTTAATTTTGGTCAGGTTCTGCTGCCCGGCCGGACCGGATTTGCCTGCGGGCGCGTGCTGCGAGCCCGCACCCTTTTTGGAGGCAGACGCATCAGGACCATCGACGTTCTTTGCCCTTCCCAGTACCTTGCCCATCCCATATTCAATGCCTTTGGACGTGGCAAAGGAGATTACGCCGCGTTTGAGCCCGCCTTCCACCCCGCTTTCGCGGTAGCCGCGCATTGCCTCGGCCGCTGCCCCTGCTGTTGGGCCGAAGATGCTTGCCGTGCGCAGGACGGCTTCTGTTGGCCCGCCCTCGATGTATCCCGTGGCCGACTGGTAGGCCGCGTCCACGTGTTTTCCACCGAAAAGGGACAGGACCATCATGCTCGAATCCGCCGCTCTCTTGATGTTTTGAGCCGCTTCAAGGCCCAGGGTGGTGTAGGCTTCTTCCTCATCGCTTTTGGCCTGTTCGCCCAAATAGTGACCCTCGATTTTCTTGCCCAGGGCCTCGGCGATACGTTTCACGGCAGCTTGATCCATGTTCATACGCACCTCGGGGGTCAGCTGGCGCTCCACAAAGGCGCGTGCCGCACTTCCTTCTTCACCGGGGAGCATTCCGGACAATTTAAAAAGTGCGTCGCTTGATTGCTGGAAATGTTTCATCCTACGCTGGCTTTCCCTGATGTTGGTGATGAAGCCGGCGTGGGCGTAATCGTCGAAGGCAGTGCGAGTGCGAACCAGTTCCCCGGTTTGGATGGAGGCTACGAGGTCTTTTTCGCTCTGGAGATCCGACAGGGCAGTGATGACACGAAATTCCAGCTGTGCCTTACGGTCCGGGTCAGTTTCCTTAACCAAGTCAGCCTGGTCGCGCTCAAGGTTGCGCTGGATGATGATCATGTTTTGATTGTGAAACTCGATACGTTCGACCTTAGCGGTGCGCTTGGCTTCTTCAAGGGTTGAGTCCTCGGCTTTGGGCTCGGTGTCCTCTTCCACGGGTTCCTCGACCTGTTCGGGTGCCTGAGCAGCCATAATCTTTTCTTCCTGTGGCGGCGTCTGCGGACCCAGGAGTTTCGCGAACATGGTTGATAGCGCCCTTCGATCCTGGGCTAGGGTGGTTTTTTCCGAGAAGGGGCGTTTCTTGAGCCATTGACTTGCTGCATGCACAAAGACCGGGGTCCATTCGTTGTGGCGACGCACATCATTTAGTTCCGACAATGCCGCCTTGTCTAAAATGGACAGGGTTGAGTGCGTGACTGTGCTTTTCACAGCTTG
>JAVERV010000077.1:0-16642 GCA_034006945.1 Desulfobacterium sp. | reverse complement strand
TTATAAAAGGGCACCCTAAAGTCTTTTGCTTCAGGGTGTCCTGTTCTTTTTTAAGACTCTATTTTAATTCGGTGGCAATGGCCAGGAGGCCACACCCGTACCCATTTCGAACACGGAAGTTAAGATCTTGAGCGCTGATGGTACTGCAGGGGAGTCTCTGTGGGAGAGTAGGACGCTGCCGAATTATTTTTATATAGCCCCGGTCATCAGTGTATTGATGGCCGGGGCTTTTTTGCTTGGTCAAGGTTTTTTACATTGTAGGTTTATGTTTGTTATTGTAGTCTTTTATAAGCCTATTTACAATTTCTTCAATTTCATCAGATTTGATGAAAGGCACTTGGGCTGTTATTATTTTTTCTTCGCCCTCAAGTTTGGCGATAAGATGTCCTTTACCTAATAATTTTTCGGCCCCAGCCCCTTTTTCACCTGTTGCAATATTGGATGTCCCTTCAGCGTCAACTCGCAAAATAAGGCGATTTCCGAGATTGGAGCGAAGTTGTATTGGCATAACTCTATGATCGGGTCTTTGTGCTGCAAAAATTAAGAAGATTCCGGCAGCACGAGCTTTAACTCCTAATCTTGCGACAATATTTGAAACTTCTTTTGAATAATCGTCTGTCATCATCCATTCTGCAAATTCATCGTGGATGATCCATAAGAATGGTAGATGTTCGGTTGCAGCTTCTTTTTTGTTTAGGTCATATATATTGGAAGCTCGGTTTTGTTTTAGAACGCCATATCTCCGATCCATTTCAATTGTCAACTTAGAAAGGGCGTCTATGGCTTTCTCTTGCTCGTCTATAACGCCACCCTGTAAGTGGGGTAACCCTTCAAATGGAAAGTAATCTACCCCCAATTTGGGGTCTATAAGGGTTATCTTTGATTGTTCTGGTGTGTTTGTACAAGCAATAGCTAAAATTATATTTTGCATTAAAACGGATTTCCCACTACCCGTAGATCCAGCAATTAGTGTGTGTGGTGAGTTCTTCTTTGGTGAAAAAAATAAAAGCTTGCTATCATCCTCTTTGACTCCAATAATAATTTCATCGTTACCATTTTTAATATTTGGTTTCCATTGTTGCCAGACTTGAAGAAGGTGTAGGATTTTCCTATCTGGCCGTGCAATGGAAATAGCAATAATCCCTGGTTCCCCTTTCACAGAGATAATATTTAAACCATGTGTTGTTAAAAGTTCCGATTGCCGCTTTAAAATATCCTCCACTTTTAAATTCGAGCTACCTTGGAATTTTAGTAATGCCGCATTGGGGGTTAATGATTCTGATAGTAACTTTGACCTTAGCTGAAATTGTTGAAGTGCTCCTTTACATCGGCTTACTGTTTGTTTCAACCATTCTTTTTCTGCCTCATTATTTCCATTAATGGGTCCTTGATCGTTTATAGAAGGATTAAACACAGAATTGTAAAAAGTGTTTTTGCTTTTCCCTTCTTTTGGCGGGTTGGGAACAATAGTTTGTGGTATCTCTTTTGGTGCATTATGCTTGGCTACAATTTCAATACTATCCTGTTCTGTCTTTGGTAAATAATTTTGTTTTTTTTCTATTTCATTTAAGACATTAACTTGATGGGATAAACTGAAATATTTATGATGTTTCCAAATATTTTGATCTGAGATGCCTTTGCGTACAGGCATAGGGTCTGTTTCATTGGAATATTTTACGATTAAATGTCTCAAATCTTGCCGTGAAAAAATTTCTTGAAAAGAATTTTCTAAATCAGCGACTTCTACAAGTTCCGAACAATCTGAACTATCCGTAGGACCTGAAATGAACACATGGGAATAACCTCTCAGGTAAATATCACACTTCCCTTCCCGAATTGCCCTGCGCCAGCTCGAAAGATCAATTTCTGAGCTTGCGGGAAACTGAATCCCATTAAGAATCAAATCTGAAAAACGGGATAACCAGAGATCTCGATCTAATCTTTTGGGATTCCCGAATATGGCGTCTCCAATTCTTTTCATTGTGTCCCTGAGTTGTTTCTGAGATTCTTTTCGTTTCTGGGATAAGCTGTTAAAATCAATATATTTTGATTCTGAAACAATCACGACCAGCCGCATTTTTCCATCAGATGTTTTCTCTGGGCTTAAAGCAAGAAGATCTGCAATTTGTTGTTCTCTTTGCCCCAACCATTCAGCATAATCGTCTAAAAAATACCAACCCAGATATTTTTTATCGCCTAATTCATGTTTAATTAAATATTGACTAAGCACAACCCCCATTAACTCACTGGCACTTCGCCCTCTTTTTGCTGCCCTTAATACAATATCACCTGATATTTCCATGGCATCATTTAAAAATTTTTCGGCCAGCGCCATGTGATTCTGTTCAGGTATTTCAAGACTTAAACTTTTTATCCGACTTAGGATCATAGATCGTAATAGCCCTAAAGGTGCCTTTGATGAGATGATCATATTGCGCCCCTGGGTTGCAAACTGCTTATATCGAATGACATTTACATCTTGATTAATCAGTTGTCTCCGATCTAAAAGCTCATCATAATTGATTACCCAATTTCCAAGATTATGTATTTCTTTGAAAATAGCTGCTGTCTCATTATCATTAAAATCCAGTTGTCTTGCCGGTAGAAGCCTCGTTTCCTTGTTGCCGTCCCAATCCCCTTTGAAAAAGGTCGTTAAGGCAGAGATAAAAGTCCATCCAATACTGTTTTGTACCGGACAACATAGGTAGACAACGGATTTCATATCATCGGTTACAGATGGTCTTCTTCTTGACCATCTGGCAGGTATGAAATTATTTTCACTGATTGGTTTTGCATTTTCTTTATACCATCCAATCTCTGCATGCCGGGCAATAACATCTTGTAAAAAAACCATATCAGCAGGGGGGCCGTCCTTGGGGTCTGGAATAGGTGCCTGGTCAACCATGATTCCGATGCGCAACCTTGCCATGAAATCTTTTGTTACTTCACTGGCAATAAAAGAATCTGGATCATCATCAGAGGCTTTAATGATTTCTTCGTATAAAGCCCTTAATTTTTCTCCGTCTCGATGTCTTAAAATGATTTCGCACCGCATATCAGCATCATCATTATGAAAGTCATTTATTTTGCTCACAATGGATTGGGGCAAACGAGATGAATCTGAGTTGTACAACACAAGAGATAGATTTGATTTTTCATGTGGATAAAGCTTTAAGAATTGTTTGATCAAATCCAGGATCAAGTTGGAACTTTTCGTCGGATTTTCATTGGTATCGTCTGAACTGGTATTATTGATAATTGGAGATTCGTGCAGGCTGTAGTCTAAATATGAATCAGTAAGACTAAGCAATTTTTTGTTGTTTTCGTGCCAGCCGACAACTATTTCTGGATAATATGGATGGGAAAGCTCATTTTTTAGCTCTTTAAAGAACAAATGGGGATCACCAAAATTTATCTCCTGGCTAGAGAGAAGATATTTTAACAGGGCTGAAAGCTGTAAGGACTTGTTCGCCATTGCCAGCAATCGAAGCGGATGCCAGGGAGCAACAATGGATGCTACCCTTCCTCCCTCTACCGGTACAATTCCAATCTGGAGAAGAGGACGTAAAAGAAGCTCCCTGTTTTTGTCTCCTTTGGCATTTTGACACACATGGTCGATAAGTTTTTCATAATCATTGGCCTGTTGAGAAAGGTTTTCTATGGAAACACCATATTCAATAAAGCTGATTATTGCATTTGTATAACTGTTTTTAAAAGATTCGTATAGATGCTCTAATTGTTCAGCAGTCTTCGTATCAATTAAGTTGAGGTTCAGGGATGTTTCTAAATTCTTAGACCAAATCAAATTAATATCATTCTCTTTGGCATATGTACTGACAAAGGAACCTTTGTCCTTGCCAAAAGAAGGAACCAATGATTGTACGTTTTCAAGATTAAGGGACTGAAATAATCCCTTACCGCTTAAAGGAGATCGATTCGCATTACATAGAACAAGAGGGTTTTTTCCCAACCTTGTCCAGTCATCGTGTAGCTCTGATGGTACGGCGTTTGGGTTGAATTTCCAGATAAGCTGTTTTGAAATGGTTGATATGTTTCCATTAACAGATTCCACCTCCAATTCTAAAAAAAATTTTATTGTTAGTGCAGCCTTTGCAACCGAACGATTAATTTTGACTTTTTTTGTTTTTTTCCATTCCTTGTCTAACTTACTATAATCAAAAAGGTTTCCAATATCCCAAATTACCTTATTTCCAAATAGGCTTTTTAGACCCATATAGCGAAATGCAAAAAACCGACCGGCCTCGTTGTTTAGTTTCTTTAAATCGCCTTTTGTTCTTTTGTCACATCTGATTATCAACTGCTGTTTTTTAATGGGTTCTTCATGACCAAATAAGGATTCAAGACACATTGAGATTCCCACTAAAAAATCTTCACACTCAATTGGTGCCCCATAAACAAAGCGGTCCCATTTTGTTTTTAAAGATAAATTGCTTTTAAATTCCAGATTGTGGTTGTGGTAAAAATTTTCATCTTCCTCTTGTGGTTCTCTATTGGTTTTTCGCTTAATAAGCCGTTTTAAATAATCCTGATCATCATCAGATATTAAGTCTTGTTCACCCTCATCATAAAAATCAAGGGTTGCTTTGCCTAAATTAAAAGTCTCTTTTTTCAGCCCTAAGAAGAGGGTTCTAATGAACTCCCATTCAATATTGGCCAATGTCTTTGCTGCTGTATTCCAACCGCTGCTTTCGCTTATGAAATTTTTAATATCATCGTGGTACTCTTCAGGAATTGCTTGTTTTGTTTTTTCAAATGCCTGCACCAGTGTTTCTTCTGTGATTAGTCCCTGGTTTGGGGTTTGTTTTAATAAATAAGAGGACCTTTTTTTTATGGCATGATTAAATAAGGTTTTCCATTTTTGACGATGCCCTGCATTCCTTCCAGTTAGGCCATCAAAAAAATGTGAATCTTTTGGAAGATGTAATTCTGGAAGTGCTATGCCTAAGGCATTTAAAAGAGGGTGTCCATCCTCAATTGCCTCTTTTGTAGAAATTAAATATTCTGCAAATCTTTCCAGGGAAATATGTTTTACATCAAGTAGGCCCAATAACGATTTGTTCCACCAATTAAGCTGATCAGGTAACAATGGTAATCCTTTGGAAATGACCTCGATCCAAAGATCTATCCTTTCAAATAATTGTTCTCTGCCGATTGGCTCAATTTCTTGCAAAGATTGCTGTTCATCATCTCCGATATTGGCAATCAACAAGGCGGACTTTTTACAATCGAAATTTCTGAAATAGGTTGTTCTTTCCCTGGTCAGGATATTGTCAGGCAGTCCGTGCTCACCTACAAAACTAATTGGAAGTTTGATCTCGATCAGACGATCCAATTCTTTGTCTTTAAGAATTTCTATTGCGATGGCAGCTGTTTGTTTGGCGGATAGACAGTCAATGAGAAAACGGGCAGTACCATCCTCATCCTGGTCGGAAAGTTTTTCTTTGAGATATGCAACAACAGTTGAGCCAATTAGCTCGAAACTTTTCATATTCGTTGCCTTGGAAAATATGGATTTATAATATATGCGCACCCATCGGAAAGGCGGTGAAGTAATCCTAAACTGAACAGACGCTGTTCCAACCTTTGTGAGTTGGCTTGAAACGCCTTTTTATCAAAATCATTACTGGCTATGATCTTTTCGGCTTGTTTGCCGCCAAAGATCAAACCATAACGAGATTCAATAAGATCCAGAAAATGATTTAATTCCATCCTTTTAGAGACATTTGAAAAAATTATGGTTTTTAAAAAGTTGTCATTTGGGGCATAACGTAGTTTGTTTGTACTCCTTTTTGAAACCAGACCAATGTCTTTTCCATAGGTTCTATGGACGTTTCCGACATGTTGGCGGTGCCTTTTTATTGCGGCTACTTTTAAATCGCCGATCAAGTTTTCTGGTATGTTTGGGCCGTCATAGCTGTCATCTTTAGGCCAGATTACTTTTTTTTGTAAAAGTTCAAAACATTGAATAAACGGGTCGTTTCCTGCAACAGCCTGTTTCCACTCTTGAGACTCTTTTATCCCGGAAATATATTTTTCAACTGCCTGTAATGGGAGGGAATTGTTTTTTTGATACAATGCCCAGGAGATTTCACGCACCAACGTTTTTTTAGGCGCAACAATTTCACAAACCATGGAAACCGGACTAATGTTCATGAGAATTTTGTTTGATACGTCAAGCAGATATTTAATGATATGAAAACCAGATAGATTTACAATAAATGGGAGCATGTCATACCCTGGCATATCAAGGCTTAAGATGTGTAGCCAGTCTTCAGCAAGATCATTATAGCAATGGTGATGGATATAGGGTAGAAAGGAATTGGTCCGAAGCGAACGGTCTAAATCTTTGCCCTTAGGTTGTAAACATTTAACAATTTTATTCCAATACGAAATTTCGGAATTGAGGATTTTCTTTTTTAAGGCCAATAGAAGCTCATCTTTCTTTTTGCTTCGGCAGAGCATCAAATATAAAATTTCACCGGTTCGACCAAAAAATCTTCTGTCGTTTGTTTTTCCATTTTTATCGAGGTCTTCGTAAAGGCAGTCCACCCCGTATGGGAAGACAAATTTTGAGGTCCATCTCTTATTGCTGTTCATTTCAAGGCTTGTCGATTGAAGGATTGCAACAATATGACAAAAATCTTCAAAGGAGCGGAAATGATTTTTCAAATATCCGAAATCATCAGTTTGAACATTTGGGTTTTTTTTCATTTCATTAAACCAAGTGTTCCAGCGATCCGAGTCATTTGTGCTGACAGTTAGAATATTTTCAATTTTGGGATTGTTAAAAAGGATGTTGCGAAGGTTCAGGCGTTTATGCGGATAATATTTTAGAGAGTTATACCCAGCCTCTTCAAAGGCTCTATTTTCTTCAATTTCATGGGCAAGTATATTTAGAAATTCCAGATAAATCAGCCAAGGAGATTGTTCATCATAAAGCCGATGCCCCCAGATGGCTTCATCAATCCACATTGAGGATTTTGGATCATTCAGCGGTGGGAGTCTTTCAGGTAAGGACATTATAACATTACCTCCACAGGGATATCATCTGCTTTTCCATTTGCAGAAAGCTTTAGGATTCTGAGGTCAATGGTGTCGGTTTCAATTTTATCCTCTGTTTTCTCCCGTTTCTTCTGGGCTGCCAATAATTGTGTTTTAAATGCTAAGAAATCTTCATAACATTCTCTGGAAAAACTTGCCGGTAAAGCACCTTCTATGGCAATCCTGGATAGAAATTCAAATCGGATTAAGTTAAGTTCAAAACGTTCTATGATGTCAGGAGATAGTTGAACTAGCAGATAGGCCTTTTTTGTGTTCTCATCTAATACAACAGTGATCTTTTCACCCTTACTGGGTTTTACAGAAATTATATCAATCAAGATTCTGCAGATTTTCGCTTGGGAATAATTGCCGCTAGTGGCAAGATAGATCTCCCTGTCGTTATCTATGAGCATGCCTGTAAATATTCGATTTAACCCTTTAACGAGTCTTTGCAGTATGGCTGTGTTGATCTGTTTTTTTTCCACTAACGTCTTAACAATATCTTTTAGAAACTCTCCGGCATATTTAAAAACAGTTAACTCCCACAAATTCAGTTCATCTGCCAAGCCTTCTGGTATTTTAAAAAACAATCCTCGTCTTTGAGCAACCAATAATTCTAAAAAAGCATTATGGGAAGATTCATCCTCATTGCTTCCTTCGAGATATTCTATCTTTGCCGCATGATAAGCGCTGTTCGCTCCATAAAAGATGTCTTTTTGGATGAGATCATTATAGTATTCTTGAAAATTGGGATCGCCATCTCCAAAAATTAGTATATTATCAATCCGGTTAGAGGTCTCAAAACCAATTTGAAACCTGTCAAAATATTCGAACACCGTAATTAAATGCCGTCTCTTTGGTAAATTGCCTCCAAAAAAATTATTGTATAAATTTGCTTTTGATACAGTATCATTTTCGATAATTTTTGGAATATCCTTTGGAACCATTAAATAATCCCGTACTTCTGGATGACCAAGAACCGCATTGGTCAACAACAAGAGCATTTGTCTCAAGGGGATGTGGTGATCGTTGTGTTCACATAGTTTTATTAGGGTCTTCAACCTTGTTTGTACAAGGGGGGTTTTGAGAATTTCGTAGTTGTGGCGAATTGGACACTTAGGGCCAAAAAATTCATTTTCCTCTGGAAAAAGACTGTAACAGTCATTCCAGCCAGGGTGGAATAGAAAACTCTCTAATGCTTTTTGAAACACCAGCGATGAATGACCCCGGCTCATATTGAAAAGAGTGAGTCTGACATTTTCCATGGATTGTCTGTCTTCGACTAAAAGTTCTTCAATAACCACCCTGACTTTTTTTACGATATCCTTTTCGTTAAGGCGCCTGAATGTTTCAATGAGTTGGCCGTCATTACCTGCAATTATGAAGATATCTCTGGGGGAAGGATCATAAAGGGAATGGCAAAACATGTGCAAAAGTTTTTCTTTTCCCAGATCCATTTCATCCCCTTGTTGCGGAGTCCAGGCACTCAAATCTCTAATAAAATGGATTGTAACGGATTCGTTATTTTGATCGTTTACTTTAAGTTTTAAATAGGGATTGTCCGACGCCCATAAATCTTCAACTCCTCCCATTTCTTTCCAGACTTTCCGGCAAAGGTGTGTTTTTCCATCTCCAGCGGTCCCCGTGAGAATGACCGAAGAAAATCCATTCACTGGCTTGGAGAAGCACTCTATTACCTTTTGTTCAAGAGGATGTTCGAATTCTATGGGGTTTATTTTGTATCGACGAGCTGTTTTCTGGATAGTCTCGTCGTACATGTTGTCGTTTCGTGGGATCGGGCCGTATTTTCTTAGGAATGATATCCAGCTGTTTTTCATAGTACCCCTTTATAGAAAACCTATCTTAGTTTCAACTCCTCACATGTCGGGATAATATTTTTTTTAAGTTCCAGAAAGCTAGGCCGTCTATCTTTTGCGAATTGTAAAGCTGGTTTTATGACAGTCTGGAATACATTTAAGACCTTTTTCTCTTTAAAATCATCAATGACTAATTGTCCAGAAGGTACCTCGCCTTGGATGATAAACCAAAGCACCTTACCAATTTGAAAAACATCGGATTTGTCATCAATATCGCAATTGAACGAAAAATCTTCTAAATTTCGGTTGCCAATCGCCTTATTTAAAGCCTCTGGAGATAAAAAACCAAACGGTCCGATTTTTTCTTTATCATAATCTATAGCAGAATCTTCATCTCGCATTGCCATTAAGCCCAAGTCTCCAATTTTCCATCTATTATTAACAAAAAAAATATTATCTGGTTTAATGTCTCTATGATAGATCCCAATGCTGTGGAGTTTAATAAATGCCTCAATTAATTCAAGGCAGAGCTGTATTTTCATATTTAAATTTAATGGGTTATTAGCTAAATATGAGCCTAAGTCATAATCAGCTTTTTCCATTGTGTAATACTTGAATTTTTTGTATGCTTTGGAATTTTCAATTGGTACTGCTATGGTCCCAATATCTAAGAGTTTGACTAAAAAATCATTTGTTTCAAGCTTCTCGGCCATCTTGAGAGCTCTTATCTCTCTATCAAATCGTTGGTGTTGTTTTTGAATAAATTGATTTTGCGAGGGGGTGTAGTATTTGCAAAACTTTATTATTTTGGGGTTTTCTTCGTCGTTAAAATCATTTACTTGGAAGATAAATGAATTCCCACCTTTCCCGGTGTTTTTTTGGTCCCCTATGTAGGAGAGATATTTGTCCCTTCCATCAATGGATACGTAATTGTCCGTATTTTGCTTTGAAAGTTCTATAGTATTCTTTCTAAAATTATATTCCATTTTTATCCCGTGTCAAACTGTCAACATCAACTGTCCAAGTTCCTGATAATTTAATAAGATGATGGTCATCGACTTTAAAAAAGTCTAATATTTGTTTTTGGGTATCATTGATTTTATTCGAAGGGTTTAAAAATAAAGAATTGAAAAAACTAGCTCTGCTTGTTCGTGCATTTTCTGAGTTTGATTGGCTCACACAATTTAAAGCGTATCCTTTGAGAACATCGCATTCTTTTTGTGTTGGCTTAATGTGTGGGGCTATCTCGATAAGTATTTTATAATAATATTTAATTAGTTTTATATCTTTTTTGTTCTCTTCAATTAAACTGTTAATGAAATTAAAAAGAGAGTAGAAATCATTTTTCTGTCTATACCTTGTTTTGTTGAGAGGATACAAGGCATCTAAGTCACAAAGGATTTGTATAATATCTATAAATCGACTTTTTAAACTATCATACTCCTCTGAACCAATGTCGTTTTTATATAAATAGTCTATTTTTGTTTTCTTTTCGAATATACCAAATTTTAGCAAGGCGACTAACTCTGAAACGAACTCAATATCATTCATTCTAGTTACAGTTGTTGACGAGAATAAATCTAACTTAATAAAATCTTCATTAGCAGCGATATCATTGACCAATTTTAAAAATAAAGTGTCATAGAATTCAGCTTTTTTTAATTCCGGTCTGTTTAATCTTAATCCCGCTGAATTAACCAATGAATAGAATTCTTCAATTGATTCATCTTTTGAGAGTTGGATTATTATTGTTGTGCTTAGAGGATAATGCAGAAATGCTGATTTGGTTTTATCGTTAAGATTCTCAAAACGCATTCCATCTAAGTCAGAAAAGTTTGAATTAATATAGCCCAAAATAGTTCTGGCCCTTTGCTGACCATCTACCATTTCAAAGTCTTCATTACCATTCTTTTTTAGAAAAAAATTTGGTATGGGTTGATTCTTTTTTATTGTATCAATCAACTGTTTTTGTGCTTTTGCAGTCCAAATCGGATTCCTTTGATAGCTTGGGCTTAAGTTGATTTTTTTGTCATCATATTTTTTTAAGAACTCGCTTATTGTCCATACCAAATGTTCAAATTTCATTATGATCCCTGTCTTAAATTAAAGTTGGCAGATCAAACATGCACGATACCGGTACTCTTCCTCTTCCATCCCTGTTAAAACTTCAACCAGTTTTTTATTGCCACGTTTTTTTCTGAATTGTTCTTCGTGTATTTTGTGTCGCTCTCTAATTTTTTTAATGTTGTTAGGTTTTCTAAGCTCTTTTAATGGCAATCCTTCTATCCAGGTGAAGGTCTTTCCCGCCTCGGTGCTGATTTTTTCATAGGCCTGGGCTTTATTGAAATCCTCAGGATATTTTTCAAGTAACCGAACCCATTCAATTTTTTTCTGGAAAAAACAGAAATAACACCCGGAATGGGTTCTTCCCCACTCCATATAGGGTGGCAAACCAATTCCGCTCTCATTGAGAATTTTCATTACGCCATCATAACCAATACCATCCTCTTTAAAGGGAAAGACCGTTGTAATGGTATCTTTTCCGCTCAGATATCCAACGCGGTCTTCATCGGCCCTTATGCCAATATAGCTGATGACTTTTTCATCTCCAATATATTTCTCAAAGGGTTTTAATTTGAGTTGTTTTGTACACCACCTCATCCGGGGGCCCGGCAGATAACCGCCATAAACTTTCAGCCAATGTTCAAAACCGGCTCTGGCATTCAGTTTGATGATTTTTTTTCCCAGATAGGACTCAACCAGATCCAAGTATTCATAGGTTTCTGTTAATTCTTCTCCTGTATCACAAAAAACATATTCCATGTCAGACACCTTATCCCGCATGTGAATGGCTAATGCTGTGCTGTCTTTGCCGCCTGACAGGCTCAAGATGTGACGGGTGTTACTCATGTCTTTTCCTTAGACGTTTGTGATGCCATAATGTCCCAAATAGCTTTATATGCTGCTGCTATTCCATTCTTGTTTGATTGGATGAGCTTAGCAAATTTATCTTGAAGGCCCTTTATCTCCTGTTCTTCTTGCGGGCTGATAAAAAAGACCCTTTCCTGTTCTTTACCACTTGATTTGGTTAAAGCCAACCGCATTCCAATAGTTTTTTGAGATTTTTCGCTATTCGGGAAAATTAAATTTTCAACCCTTGAGAATTGTTGAGCTTTTTGAACAAGTTCCTGGCAGAATTGTTCTTCATCAATATCTATCCATTTTTCAGGTGGTTTTGACAAAAGAAAACTGGCGACAGATTCAATCCATTCCGGTTCAGGAAGAGAGTCATCAAGTAATCTAAAGGCAAAGGCCTTTAGTTTTTTTTCTGTAACGGCAATAGCAACTTTATCAGCACGCTCGGAAAGGTGACTTCGATATAGGGGAACTGTCTTGTCGGAGACATTAAAAGCCTCTATTATTTGAGTTTTGAGACGGTCTTTTAATGCTGGAAAGGCCATCTTAAGTTCAGTAAGTGATTGTTTTAGCGTCTCTACAAAATCATGAATTGTTGTTTCTGAGATGTCATTATCCGGTTTAAAAGGCAAAAAATCAAGAGCCAAAGGTAATTCAGAAAACAATAACTTTGCTGGGTCCCTTGTGTTTAAAATGGTTTCCCTTACGTTCAGCGCTTTTTTTGATATTTTTTTTGTGTTTTGCACATATGCAGGTAATCTATCAGCAAATATACATAAGGGTTGAACAATATCCAATAGCTCAGGTTCCTTTACTTCGTTACTGTGGAACCCAAGAGTGGAAAAAAGCTTGTTAAAAAGATTTGCCCGAACGCCTTCTATCTTGCAGTATTGAATCTCAAAGGAATCTGGGTTCTTCATCAGTCGTTGGAACTCTTCTCCCGCAACAATGGTTAGGAACGACCCATTCTCATAGAATGCTACCTCATGTTCATATACCATTTTGAATACAGCTAAAAAGATGGGAAGCAGACCATCCCGGATGCCAAACGGAGGCTCTTTTAGTTTTTGAAAAATGTCTGAAACACAGATTCTCTCATCTGGTTTCCTTTTGGCAATGGCTTCCATATATTCGAGTGCCGGTATAATATTGCATTTGTCGTCTTTTTCTTCTGGCAGAGAAATGTTCCAAACCCCATCGTTTTCTTGATGAATGTTGCTCTGCTTAAGAATTGAAAGATAAACCGCCATTTCAGGGGGGGTTTTGTCGGGGTTCATCCCAAGAAAGGGTTTATCAGGGGCGTTAAATAAATTTTCGATTAATCTCATCCTGGCCCCTGCTGCGGCAGAACTTAAGTTCTGCCTGTTTACCAATTCATTTTTAATTATGGGTGCTTTTGTATATACCTCATCTGTGATTTGGGATAATTGACTTAATAGCTCGCGGCCTGAAGATATTTTCAGTTGCACACCACATTGGTACCATTCAAGGTCAAGCAACTCTGTAAACTGGCGAAGTCCAATAAACGAATTTATTTTTTTTAACAAAGAGACCCTTGAAAAATCAATCTGTTTTGATACTTCTTCAGCAGCAAATCGATCGGCCTCCAATTCTGGTGTGTTTCTTGCCACCCATTCCCATCGTTGGGCCTCTTGAATTAAGCCTGCCAGGACATTGAGGTAAGGCGGTATGGCTATTAAAATATTTTTTCTGTTTTTTAATATCGAAAGCTCAACAGCTCTGAAGGCTTTTAATCGCTCATCTTTTGTTTCACAAAGCGGAATTATAATAGTTCCATCATCTTGTAAGTCTATTTTATCTATGGTTGTATTTAAATCATCAATCGAGCAATAAAGAACAGAAAAGAATCTTAGGTTACCTGTCTGTATATAGTGGCGGCGTGCAACAATTGGAGACGGATCAATATAGTTTTTTATGATTTTTGAAACCCGCTTTGGACTTCCAATGGCCTTTTTTGCATTTTCAAGTGCCGAATCCAGGTTAATGCTTGTATGTGGCCAAAGACAATACCCCCCGGCAGCGCCCCTGTGGTATAAAATTCGTCTTTTTTTATCCAGATTCTCAATGGACTGGGTAATTCTATTTTTTTTGTGGCATATGTTCGTTATCGAAAGAACGATAGATTCTTTGGTCGCCAGAATATCGGTTTGATTTATCAGATTTATTATTCCGACTGTTTTTAGCACCTTAAGATCAATTTCATCGTTGGTTGAAAAACTTTCAATCATAGACTCAATGTGGCTCCAGTGACTTTTATAGCTCTGAATATTCAGCCGGTGACCAAAATTATATCTGACGTAATCATACAAATTATCTAAACGATAGCATAGACCGGAGGAAAGCTGGGTTGATCTTGCAAATTCTTGTAAACCAAAGGGTTCATTGGAAAGGAGAAAGCTAAATAAAGATCGTTCGTTTTGTCCAAAACGATTAAAGACCCGCATCAGAACAGGCAGCACAGTTGAGTGTAATGGGAATACTGACTGTGCATTTTGGATCAGGATTTTTATAGCCGGAGATGAACCAAACCATCCAAGTTTGATCGTTTCTGACATAGCTTTTTGGGCTATTGCTGTGATCTCTTTGTCGAGCTTTTTGATCGTTATATTTAAAGCGGATGCAATGAGAGTTGTTGTTTGTTCTATTGGCTGATTGAAAATTATTTCTTCAAATCGAGCTGAAATTTTTTCCCACTCTCTCTGACCGGTTTGTGATAATTGGTCGGCATAGACATCAAATCCTTGATGGAGAAGGCCAATAATGAAGAACGGTGTGTCATTACTTCTTGAAGCTATCTCAGCAAGTCGTTGAAGTAGATAAATATCCTGGCTTTCCGGGTACAATGCGGCATATTCTAAAAATTTTCCCAACTCATCAATAATGATAAGAAAACCATAACCATTATTTTCAATCGTAATCTGCCTATTGGCTTCAATGATCAGGTTGATGATTTCGTTGTCAGGAATGGTTGCATCTGACTGTACCATTGATTGGATTTGTTGAAGGAGTTCTATCCTGTTTTTTTTGGGACTTTTATTCTTTAGGGAGCTATGAATTTCCTTAAGGATTGAAATGCCAAGTGGTGCCCTTGAGCCGGTTACAAGGACGGGAGTGAATTGTGGGTTGTCCGTGGTATATAATTTGTAGTTGGATTTTGATTTTATTGATTCTGGAAATTGATTTGATTTGCCAGAAAACCAATGGGCAAGGAATAGGGCAAAGCTTGATTTGCCAGCACCATAGTCACCTGTGATCCGCCACGCTCTTTGTCCGGAGTTTTTTCCAAGACCAATTGAAATCCGTTGTAAACAGTTCTGGGTATAATCACTTAAAATGTAATCATCTAATGCTTTTGCATCATGAAAATCTCTTTCTAAATGAGCTGACCTTAAAAACCGCCCACTGATGTTGAATAGTTCAGATACTTTAGTATCATCCACTGTATCTTTTCTCCGTCTAATATATTTTTTTTAATAAGTCATTTGTGTCCAGATCGGTTTTCCGCTGGAGTTGTTGGAGATTGGATGATTCTTTATAAATCAAACCCCCAGAAGTGTCTTTTTCAATATTTTCTAACCTATTTCTAAGGTCGTTTTCAGACAATTTAAAGATTTGCCCTGGGCTCCCATGCCCAATTGATATTTCATGGAATGGAAGGGTGGATTCATTTGGATGGGCATTGATGAAGAAATCATGAAGGCAATATGCAAACAACTCTGGACTTATTTCAGGTTTTTCTTCCCTCCGGAATACATATATGGGTTCATGTTTTCCAGCGAGAGCTTCCTTGGTTCTCGCTCCGATTTTTTGAAGCAGTTCAAGCTCAACCAAGGGGCTGTCAAGGTTATCTTCTTTAATAACACCCTTGGGGCCTCTTGTTGGGACATAGGTCCGAATGAAAGTATCAAAATGATCTTTTAAAGTTGTTGAAGAAGGGTTTGCTTGAAGTTTCTCTTTCTCATTTTCAAAAACATCCATTACAGAAGACTTTGTGATTTCAGGTTCATGCCACCTGTTAAGCAAAAAGTCCCAGGCCAAAAGGGGTGAATTTTTTGGCGTAGAGAGCTTCCAGTGTAATAACCACAGTGTTTTTATGTCTTCAAGGTATGGGTCAAGGCCGTTGTCACCAAATAGGGCGTTTCCAAATGGTGTAACCGCCAACCTCCCATCCCCAACTATTTCTGTTGTTTGAGTCGATAATGCCCAGAATTTGATGGATTTAACCATGTTTTTGCCCACACCCATTAAGATGATGGCATCATTAAATTTAGAGAAAATTTTGCTGTCTTCTTTTAAAGCAATGACGGCTTTGGGAAGCCAAGTGTAGCGCAAAGAAAATTTTTCATGTCCGGAGATTTTATATTTCATATCTATTAAATTAACACCTTAATAAAATTATATTTTAAATTGCATGTAAACATACCATTGTCGGCGCTCAAATTAAAGAATTACCTGTCCTAGTGGTTAATAATTTTGCCCAAATCAAAAAGTAGTTTGGGTAATACTCATCAAAAGCAGGCAACGTATTATTACTGGGATTGTGGTAGATATAGATATATCGTTTTTTCCCTTCCGAAGATCAGGTGTTACAATAGCCTGAGAATTCCAGACAACAATAAGAGGCAAAATGTTTTCAAGGGTTTGGCTGTTCGCCAATTAAAGTGGTACGTGAGCTGGGTTTACCCGATTTATAAAGGGGCCGTGAGACAGTTTGGTCCCTATCTTTCGTGGGCGTAGGATATTTGAGGAGATCTGTTCCTAGTACGAGAGGACCGGAATGGACGAACCAATGGTGTTCCTGTTGTCGTGCCAACGGCATTGCAGGG
>JAVERV010000076.1:0-16706 GCA_034006945.1 Desulfobacterium sp. | reverse complement strand
TCGGGGGTCACTTTGACACTTCTTAACTGTTTCAACCCTTTGGTTTTGAATGTTCCGGTCAGGAAAACCAAAGAGGGCTCTAAAGTCGAGGCTCTCACAGTGATGTTTCGACAGGAATTTCATATAAAAACCGGCACGGCCGGAGCAAGAGATGGCATCCGACCACAACGAACATGGAAACTTCTCCAATAAGAGCGCTTTGGCGAGAGTTTCCTATAAAAAAAGCACACGGAGGCGGAGTATGGATGCAGTTACCTTTGAAAAAATTGTGGACATGGCCATTGCCAACGAGATCGAGGCATGGGAATTTTACCAGGCAGCAGCTCAAAAGGTAAAGGAACCCTACCTGAAAGAGATGTTTCAGGGGTTTGCCAGGGAGGAAAAGGGCCATGAACAGCTGCTCAGGGATCTTCTTTCCAAGGGGACCATGGCGCTCAATTTCAAGGAGACTACCGATTACAAGGTGGCTGAAACCGTTGATGAGCCAAGGCTGTCCCTAAACATGAAGCCTGCCGACGCCATTGCCCTTGCCATGAAAAAGGAGGAAAGGGCGATGAAAGAGTACACCTGGCTTGCCGAGCGGTGTGAAGATGAGGCAGAAAAAAAGGTGTTTCTTGATCTTGCCGCCATGGAGCGCGGCCATAAGCTTCAGCTTGAACGGATGTTTGTGGATATTGGTTATCCTGAGGTTTGGTAGTCTTCATTTTGGTAACCACGGACGGCATGGTTAAGATCTTTTCCCCCAACCTTCCGTGGTTAAAATCTTTTTTCGTGCCTTTCGTGGTTCCAGTTCCATCTTTTAAAAACCCTGAAAGCCGCTGAATATTGCGGTTTTCAGGGTTTATCAAGACTTATCTAATCGACCTTGGAAAAATCTTCTTTTCCAGCACCGCAAACCGGGCAGACCCAATCTCCTGGCACATCATCAAAGCTTGTCCCGGGATCAACTCCATTGTCTGGATCACCCATTTTAGGGTCATACACATAACCGCATACATCGCATACATACTTGTCCATAATTTTCTCCTTTTGTTGTGATGGGTTGTTGTTAAGGCTATTGTTAAAAAGCGTTGCCTGATTTAACGCCCGCAGCCTTTAAAAAGACGGCAAGGGGGCAAAAACCTGTAAATGCCGCCTGGCACAGGTTTGCCCCGATAAAGGCCGTAGCCCACAACCAGTAAAGGCTGTGGGACACGGCAAAAACAGTTGTCAATACTATCAAAGCCCCGGCAATTGCAAAAACCATTCTGTCAATGTTCATTATGTTTTCCTCCGTTGGTTGAAGGGTAGTCTTCGATTTAGTACTCAAGCTCATGCTCTGTTAATTTTCCCTTGAACATGTTGTAGGCCCAGGTCTGGTAGGCAATGACCAGGGGAAGAAAAACAGCCACCACCAGGAGCATTATTTTAAGGGTCAGGGGACTTGAGGATGCATTAAAGGCCGTAAGGCTTGCGCCTGGATCTACAATCGAGGGGTAGAGGGTGGGAAACAGGCCTGCAATGCCGAAAAAAGTCGCTCCCACGATGGTGACGGCAGAGGCAAACCATGCTTTGAAGAAAGACTGTTCCACTATAAAGTACCTGACGGCTAAAAGGGCTACAACCGTTACAAGGATAACCAGAAACAGGGCTGGATATCTGAAGTAGTTGTCGTAAAGGGAGGTTGCAAAAAAACTTGCCCCAAGAAAGAGAATCGCCAGGGGAACGGTCAAGAGCCAGAGTTTTCCGGCCGTTGCAACCGAGCGATCATGGAGGTCGCCGGTTGTTTTAATGGCAAGCCAGTTGGCCCCGTGGAGCATGAAAAGTGTCATGAACAGAGCCCCGCCAAGGGCCCCATAGGGGTTCAGGAGCATGAGAAGATTCCCGTGGTACAGCCCATTTGAGTCAAAGGGGATACCCCTGAAGATGTTGGCAAAGACCACCCCGAACAGCAGGGCCGGTGTCGCACTTCCGATGAAGATGCCGGCGTCCCATATACGTTTCCAGCCGGTGGAGTGGATCTGGCCTCTGAACTCAAAGGCTACCCCCCTAAGGATCAGGGCGAAGAGGATGATAAGCAGGGGTGCATAAAGGGTGGAGAACATGACTGCATACACCTTGGGAAAGGCGGCAAAGGTAACACCCCCTGCCGTGATGAGCCAGACCTCATTGCCGTCCCACAGGGGGCCGATGGAATTCATCATCATGCGTCGGTCTGTATCGGATTTTCCAAGAAAAGGATAAAGGGTGCCAATGCCGAAGTCAAACCCGTCTGTCATAAAAAATATCGCCCATAAAAGGCCCCAGAGAATGAACCAGGTTGTTTGCAGTTCCATTATGATAAGCTCCTGTGTTTCTGTTTTTTAGGTGTGATCGCTAAACGGTTTCCAGCTCCGTTGTCGGTTCCGGTCCCTCGATGGCCTTTTTTGTCATCAGGTAGAATCCCACAGCACCAAGAAGGCCGTAAACAAGGATAAAGGCGATAAGGGATACCATCACCTGGTAGCCTGCAACGGGGGATGCCGCCTCGGAGGTTCGCATCAAGCCATATACAATCCAGGGTTGACGCCCCACCTCTGCTACAACCCATCCCATTTCAATGGCGATGTAGGGGAGAGGTATGGCCCAGAGCATGATTTTGAGATAACCGGGAGATTCCATGAGGCGGTTTCGTCGCATGAACCCCACAAGGGTGAGCAGGATAAATAACGTACCAAGGCCGACCATGGTCCTGAAGCCCAGAAAGGTGATGAGAACCGGGGGCCGTTCGTCCTTGGGAAAGTCGGAAAGACCCTTTACCTCAGCGTTAAAGTCGTGGAAACCAAGAAAGCTGAGGATGCCCGGGATGGAGCCAAGCTCCCAGGTGTTTTTACCGGCCTCTTCATCGGGCAGGGCAAAGAGCACGATGGGGGCCCGGGACTGGGTTTCCCAATGGGCCTCCATGGCGGCAAGCTTTGCCGGCTGGACCTCGGCCACATGGACTGCGTGGAGATCGCCTGTAAAGGCGACGGTCAGGGAAGATACAAGGCCGAACACCAGGGCGATTTTGAAGGATCTGGTAAACAGATCTACGTGCTGGTTTTTCAACAGATGATAGGCAGAGACCCCCATGACAAAAAATGCCCCGAGAACCACGGCAGAGGGAACTACGTGGATGATTTGAAGCAGGGCGAATTTGTTGAGCATAAGGGCCGTGAAGTCGGTCATCTCAGCCCGTCCGTTTCGGATTGTGTAGCCCACGGGGTGCTGCATGAACCCGTTGGCCATGAGAATCCATACGGCGGAAAGATTGCCTCCAATGGCAATCAGCCACATCACACCTGCATGGGCCTTGGCTGAGAGTCTTTTCCACCCAAAGACCCAGATGCCGATAAATGTGGATTCAAGGAAAAAGGCCGCAGTGGCTTCAATGGCCAGGAGGGAGCCAAATATATCACCCACATACTCTGAATATCTGGACCAGTTGGTCCCAAACTGAAATTCCAGGGTGATTCCCGTTACAACGCCGACCGCAAAGTTGATGAGGAAGAGTTTGCCCCAGAATTTGGTCATTCTCAGATAGGTTTCATCTCCTGTTCTGGCATACTTTGTCTCCATGTAGACAAGAATGGCAGAGAGTCCCAGGGTCAGGGGAACAAAGAGGAAATGGAACATTGTTGCAGCGGCAAATTGAAGTCTTGAAAGAAAAACGGGATCCATGGTTTCTCCTAGGAATTAGGGTTGTTGTCTCATATATTGTCTGAGCCTGAGCCGTAAATGCCTGGCACAGGGTGCAATAAAGAACATTCTTTTTAATAGCTTTTCTTCAAAGAGAAACAGCCAATGTAGCCTCAGGTTCGGCAAGAGATTAAAAGCAACTATCATGCCATTTTTGCTCTGTCCATTTCAGGTGTTTATTATGGTCTTTACACTGCTGGAAGGCAAGAAAATTGTTCTTTGTCCATTTGGAAAGATGAGTGTGTCATGATGTGTCGTGTGCAACACAAGTGTACCGTACGATTTTGATGCAATGATACATAGTAATATAAAATATTCCATGATTTTGAGTCATAATATGTTTCGGCGTTACTTTGGAGGGGTGCGGGGGTGGTGTTGGGCTATATTGTCATCAACATCCGTGATCAGACGGATCGGTCGACGGTGGTGGTTATGGTGTAGGGGTCTCGGCAAGGGGCCACTAGGTGGATGATCCAGTGGATTGTGGTTTGGCATGGTTGGTGCAATAATAAATATGCAACGATCTTGTTGGTAAAATTTGTGGGAGATGTTTTTTAGATGCTGCAGAAACCATGCGATAATAATATTGTAAAGGCCCTTGAACTTGCCGACCAGATGATTTTTCTGGCTCAAAAGGGCGATGGAGAGCGGGAGGATTCAGGATGCGGCATCTTGTACGGTGTTCTACTGGATTCAGGATTTAAATTAAGGGCCCTTGCGGTTAAGGAGATGATTGTCCACCAGAGCAAGGGATGGTGGAGGGAGTGTGAGCGGAATGACGAAAAAATATGAGGAAAGGCCTGGAGAAAAACTTCAATCTGAAAAAAAACTTGAGGTTGATTTGAGCGAATGCGTGCTTTGTGATATTTGCGTTGATCTTTGCCCCCAGGTGTTTAAAAAAAATGATGCAGACTATATTGAGCTGATTGAGTGTGCTACATACCCTGAAGAGGATTTGAATGATGTCATTAAAAGTTGCAGGGGGCATTGTATTGAATGGGTTGAGGAAGCATAAACATGAGAAAACTTAAAAGAACAGTCTACTCCCTTCTTGCCAGAGATGATGGCAGACCCTTTCCTGAAGAGATCCTTGGATTTAATTTAAGAAAGGTGGTCAATCCCCTGTTCACCTATATCCAGAACGTTGATGAGGCTGTCCGGTCAAGGGCCATTGCCTCCATGGGCCAGGTGGTGGCAGCTCTTGCCGACGCTAACATGGAGTCTGCAAGGGTCATTATGCGTCGCCTTATGTGGAGCCTCAACGATGAGTCAGGCGGCATTGGATGGGGAGCACCCGAAGCCATGGGCGAAATCATGGCTGTTCATGGAGGGCTTGCCCGGGAATTTCACAGGATCCTTATATCCTATGTGAATTTAGATGGCAACTATCTGGAGTACGAGCCCCTGCGCCAGGGGGCGGTCAAGGGGCTTAAACGCCTGTTTGAGGCACAACCCCAGATCATGAAGCCTTACGCCCATCTTATTGCCACGCTTGAGTAGCCCCATGGCAACCGGGTTCAATCCTCCTCATTATTCTCAGAGAAGTTTTTGATCATGAGTTTGCCAAGTTCGGTGGATCGGTTGGATGCAGCTTCAACGGCATTGATCATGGTGGTCCTCAACCCTCCCTGCTCAAGAGTATGAATGCCTGCGATGGCCGTTCCGCCGGGGGAGGTTACCCTGTCCTTGAGCTGGCCTGGATGTTCTTTAGACTCAAGAAGAAGCTTGGCTGCGCCCAGAACGGTCTGGGTGGATAAAAATAGAGAGTCTTTTCTTGACAACCCCATTTTAACACCCGCATCGGCCATGGCATCAACGATCATGAAAATGTAGGCAGGCCCACTGCCGCTCAATCCCGTAAAGGCGTCCATCAGGACATTTTCCTGGATGAATACACTTTTTCCCACTGAATCAAACACGGCCTTTGCAAGCTCAATATCCCCCTTCAAAACGTTTTTCCCGGCCGCAATTGCAGTGGCGCTCTCCTTTACAAAGGCGCAGATGTTGGGCATGACCCGGATGAGCCGCAGTTTTTTGTGAACACACGCTTCAATGGCGGCAAGGGGGACACCTGCGGCAATGGAGATGATGAGCTTGGACATGTCAAGGGCCTTTGCTGTCTCCTTGAACACAGTATGAAGAATCTGGGGCTTTGTGGCATATATGACAATGTTTGATCGTTCGATCACCTCAAGGTTGTCCGTGGTGGTGGCAATACCGTATTTGGCCTGGATTGAATCGAGCTGATCCTGCTTTACATCCGAGCAGATGATGTTTTCCGGCAATGAAGCTTTGGAAAGGACAAGGCCGCTGATCAGGGCCTCGCCCATGTTGCCGGATCCAATAAATCCTATTTTATGGTCACTCAACATGTTGTTTGCTCCTTAAAAAATATTTAAAAAATTCCTGTTCTGTTGCTGTGTCAGCCCTGATATTAGAGGGTAGGAGTTCTTTTAAGTCAAGATAAAATATGCTATTAGTTCTGGACGTATGTAAGCAACCAGATTCTAAGGAGATAGATATTTGACCCTCAAACACAAGCTTGACCTCATACATCAGGAGTACAACCAGCGGGGCTTTGTTTCTCCAGATCCCCTTGAGTTTCTCTACGCCTATCCCCAGGTCAGGGATCGGGAAATAGCAGGTCTTGTTGCCGCCCTGCTTGCCTATGGCCGTGTGGCCCAGATTTTAAAGAGCGTAGCCCGGGTACTCGATCTTTTAGGACCTTCACCCCATGAGTATCTTTTGACCCGGACAGAGGCGGACATTGTCCACGACTTAAAGGGGTTCAAGCACCGGTTTACAACCGATGGGCACATGACCGATCTCCTCGTGGGAGTCGGCAAGGTGCTCCATCGGTTTGGATCCCTTGAGGCCTGCTTCTTATCCGGTTTTTCTTTGGAGGATGAGACCGTTATTCCGGCCATGTCTCATTTTATAAAGGAACTTACCCGGGGGAAAAAAATGGGGATCCTTGCGGCAGACCCGGAGCGACGAAGCGCATGCAAGCGCAACAACCTCTTTTTGCGATGGATGGTCAGAAAGGATCAGGTTGATCCTGGAGGGTGGGGGGAGATTCCCAGCTCAGCCCTTGTGGTCCCCCTGGACACACACATGTTCCGTGTGGGAACCCTGCTTGGTTTTACCCTGCAAAAACAGGCCAGCCTGAAAACAGCCCTTGAAATAACCCGGGGGTTCAGAGAACTGGTTCCCAGTGATCCCGTGAAATATGATTTTTGTCTGACAAGGTTTGGCATCCGGGGGGAGATGAACCACGATGATTTAAAGGCGATTCTATCAAATGATCTATAACGGATATGTGTTACCGCGGTTGATCCCAGGTGTCCTGGTGCGGCGCTATAAGAGGTTCCTGGCCGATGTCATTCTGGAGTCAGGGGAGCTTGTAATTGCCCATTGTCCCAACACAGGTTCCATGCGGGGGTGCAGCGAGCCGGGGAAAAAAGTCTACCTGTCTGAAAGCGACAACCCACGGCGCAAGCTTGCCTACACCTGGGAACTCATGGAGCTGCCGGAAACTCTTATCGGCATCAACACGCAGATTCCCAACAAACTTGTACACCATTCGATCGGGGCCGGTCTTGTGGATGAACTCCTGGGCTACACATCCATACAGCCCGAGGTGAAAACAGGAGACCACACAAGGCTTGACCTGCTGCTGACCAACGACCAGGGAGACGAGTGCTTTGTTGAGGTGAAGAATTGCACCCTTGTGGAGAACGGGCTTGCAAGGTTTCCAGACGCCGTGACCCTGAGAGGTCAGAAGCATCTGGCTGAATTGGAGAGGCTCACCCTTGCCGGAAAACGAGGTGTGATCTTTTTCTTGATCCAGCGCATGGATGCCGTCTCGTTTTCCCCTGCCGCAGATATCGATCCGGCCTATGCCCATGCACTTAAACAGGCCGTGGATGCAGGGGTGGAGATCATTGCAAGGGATACCGTCCTTGATACCACACGGATCGCCATGGGCCGATCCATTCCGGTGATTCTGCAGCAGTTCTAATTTTGGTTTTACACTAGAGGCAACAGTCGGTATCCCACTCTGATGTTTATAATTAAAATTGCTGGTGATCCTGTAAAAGGCTTGTGTTTGTTTCCGGTATGATATAGGGGGAGGATCATGAAATCAATAGCAGAGACGATCAGTTCTGTTCCCCTGTTCCAGGGGCTTGATCCGGACAATTTCCGAGAAATTATTGCCATTGGCGAACGAAAAACCGTTCAAAAGGGTGAAATAATCTTCACTGAGGGAGATCTGTGCAACGGGTTCTATGTGGTGGAGAGCGGTAAAATCAAGGTGTTCAAGATCTCGTTTAACGGCAAGGAACAGATCCTCCATATCTACGGGCATGGAAAGCCCTTTGGCGAGGTTCCGGTCTTTACCGGGAGAAGCTTTCCAGCATCATCGGTTGCCGTTACCAACGCATCTTTGATTTTTTTCCCGCGCAAAAGATTTGTCGACCTCATTTCAACCCACCCCGGTCTTGCCCTTAACATGCTGGCAGTTCTTTCCATGCGCCTCAAGGAGTTCACCGTGATGGTGGAAAACCTTGCGTTAAAAGAGGTCCCGGCCCGCCTTGCCTCCTATCTCAGGGCGGCGTTCAGGGAGCAGGACAACTCAGGCCCTGTAAATCTTCCAGTTTCGAAAACCCAGCTGGCGGGTATTCTTGGAACCACCCCTGAAACCATATCAAGGGTCCTTGCCCGTTTGACAAATGAAGGCTTGATCAAAGTTGATAACAGGTTGATAACAATTATTGATCCTGATGGGGTGGCAGCGATTGCCGAGGAGGGATAGGCGAAATGCGAGTTGCATATAACCGACACGTCCTGACAGACACAACAAACGAGGAAACATGATGTTTCAACGGGAGTTTACTATAATCCGCACGTCCTGACAGACACAACGCAGAATGAAACTCGATGGAACAAGCCGAGGCCAGTGTAGGGGCGATCCCTTGCGGTCGCCCTTTGTGGCGAATAGCTCAGCGGGAGTTTCCTATAAAAAACTTGGTTGTCGCCTCAGTTCAGGAGATTTTCCGGGCAATTGTGGGGCTGACTGGCCGATTCGGTTCAACGATTTCGCCCCTGGCGCTGATCACCTTTGTGATCAGCGGAATCTCCTGATCGGCAAGGGCCATGGCCCGTTTTACTATGCCAGGAAGACCTGAACAGCAGGGAACTTCCATGATAAGTACCGTTACGCTTTTGATGGTGTTTGCGGCAAATATCTGGGCAAATTTTTCAACGTAGGACTCCTTATCGTCAAATTTGGGACATCCCATCATAACGACTTTGTCTTTGAGAAAATCCTGGTGAAAGGAGCCGTAGGCAATGGGGACGCAGTCGGCAGTGACCAGAAGGTCGGCGTTTTTGAGAAAGGGCGCCGTTGGCGGGACAAGCCGGATCTGAACGGGCCAGTGCCCAAGAGTTGAAGCCGCGCCTTTCATGGAGACAGGTTTATTTGCCCCCTCGCAGGAACCCCTGCCCGGTGCCGGGGAAAAGGTTTGCAGGTTTTCAGAGGCGCAGCCGCATCCCAGTGTTGCTGGTACCTTGTTCTTTTCCTTGGATTTTAAAAATGTCTCCACAGCTTCTTCGTCAAAGGGATCTGCCTCCCTTTCCACAAGGTGCAGGGCGTCCTGGGGGCATTCTCCAAGGCAGGCCCCTAGGCCGTCGCAATACATCTCCTTTATTACCTTGGCCTTTCCATCGATGATTTCAATGGCACCTTCGGCACAGGAGGGAACACAGTTTCCGCATCCGTCACATTTTTCTTCGTCTATTTCTATGATTTTCCGCATGATTTTCATGGTATATTCTCCCGGCCTAGGCGTCCTGGTTCAAGAGGATCGCCGCTGCTTTTTCTCTGCCGCTCTGGGTTAAAAAAGATTTTTCAATGATTGTTTCAAGCTCGTCCCTTTTTCTGGGGGTCTTTTTCTGTGTCTCTTCAAGGTTTGTGAGAAGATCTGCATCGTAAACCACCTTGAAGTTGAGGCTCTCATTTTCACCTGGATGGTGGTGGTGGCCGATAATGTCGCAAACCTCGTCGACAAGGTCTGACTTTGCATCGAGTCGCTCAAGTATCTGCCTTGCAATTGGCGGACCTTCAAGCTCCTGGAATTCGGGGGCCGTTGAGTTGTGGTTTTCCTCAGCCTTTTTGATGCCGATGTCGTGGAGATAGGCCGCACAAAGGATCACAGCCATGTTGCCAAGCTCGGCCTTGCCGATGGCTTCGGCATGGCGTGCAACCCTTAAGGCGTGGCCGATGCGTTTGAAATCGGTGTGGAAATAACGCTTCATCTCCACCGCCACCCTGTCCTTTAAAAGGTCGTCCCTGTTCTGCAGGAACTCTTCGGGCAGGGTGCCGAGGCACTGTTCAGCATACTGGCAATAGGAGGCACATCCAAAATCTATATTCGGGTTTACCATCCTCTCGCCGCATCCCCTGCACACCCTTGATGTGTCGTCCTTGAAAAATTCAACTATGGTTTTGCATTTAGGGCAGGGTGTTTCGAAAATGGCTTCCTGGTTCCAGTATTGGGTATCCTGACCCGGGCATTTCATGGTGGGCCTCCTTTGGTTTAACGGGGTCAGGCAGGTTTGAATATAAAGGCCTGACCCCGGGTTGTTCTGCTCTTA
The DNA here is from genome assembly GCA_034006945.1 of Desulfobacterium sp. Lineage (GTDB taxonomy): Bacteria > Desulfobacterota > Desulfobacteria > Desulfobacterales > Desulfobacteraceae > Desulforapulum. Next base: position 6,353 of record JAVERV010000076.1, on the reverse strand, counting down.
TTCTATCTTGACTTCATCTTTGGTTGTTACTTTCCCAGCATCATGGCGGCGACATCATCCCCGGCATCGCCAATGGGCTTTATATCAAATTTTTCCACAAGCACCTTGAGAACTGCCGGAGATACAAAGGCGGGAAGCGTTGGCCCAAGTCGGATGCCCTTGACGTTCAGGTGAAGAAGGGCCAGAAGAACCGCAACTGCCTTTTGCTCGTACCATCCGATATCAAAGCTGATGGGAAGCTCGTTAATGTCTTCAAGGCCAAACACCTCCTTGAGTTTCAGGGCAATCACGGCAAGGGAGTAGGAGTCGTTGCACTGACCCGCATCAAGTACCCTTGGGATACCGCCGATATCCCCGAGGTTGAGCTTGTTGTACCGGTATTTTGCACACCCTGCCGTGAGGATGATGGTATCCTTGGGAAGCTTCTCTGCTACCTCAGTGAAATAGGCCCGGCTCTTTTGCCTGCCGTCGCAGCCTGCCATCACGATGAAGCGTTTGATGGCGCCGGATTTCACCGCCGCAACCACCTTGTCGGCAAGGGCCAGAACCTGGTTGTGGGCAAATCCGCCTACAATGGTACCGGTCTCGATCTCTTTGGGTGCTTTGCAGGTCTTTGCAAGGGCGATGACCTTGGAGAAATCCTTGGCCCCGCCCTCCTTGCGATCGGCAATTTTTTCAACACCAGGATAACCGACTACCCCTGTGGTGAAGATCCTCTCCCCATAGGTGTTGCTCTTTTTGATGGGGATGATGCAGTTGGTGGTCATGACAATGGGGCCGTTAAAGGATTCAAACTCCTCGTTCTGTCTCCACCAGGAACCGCCATAGTTGCCCTTGAGATGGTCGTATTTCTTGAACGCAGGATAGTAGTTGGCAGGAAGCATCTCGCCGTGGGTGTACACATCAACCCCTGTGCCCTTGGTCTGCTCGAGCAGCTCCTGCATATCCTTGAGGTCATGACCGGAAATGAGGATGCCTGGTTTGTCGCCGACGCCGATGTTGACCTCGGTGATCTCCGGGTTGCCATAGGCAGAGGTGTTGGCCTCGTCCAGGGTGGCCATGGTGACCACGGAGATTTCTCCTGCCTTTAGTACCAGGCCCACCATTTCATCCACGCTCAGATCCTTGGTGGTCGATGCAAGGGCCTCCAGGATAAAGTTGTAGATTTCGTCCTTTTCCTTGCCAAGAACCGCTGCATGCTCGGCATAGGCTGCAATGCCCTTGAGGCCGATGATTAAAAGTTCCCGCAGGGATCGGACATCCTCATTCTCTGTTGCAAGGACCCCTACGGTTTTCGCCTTGGCCTGGAACTCTTCAATATCGGTTGAAAACCAGGTGGCTGAGTCGTGGAGCTGTCCCACGACGTCTCCTGCAAGCTTGTCCGCGATTGTCTTTTTGCAGGCTACAGCCCGGTTTACCCATTCAACGAGGCTGTTGTCGTCAAAGTTGGCATTGGTGATGGTTGTAAAGAGGGCCTTTGTTGCGAATCTGGCCGCCTCGGTGGTCATGTCGACCCCGCTCTCTTTGCCCTTGAGGGCAAGAACGGCGATTCCCTTGAGGTTGAAAATCAAAAGATCCTGAAGGTTTGCAGTTTCCTCTTTCTTGCCGCAAACTCCACTGATGGTGCATCCTTGATTCTTTGCGGTTTCCTGACATTGAAAACAGAACATGTTCGTCCTCCTTGAATGGTTGATTAATGTATGCGATCTCTAACTGTGGGGATACAATAGCCTATTATTATATTAAATTCCTTGATCTGGATCAAGTTAATAGAAAAAATTGTAATTTTAATTTCGATTACTATCCAAAATCAGAATCGCCGGACAGAATACACGGTGAATTCATTCTTACCGTCAATCCATCAATATTAGGGCCTCAGGGCGCCAAATTGTTTTACAACGAAGAACACGAAGAGCACGAAGATTCCCTTCCTTCGTGGCCTTCGTGTTCTTCGTGGTTTTTTTAAAAAATCATCCTGGCACATTTCAAGGCTGCTGCTGAAAAAACCAGCAGGGCATGGCATTCTTTTTTATCTCTAACAGAATAACTTTAGCCTGGAGCAGAATAATCAAATCTTGATCTTTCCTGCCATAGACGGTATTAGATCATGTTAAACAGTTGCAGAACCCCGGTGGTTTTGCCGGGGGTAAAAATATTTACAGGGATATATTATGGGATGGGGAATGGAATTATATCAGGGTCTTGTGCTTGGGGTTCTTCAGGGGCTTACAGAGTTTTTACCGGTCAGTTCTTCGGGTCATCTTGTGCTTGGGCAGAATTTTTTCGGCATTACCGAGCCTGCACTTTCGTTTGACATAAGTGTTCACTTAGGAACCTTGTTTGCCGTTCTGGTTGTGTTCTTTCAACAGATCAAGGCCATATTTGTCACTCTTGGACGGTTGATCAGGAGTGCCGGATCAATGGATAAAGTAAGGAAGGCGGTGCAGGAGGATGGTGACGTAAGGCTTGCGGCCCTCATCATTGTCGGTTCCATTCCAACGGCAATTATAGGGCTGATCCTTAGAAACTACGTGGATCTGCTCTTCTCCTCGTTGGTGCTCGTGGGCTCTATGCTTCTTGTCACAGGCACCTTTCTGTGGTTTACAAGGCTTACTCCGTCCGAAGGTAAAAAGGTAAAGGAGATAGGGTTCGGGACCGCCCTTTTTATCGGGACCTGCCAGGGTATTGCCGTGATTCCGGGAATCTCAAGATCCGGTGCCACCATTGCGGCTGGGCTTTTTTCAGGGGTGGAGAGAGAGACTGCGGCCAGATATTCGTTTCTCCTTTCCATGCCAGCCATCGTGGGTGCCGAACTGCTCATGCTCAAGGATTCTTTTGCCACGGGTATTGGATTTAATTTCATTACCCTGCTGAGCACTCTGGTCGCTTTTATTGTCGGGACCCTGGCCCTGGTGGTGTTGATAAGAATCGTTAAAAAAGGGAGGCTCCATTTGTTTGCCCCCTATTGCTGGACCCTTGGAGTGATCACGATCATACTGGGCCTTATTGCCTGACCGCCACTTTCGAAACGAGGGATGTATCCGGCCACAACAACAATGAAACACGATAGCTATTAGCCGTTAGCGGTTAGCTAAGAGCTAAAAGCTAACAGCTAAAAGCTGTTATAAGGAGGCGATATGAATCCGGGAATTTTCAGGGAATATGATATAAGGGGTATTGCAGGCAAGGAGTTTGAGGATGGGGATGTGGTAAAGATCGGCCGGGCCTATGGGACTCTTCTTGAACGGGACAACAATCAGCGGGTCGTTGTGGGCCGGGATTGCAGGTTGACCTCTGACAATTATTCGGCACTCTTTATCGAGGGTATCCTCTCAACCGGGTGTGATGTCATTGACATCGGCGTCTGTCCCAGCCCAGTGCTCTACTTTGCCATTCATCATCTCAAGGCCCAGGGCGGAGCCATGGTAACGGCGAGCCACAACCCGGCAGAGTATAACGGATTCAAGCTCATGAACGGGTATGACAGCATTCACAGCGAGGGGCTCCAGGAGGTAAGGCGGATCATCGACTCAGGCACCTATGCCCAGGGTCAGGGATCGCTTGAGACCACGGATGCCACAACCCCCTACATGGCCTATATCCAGGAAAATATCATCCTCAGCCGACCCCTTCGCATCGGCATCGATGCCGGCAACGGCACAGGGGGGGTCACAGCCCTGCCGGTCCTGAAAGGTCTGGGCTGCGAGGTCCATGACCTTTACTGCGACATGGACGGCACCTTTCCCAACCACCCTTCAGACCCAACGGTCAAGGCCAACATGCTGGAGCTCATGGATCTTGTCCGAGAAAAAAAACTGGATCTTGGCGTGGGGTATGACGGGGATGCCGACCGCATAGGCGTGGTTGATGAAAAGGGGAATATCCTTTACGGGGATCAGCTCATGGTGATCTTTGCCCGGGAGATTCTCAAGAGAAAACCAGGATCAACCTTTATTTCCGAGGTGAAATGTTCCATGGTCATGTACGATGATATTGAACGCCACGGGGGACGGGCCGTCATGTGGAAGACGGGTCATTCCCTGATCAAGAAAAAGATGAAAGAGGAGAATGCCGAGCTTGCAGGCGAAATGAGCGGTCACATGTTCTTCAAAGACCGTTATTTCGGTTTTGATGACGCCCTTTACGCCACGTGCAGGCTCCTCGAGATCATCGCCGATACGGGTAAAACGGTTTCCCAGCTCATCGAGGATCTTCCCGTCACCTTTACCACCCCTGAGATCCGGATTGAGTGTGAGGATACAAAAAAATTTGACGTGGTTGCGGCCATTACCGAACGTTTTAAAAAGAGCAATGAGGTCATTGACATCGACGGCATGCGGGCATTGTTCGAAGACGGCTGGGGACTTGTCCGGGCATCCAACACCCAGCCGGCACTGGTTTTAAGGTTTGAAGCGTTAACACAAAAGAGGCTTGATGAGATCAGATCCACGGTCGAGATGGCCCTTGACGAGATAATAAAAGGTTAGACAGTATATTAATGGAATTATCCAAACAGCAGCAGATGGCAGTCCTTCACACAGGCTCACCCGCCCTTGTGGTTGCAGGGGCGGGGTCGGGCAAGACCCGGACCCTGACGGCAAAGATCATTCACCTCATCGACCAGGGGGCCGATCCCACAAGGATCCTTGCCATCACCTTTACCAACAAGGCGGCCCAGGAGATGAAGAGCCGTCTTTACAAGCTTTCCGGCCTCGGGTATGCACAGTTTCCCTGGGTCAGGACCTACCATTCGGCATGTCTTGTGATCTTCAAGACCCACTGTCATGTGCTTGGCTACTCGTCGCCCATCCAAATCTGCTCGATCTACCAGCAGAAAAAGATTGTAACCGAGATTCTTGTGAACAACAACCTTGAAAAAAAGCATGCTGGCAACCTCATCTCGACCATTTCAAGGGCAAAGAACTCGGCCCATCCGGACCGCTACTTTGACGAGCACCCGAGGATGGGCATTATCCGGGTGGTGGATCTTTACAGGGAGTATGAACGGAGGCTCTTTGATGCCAACCTGGTGGATTTTGACAACATTCTGTTAAAAACCCGGGATATCCTCAGGGATTACCCAGAAATCCAGCAGCGCTACAAGCAGCAGTTCACCCACATCCTGGTCGACGAATACCAGGATACCAATAACCTCCAGGACGAGCTCACACGACTGCTCCTTGGCGACCACGGAAATCTCTTTTGTGTGGGCGACGACTGGCAGGCCGTGTATGGTTTCCGGGGCAGCAATGTCAACCATTTCCTCGAGTTCTCCGATCGGTATGACAATGCAAAAATTTTCCGGCTTGAGGAAAATTACCGGTCGGCCGATGAGATCGTCCAGGCGGCCAACGGGCTGATCGATTTCAACGCCGACAAGATGGACAAGAAATGTTTCTCCCGGAAGAGGGGAGGGACGGTGGAGATCCATGAATTCTTCACCGAAGGCGAGGAGGCCGAATGGGTGGCAAAACGCCTCAAGGCCCTCAACTGCAAGGGGGAGGGCATAGATATGGACAAGATGGCCGTGGTTTACCGCACCAAGTTCTGTTCCCTTGCCTTTGAAAAGACCTTCAGGATGTTCAGGATTCCCTACCGCCTCATGGGGGCCCAGGGGTTTTTTGAACGTATGGAAATCCTCGACATCAACTCCTACCTGAGCTGTGTCCAGTTTCCCCACGACGATGTCTCGTTTGAAAGGATCATCAACACCCCCAAAAGGGGGATCGGTCCGGCCATGGTCAAGAAGATCGGCAGCATGAGAGAAGAGGGAATGAGCCTTCTTGCAGCTGCCAGAAAGATGGTTGAGGAAAGGGTGCTGACCCCCAAGATCCATGGCGAGCTCTCCCGGCTTCTCGAGCTGCTTGACTCCCTGGGGGAACTCCCACCGGACCGGGCAATGGAAAGGGTTATCGAGGAGACAGACTACCTTGAATATCTGAAGAAAAAGGTGAAGACAGAGGCTGAATTCATCTCCAAAAAGGAGAACATAGAGCAGCTTATCTACACTGCAAAGGATAAGCCCACCATCCTGGAATACCTGGAAGAGGCGGCGCTTATCAGGGAGGACACCAAGGACGAGGATGACGACGGGGAAGGGGTGGCCCTTTTGACCATCCATTCGGCCAAGGGCCTCGAGTTCGACACGGTGTTCGTGGTCGGGTGCGAGGAAAAGCTCTTTCCCCACTGGCGATCCATCGACGGGGGCGCCAAGGAGATCCAGGAGGAGAGACGCCTCATGTACGTTGCCATGACAAGGGCCGAGCGATTTCTCTATCTCTCCCATGCAAACTATCGAAAGGGTCAGTTTGCCCTGCGCTCGAGGTTTATTGATCAGATTGAGGAGTGTATGT
>JAVERV010000075.1:0-16859 GCA_034006945.1 Desulfobacterium sp. | reverse complement strand
TGATGATGTTATGGACCATAAAAATGGTGATGTCCAGAAAAATCGACATCGCTTGTTTTAAATGTTCATTTTTAGCAACATGCCGCTAATTCAAAAAACTATCCCTCACAGGTGAGAAATGTGAGTTATAAAGAGGATGGACACTGAACAGCGAGGAGAAACGACCATGAGGTTACCGACTCACAAAACCAAGATCGTGTGCACCATAGGACCGGCCTCCCGTTCGGAGGCCGTCCTGGAACAGCTGATGCTGCGGGGTATGAATGTGGCGCGGCTCAATTTCGCCCACGGCACCCGACAGGGACACAAAGAGGATATTCGGCGCATCCGAACCGTTGCTGCAAGGCTTCAGCACCATTGCCTGGTCATGGTGGACCTTCCCGGCCCGAAAATACGAATCGGCCAACTCCTGGAGGAACCGCTTCTGTTGGAAAAGGGGGATGAGGCCGTTTTGACCGTCAAAGACCTTGCGACTGCCCCCAACCAGATACCAGTCGCCTACAAGCGGCTGCCGGAAAGCGTGACCGCGGGAGACGTGATTTTCCTCAATGACGGCTTCATACAGCTCCGGGTGGAAAAGGTGTCGGGGAAGGATGTCTTCTGCCGGACCGTTATCGGTGGTCCACTCCTTTCCCATAAAGGGTTGAGCATTCCCGGGGTGAAGATTATGGCCGAGGCAGTGTCGCAAACCGACCTTGCGTTCGTCGACTTTGCCCTGGAGGAGGGTGTGAATGCCTTCGGGATTTCCTTTGTGGAGACAGCCGCTGATCTGTTGAAGGTCAAGGAATTTGCACAAAAAAAGGGGCATTCCGCGTATGTGGTTGCCAAGATCGAGCGCGCTGAGGCAATTGACAATATCGATGGGATCCTCTCTGCGGCGGATGCGATCATGATTGCCCGGGGGGATATGGGGGTGCAGATCCCTTTGCAGAACGTGCCGGCCGTTCAGAAAAAGCTGATCCGCAAGGCGAATCTGCTGGGCCGGCCGGTGATAACGGCGACTCAGATGCTGGTCTCCATGACCGAGAACATACGCCCGACCCGTGCCGAGGTGTCCGATGTGGCCAACGCAATTCTTGACGGCACGGACGCGGTGATGCTGTCCGAAGAGACGGCGATTGGACGTTATCCCGTAGAAGCCGTTGAGATGCTCGGTAAGATCGCCATCTCCACCGAGCGGGAGGAAAAACCGTTCGGGCGCCCAACCGATTTGTCCGCCTATTTTCGGGCGGCTGCGGGTTCCGGCAACGCCACCGTGGAAGATGTCGTCACGCTGAACGCGGTTGAATCCGCCGATGCTTTGAATGTGCGTTACATCCTGACCAGAACCCAGGGCAGAGCTGGGCCGTGCCTGATTTCCCGATTCAGACCCGGCTGCTGGATACTGTCCCATGGCGGCGATGAAAAAACCAACAATCTCCTGTCCCTGGCTTATGGGGTTCATCCCGTCACCCTTGATGATGCTAAAAGCGGCCTTGCCGGCATGGCCGTCCGGTGGCTGATTACGGCCGGCATGGTCGCAAAAGATGAAAGGTTGATCTGGGTCGAGGAGGATACGTCCGATGACGGGCTGGAAGCCCTGTCGATGAAAATTATCAAAGCATGAAAAAAAATAACAAATAGCATGAGGCCGCACCCGTAGCAGAGGTTGCAAGCAATCTTTAATAAGGGCTGATGGTCGATGGATGGTTCTTTATCGGCTTGGGACCGTTTTATCGATCCGTGGGCAGTTTCTAAAATGTGGAAAATATGAATTCATTCTGTAAGGAGGAGCATTGTCATGAGTCAATACAACCTGGATCGTATCTTCAAGCCTCGCCGGGTAGCGGTGGTTGGTGCCAGTGAAAGGACCGGCAGCATCGGCAATGCGCTGATGAATAACCTAATTGAGGGCGGATTTTCCCAGACCCTGCTGCCCGTCAACCCGAAATACGAAACCGTGCATGGATTGGCCACAGTAAAATCCATCCGGGATCTGGAGCCGGGGGTGGATCTTGTGATCATTGCAACCCCCATTCATACGGTCCCGGATATTGTACAGGCCTGCGTTAAAAATAAAGCCGCTGGGGCCATTATCATTTCGGCCGGGGGAAAGGAGGTAGGCGAAGCTGGAAGGAAAATCGAGGAGCAGATCCGTGCAACAGCCTATGCCGGCGGGCTCCGCATCGTGGGCCCCAACTGCCTGGGTATCATCCGGCCCGGCAGCAGCCTGAATGCAAGCTTTGCCGCAGGCATGCCCGCTGCCGGAGATCTGGCTTTTATCTCCCAGAGTGGGGCCATCTGCACGGCTATTCTGGACCTGGCATTCAAGGAGCATATCGGGTTCAGTCATTTTGTCAGCATCGGTTCCATGCTGGATGTGGATTTCGGTGATCTTATCAATTATATCGGAAATGATCCGTCGGCCAAAAGCATTCTGCTTTATGTTGAAAGCCTGACGAATTTCCGCAAGTTCATGAGCGCAGCCCGCTCGGTGTCCCGGATCAAACCCATTATCGTCCTGAAAGCAGGTCGAAGCCAGGCCGGCGCCGAAGCCGCCGCTTCCCACACCGGGGCCATGGCCGGGGAGGATGCGGTGTATGATGCCGCCTTCAAGCGTGCCGGCGTCGTACGTGTGGACACGATCCAGGATCTTTTCGACTGCGCCGAACTGATGGCCAAGCAACCCCGGCCCCGGGGTTCGCGCCTGGCCATCATCACCAATGCCGGCGGCCCCGGTGTGATGGCCACGGACGCCATGGCACTGGCAGATCTTGCCCCTGCACCCCTTGACCCTGACACCCTGCAACGGCTCGATGCTTTTCTGCCGCCCTTCTGGAGCCGCAGCAACCCCATCGACATCCTCGGAGATGCCTCCCCGGAACGTTTTAGGCAAACGCTGGAGGTCTGTTGCGATGCAAAGAATTCGGACGGCGTTTGTGTGATTCTTACGCCCCAGGCCTTCACAGATCCTGCTGTGGTGGCCCAAACCCTGGCGGACATGATGAAAGAGCGCCAGTACCCCGTATTTGCCTGCTGGATGGGCGGAAAAAGCATTGAAGGCGCCTTGACCATCCTCAATAAGGCGGGTATCCCCACCTATGATACACCCGAACGGGCGATCCGGGCGTTTTTGTACATGGTTGAATATGCCCGCAACATGGAAGACGTTCTGGAAATTCCTCCCAAACTGACCCGTGAGATCTCTGTTGATTCTGAAAAAGCAGGACAACTGCTGGCCCGTGCGTCAGCAGGTCAGTTCATCCCCGAAGCCGATGCGCGCAATGTGCTTTCGGCCTACGGCCTTCCCGTGATTCGGACGGAAACGGCTGCAACCAAAGACGATGCGAGCCGCCTGGCACGGGAGATGGGGTATCCCCTCGTTATGAAGCTTCTATCCCCGGACATTTCACACAAAACCGAGGCCGGTGGTATCCGCCTGGATCTGCGCTCGGATGAAGATGTCAGGGAGGCCTTTTTAGGAATTGTTGAGTCCGCCCGCCGCTACAAACCCGATGCGCAAATCAAGGGCGTCACCCTGCAACCTTTTTTTGCAAATCCGGATTATGAAATTCTGCTGGGTGCCAAACGGGATGTTCATTTCGGGCCGGTGGTGTTGTTCGGAATGGGTGGTATCTTTACGGAGGTCCTCAAAGATCGGGCATTGGGACTTCCCCCCCTGAACCGGCTGCTGGCCCGGCGCATGATGGAAAAGACCCGGGCCTGGACCCTGGTGCAAGGGTATCGGAACCGCCCCCCGGCGGATGTGGAAGGTCTCGAAGAGATGATCATCCGGCTCTCCCAGATGCTGATCGATTTTCCCCAGATTGCGGAGCTGGACATGAACCCTGTCATGATCAAGGACGAAAAGGCTGTGGCCGTGGATGCCCGCATTCTCGTTTCAAAGCCTTTACGCCCTTACCCCCTGCATCTAGTGATCAGCCCGTATCCGGCAGAGGATGAGAGCCACCTGGTCACTGAAGAGGGAACCCGGCTGTTTGTCCGTCCTGTCCGCCCGGAGGATGCCTCTCTTTTTGAAAGTTTTGCAGAGGTGCTGTCGCCGGAGACTATCTATTACCGCTTCTTCAGCCATGTCAAGGAATTTGACCTTGAAATGCTGGCCCGGTTCACCCAGATCGATTACGACCGGGAAATTGCGCTGGTGGCCCTGGATGATGATCCTGTAACCGAGCGGATGCTGGGGGTGGCCAGGATCACCGGAGATCCGGATAGGAAGACAGGGGAGTTTGCCGTTGTGGTCGGCGACCCCTGGCATGGCATTGGAATTGGTTCAAGTCTGCTTGAAAAATGTCTGAAGATCGCCAGAAAGCAGGGGTATCAAAAGGTGCAAGGTATTGTTTTGCGTGAAAATCAAAGCATGCTTGAGCTGGGGAAAAAACTGGGTTTTCAGGTGAAGGCAGGCCCTGATACCGGAGAATTCGAACTGGTGATCTCGTTGGCGTCTTTTTCCGAGGAGCGTGCCGGTTTTCCCAAAAACCACGAACAATGAGTCGTCAATATATTCTTGAAAAGCAAAGAAACGAGATAAATGCCGACAGAATAATCATTAAAGGAGAGCTGTGTTATGGATCTAATCACTATAGAAAAATTAAAAGAAACTTTTTTAACAAAACGTTCTGGCTGGTGTATTTCGCTGTTTATGCCGACGCATCGGGCCGGGCGGGAAACAGAGCAGAATCCTATTCGTTTCAAGAATCTGCTGCGAGAGGTGGAAGAACGCCTGTCGGCCAAGGGTCTCCGGACAACGGAGGTACAGGAAAGAGTCAAAAACCCGGCGTCTGCTGGAGGACGACAGTTTCTTTTACGGCTATCCAAACCTTGCTGAAGGGTGGCGCAGTATTTCCCGTTTCGCAGGAAAAAGTTCCAGACCAGGCTTTTGTAGCAAAGACACCTGGGCTGGAATCACGTATTGGGGAGCGGCATCAAGGACCAGCCTGATTTCGTGCCTCATATCGTCGTTTCATGATGCGATAGGAATGCGCCCGGGAGGCGATGGTATGCTCGGCAAGCCCGATGAGTTCGTCCAACTCCCCTTCAATCAATAAATACGCCAAGTAAAATTTTTCGCAGGTTCACCACGTTATGCCTCCCTTCTTTCTCCTCTTTAACATAAGGGAGCTGTAATTTGCCTTTTTTACAGATAAATATTAATGGGTTATGCCTGTTGAATCATTTCCATTGCAGTCCTGACCATCTGATTCGCATATCCCCATTCATTGTCGTACCAACTCATAACCTTTAGAAAATCCCCATCCACAACCTGGGTCATGTTCAAATCCACAATCGAGGCACGGGGATCTTTGATTATGTCCGATGAGACCAGAGGGTCCCTGGTGACACCCAGGATGCCACGATATCGATCGGTTTTTGATTCTTCGCGGAAAATTTCATTGACCTCCTTCACCGTGGAATCACGCTCTAATAAAAAAACCATATCTGTGAGTGATCCAACAGGAACCGGTCCCCGAACCGCAACCCCATCGAATTTATCTTTATACTGGGGAAGAATTTTTGTAGTGGCCTGGGCTGCACCGGTGGTTGTGGGTACAAAATTGACCGCTGCGGCCCTGCCTCGGCTCCACTTGTTTTTTGGTGCGTCCACAAGAGACTGACTTGAGGTGTAAGCATGAATTGTGGTCATCAAGGCCTTTTTTATGCCGACTCTTCTTCCCAGGACTTCAACCACAGGGCTGATGCAGTTGGTAGTACAGCTGGCACAGGAGACCAGATTTTGAGATCTGTCCGGTTGGTTGACACCGTGAACTATCATCTGAACATCGCCTGTTTTTTCCGGGGCGGAAAGAATCACAAGCTTTGCTCCGGCCTGCAAATGCTTTTCCAGTTCCTCCTTTTTACGAAACATTCCAGTACATTCAAACACAATATCAACCTGCAAAGCTTTCCACGGCAATTTAGCCGGATCTTTTTCGCTGAACACCCGATATTTATTACCATCTATATTCATATTCAGACTGTCTTTTTCAGCCTTAACCTCCCTCTCATACCTCCCATAAACCGAGTCATATTTCAACAGATAGGCAAGGTTCTCCAAAGGCTGTAGATCGTTTAAAGCCACAAGTTCAAATTCAGGATTTTCCAATATTATCTTTAAAATTGCACTGCCAATTCTCCCAAATCCATTAATCGCCACTTTTTTAGACATAAAAACATTCTCCTTTTTTGATTTTCGAATTCTAATAAATTCTTTGGATAGGTCGAAGAGTTACAAAGAATTGTTTACAAATTCCACGGTCGATTGTCCTGGCAGTGTTCAAAACGATACTGCTGGGTTTTTCAGGTTTTAGATTCCCTCTCTGGATCTTTGATCCAGAGAGGGTTGATAAGAATCAGAGTAAACCTTCGATCTTTTTATGTATTGCCTGGGATGCTTCCTTGTTTCCCATAACTCCTTCGCGAATGGAAAGGGTTGTCATGTTTTTTGATTTTTCTTCCATTTTGAACCAATACTCCTTATCACCCTTTACAGCCTTAATATCGGCTGCGGCCACAGATATGGTTTTTGTCTCGACAACCATACCCATTCTTTCAGCAGCGATTAAAGATGCCTTATAGACCTTATCAACATTGGCGGTATAATTTCTTTCCACCCATCCCGCTGTATAGACATATGTTGCTCCTGCAGCTGTGCCTCCAACAATCAATGCGCCACAACCGTACAATTGGAAACAGACAAACACACTCAATAGCAATCCGTTTATCGTCTTAAATTTCATTTGTTCTCTCCTATTTTAGTTAGTGTTTCTTTTCATCAGAATCATGTTTCCAGTTCCTGAGCGTTGGAAATTCGTACAATTTCTCGAGCGATATTTTCAGGTGAAAGAACAAAATCTATACACCCGCTTTCAATTGCGCTCTCAGGCATATCAGGCTGCTTGGCTGTATCGAGTTTCTGTGCGATGGTAATGCCCCCCACCTCTTTTATGCCGCATAAAGCCGCAGCCCCGTCTCCATCATATCCAGACACAATGACGGCGATAAGTTTGCCGTCCCAATTCTCCGTCAGGGAACGCAGAAAAACAGTAATCACGTCGGGCCATCCCCTGGGCTTTGATATCGGCTTTAAGCGGAACCCCCCTTCAAAAACGTGCAAATCACGCTGTGCCGGGATGATAAACACATGGTTGGGTTTAATGAGTAAGTTTTCCGTGATCAGCTTAACCGGCATCTTGGTATAAAGCGGGAGAATCTCGTGGAGTCTGGTGGCCACGGTTCTCAGGTGATTAACGATGACAACCGCAACACCTGTATCGGCGGGCAGATGCCGCAGCAAACGGATATATGCGTCAAGGCCGCCCGCCGAACCGCCCACGCAAACAACTGGAAAATCTTTTGCAATACGTCTAACATTCATTGACCACGTCCTTTGTCTGAGAAAGCAGCGTTTGTTTCAACTACTTAAAGGTGCTTGACCAGAATCAGGTCAGATAGCGTGTCAGGGCCTTCATGGCCGTCACAATCTCATCGATGGCCTCGTGCATTCCTTCGCCATAGGAACTTGGATCTGATGTTTTATCTTCCTTGATTTTGTGCTGAACCTCAAGTTTTCTTTTTTTCAACGTATTGGCATGGATTTCGATTTGGGTTCGTTGGGTTTCTTCCATCTCTTGGATCAGCTCGGAGTTCAACTGATTGAGCAGTTCGTCGGCCTCGGATAAAATATTTTCGATTTTTTTCGGTTCGTAGTTTGTTTCCATGACGTTTCCTTTTTGAAATCACCTGGCCCGGCATGCCGGGGAATAAAATCATCTGGAGGTTGTGTCCCCTCTGCTTATTCCAATAATCTGAAAAGATCCTGGGGGTTTTACCCCCAGGCATTGATTGTGAAATAGTTAAACACGTTTCTTCCTCATTTTTAAGGATAACGTATCCCTTTTTTACAGGAAAGGAATCAGCCCCGTGGCCGTCTGCCCAAGATCAAAGATACAACGAACAGGATTAAAAAGAGAACAAACAGTATCTTTGCAATTCCGATGGCAGTACCGGCAATACCCCCAAAACCCAGGATACCGGCAATGATTGCAACTACTAAAAATAATATTGACCAGGAAAGCATAATAACGCTCCTTTTATTCTTTTCTTTTGGTTCTGACAGCTTCAACAAAAGCCATCCCTTGAATATGAGTGGGTGTGTGAATCTGGACAATTGGTGGTTTTAATAAAAGGGGTTTTGTCCCAAGCAACACGCCGAACCGAAGTGATTTTAAATGATGATTCAAATCCTTTTGGTTTGTCCATTCTTCGATGATACAAAAGCTGTTTTTGTCTTCGATGTCACAAAAGATGGTATAGCTGCTGCACCCTTTTTCTTTTTTTATCGGTTCGATCAATGAAAGAAGGGTCTGCAAAATCTCCATTTGTTTTTCTGCAAGCACGGTTAGCGTTATTTTGACCAGGATCATTGGGATCACCCCATTAATTACTCCTTAATTTTATATGAAACTCGCTTCGAAGCGCCATAGGTAGCGGAGTTTCAATATTCGTTGTGGCCGGATGCCATCTCTCGCTCCGGCCGTGCCGGTTATATGAAATCTATTTGACGATCATGTCGTTTTTAACGGATTCGACCCCCGTTACTGTGCGTGCTATTTCCACGGCCCTGTTAGAGGCCTTTTTAGAATCCACGAAACCGCTCAGCTGAACAACTCCCTTGAAGGATTCTACATTGATCTGAAGAACCTTGAGCATGGGATCATTGAATATTGCAGCCTTGACCTTGGAGGTGAGGACAGCATTATCAACATACTCTCCAGTACTTTCCTTGTTCCATGTTCCCCCGCATCCTGCAATGAACACAGCCAGAACGAGCCCTATAAGACAATGCCTTACTACGGTTGCTTTCGCCATGATTTTACTCCTCTACATAATCTTGCGTTGATAGATGCACCGACGGAATACCCGACAATGCGACGTTGTTGACTGACCAGGCTGAATTTCTTTCCTGTTTTGCCCTGCACTTACAGATTTAAACCGGGTTATGATGATTTTTAAAAAAATCCGGTCCCGGGTGATGTTGACCACTATTGTGACAACGGCAATCACAATATGGATAAACATTCCCATGATTTAACAATCCATGATTCCCAGTATCCACAGGGCTCGATCTATATTTATTCAATATTCAAATTAATTCAAGTTTCGTGCCAGGTGTTTGACCTCCAACCAAGAATGCCCCATCCCTTAGGGCCGCAGATCAAACAATCCTTTGGTAACCTTTACAAGACTTGATTGACACTCCAGAAGATAAGGCTATATGTGACCTATGGCTATATGTGACCCCTGTCCCATGACCCCCTCCCCTCCCCGAAGGAAGCTCTTGGCGCTTTGGATAAGCTCAGGTTTGCGAGGGCCGGGATTAAGCTTGGGGGGATGCGGGCATCCAGAACCCTGCGCACGATGGTCGCCAGATGGGCGCTTAAAACAGGTTTGTTGATGTAGGCGCAGATCCCAATGGCAGCGGCCGTTTCTGGATCTATTCTTTCGCTGAAGCCTGTGCATATGATGATAGGGATACCCGGGCGTAAATCCATCATCCTTTTTGCAAGCTCGGTTCCGACAATGCCGGGCATGGTCATATCCGTTATCACAAGATCAAATTGCCAGGGATTTTCTTGAAATGTCGACAGGGCCTCCATGCTGCTTGTCTTGCCTGTGACGTTGTAGCCGCACCGTTCGAGGATCTTGGCCCCCACGGAGACAATTTGGCTTTCGTCGTCCACGAACAGAATACGTTCGTTGTCAACCGGGCGTAATGGAGGATCCGCAATTTCTTGGGGTTGTGTTTCCGAGGTTAACGGAAGGTAGAGGGAAAATACCGTTCCCGTGCCCATTTCGCTGTTAACGGTTATGGTTCCCCCATAATTTTTAACAATCCCATGGACCACCGAGAGCCCAAGCCCGGAACCTTTGCCGAATTTTTTGGTGGTAAAATAGGGATCAAATATTTTTTCAATGATTCTGGGGGAGATCCCCTCCCCGGTATCATGGACCTGCAGGCAGCAATAGTTAGCCGAGGAGAGCTTCATCTCACGGACCGTACCGGAATCAACCCTGTTGAGAGTTACTGTAAGCGTCCCCCCCCGTTGCTCCATTGCATGAAAGGCATTGGTACAAAGGTTCATGATCACCCCATAGAGTTCAGTTCCATCACCAAACACAAGGCATACTCTTTCGTCCAGGTCATGTTCGATTTTGATGTCGGCAGGGATGGTAGATCGCAGCAAGGACAATACTTCAACGATTAATGGCTGGAGCGTCACTGGTTTTTTTTCATCATGGCGCTGACTGCCGAAGAGAAGAATCTTCTTGACCAGATTGCTGGCCCGTATGGCCCCATGGAGTATGGCTTCAAGATTTTTCTGGAGGGCATGGTCGTCGGGCAGATCTTGGATGGTCATCTCGGTAAACCCCATTATGGGGAATAGAATGTTGTTGAAATCATGGGCAATACCCCCGGCAAGAATCCCGATGGATTCAATGTTTTGAGCTCGGTGGAGCTGCTGTTCAAGATCCTGTCGTTCATCTTCAGCCTGTTTGCGCCGGGTAATGTCGCTGACCATTGTCCTGCTTTCTCCTGTTTCCCCAGGGTCGCCCGATGTAACATTGCTTTCTATTTGTACGTACAGGATTTCACCCGATCTTTGCTTGAGGCGAAGTTCACATACCTGACGATCTTTTGATTCAAAAAGGGTTCGCAAATGGTGGTAATATATGTCCTGATCTTCCGACGCCACATGGTCGGAAAAGGGGTGGTCCACGATATGTGTTTTAGGTATTGATATCATATCGGCAAAGGTGAAGTTGGCCTTGCGGACGATCCCCCTGGAGCTGATGGTAAGATAACCCACCGGGGCAAAATCGTAGAGTTCGGTATAGCTTGCCCTGGAAGCGATCAGTTCCTGCTGGGATCGGAGCAGCTCTTTGTTCTGGAGTTCCAGCTCGATCTGAAAGGTCTGGAGTTCATGTATCAGTTTAAGGGGGTTCTTAAGATATTTTCCAAGGTTTGTTTTTTCAATCCCCGGGGCCCCCTTTACAGCACTACGGCTCTTGAGCAGTTCCTCGGCACGCCTGCGCAGGCTCTCTAATTCCTTTCGTATTATTTTATCCTGATCTTCCATGGTAGGTCCCTTTTTGTGATGGAATTGGGTAAAAAGGCTTGGTTTTATTTGACACAGGGAGAGGTATCAAGCATGCTCGGAGTTTTTGTCCACAAAGCGATTCATGAGATCTGTGAAGTCTTCAAACCTGCATGGTTTTTCAAGAGCTGCGCAAAAACCATATGCTTTCCAGTCTGCCATTACCGGGTCGTTTGAATAACCGCTGAAAACAACGACCTTTGCCTTTGGGTCGATTTTTAAGAGCCTTTGTACGGCCTCTTTCCCTCCCATCCCTTGTGGAACGGTCAGATCCATGATGGTCAGGTCAATGGGAGCGTTGTCTTCCATGGCTTTTTTATAAATTCCCAGGGCCTCTTCCCCGTCTTTGGCGGGAAAAGTTTCGTGGCCGAGTTTGTTGAGCATTGCTCGGACAATATCCCGGATCATTTCTTCGTCGTCCATGGTTATTATACGTAATTTTTTTTGAAAACCGGTATCACTCATGTGGCCGCCCCCCTTTTATGCTGTTGTTCATGGTAATGCTCTTGTTTGCGGGAATATTTCCTGCAAGCGCTGTGCTGGTACCCAGAGTCACAGGAGCTCCCACCTTTCAGAATAAGCGGGCTTTGTCGTTTCCCTGGGCATCGAGTATGTTCCTCCAATCATCGAGTTTTAGAATCAGGATCTGGTAATGTTTAATTTGCGCATGCGGCCGCGCAGGGTGCTGCGGTTAAGGCCGAGAATCTCGGCGGCGCTGTTGGTACCGCTCACTTTCCAATGGGTCTGCTTAAGCACACCCACGATATAGTCGCGTTCAATTGCTTCCAAGGTTTTCAGGTTCTTACTTAAATGTTTATAGGATTTACTAAGATCATCAACCAGGTGAAGTTTTGAACCAGAAGAATTGATAACCGCCCGTTCAAGTACGTTTTCCAGTTCTCGGACATTGCCGGGCCAGTGATAATTCTGGATGGAGCTCATAACGTTTATGGGAACATGGTCAATGGTTTTTCCCAGTCGTCTGGATATCTTCTTGACGTAAAAATCTACCAAAGGGGGTATGTCTGCTACTCTTTCTCTAAGCGGGGGTATGGTAATCGGGAACACATTCAACCGATACCACAGGTCACTCCTAAACCGCCCCTTTTCAACCTCTTCCTCAAGATTTCGATTTGTTGCCGTAATGATTCTTGCATCCACCTTGATGGTTTTTGAACTTCCCAGCCGCTCAAATTCACCATCCTGGAGAACGCGAAGCAGTTTTGACTGTAGTTCCAGGGGGAGCTCGCCAATTTCATCCAAAAAAAGGGTTGCACCATCGGCAACTTCAAATCGCCCCAGCTGCCGCCGGTCAGAACCGGTGAAGGCTCCTTTTTCATGGCCGAACAGTTCACTTTCTATGAGATTGGCCGGCAATGCTGCGCAATTGACTTTTACCAACGCTTTGCCTTTTCGTTCGCTGGAACCGTGAATGGCCCTGGCAACAAGTTCTTTACCGGTTCCGGTCTCCCCAAGAATCAGAACGGTGGTATTGCTCTCAGCTATCTGCTCAACCTTGTACAGGACGTATTTGAGCATATCGCTGCTGCCGATAATGTTCTCATGGTTGTGTTCCAGTTTAATTTCTTCTTTCAGGTACGCCCGCTCTGCTTCCAGTTGTTCTTTGAGCTTTTCTATTTCATACAGGGCATCTTCTGCGGCAAGCTTTTCAGTTTCCGCAGTTTGTCTGGCCCTCTTGAGTTCGGCAGTCCGGCTTTTAACAGTTTTTTCAAGATGTTGTTTGTAATGTTCCTGTTTGGTTACATCTTCTATAGCCAACAGGATAAACTGGGTATGATTAACGTCTTTATAAATGCTTCTGGCGTTGAGATGCATTATTTTTGGGCCGATGTGTTCAAAATCATGCTCCACTTCAAAATCGTTGAATATGGTATTTTCAGGAAGAATTTCTTCAAGGAGTTTCCTCAGTTGGGGGATGTTCCATTGCCCGTTACCAAGATCATATATCAATACACCTTCGGTATTTTCAGGTTTTACGCTGAAGGCCATGTAAAAAGAGCGATTGGCTTTAACAACCTTTAAATCGGAATCAAGCAGTAAAAGCGGTTCATGGATGGAATCCAGGAATTTGGTGAAAATATCTAAAAATACTTTGGGCATGGCTAAATCCTTCAGAGTATGATCTTCGCAGATTCGTCTGATTTGATAATTTTGTTAAAAATGAATTTAGGCCTTGATCATAATGATGGTTCGCCGGGGTCTTTAGATTCCCCTTCTGGATCTTTGATCCAGAAGGTTGACAAGAGTCAGAGTAACCCTGGGATCTTTTAATGTCTTGCCTGGGATGCTTCCCTGCTTCCCATAATTTTGTCGCAAATGGAAAGGGCTGTTCTCTCCTGCTTTAGTTAGTGCTGTCCTTTATGCTGTCGCCCATCTCCTTAATTTTATCACCTGACTTTTCAACGGCGTCGCCCATTTTATCACCCGTATTTTCAATGGCATTATCGATCTTCTTACCCGCATTTTCAGCCGGGCCATCCTTTTCACAACCAACCAGTAAAAGTGTAAATACAACGAACATCAGCACAACCATTTTTTTGATTCTCATGACATTTCTCCCTTTTTTAAAACTGTGTTTTTTACCAAGCTTTCTAGTTCCAATTTAATACTACAGCGTCGTTTAGAGCCACAAACACAACGTATGGGATCGTATAAAGCCTGTATTATATCAATATGCCCCATCCTCAACATGTGATGTCGTCAGTAAAACATGAATGTGTCGCTGTAGTACTAAATGGGTCTATTGTTTAATGTTTAATTTATCGACAACTTTTTTTACGTTCACTGTATTTTCAGTAAGCTTTACGGCATAGTCTCTTTTAAGTTTATTGGAAACCGAACCTTCAAGCGTTACAACACCATTTCTTGTAGTAACATTGATCTCCAGACTGTCAGTCTCTTTGTCAAACAGGAGCCGGGATTTTACTCTTGCGGTGATCCATGTGTCTGAAACCACCTTTTCGGTTTTTGCTACTGTCAGGTCTATTTTTTCACCCAGAGTTGTGTCTGTGTTCTTTTTTTCAACCAAGAGTTTATCGTTCACATGGTAAACACCACTGGTGTTTTCAGCCAGCTGTACGGCCAGTTTTTTCTCTATCTCTGATGAAACCGTTCCGCTAAGCGTAACCGTGCTGCCATCCGCATCCACATTGATATCCATGGCGCTGGTTTCTTGATTCCATAAAAGGTTGGATTTTACCCTTGCAACCATGCTCGCATTGTGGACGGTAGTCATAAAACCGGATGATTTTTCTTTTCGGGCAGAAGGGGCTATCTTTATATTATCCTTAACACCCTTTATCCCTTCAATGCCTTTAACGATTTCAAGGGCAAGTGATTTTTCCACAGAGGAATCTACCTCTCCCTCCAGGATGGCAACCCCATCCTTAACGTCAACGGTGATATCAAATGGGCTTAAATGCTCGTTTAGGGCATAGGTGGTTGTAATTTTAGATTCCAGCCAGATATCAGAGGTTGAATTTTCCTGGGCCTGGACTGAAATTACGTTGATAACAACCATCAATGCCAACAGTGTGGTGATCTTTTTTAAATTCATGGCTCAATTTCCTTTTTAATAAATATATCGTTCGCATATTTTTCTGTAATGATAGCCATATATGGACAGGGCTATTGCTGTTGAAATAAGCTTTGGTTTTCTAATCAATGTCCATATGATCAGATACCAGAAATGAAATCGTTCTTTACCTAAAATGCCGAGCCTTACTGCGGAACGGAAAATGGATAGAAATCGCTGAAGGTTCAAAGGCTCAATCACCTCGGGTGCCTTGAGCTCTTTTAAAAGAGTTCTGACCCGTTGGTAGTAGTATTTAGGTGAATAAATCTGTTTCATGATCAATTGATACCCATTCAGCAGTTTTTCCATACCCATTTTTGGAATAATATTGGTCGTACCGTTCACATTGTCGCCGGAAAATTGTTCGGATAGACGGTTCTGACCTTTAAGCCGCTCAAAAAGCTGTGTTCCCGGAATGGCCTGGAGCATTCCAACCATTGCCGTCACAATCCCGCTCGTTTGAATAAAATCGATCTGTCGCTGAAAGGTAGAGGGCTTATCATTGTCGAATCCAACAATGAAACCGCCCATGACCTGCAGGCCTGATCGGTTGATCCTGGAAACACTGTCCAGCAAATCTCTGTTTATATTCTGGTTTTTTTTGCATTCTTTCAAAGAGACCTCATCCGGGGACTCAATCCCGATGAACACAGAGTCAAAACCCGCCTTGACCATCATGTTCATGAGTTCTTCGTCATCTGCCAGGTTGATGGAAGATTCCGTGAAAAAAACGCACCCTTTTTTATCCTCTCTCCACTGGATCAGGCCGGGCAGCAATTCTTCTTTTAAAAATCGTTTGTTGCCGATAAAGTTATCATCAACAAAAAAAATACTGCTCCGCCACCCCAGAGAATAAATATTATCCAGTTCCAGAATGATCTGTTCGGTTGTTTTTAACCGTGGTCTGTGGCCGAACAGGGTTGTTACATTGCAAAAATCACAGTTAAACGGGCATCCCCTGGAAAACTGGATACTCATGGATGCATATCGCTTAATATTTAATAAATTCCACAATGGGAAAGGGGTTTGGCTAAGGTCACAGAACCCTTCTGCCCTGTAGACTCTTTTAGGCTGATCATTTTCAAGATCCGACAAAAACCGTGGCAGTGTAAGTTCGGCTTCATCAAGAACAAGATAATCAACGTCTTTGAAATCATCCGGCTCTGATGTGAAAAGCGGTCCGCCTGCAACAATGGTTGCGTTCAACGATTTGCACCGCTCTAGGACCTGGATAGTGGATGTGCGCTGTACCGCCATTCCCCCGATAAAAACCAGGTCTGCCCATAAAATATCCTCATCTTTCAAGCGCTCCACATTCATGTCCACAAGACGTTTGGACCATTCCCCGGGTAACAGGGCTGCCACAGTGAGAAGGCCAAGCGGAGGGAATGCGGCTTTTTTCCCGATAAAAGCAATGGCGTGTGTGAAAGACCAGAAGGTTTCGGGAAATTTCGGATAGATCAGCAAAACATTCATTTTGTTTTTTTCCTTTACTTTACAGAATATATTTTTCCCCTTGGGTTCAATGGCCGCCTCTTTTCCAATAAAAACATGGCCACAGTCAATGGCAGGGCGATTCTGCTGCGAAATTATTTCATGGTCTCCCTCCTGCTTTGTTTTTAAATTATACTCCATGGATATGCCTGAGTCCGATCATGGCTTGTCTATAATTTACCCAATAAAAGCAGAATCACAATAATGATCAAAATCAGTCCAATCCCGCCGCTGGGCCCATATCCCCAGGATCTGCTGTGGGGCCAGGCTGGGATTATTCCCAAAAGCGCCAAAACTAAAATAACGAGTATAATTGTGCCGAGTGACATGATCTACTCCTTTCTTATAACGTTTTTAACGCCTTCCACATCCAAGGCATATTCGGCCGTTAAATCTTTCTGGGTTTCGTTGTCTGCTCCACTGTGCAGAGTGGCGGTCTCAATTTTCTGGACACACTTCTGATTGAGAGGCAGGTTCGAGGTGCCAGACGGGAAGTGTTATATGCGACGGGTGCGGCTCTTTTAAAACAAACAAGCCCCCTTGTAAATAAAGGTTTTCAGCGTCATTCGAAATGTTTTCAAACTGATTTTTTCAATATAGCTGAACAACCTATTGAT
>JAVERV010000074.1:0-17049 GCA_034006945.1 Desulfobacterium sp. | reverse complement strand
GGATGTTCCCTTCTTCTTAATCCATAGTTGTAAAGCCTTGCCACAAGCTCGGAATCCTCCCTGCCCCACCCCTTGAAATCCTGGTTAAATCCATTTACAGCAAAGAGATCTTCCCTGAAGAATCCCATGTTGCAGCCCCTGACTCCCGATAACCTGGTGGTTGTCAAGGCCGGGAACAGAGGAATTCGAAGCAGGTGGTGGGCATTGGAAATCCTTCCCTTCAATGCATCTATGAAAAGTTTTAATGTTCTATTGGTCTTATCAAAGTCAAAGGAGGCTTCAAGTTCTTGTTCCACAATCACCCGCTTTCCCTGGAAAAAGAAACCCGGTTTTGCCAGTCGCATATGATCTTTAATAAAATGCCTGCCTGGGATGCAGTCTCCGTCAATGGAGACAATATAGTCCCCCGACGATTTGAAGATAGCTCTGTTCCGTATCTCAGCCAAACGAAACCCGAGATCTTCATGCCATACATGCAAAACAGGACAATGGGGTGACAAAGAGACAATCTGATTCACAAGATTTGCGGTTTCCCCACGGGAACCGTCATCGGCCACAATGATCTCATGGGGAACGCTCGACTGATTTAAAAGCCCCTCAAGCACACGTTTCAAGGCATCCGGCCGGTTGTAAGTGGCCACAATAACAGACAGTTTCATAGGGTCGGCTCCAACTGTTTTTGTACTGCCTCCATCACTTTTTCAACGGTGATACCCTGCATACAGTTGCAATGGCAATGGGGGCAATGGCGCTTAAAGCAGGGTGAACAGACGAGGTTTGACCGGACAATACCATGGTTTGGGCCGTAGGGGCCTGTACGCCAGGGAGCGGTTGATCCAAAGATGGCGACCACCCTTGTTCCGACTGCCGCCCCAAGGTGCATGGGACCTGTGTCGGTAGTTACCAGAAGCTCGGCCCGCCGGTATAGCGCCGCAAGGGTTTTAAGGGTGGTGAGGCCCGCCAGACTGACACATGGCCTCACGGTCATGGCCATGATGGTATCGATCACATCCCTCTCTTCTGGACCGCCCGTAAAGACAACCTGAACCCCGTATCTCTCCTGAAGGGCATCGCTCAACTCTGCAAAGCCACGGTTGTCCCACAGCTTTGTCTCCCAGGTAGCCTGGGGGTTGATGCAGACCAGGGGTTGTTCAGGATCGATCCCCCCTTCTTTGAGCAGAGTTGCCATGGTTTTATGATCGTCAGAAGAGACAGGAAGCCTGTATTCAACCCTTTCCGTTGGGATGCCAAGGGCTTCGATCATCATCAATCCCCGCTTCAGGGCATGGATCTCCATGCTGACGGGAGGGATTCTTCGGTTGTAAAAAATATGGCTCTGCTCGCCATGGTCCATGCCCCTGTCAAATCCTGCCTTTATCCTTCCCCTTGCGAGCATTACCATGACACCGCTCTTTAAGAGGCCCTGGAAGTCTATGATCATATCATAGCGGGTGTCCCTGAGTTCCTGTATAAAGGCGAGAATTTTTCCAGCACCGGTTAAAAACGACCGGGAGAAAAGCTGCTTCACCAGCTGCTTGCGCTTAGAGACAATGACCCGGTCAAGGGCTTCGTGGCCGATCACGAGATCCGCCGCAGCCTCTTCCACTAACCAGGTGATGTGGGCGTCTGGGAAATGGCTCCGAAGAGCATTAAGGGCCGGAAGTGTGTGGATCACGTCTCCGATGGCGCTCATCTTTACTATCAGGATATTCATCAGGTACCCCCCCCTTCCGCACCCATGGTTATATCCCTATCCATACCCATGACCATATCCATGGCCGTCCCATACACCATTTCAACGGAAATCTTATCCATGCACTGGTGGTGGTCATAGCGGCATTCAGGCTTCATGCAGGGGCTGCAGGGAACAGGCACCCGAACCACGGTTGAATTTAAGTTTGACGGAGGGGTGGTGACCGGGTTGGTGGAACCAATTATGGCTACCTGGTTGACGCCAAGGGCTGCTGCGGCATGCATCAACCCTGAATCGTTGGTGATGAAAAGCGAGCAGCGCTCTATCAGGGCAAAGGCCGTTGAAAGGGTTGTCCTGCCGGCAAGGTTGATGCAGCACCCGCCTGACATGACCGATATTTTTTCTCCGAGCTCATAGTCCCCTGGGCCGCCGAATATGAAAATTTTAACCTTGAAGCGGCCTGAAAGTTTTTTGGCAAGGGCTGCAAACCGTTCCGGGAACCAGCGCTTGGCCGTTCCACCGGTGGCGCCCGGGTTAATGGCTATTATGGGTTTTGACCGGGAAAGTTGATAAGATGGCCCATGGGACAAAGCAACGTTATGCCCATGGCTTTGAAGGATTTTACCCGCCTCAACCCTTGCCTCCTGCCCGAGGAAAAGATCGAGGGTTCTGCCGTCATCAACGAGGCCTGCACCCCTTAAGATTCCCCTGTAATAATCGATGAGATGAACTTTTTTAAGATTCGGATCAAGGGGGATGCAGGGATTCAAAAGTAAGCCCCTTGCGTCGGTATCATATCCCAAACGCTGGGGAATACCGGCAAGCCAGGTGATCAGGGCCGCCTCAAAGGCGTTCTGCATCAAAACGGCCAGATCAAATTTATGCCTTCTTAAATCCTTTGAAAGCCTGATGGTCCCCCACCCCTTTTTATGGCGGCCCTTGTCATCGTAAATAAGGATCTCATCCACAAAGGGGTTGTTTTGGAACACCGGCGCCACCCAGGGTTTGACAAGGATGGTCACATGACCGTGGGGAAAGTTTTTCTTGACTGCCCGCACTACCGGCGTGGTCATGATGGCGTCCCCGACCCAGTTTGCACCCCTGATCAAGATCCTGGGGCGGTCTGGGTTGCTCAGTTCGATTTTCTTCATGGCTCGATTTTCTTCCACAAAGGGCACCCGCAAGGGGAGCCCCTACACTGGTCCCGGCTTATTTTATCCTGTATCATTCTTCATTGTATCCGCCAGGACATGGGGTTATTTATCAGGACAATTCATGAATTGCCCTCACCTACCACCTACTACCTAGGCCAATCACAATAGACCTTGGTCTTCCATCGATTGTGGACCCAGAACCACTGGTCTGGAGAACGCCTTACCATGGTTTCAATGGCAGAGGTGTAGTTTTGTGTGTTGATCTCCAGATCTTTGGTCCTGTCATCGGTTACCACAGGGGAAATTTCCGGCAAAAACTCGATAATATAGCGCCCCTTATCCCTGATGATGAACATGGGAACAACGGGCACCCCTGTTCGCATGGCAATGGATGCCACGCCCCTGTTTGTGCAGGCAAGTCTGCCAAAAAAGTCCACATAACATCCCTGGTACCAGTCCACGTTCTGATCGAGCAGGGTGCCGACCACGTATCCTCCGGCAAGGAGTTCGTCCACCTTTCGGCTGGCACCCTTCAACGGGATGAGCCTTGTGCCGAAACGTTCCCTCATTTCCAGCAGAAACCTCTCAAGGGGCAGATAGTCGAGTTTCCTGTACAGGATGGCCGTGTTGAGCCCCAGCATTGCCACTGCCTCACAGAGAAGCTCCCAGTTGCCCATGTGGCAGGTAAGGGCAAGAACCCCCTTTTTCTGTTCAAGGGCCGCTTCCAGGTGTTCATACCCCTTGAAGGAAAAATAGCTGGAAAATTCGTCCTGCTTGAGGTTATAGGCCCAGCCGATTTCAAAGAGCATTCCGGCTATGTTTTTAAAAATTTGCCGGGCCATTTTTTTGATCTCAAGATCAGTCATGGTTTTTCCATAGGCATGGGTGATATTTTCAAGAACAACGGTTCGATGGCGTTGATCAATGGCATACCAGAGGCGGCCGATAAAATTGGAAATCTTCCTTGCCACGGGCCTTGGGATAGTGCCGATTATTCGTATGGAAAGTTTTATCAGCCTGTAAATCGTATCGTCGTTCACCTTAACACCTTTTTGACCTTATCTTTTAACAATTGAACATGTTCCACAAACTCAATTCCTATGCCGATTACAACCAGATCCAGAGGCCATACAAGGTCCCTGTCAAGCCGGGCATAATCCTTTTCCGTTGTGATGAGAAGGTCAACGGCCTTATCAATCCCGGCCTCCTTGATTGTCTCAATATCAAGACGGTTATACATGTGATGGTCAGGAAACTCAAGAAGGCCTTTTACCCCTGCACCCAGTTGTTCCACGCTTTTCTTAAATCCCTGGTTGTCTGAAATCCCGGAAAAGAGCAGGGCCTGCCTGCCGGACAGCAGATCCAGGGTGGGTGAACGGTTTTCAACCCTGGTGTGGGCAGGTTTAAGGCAATGGAGAAAGGGAATGTGACAGGTCATGAACCAAGCCTTTTCAGCCCTGGGGGCGCTCAGGCATTCTTTTAGCTGCTTTTTTAAAGCGGATGTGCCGCCTTGGAATCTGCCATCACCTTCACGCCTGAAATCGTCTGAAGATCCCCAGATCTTCTCACACCGGGTAAAGACAACAAGGCCTCCCCGCCGGCCTATCACCCCGGGCAGCTCCCTGAGCCTGCCTGCAGGAAGAAGCCGTCCATTGCCAAAGGGTCGTGCCGCATCCAGCAGAACGATATCAAGATCCCGCTGCAGCTTTAAATGCTGGAAACCATCGTCGAGGAGTATCACATCAGGGTCAAAGGCGGCAATGGCCCTGAGCCCCGCCCGATAGCGATCTTTGCCCACGACCACGGGAAAAGAACGCCGCATCGCCATCATAAAGGGCTCGTCACCGGCCTGGCTCGGTAAAAGAAACACCTCGTCCCCGTTGCCCACAATTGCGGTGTCAGATTCCAGGGTGCCGCCATATCCCCTGCTCACCACAACGGGGTTATAACCCATCTCCTTTACAAGTTCGGCAATGTAAATGGCCATGGGTGTCTTGCCGCTGCCGCCCGCAACTATGTTGCCGATGGAGATCACCGGGCAGGCAAGTTTTTTTGATTTTAAAATGCCCCTGGCGTATAAAACAGACCTGGCGCCCACCACCCACCCGTAAATCCTAGAGAGGATCACCAGAAGGTATTGGAAGGAAAAGGGCCTGACATTGAAATCAGTGGCGGATATCTGTTCGATTCTCAGGGTGAGCCGCCTCTTAAGGGATTCAGACACTCGAAACATCCCCCTTGCAACCGATCAAGGAGAGGGTCAGATCAACCGCACCCCTGTTCTTTAAGAACAAATCGGCAGCCAGGGCCCCCGTACTCTGCGCCAGAACCGGGTCATGGATCAACTGACTGGTCCTGCGGATCAGGTCGTCCCTGTCTGAGACTGTGAAAGCTCCGCCATGGTCCGTCAGCATCTGGGCCACCAGGAAAAAGTCATCCATGTGGGGTCCAAACAGAATCGGCCTTGAAAATGCCGCCGCCTCAAGGGGATTGTGGCCCCCAAAAGGCCCAAGGGAACCGCCGATAAAGGCGATGTCACAGGCGGCATAGAGCCGGGATAGAAGGCCCATGGCATCGACCACGACAATGTCAACCTTCTCCCGCCTCTCCCTGTTTTTTAAGGTTGAAAGCATTCGGGATTCAAGCCCCTGCCTGGAAAAGAGTTCCTGAATCTGCTCCGCCCTGTTGGGGTCCCTTGGCGCAACAACCATGGAAAAAGATGGACACCCGGGCTTTACACTCAAAAAAAGATCGGCCAGCAGCTGCTCTTCTCCAGGGTGGGTACTTCCTGCCAGAAAAAGGATGAGACCATTGCCGCCCCCAAGGCAGTGCCTGAATTGAGATATCTGGGCCGGGTCTACCCGGGGAGGTTCCTGGTCAAACTTGAGGTTGCCGCACACCTTGATTTTTTCCTGATCCACCCCAAGTTCCCTGAAACGACCGGCATCGACCCCGGTCTGAACAAGAACCATGGAAAACAGTGAAAAAATCGGGCCAAAGATCCTTTTAAATCGAAGATACCCCCTGAAAGACGGTAGTGAAAGCCTTGCATTAACCAGGAAGACCGGCACCCTTCGCCTGTTCAGGTACCAGAGGAAATTTGGCCATAGATCCGTCTCTACAACAACGACCCTGTCTGGATCGATCCTTGAGCAGACCCGGTTGACCGACAGAAAAAAGTCAAACGGGAAAAGGGCGACCTGGTCAACCAGGGGCGTCCTGGTATTCAGGAAAAGGGTTCTGGCCATGTTGAATCCAGTCAGGGTCGAGGCGGTAAAGACAATGGTCATTCCTTTGTCCTGCAATCCCTTTAAGAGGGGTTTTGCAGAGATCACCTCGCCCACGGAAAGGGCATGGACCCAGATCCGCCGTTCATGGGGCTTTTTTCTCCGAATACCCGTCCAGAGGCCAAAGCGTTGAACCATTGTAGCCCGTCGTTTTCGAGAAAAAACGGCCAGAACAGGAAAGACGGGCAAAGCCAGGAAAAGCGCCCCGGACAGGATTAAGTTGTATATGAGTATGAAGATCTTCATGGGCCTAGTCGGTGTTCACAAGAAGGATAAGGGCAAGACAGATGAACAGGAGGTTAGCTGCCCAGGCAGCCACAAGGGGGGGGAGCATTCCCCCGTACCCAAGGGAGGTGCAGAAGCCATACAATATCCAGTAAAGAAACGAAACCCCTATACCTATTGCAACCCCCAGGGGGAGCCGCTGCCTCACACCTGCATGCATTCCCGTGATGGAACCGGTGATTGCCATGATAAGGCAGATAAAGGGAAAGGCGGTCTTGCCGAACAGATCCACCCGATAGGTTGTCGCGTCATAACCCTCTGATTCGATTTTCCGCACATGGGTTCCAAGTTCGGCAAAGCTCATCTCCTCGGATTTTTTCACAACGGCCCTGAGGTCATCGGGCAGGATATCGAGCTCGATTGACCGGGTGTCATGGAATCGGACATTCGCCTCCCCGGAACTTGATTCCCTTGATTGAAATGTCTGCTCGAGCACATTGTGAAGGACCCACTCTCCCCCTTTAAAACTTCCCCTTTCAGCGTCCAGTCGTCGAGTGAGGGTAAAGCTGTCGTCAAAGAAGGTCAGGGTGACACCCTGAACGGTCCGATCAACCGGGTTAAAGAAGTTGAAATGGGCAATGGTACGGTCGGCCCTGATCCAGAGGTCTTCCCTTGCAGCATAGACCCGCTGGTCGTTCCTTATCACGGAATATTTAATATGATTTGCCCGGGACAAGGTCCACGGCACCAGGGTTTCACCGAGGAAGAACATCATGGCAGCACCGACAAGGCCCGCAAGAACGGCGGGTTTGACCAGGTAATAGACCGAGATGCCGCCGGCCCTGAGGGCCAGGAGCTCATTTTTCCTGTTCATGAGCCCGAAGGTGACAATGACGGCAAGGACAATGGCCGCAGGAGTGAGCTGGACAAACATGAACGGCAGCTTCAGACAAACATACCCCAGAGCACCCACAAGCGTGATATCGCTCTTGAGGAACTCGTCCAGGTTGGACAGATAATCAACCGAGACAAAAATGGCCAGGATCACAAGGTGGATGATGACGAAGAACCTGACAAACTCCTTGAACCAGTATCGATGGAGGGTGGTCATTTATATTGATCCCCCTCCGGGCGGTGTGAGGCGTTTTTTAACGGCAAAGAGCGCTCCTGAAAGGAACCTGGGCATAACCATTGGCCGCTCGTTGGCAATTTGAACCAGAAGATAAACCCCGCCGCCGCCAAGCACGACATTGGGCAGCCACATGCCAAGGGCCGGGGGGTATACACCGGACTCGCCGGCAGACCAGCCTGCGGCAAGCAAAAGGTAATAAAGAATAAAGCAGAACAGGGCAAGGCCAAATCCCTGGGACTTTCGGTTGGAGGCAGACTGCAGCCCCAGGGCCATGGCAAGCAGTCCCAGGGCCATGCAGGCAGCGGGAAGGGAAAACTTTTCATGGAGGGCCATGCGGGCGGTGTTCAGCAGGATTTTATTGTCATCGCCGGAGCCTTTCTTTATAACCTCAAGCAGGGCCGTAAGGCTCATCTCATCGATCTCCACAGGCGCTGAGGCCGACCTGGCCGGCAGGCCGTCAAAATCAAGATTGATGTCATAGGTGTCAAAGGCAACGTTGTTCACGGACTTTGTTTTCAAGTCCACCTGGTTGACCGATCCTCCATAGAGGCGAAGGGTGTAGGAACCGCTCTTGGTACCCCTGGCAAGAACTCCTTCAGGGGCCACAGAGATCGTCACCCTGTCTTTGGTTCTTCTGTCTTCAATGAACAGATCCTTGAGCGTCTTGGTTTTCACATCCATGGCGCTGACATAGATCATTACATCCTTGAAGCTTGAGTTAAACTTGCGGTCTGAAAGGGCAAGATTCAGGTTGGACCGGGCAATGGCAATACCGGTTGTTTTAAACAGCAGCTTTGACTGGGGAACCCCGAACAGGGTCACCCACAGGGTCAGCAGAGTGCCCATAAGGCAGAAGATAAGGACGGGCGGCAGGAGCCTGTAAATCGTCACCCCGCCCCCCTTGAGGGCTATGATCTCGTTATCTGTTGACATGCGCATGAAGGTCAAAAGCACCGAAATCATCACAGACATGGGGATGGTGAATTCCATGAACCTTGGAAGCGTATACGAGATGAGCAGCAGAAGGGAAACAACTCCGGTGTTATAATTCACAACCATGTTGGTGATCTCAGGAATTTTAGTCATGAGAAAGATGGATGTGAGAAAGACAGAGCTGATGGCAAAGGGCGGGATCAGCTCCCTGAAAATGTATCGGTTTATGGTTGTCATAATTTAGGGTAAAAAGTATAGGTATTCCACCCAAGAGTCAAACTTTTTCTGTGAATCCACCCCGGCCCGAATCAAATTTTGCAAGCTTTTCCATATCAATCGAGCCAAGGGAAACCCTCAGCCCCTCCCCCCCTTTTGCGGCGAGCCTGAACCAGTTTCTGACCTCGGCCCCAAGGGCTTCTTCCCCAACCCCCATGGAGCCGTTGGCACCTGCAAGGTTGTGGTCCATATCTCCTGAGTTGATAAAGGTCCAGGCATTGTCCTTTATTGAGACAATCCCCGTGTGCCCCCGGGTTCTGGTGGAAAAGCTGAGGATCTGTCCATCCTGGAGAAAGGGAGCCATCTCGGCCATGGTTTTATCCGCCTGGAGATCTGGATTGTTGATTTTAAAAATCCGCCGTTCATAGGGCGTGGTGCCTGCGGCGTCCATAATGCCTTCACCGTTCAGATAGTGATTCATGGCCAATCCATTGCCCAGGGCCCTTTCAATCAGGTGACCGCCAAGACCCTTTGGACCCTGATATTGGATGCCCATATCCTTTAGACCCGCCACCACAAGCTCATAGCAGTTCATCTTTGAATAGGGGGTTCCAATAAATTTTCTTGCTGCGGCAGAGAGGCTGTGAACACCATTTTCATCTGTCCGGGGAAAAACAGACGGCTCGTCTTTTTTCCCCCCTGACACCGGGATCAGGTCAGATCGTTCGGTTTTTTTGATTGGAGCATGCCTTTGTCCTGCCTTGCCCCAGACTATCTCAGAGGTCTTTGGATCAATGAAAATATCAGTTCCAGGAGGTATGGTCTTAAAAGCTTTGTCGGCGTTGGACTCGTTTGCAAGGATGTTCCAGCACTCTTTCCTGTAAGATGTTTTATAAAGAAGCTCAGACACCGTGGGCACATCTTTGGTAACCTTGCCAACCAGAACAAGATCCAGGGCTTGGCCAGGTACTGGTGCCAATCCTGAGGATAATGATGGTTCGAGTGTTGATGATGCTGCCGGTGCTGCTGCTGATAATGTTGGTGCTGGCGGCGATGCTGCACTTTGACCGGTGTTGAGGCTCTGGGCCAGAAGCGCCTTAAACCGGCCCACGTCCGACGCCTTTCCAGGCAGGATTTCACCGGTCCCTCGGTTTATGGCAGCCCTGCTCTTATCTGTTGGACCGGGATATATCTGCATGTCCATCTCCTGGCTCCTTAATTACTCCTACACTTTCGCCCGTCAAAGGGAAACGAATGCTAAGGAATGAAAGTTTAATTAAGTAGACTAAATTGCCAACAACAAGATACAGGACAATATCCCAAGAGACTAATTGCGTATATCTTATTTAATTTTCATTCCTAACCTGTCTCTCTATTTATTGATAGCAAATCTTGTGCCAGAAGGTATTGTCCGGCAAAAAACAGCCTTTGGTTCTGGAAATGTCAACAAACCGACACAAACATCCAAATTAATGACGATTACGACAACACTCGATTATGAAACCCACAAGGGCGGCCGCAAGGGATCGCCCCTACATTAGATCTGGTGGAACGTTAACCTAACTTAGGAACTGATTGCATCATGTAGGGGCTCCCCTTGCGGGTGCCCTTGCGGATAAGCGGGATAGTTGTCCCGAAAATCAGACAAAAACAAAATGATAATCGAGTACTATGATTTTAACAAAAAAAAATTCAATGGACGGGACCCGTGTTTCAAGATATATTTCCCACCCATGAACTACATTGTAATAGCCAGCGGAACCATAAAGGAATACGACTATTTTGCACGCCTCCTGGGCCTTGCCGATAAAATCGTTGCGGCAGATGGCGGTGCAGGTCATCTGAGAAGAATGAACATAGTTCCTGACATTGCCATTGGGGATCTTGATTCAATGGACAAAGAGACCCGCACGTTTCTTGAGCAGAACAAGATCCCCCTGATCACCCACCCCGTTGACAAGGATGCGACAGACACCGACCTTGCCGTTCAATGGGCCATGGAAAACAACGCCGGCTCTATAACCCTTCTGGGGGTGACCGGCACAAGGATGGACCACACCCTGGCAAACATTTTTCTCCTCGAAAAAATCACCAGGGCCGGTATCGTCTGTAAAATATTGGATGACAACAACGAGATTTATCTGTTAATCGACAAAGTTGAGATTTCAGGTAAACCTGGAGAATATTTATCCATCATTCCCCTTACCCGGTCGATTGGGGGGGTGACCATTACAGGGGTTGATTTTCCCCTTGAAAACCACGAAATCCCCATGGGGTCTTCCCTTGGGATCAGCAACCGTTTCACAGGCGGGCAAGCCCATGTTTCCATCAAAAACGGCATGGCCATCGTTACAAAGTCAAAGGACTTTTAGCTGTTAGCTCTTAGCTAACCCCTCAATTCCTGCCTATGGAGCTCATAAAGCTCCTCAAAAAGAACCGGCACCCGCCTGTTGAACTCGGCAAGAAGGGGCAGCATGCTCTGGCGCATCTGGGGATGGGATGCCTTGGAACATCTGAGCTTAAAGATATGCCGCCATTCCCTCATGTTGGCCGTCATCACGATGTCGGTCTTGAGGCTGTTGGGAAGAACGCTCCTTGCCTCCTGGGCCCTGGCTCCTGCGGCAAGGAGATTGAGATAGGCCTTTTCGCACATTTCCATGGCCCCTTTCCACTCCTCGAACTGCTCTGATCCCTCCTCCCAGAAAAAGGGCCGTATCACGGTGATCTCGTTGCCGAAACGTTCCTTTGAGTAGTTGGCATACCTTGTGCTTTCCTGGCTGAACGCGCAGAGCCTGTGGCGCACAATCTCATGGGTGACGCCCCGGTCGCACACAAGCCTTACCGTGGCTGAGACATGCTCGATAACGCTCTCGTGGCCCGTCTTGAGTATCCTTTTCAAGAAAGGGGCTGCCGTGCCTTGTTCAATCTTATCCTCAGACTTATAACAGGTGCGGGCCGCAAGCTCCAGAAGCCTTAAAATCTCATCTCCGTCAGCCATGTGGAGTATCTTAAAAGAGGGTTCAACAATCTTCATTCTTTAAATCTCCTAAATCCATCTTCTAATTCCAACTTCCGAATTCAAATCTCCTAGTAGTTGGCATCTGCATAGTTGACCCACCCCCCTGCCCTGACAAGGGCAAGATCAAATTCGCCGACTTTAAAGGGAATCTCATCTGACTCCACACCGTTGTGGATGGTAAGGCGCATGGCATCGAGATCAGCGGTGATTACGGTATCTGTGCCCTTATACCTCTTAAAGATGTGGTCAATGGTGTCGGCATCAAGGGTCAGGGCCATCATGCCGCAGTTGAACATGTTCTGTCTGAATATCCTGGCAAACCCCGAGGCAATCACCATGTTGATGTTGTTCATCTCAAAAACCCAGGGTGCATGCTCCCTTGAAGAGCCGCAGCCAAAGTTGTTCCGTGTGACCACAACGGCCTTATCTGCACAATCTATCCCTGGATCAAACCCATCCAGGCTGAGATCCTCGAGGATATATGGCTTCAAAGCCTCTTTGCTGCTTTCCGTCAGGTACTTTGCAGGGATGATCTCGTCGGTATTGATGTCGTCCCTGTCCAGAAAAAGGACCCTTCCGCTGAAGTTTTTCATCTGTATCACCCCCTGTCCTGGACATTGCCGGAAAAAAGTTCAGAGTTTACGATCCTGCCGGCAATGGCCGATGCCGCAGCCGTGGCAGGGCTCATCAGGTGAACCATGCCGCCCTTGCCCATGCGCCCGTTAAAGTTACGATTGGTCGTTGAGGCACATGCTTCACCAGGTGCAAGTATGCCGTTGCTCATGCCAAGACAGGCACCGCAGGTTGGGTTGGTGACACAGAACCCCGCATCCATAAAGGCCTTTATGATCCCCTCTTCAAGGGCCGCAGAAAAAATTTCAGGGGTTGCCGGAGAAACAATGGCCCTGAGAGTCGGGCTGATGGTCCTGCCCTTGATAATGCCGGCTGCAACCCTCAGGTCTTCGAGCCTTCCGTTGGTGCAGGAACCGATATAAACCTGGTCAATGGGAGTGCCCTCCATCTC
Organism: Desulfobacterium sp.; assembly: GCA_034006945.1. Lineage (GTDB taxonomy): Bacteria > Desulfobacterota > Desulfobacteria > Desulfobacterales > Desulfobacteraceae > Desulforapulum. The sequence goes on along the minus strand of JAVERV010000074.1, from coordinate 4,366 downwards.
GGAGACCGGGCGAACCTGGTCCGGCTTATACCCGAAGGTCACCTGGGGGGAAAGGGTTGTTACGTCGATTTCAAGGGTGTCGCTGTAAACGGCATCCCCATCCGGGGCAAAGACCATAAAGGCATTCAAGGCCGCCTCTTTTGAAGGGTAATCATCCTGGATAAACTTCCAGAGATACTCCACCGTTACCATGTCCGGGGGGCAGATCCCGCTTGTTGCACCGGCCTCCACAGCCATGTTGCAAAGGGTCATGCGCTCTTCCATGGTCATGGCTGCCACAGCTTGTCCCGAGAATTCGATGACACGGTCTGTTGCCCCGTTCACGCCCAGGGTCTTGATTATCCACAGAATCACATCCTTTGCATAAACCCCGGGCTGAAGGTTTCCTGCAATGGAAATCTTCATGGAAAGCGGTCGCTTAAAGGCGCAAACGCCTTTCAATATCCCCACCTCAAGGTCCGTGGTGCCGACCCCTGCTGCAAAGGCACCAAAGGCACCGTGGGTGCAGGTGTGGGAGTCACCCATTATGATGGTGTAACCCGGGCGGACAAAACCTTTTTCCGGAAAGATTGCGTGGCAGACCCCGTTTCTGCCGATATCGAAAAAATCCTTGATCCCATGACGCCTGGCCCAATCCCTCAATATCTTGCCCTGAAGGGCAGTCTTGGAATCCTTGGCCGGTGTAACATGGTCAATGACAGCCTTGATCTTTGACGGATCAAACACCCGGTCCTTGCCCCTTGCAACAAGATCCTCGATGGCAATTGGGGTGGTGATCTCGTGGCAGAACACGGCATCGAGGCTCAGGACCACAACATCCCCGCCGGGTTCGTCCACCGTGTGGGCTTCAAAAATTTTTTCGGCAATGGTCTTTCCCATTGGTCCTCTCCTTGTTTATTTTTCCTGATCCTGGTCGTGATCAATGGATATCTCCCGGGATGTCCCCTGGGGTGCTCCCTGGAACTTGGGAGCATGTTCCAAAAGGAACTGATCCACCTTGTCCATTTTCGACGTAATGACCACATGATTGATTTTTATGGATTCCAGCTGATTGTCAAGATAGGGGGCAAGCATCACTTCAAGATTTTGACTAACCTCCTTAACTGCGTCAAGGGTACTGACCTCACCATAAACAAGCGAACTTAGAAAAAGAATGGTGGCCTCCCTGGCCCTTGGATGGAAGACTGGAACGGACCTGGAGGCTCCAGGTACCCAGGGCTTTAAATTCAACTCAATATCCAGACAGAGATACCTGTCCCTGTCGTGGGATCTGTGCTTGTTAAGATTAACCACCAGCGGTGCCACCTTGATCACCCTTGACACCTCTGAGGGTTCTTTTGTCTTTCCCGGACTCCCTGCCCGGATCCAGGTCTGGACTTTGCCCCCTTCATACCCGAGACGCATTAAATCTGAAGTCAACTCAAGGATATCAAAAAAGACAGTCTCACCTTTACCCCACAACTCGTCAACATTCGACTCCTCAACCGTTATTGTGAGTTGATTATCGACCGCCTGCCAGGTGCCTGAAGCTTCCCCCCTTCGTTCAATCATCCTGGAAGATACACCCTCGATCTTCACGGCTGCACTCCACCCCCCCTGGGCTTTGATCATCAGTATAAGGTGGGATTTATTACTATCCTGATTCCAGGTTCCGATGAGGAGTTCATCCACAGAAGGCGCTTTTTCCCGTCCACACCCGACAACCATGCACAACTGGGACAAAATCAATAAAAAGCCCAAGAATGCCAACCTTTTTTTCATGAAATACTCCAAGGTGATGGTGTTGAATGGTACCTGAAAATTTCAGGTAAAAAACTCGTTCAATCTGTGATCCAGCCAACAAGGAATGAGGTGGTCACAAAGGGGGTAAAAAAACAAAAAGTGCCCCACTGGGGAGCACTTTTCATGGATTTCATGATTTAAACATAAGAGTCATGAGCAGCAGGAGCCTTTTGTACCGCAGCTTCCACATCCTGAATCCGTCATTTCAAGCTTTGAGTCAAGGTGGAATCCCATTCCTGTAAAATCAATTTTAATGAGTTTTGCCTGTTGCATGAATTCTTTGTCTACAAGAAACTTCAAACCTTTGACATCGTAGCTGTTGTCGTTTTCTTTAGGCTCATCCAGAGCCATTGCAAGGGAAGGTCCGCCTCAGCCACCCGAATTTAGAAAAATTCTTATTGGAGTAGGCTCTTTCCCATTAAAATATTCTTGAACCTGCGTCTTTGCAGCATCTGTGATTTCAATCATTGTTAAACTCTCCTTGTTCGTTTATTAAAGTTCCAGACGGTTATTAATTACCAGAAACAATCGCTGGTTCAAGTAGTTTAATCACATACCTTTGGAATGTCAAGCCATGGAAATGCTGAGTTGACTTACCGGCTACCCATATGATATTTTACCTGCTTTATTGACTGATAATTCATGACAACCATCAAAAAAGGACACCACCATGGAAAGAACACTATCGATAATCAAGCCGGACGGCGTGAAAAAAAATCTCATTGGAGAAGTTATCAAGCGGTTCCAGGATCAGGGAATACATATTGCGGCCCTCAAGATGATGCATTTGACCCAAAAACAGGCTGAAGGGTTTTATGCAGTTCATAAGGAACGGCCCTTTTTCAACAGCCTGACCGAGTTCATGACTTCCGGCCCCATTGTTGTAATGATTCTTGAGGGTAAGGATGTCATCGCCAAAAACCGCAAGCTCATGGGTGCCACCAACTTTAAAGACGCTGAAGAAGGAACCATCCGAAAGGACTTTGCAACCGACATCGAGAAGAATGTGGTCCATGGTTCAGATGCCCCTGAAACAGCCGCCTTTGAGATAGGGTATTTTTTCAACAATATGGAGATCGTCGGATAATTTCAAACCGGCATGATGGCCGGAGCATGGTCCCTGAAAATCTCAGGAGGTACCTGCTCCGGACATACCAGTTTCAAAATCGTACACGCCATAACCAAAGTCCTAAAAAATCAGACCCTCTCCATACCGCCCAGCGCTGGATTTACCGATCTACTTCTCGGGATTCATGCCAAAGACCGGTTCATACTCCCCATGACATATCCCTCAAGATCCAAAGAGACATATTTAAAACCGATCTTTTTAAACCCCGAGACCACCTCCTGGCGAATCTTTTCATCCATTATGTTTTCCATCTGATGATTCACCCCAGAGTCCCGGCTTCCGGGCTTACTTCCAAGCTCGATCCTTGCAGCCTGCCCATGAACACGAACCCGCACACCGGTAAACCCAAGGGATCTCAGAAGAGCCTCACCCGCTTCAACCATCCCGAGATTTTCAGGGGTGATGATGTCGCCATAGGGAATCCGGGTGGCAAGGCAGGACTGAGCTTCAAGATTCCAGATTTCAAGCCCGACCGCCTTTGAGAGTTCCCGGACCTCACCCTTTGTCAACCCGGCATCGATAAGGGGGGCGATGATCCTCATCTCCCTGGTCGCCTCAAATCCAGGCCGGTAATCTGCCAGATCATCAAGATTTGCACCATGGGCAACAGTCTCAAACCCCAGGTCAAAAGCTTTGTCCCGTATCAAAGAAAAGATCATTTTTTTGCAAAAATAGCACCGCCTGGGCGTATTTTCAACAATCCTTAAATCCTCGAGCACACTTGCCCGGACAACAACATGCCGGATTCCAATAGACCGGGCCATGCAAGCGGCATTTTCCACCTCCTGCCGGGATTGAAACTCGGTTCGAGCCGTAATAGCAACAACAGATTCACAGGCCTTTTTTGCAACGGCTGCGAGCAAAGAACTGTCAACACCCCCGGAAAAACAAATGGCAATTTTTTCATACTCTTTGAGGTTTTGAATAAGAGCTTTCAATTTATCAGTCATCTGCTACCCTTTTTTATAAGAAACTCGCCCCGAAACATCATAATTGGCGGAGTTTTCGTTCAAACACTTTACAAAACATATTGAATTATATATGTGTTGAACTAAACTATCAACCGGATCAGGCGTTCACCAAAACAAAAAGTCCATAATTAACTTGACCAAAAGGGAAAACATGGCTGCCAAAAAGAAAACTACTACAAAGACAAAGACCACTGCTGGCAAGAAGCAATCAGACAAAAAAACAACCCCGGCTGCAACGAAAAAAAAGCAGGAGAAAAAAACTCCATCTCCAGCAGCAAAAACTACAGACCTAGAGGCCGAAGAGAAACAAGCCGCTGAAGTGAAAGCTGAAAAAGAGCGCCTCGATAAAGGGGCTGCTGAAAAGGAAAGACTCGCCAAAGAGGCAGAGGAAAAGGCTGAAAAGGAAAGACTCGCCAAAGAGGCAGAGGAAAAAGCTGAAAAGGAAAGACTCGCCAAAGAGGCAGAGGAAAAAGCTGAAAAGGAA
>JAVERV010000271.1:0-2522 GCA_034006945.1 Desulfobacterium sp. | reverse complement strand
TGATCATAAACGACAGAAAGCCGGTAGGCACGTATTTTTCTCCGTTAATACGGCTCACATACCCTAAAAGATCTGACGGTTCATGCCAGTCCGGTCGAACTGCCACCAGTTCATAATTGTCCGGTTTTCGGGGATCGTCCGCATTCCAGCCGTTTGATCGTGCTGCCTGTGCTCTCACAAATCTTGTTTTTCCGGTCCCTGAAATTCCCGCAAGGAGGAGGAAGGGTTTGGTTAGGCTATTTTTTATTTCAAGAGGTGTGTCAATTAAAGCCTTAGGGGCTGTTTTCCCTTGAATAACAAGTAGAAACGCTTTGAATTCTTTAAGGGCTGCGGAACAATATCTGCTTTTCCAATAGCTGGAGGGAACATAGTTTTTAAAGATACCATTATCTTTGTTTTGTTCTTTAAGAACCGTATCATATAGGATATCAATATTTTCCAAGGTAATGAAATTCCAGACATCTGTAACTTCTGATAGTGTCTTTGAAAAAAATGTTTCTTCGATAACTTCCATAGCCTTTGCATAGGATTTTGGTTTCCCACTTCCCTGGGGAGATCTCCCCTCTAAGTAATCTAAAAACTTTTCTTTGGTTCTCATTGCGATTGGTTGGCTACTCCTAAATATGTTTTTGTACGAAATCTTTCTGGCTGATCTATACCTCGATTTCCACCAACAGTGTCATAAATTCTCTTTTGTCGCAATCTTGACTTGCTTTGAGATCGGTGAGATCGGGGTCAGAGTAATAATTATTTAAAGCCTTTCTATTCAAAGTCCCTAAAACTAAAGTCCCCCATGTTGACAGCAAATGTGCCATCCTCTATTCAACCTCCTGCTGATGTTTAATATCAAAATCAAGGTTGACCCCGTTCCCTTCCGTTCCCTCATGCAAGGTTTGCCCCCGTTTCGTCATGACCCCGTTCCTAACCTTGGCTTATTCGAATTTTTGAAGTGTTTCACTCGCTCTTTTCTTGATGGTTGTTATGACATCTTCCAATAGGATGTCACCTTGATATCTGCAGATAAAGTCCGTATGGGCAGTGTCAATTTTATTAATCAATTAGGGCAAAAACTTATTAATCGTCGCCGAAGGACGGCCTCGCTTATATTAATTTCCCCTGCAAATCTGTTCCAGTGCCTTTTCATGATCCATTCCGGCCTGTTTTCCCCTCCTATTTTCATAACAAGTTTTTGAGACAGATCTTCATAGATATTCGTACACAGCATGTCATAAAAAGGTGCTAACCGGATCTGTCTTCCCTGATATATAAAAGATAAATTTTTTGCATGGGCATCCATATTACCGATTAAGAAATTGAAAAACACCCATTCAATCAACTGCTGAAGAACTTTAATCGGATTTGCAGAGTGCCTTCGGACAAAATCAAAGCAATCCTTAAGGCCAGGGCCGCCATCAGCCTGGTATTTCAGTTCGTGGGAAAGCCCCATTGCCTGGCAGAAATCCTCCTGGTGGATTCGCTTGAGCACATCATTAATATCAAAATCAAGGTTTGACCTCAGTTGTCTCCAGTTCCCTGCATATTACGGTGTCCAGTTTAATGAAGGTTTACGTTTTGATTTAACGCAATCACGTAAATAGAGATTAATTAAGTTTTGATAGGGAACACCGGTTTCCTCTGCTAAACTTTTGAAATAATCTATAATATCAACACCCAGTCGAATGGTAACCTGTTTTTTCAAACTTTTAGCATAAGGATTTTTACGGCCTTTCATTTTGTCAAAATCATACTCTTTTCTCATCATACCCCCCTAAAATAAGCTTTTTGCTCTTTTTTGGTTGCTTTCCTCGCTGAAATAATTCTAACTATTGATTCATCATCTCGGTAATAATGGCATACAATCATAATTTTAAGCGTCTGACTGAATCCTAAAAGCAAAAACCTTTCTTCATCAATGGAATGATCTGGGGCATCAAATTCGATAGCTTTTTCATCAAAAAACACAGTTTCGGCTTCTTCAAAAGCAACTCCATGCTTAACCTGATTAGTTTTATTTTTGTTATCATCCCATTCAAAGATTAACTTTTTCATAATTGCATTGTAAATATATTATAATTATATGTCAAATTGGTTCTTTAATTCAAAATTAAAAGCTATTTATTGATAAACCCTCCAAAATAAGTTTAGAATGTATTTCATCACCAGGCTTTTTATTAAGAATTAATTTAAAACATATAGGAGCGATCCAACATGAAAATTCATCCTTTCGCCGGAAAAACAGCACCAAAATCTATGCTGGCCAATATTCCAAGGCTCGTTTCATCCTACTACACCCATCAGCCGGATGCTTCCAAGCCGGCCCAGCAAGTCGCTTTCGGAACATCGGGCCACCGGGGCTCGTCACTGAAAAACAGTTTCAACGAAGGCCACATCCTCGCCATCAGCCAGGCCCTGTGTGAATATCGAACATCCCAGCATATCGACGGACCGCTTTTCATGGGTATGGATACCCATGCCCTGTCCGAACCGGCCCTGGCCAGCGCACTCGAAGTCTTTGCCGCTGC
>JAVERV010000073.1:0-17385 GCA_034006945.1 Desulfobacterium sp. | reverse complement strand
GTTCAGGATATGATGGAACAACAAGGATTAAATATAAAGGGAAATTATACGGTTAGGGAGGGGGCGGCGGCCCTTCTCCGCGCAGCGGTTTTGTTCAACAAGTTATTGTGTTGTTCTGGATACTATGTAAATTTTAATGATATCCGACTATTTTTAAAAACTGAACTAAGATTTCGTAGCAATCTTTTTATTGCCTGTAAAGACATTTCAACAATTCAATAACCACTGCTCCAAAACTCAAACATCCTTGCATCATTGTTGATTTTCAAAGTACTTATGTATTCTAATGATATCCATAAGGTAAATGAGCAACACCAAGGGCCACAATCATGGTATTAGTCGTTGGTCTGCATCGGCACTAAAAGCACTTGACCGTTATGGTGGATACAGACGTTCACAAGCTCATTGCCGTTCAAAGAGAGATGACTTGGGGCAGACAATGGCACAGGTTATTAAACTTGGTGCGGCCATGGCTTATGGTGGGGTTGATCCCCACGCCCGGGGTGACCACCACTGGAGCTTGGCAGATCGAGGAGAAGAACACCGTCCCAATGACGACAACATGCTCCTTGATGACAACAGCGTCCTTGACGAATACATAACCTACGTTTACGGCGTTAACCCGGCTGATGTGTCATTCAGGGTATAGAGGACAAACATGGTCCAGGAGGACTATCAAGACACAAATGACAACATAGTGCTTGATGAAGACAACATCTCCCTTGATGACGACATTACCCCGACTAACAAGGGCACTGAGGACGACATCACCTATAACTGCCTCAAAAACTGCTTACACAGGAGGAAAGAGACCAGATCCTTTTTTTCCATGGCAACCAATAACCGGATCAGTCTTGACCATTGAACTTGCAAAGAAGCACCAAAGGCCATGGCTTTATAATGACCTGGGGGCTGAGCAAGATCATGTTGCCCTGATTAAAGACTGGATCACGGAATGGGATATTAAGGTCTTGAATGTGGCTGGCAGCAGGGAAAGCAAAGCACCAGGGATTTATAATAAGGTAAAGAATATCTTGATTCAGCTCCTGGGCTAATCCAGATCATAAAGAGGATTGCAACGGAGTCGCTGATGTTGTCATGGAATTTGCCGTTATGGATTAAGCAGGGTTACCCATGCCGGGGTTGAACGGGACACACCTAAAGAACGGTTAATCCCCTGCAAGGCACCTGCAAAGACATAAAGTGAAACCACAAGACCAACTCCTTTAATCGGGGGGCTGGGTTTTTGTTGGCAAAGCTCATTAAAAAAATTAAAGTGGGCAAAAAGTGGGCAAAAAATGGGTGGTGGGCAAAACCAAAAAGAAAAAGGGTTGCAATTAAATTGACTGTAACCCTTTGTTATTAAAAGCTTTTTGGCTGGAGCCGATGTGCGGGGTCGAACCGCAGGCTTGCTGATTACGAATCAGGTAAAACGGTATTAAACGACATTGAAGCACATCCCGTAAAATCAAAATAATCCTTATAAATCAGGGCTTTTTACAAATCTACTGAAAAAACATATTGATTTATATTGATTGAAATGGTATCGATTTGAGTACATATCAAGTACACAGAAAAGGGGGATACCATGGCCATAAAATTCACGAATGGCAAGGTTCAGGGCTTTTCATGCACCGGGAAAAAGCCGGTTTTTTTGTACGATTCTGATACTAAAGGGTTGGGGTTGAGGGCAACACCTGGGGCCAAGGTTTTTATTTATCAAGGGCGGCTGAATAACAAAACTCTGCGGTTCAAGATTGGGGACGTTTCAACCTGGAACCTGGACAAAGCCAGAGAGGAAGCTCGTCGCATTCAATCCATGGTTGACCAGGGTATTGACCCTAGGGAAGCCAAACGGGAAAAATTGGCAGAGATCGAGCAGCGGGAGGCTGAAGGCAAGCGGCAGGAAATGACTGTCAGGGCCGCTTGGGATTCTTACATTGAAGCCAGACGGGACAAATGGGGGGAGCGACACCTACAGTCACATTTTAAATTGTCTCAACCAGGCGGACAAAAAACCAAACGAGGAAAAAAGAAGATAAAACCCGGACCCTTGGCGGAATTTATGGGCTTGAATCTGTCAGAGGTGACGACAAAAAAAACCGAAGCATGGTTAAAAAAAGAGACCCCGACCAGACCAGCACAAATCCGGCTGGCCTTTGCCCTGCTGCGGGCTTTCCTTAACTGGTGTGAAGCGCAAGACGAGTACAAGGGCATTGCAGATATAGCTGCCTGCAATGGACATTTGAAAAAGAATTATATCCCGAAAATGCAACACAGGGACGATTGCATCCAAAAAGAACAAATCAAGCCATGGTTTGAAGGAATCAATACTCAATCCTCACAAATGGCGGCATACCTTCAGGGGTTGTTGTTGACCGGCGCCCGGCGAGGGGAGCTGATGGCGTTGACCTGGGAACAGATTGATTTCCAGTGGAACAGTATCGAGATCCACGACAAAGTTGAGGGCACGCGGACCATTCCATTGACCCCTTATCTGGCTCAGGTACTTCATGCCCTGCCTAGGCGGAATCAGTGGGTTTTTTCAAGCCCAACGAGTAAATCAGGCCGGATCGAAGATCCCACGAAGCCCCACAAGAAAGCCCTGGAAAAAGCGGGAATACCCCATTTAACCATACACGGGCTCCGGCGATCTTTCGGCACCCTGAGTGAGTGGGTGGAATGCCCTGTGGGCGTTGTAGCACAGATCATGGGACATAAACCGTCAGCCATTGCCGAGAAACATTACCGACGGAGACCGCTGGACCTTCTGCGGATGTGGCACACCAAGATTGAAAAATTTATCCTGGATCAGGCTGGCATTGTTCAACCTGGGTCCGTCAAAACAGGGTTGAAAGTAGTGGGCGAATAACACGAATTCCCGGCCATAGGTGGACGCACCGAACAGCCGCTAAAAGCCCCAAGGCGGACTTGGCCGGGTTCTTAACCAATTTTTGAGGGGGCAGAACCAGGGGGCAACAATGAATCCTTTCACAGAACTCGATTTGGAAAAACTGAAGGTCATCATAAAAAGGTGGGTTAAACAGATGAAGTTGCAGGACGGATGGTTTGAAGAGGTAATACTCTATCGTTATGCAGCCCCACATTTTCGGGAACGGACATCACTGCAATATGCTGTCGTGTTCGATGTGACGCACGTTGAGCAGCCATGGGGGGAAACACTCCAAGATCTTATGGCTAAGTACATTGAGGGCATTTTTCTGGACCCTTACATTTCGTTCTTGTCGAAGACCAACTATTTTAAATGGCTATCTCTTTTCACCCCGAACATCCCCCCCGAAGATGAATCCGACGATCCGTTGTTTATCCATTCAAGACGTTTTGCCGAACAATCGGGTATGGGCATGCCCCCGCCTTTTGTGGACAATGAGGTTGATTTTCCGCCTTATTTTAAGGAGAAAGATTTCATCCATGTCTATCGGGGCTGCCCTCCAGACAATTGGACAAAACAGTGGTTGTTCGTACCGTTGTTTAAAGATTGCCTTTTGCCAGATCAGATCCAAACAGATGAGTCAATAGTGCTTTATAGCCGACTGGCAGTCACCCTGAATAAGATTTTTGACACTCCGATGCGGGATGACAGGGCTACCTGGAAGGAACAAGCTGAAGGGATTAACAACAACGTCTCTCCTGTTACCCTCGACAAAGACCTTTGGTCATTCACTCTGAACGGCCCTATGTGGGATGTTACTTTTGAAGGTGGGACTGGTCATGTCGAGGATTGCACCCCAGTTAGGAGAATGTTGCGTACATTGGAGCAGCCGGGTGTAAAATTCAATTATATTGAGCTGAGCCAAAAAGCAGGTAAATCAAAGACGGAGCAGGAAGGGGTATCGCTTCGGGGAGACATAGCTGCTGAGGAGGGGCTATCGGATCAAGAGAACGGCAGAGAAAAGCACACGAAACGCGAAATTGACACTATGGTGGCTGCCCTTTACCTTCAATATAAGACATATCTTGAGAATCAGGAAATGGAGCGGGACAAATGGCTTGAATTGAAGCGAATCGCTGAGACTAACTATGGCCGAGTGGTTACAGAAACCGATGACGGCCTGAAAGTCACAAAATCGAAGTGGGGAATAGACAGCGACCCGGATCTAATAAAAGCCAGGAAAGCTATCAGCAGTAACCGTATAGAGTTTTTTAACAGAATCCAGCATCTTCAAGGCTTGCATGAACATATGACACGCTTTTTAAAAATCGAAAACGGGATAATTTACACACCGCCAGAGGGTTCTCCATACTGGCAAATCAACCAGTAAAATAAAATTGAAAAGGATTTCCGTTTTTTTTCTTAGTCTACCAATTATTGCGACCGTCTACCAAAAAAATAGACCCCTACCAGTCAGATGACAATTTTTTTATCGGTCACGACACTGACCGGAAGGGGTTTCAATGGAAGAGCAACTTTTTACCACCAACAAACTTGCTGAAAAACTCGGGGTAAAGCCCGACACGCTTCGACGGGCGCTGTGCGTGAATGGTCACTACCTGGGGATCAGGCCGGTTAAATTGCCCAATCGTCGTTTGTTGTGGCCAAGCCGAGCAATTTTGCGAGTTATTGATGATGCCATCGCCGATGCAATTAATGCGGGGGAATAGCCATGGCCCCAAAAGCGATGACCCTGCAAGCCGAGGGGAACGACGAACCGGGCCAGGGAAATGTTTCTATCAATAAGAAGAATGCCGCCGACGGCGAGGCGACTCAAGAGAAAATCCCCGCTGAACTCCGAGCACGAAATCAATGGGTTGCCTGGAAATCGGTTCCAAGGATGGACGGCAAGAAACCCACAAAGGTGCCTCTTGATGTCAAGACCGAGCGCGGAGCCCAGGCGAACAATCCCCGCACATGGGTATCATTCAACGATGTGATGGAATTCATCGATGAGTGGGCTGGCTATGACCACACCCATGTAGATGGCACCGGTGTGGAGATCACCGGCACTGTGTCTGAATATCCTGGTTTCATGTTTCACCCTGATGATCCATTCTGTGGGATCGATCTGGATAAATGCCGTGATCCTGAAACCGGGAAAACAACTCCCAAGGCCATTGAGATTATCCAGAACTTCAAGAGTTATACAGAGCTGTCACAGTCTGGAACCGGATTTCATATCCTTATTGTAGGGGAGAAACCGGCCGGCAGCGGATGCAAACGGGGTTGGTTGGAGTGTTACGACCGGGACCGGTATTTCATCTGCACCGGGGAGGTGATCCATGGCATATGACACCATCGAGACCCGGCAGACTGAACTTGAATCCTTCATTGAAAAGCATTTATCCGCCAAGAAAAAGAAGTCTGCACCATTGAACGGCAAGCGGTTCTCCACCCATGCAGATGATCAGAAAATTCAGGATCTGGCAAAGACGGTTCTGGACCGAGCGCTGAAATCCAAAAACGGAGAAATCATCCGGGCGCTGCTGAACGGAGAAAATGCCGGACAATCTTCTGATTCCGAGGGCGACCTGGTTCTGTGTAATTACCTGGTTTTCTTCTGCGGTCAGGTCCCTGATGCTGATGTTTATCACGTCGTTGATTTCATGATCCGGAATTCAAAACGGATGCGGGATAAATGGGATACAGTTCATCGTCCTGCTGATGGTGCAACGTATGGGTATATGACCATCGAAAAGGCTATCGTGGGAACACTTAAACGGTATCGGACCCGAGAGGAAAGGATCATGGCAGACACTGCTGACGTGGACGCCATCCTTGACCGTATAGGCAAAACGATTGATGACATGGTGAACCTGTCTTATGAAGGACAGGCCGGATGTAGGACACTGTTTATTGATGTGAATCAGGCCCGGTTGTGTTTCGATCATGCCGCCGGTAACTGGTATGAATTCCAAGGCCATGCCTGGGCACAAGAGAATCTGCAAAAGGTAATTGCCGAGTGTGACACCATTAAGTGGATCTTTGAACGAGCTGATGCAGAACTGGGCGGGCGGATCATCGATCTGGGCCAGGAAATAAAAAATGCGGAAGGCCCTGCCGAACGGTCTACTATTGAGGCCAAGGTTAAACAGGCCGAAAAGCAGCAGAAGGTTGTCCGGGGTATCATTAAAAACTTGAACACCCTGGCGTTCAGGAAACAGGTGGTAGAGTTTGCTACTGCTGGTGAAAATAGTCTGGGAATCACCGGTGATGAATGGGATCGTCTGCCCTGGCACCTGGCCTGCAAGAATGGTGTTTTGGATCTAAAAACCGGCAATCTACGAGACGGCAAACCCGGCGATTATCTCAAGTCTGTTTGCCCTACTGCTTATGATCCGGCAGCACAATGCCCACAGTTTAAACATGCTTTGCGGGATATTTTTGGCGGATCTGATGAGTTGATCGGGTTTTTCCGCCGAGTTTGCGGTCTGTCTTTGGTGGGTGTCAATCTGGAACATAAGTTGTTTATCCTATGGGGCATCGGGCGCAATGGCAAAGATACCTTATTAAAGGCCGTTAAGTTTTGTCTGGGCGATGATCTGGCAGGAGAAATCAGATCAGAAATGTTACTTGATCAAGGCCGGATGCGTTCATCGTCGGGTCCGTCTGCTGACATTATGAGACTGCGTGGTCTGCGGCTGACCTGGGCCAGTGAAACAAATGAAGGCAGGCGGATGGACGCAGGACAGGTAAAGCTGCTGACAGGTGGTGGCGACCTGGTAGGTCGTCCGCCTTATGCCAGGAGAGAAGTATCTTTTCCTCAGTCCTTCACTCTGTGCCTGCTGACAAATGCAAAACCACAGGCGTCTGCGGAAGACTATGCACTGTGGCGACGAATCTGTCTTATCCCATTCAATACTCGTTTTGTGGATGATCCAAAAGAATCCCATGAAAAACTGATTGATCGTTTCCTGGATGACAAGCTGGCTGCCGAGGCAGAGGGTATCCTTGTTTGGATGGTCCAGGGATGTCTTGAATGGCAGCAGGATGGATTGCAGCCACCGGCAGCGGTCACCCAGGCCACCGACGATTATCGGGCGGATGAGGATGTTCTTCAGCAATTTATCGATGATGCCTGTATCGTCCACAGGGAAGCTAGCTGTAAGGCCGACAGGCTATACAGCGAGTACAAACAATGGATGAACGATAATGGAATCAAGCCAATGACGGGTACGATGTTTGGGCGTAAGGTCTCTGAACGCTTCGAAAAAGTCAGGCGTAACGACGGGATGCGGTACTCCGGCATCGGGATTATGACAACCACAGAGGAATGGAGTGTATAGTGTGTAGGGTTTTAGCTTTTTGCAGGAACTTTGTAAAATTGCAAAAATGTTTTTTCTCCTATAGGCCATTTCCTGCAAAAAGAGTCGAACCATACACTACCCTACACTGAAAGGACAAAAAAATGCTAATGCCTTGGGGCAAATTCAAAGGACACGACATATCAATGATCCCGGACAGCTATCTTCTGTGGTTGAATTTCACGGCTGAGATCCAGGAAGAGTGGCTTTCATCTGCGATTCAAGACGAGCTTGTGATCCGGTTCCCGGATCGGGTTGTCTATCGTGAATCTCCTGTGACTCAAAACCACAATGATTATTACCGGGAACGGCTGCGGTCTGTATATCGGGAGCTGGCACAAGAATATCATCCGGATCATGGCGGAAATACAAGAGCAATGCAGGCGGTTAATGCTTTTTATCAAATGATGCAAGAATAATAACTCGGCTGCTGGATATCCCGGCGGCCACAAATGGCAGGATAATGACAATTGAATTAAGATTGAAGAAGCTGGAAGCATGGCCAAAGAAATGTCATGCATTTATGAACAGCATGGAGGAAATTACGCAAGAGGATGCCGAAAGCGCCTACAATAAACTGATGACCGATCCGCATCCCCCTCTTTTTGCAATAACTGCGAAAGGGAGGATTCCTTTCGAGGATTTGTCCGAAGCAAAAACTTCTATAACATATTCACAATATACGCAAGGAAATCTTGAAATCATTACCACATAGGATGTATAAACTATGACAAAAAATCGGACACCCGGTGTTCTATCCGCAAATCAGTTAAAGGCTGTTAAGGCCCTGATTGCACACGAAACTGTTTCTGATGCTGCCAAAGCCTGTAACCTGGCCAGGGACACTGTATATCGGTATATGCGAGATCCCATATTCGACCATGAGTTGAAAAAAGCGAAACGGGTTCTGGTCAACCGGGCCATTCTCTCCCTTCAACAGTCATGCAGACATGCGGCTACTGCACTGGCGGCCATATGCCGAAATGAAGAAGCCCCTCCGTCTGCGAGAGTGGCAGCAGCAAAAGAAATCTTGAATCAGACCATGAAGGCAATTGAGATCGAGGGCATCGAGGAACGGATTCAGGAACTGGAGCAACGGTTTAACATGAATTAAAGGGATACGCAAAATGAGGTATACAAGTAGAATTAATAAGATCATAAAGGCGGTGGGTTCCGGTAAAAGTGACGTTGATATTAAAGTGGTCCTCTTTGATAGTCCGGAGATTGAAGAAAAATATGCAAGGTACCGAGCTCTGGAAGTGTTGAAGATGATTAGGTTTGATGAGCGTATGCAGACCATCTATGTAGTTGATTCAGGGACCAGTGAACGGTACGAGAATATGACTGTTGAACAAGCAAAAGGAATTCTGGCAGGACACTAGATAATAGATGACAGCAATAAAAAGGATTTTCAAAAACGGTTTAGAACTTAAGATAATTATTCGCAACTCTGCGTGCAGCCAACAATTGTTCAACCAGTCCTGCCTTTTCGGAAATCGATCCCGATCAACTTTTATACCATTATTGTTGACCCCAATATGGTTTTTGATTGTCAACACACTGTGCATTTGATACTGGAGAAACATAAATGAATTTTTGGGAGTTATATAGAAAAAAACTACATAATTACTTGTTACACATCATCGTAAGCATGAGTTTTAGCTGAATATAGAATTAAGAAGGAGTTTTCATGAGAAGCATTTTTTTGTTAGCCATAGGCTTTAGCATTTTGTTGACTGGGTGCGCTATTGCACCAAACTATCGAGCAGTGTCTGATATCGAAGTATCCGATTACATGTCGAAAGTTAGTGACGTTGTAGAGGGGACTTATGACTCATACTGGATTCAACCCGGCAACAAAACTGAAAAATGTGAAATGCTAATGGAAGGATATGATTTTGAAGGAAACCGTCGATCAAAAATTGACCCTGAAGATATGCATTGGGATGGTGACTGCAAAAACGGAAAAACACACGGTTTAGGCAAAACGACTGTTAATGCAGGGAGCTTCAATTGGTATGAAATTGCATATCACAACGAAGGTATTACTGATCGCCACTATTACCGAGGGGTTGAAGGTAATAACAATATTAAATACGGGATGTACTGGAGGGAGGGAGGCAAGACTTCAAAATTATATGAAGTTCAAGCCACTACTAAATCAGACGGCAATATTGATTTCAATTACGCATTTGTTGAGATTGACAGCAAGCGTGAACTAACCAAAGGTGTAGTTCATCGCCAATATGGAGATGGTGTTAAGGGCAAATATACTGGGATTTTCGGGAATAAACTTTTTTTTGGTACAAGGGAGTTCTTTAACTCAAGCAATAACGCTACTGGCGCATTTGGGGGCTTTGCTAATATGGCAAATGAAAAGCCAGAATCTTACGTTGTATTGAAGAACCAGCAAGGTCTGTGGCATCAGTATTATGAATTTGGAAACTTGGTTGAGTACGTGCAACTACCTCAAAGTTACACAAGCCAGATTATGTCTGTATCTTCAGATGCTGCATCAGCAGCAAATAAAGCGAGTAACGCAGGTCAACTAGCTTTATCAATGAAGCAAAAATATGATGCCAGTAAAAATGCTTCGCCAATTATGAAAGAACAACCCCAAAAGCCTAAACCAGAATCCTCAAAAGGAGTTTCTACAGGTACAGGTTTCTTCATTTCTAATGATGGCTATGTACTAACGAACAGTCATGTAATAGAAGGCTCGTCAAACATTTCAATTATTTTAAATGGTAAATCAGTGTCAGCAACCTTGGTTGATCATGACAGCAGTAACGATATAGCTTTGCTAAAAGTCCATGAATCAGTTGAAGGTTTACCAATTGAACTGAAGAAAAAAACTAAACAAGGAACAGATATTGCCGTTCTGGGTTATCCAAATATTGGCATACAGGGGAACGAACAAAAGGCTACTTTTGGCTATATTAATGCAAACTCAGGCATCCAAGGCGATACTCGTTACTTTCAAATAAGCTCTCCAATTCAGCCTGGCAATTCTGGTAGCCCAATGGTTGATGATAAGGGAGTTGTGATTGGTATTGCGTCAGCATCACTGAACCAAACAGCAGCAATTGAAGCTACAGGCACTTTAGCACAAAACGTTAACTATGCAGTAAAAATTGTTTATGCACTCCCTATGCTGATTAATCATGGAGTAGAATATATTGAACCTACTGGACAAAAGTCTTTAGAAAAGACTGAGTTAATAGAGAGTATCTCTAACAGTGTTGTTATTGTGGTGGCAGAATGAAAACGACAGTGAAAGTAGTTTTACAACCGCAATTAATTCAGCTGATTGATAAGAAGGCTATTGAGGAGTGCGGTGATACAGCATTATTGTATACGTCTACCTATATTCGCCAGTTAAATGATTATATAAATGGTGCTTGCATGCTCGCCAGCCATGAAATCGAAGGAAAAGTTGATTATTTAGCTGGATGTTTAACGATTACTCTTGATAACCCGTTACAGGAACTTGAGCTTTTAAGAGCTCGTCTTTGTGATGGTAAAAATTTTGAGAATATCAATGATTTGACGTATATCAAACGCACCACAAGAACTTTTCCTAAAGCTGGTAGGCTAAACCAAGCCGGGCAAGCTCTATTTTATGCTTCTGTAGCTGTGAAGCAAGATGATACGGCATTACGAGTTGTACTCTCTGAGGCAGGAGCAAAAGAACTTGATCGCCTCAACGTGCTTCGCTCCCACCAAGCAACAGGAAGCGACTTAAATTTACGGATCATTGGAATATGGGATCAAGTAAGGCGTGACGAAAATCCATATTACTTGAACAAAGGTATCTTTGATTATTATAAAAAAGTGAGAGAGTATATGGCTCGGAAGTTTGATCCTAAGTTGCTTTCAGCTTATGAACTGACAGATCGATTTTTCGCTGACATTTTGTCTCGAAAAGGAAGCGAGAATTTGTATCGGGTAACATCAGCGCTTAGTTCCGTCTTTTTGGATGGTAAAAGTGATGGCGTGCTCTATTCATCGGTAGGAGCCAAAGGAGAACCGGTGGTTGTTTTGGTCCCCACAGCAGTTGATGCTAAAATAGAACATCAGTTCGTTTGTGACGTTTTGGTTCAAGAGTGTTATGGCTACGAGTTTTTTGCGTATAAAACCAATGCCAAGACATTCAGCATTGATGGAGCAACCGGCAAGCTTAATTGGTAATATGTAGTTAAGGTTCTATAAAAATTCATTTTAATTACTATCTGTTAAGCCAACGTGTAACAAGTCAATTCATCGGACAACCAAAGCGGGTGAGATTTCTTCAACCTCTTTCGTTGTTTATACAATAATATTTTTTGGAGTCTGTGGCAGTTCGGCTTTGGTTGTCGTTGATCTCCAGCGTTAATTCCGTCATTTCAGAGATTTTACCGGGGATCGAATACCCCACAATATGTCTATGATTGTGGGGTCGTGGAATTTGATTTTGCCCCTATGATTTAATCTTCCAGTGCTCACTGTTATGCCAACCAAACAGTTACACATACTTGCATTATTGATAACCCACTCAATAATGAATAATTCAAGTCGTCATCAGAATCAAAATCAACCTGCCCTACAACATATGGTATCGAAACATGTTAACCTGAAAACTCAGGGATCAAACTTTATTGGAGATAAAGATGAATTGTTGGAAACAATGAATATCGGAATCCAATCAGCCAGTGATAAAATTTTAAACCTTCGTTTAAAATAGGCCACCAATTAAAAAGTAATAAACCGTTACAACACAATTTACATATGCTTGTTGGCAATATTTTGTATCTAATTCTACAGAATAGGAAACTAAATGTTTGACTCTCCTCCTTTAATTCTTTATTGTGACCCACAATAGGAGGATGGCATCATGAAAAAAGCATACGGGTACATTCGGGTTTCAGGTAAGGGCCAGGTGTCCGGTGATGGTTTCACCAGGCAGGAGAAGGCAATCAGGGACTATGCCAAAGCCAACAGCATTACCATTGATCACATTTACCGGGAAAAAGGCGTCAGCGGCACACTCAAGAACCGTCCGGCCCTGACGGACATGATGATCGACCTTGAACAAAATGGCCATGGCATCCACACGGTTATTATTGAAAGAATCGATCGCCTGGCACGGGACCTGATGATTCAGGAAACCATACTGGATGACATGAAGAAAAACGGTGTTGAAATCATCTCTGTGACGGATGGGGATCTGCTGGAGGATGATCCCACCCGGAAGCTGGTCCGGCAGGTATTGGGTGCCATAGCCGAATATGACAAGGAAATGACCGTCCAGAAGCTCAGGGCTGCCAGGAACAGGAAACGCATTTTAAACGGCAAGTGTGAGGGCAGGAAGTCCTATCTTGAGACAGACCCCGAAGTGATTACCGAAATAAAACGGTTGCGTCGGAAACCCAAAAATGGGAAAAGGTTGTCACTGCAAAAAACGGTAGATGCTTTGAATGCGGCCGGGTATAAGACGGCAACCGGGCTGGAGTTTACATTGCCGATTATCAAGAATATTATTTTTAAGACTATGAAGAAGGGTTGACATGGTTGAGCGGATCAAGGATAGATTGAAGCTCCTGGAGAAACTGACTGATGCCATCCGGCAAGGATTGACCATAGAGGATATCCGAACAATTTTTTCCAGTAAGTCCCAGATGACACAGATGAAGGAGAAGGTTAAGCGGCAATCGGATCGAGTTCAAGAGTGATGTGAAGCACAGGGTTTTGGGAAACTTGAATTCCGATTCCCCCTTCTGGTATCTAAGGACACCTCAGTGTGTCACCTTTCTTCTAAAAGGATGAGGTCTTTAACGTTAGGAGTTCTAAATGAGAAGTGCCGATATAGATAAAATATTATATACACAACTTATTATTGCCCGCATGGGTGAAAAAGAGTTGATGAACTGGTGGAACACAGATATAGCTTTTGAGATGGGGGGGGCTGATTTTTTAAAACGACTTCTGGGAGATACAGTTGCATCTCTTGCAGCAGGAGAAGGTATTTTAATAGCAGCGAATTTGAAGGAGTCTCAACTAATTAAAGAAATGCCAGATAATCAAAATGTTTACACGCTGTTTCGTCCGGAAGCAGAATTGGCGATTGCATTGAAAGAGCGACTTCGATATTTTAAACGCTACCCAGAAAGCTTGCCGGAAGAAATCTCTCAAATCCTTGATCCAAAAAAAGATTGGCAGCCGGATGAGCTATCAAATCTGATTCAACCGGAAAATACACCGGAATTCACTGGGTCAAGTTTCGGTAAAGAAATTCAAAAAAAAACAGGCGTTGGAATAACCGATGTAATGACAAGCCTTGCCGCAATAATAAAAACAAATGAAAAGGGCCGTTATGTTCTGTCCTACTATAAAGAAGCATAGGTACCTAACATGACGCTTCCACCCTGTTACCAGACACGCCATTCATCCGCCCTCAATAAAATTACCAGCCGATTACCGGAGGCCCGTGAATTCATATCCTCCTTTGACATCTCATTATCCGTTGTGGACAAT
Organism: Desulfobacterium sp.; assembly: GCA_034006945.1. Lineage (GTDB taxonomy): Bacteria > Desulfobacterota > Desulfobacteria > Desulfobacterales > Desulfobacteraceae > Desulforapulum. The sequence continues at coordinate 3,612 of JAVERV010000073.1, read as the reverse complement.
GCCCGGCAGGCCTACATAAATCGGTGGTACGGCAATGCCAGTGAACGAAAATCAAAAGAACTGACACGGCATTTTACACAGAGATATCTCCTCTCTTCAGAACATTTTGAACTGCTTCGACGCTATATCTTTCACACATCAGCCCAGGACTTTCCATGGATTAACCATTTTTACATGCTTCTCAATGATCCTTACTACCGATGGGCCACCACAGATTTTATGCCGGAGAGATATCGGATCGGCCTGGTAGAGATCCCAAGATCCCGTTTTGACCAGGAACTGAAAAAACAACTCCCCGACACAGTGGGGCCGGGAAGTCTTGCCAGGTACGGCCAGAACCTGTTAACAGCCATCCGGGATAATGGGTTATTGGAAGGAAGAGTAAAAAAAACAATCATCAGCCCCGCCCTCCCTGCAAGAACAATGGCATATATGCTTTACACCCTGTCAGACCTGGGGGTGGGTGCCAATGACTTTGATACCTCACCCCTGTTTTTCTCCCTTATGAAACCCCTGGATCTCCTGGTTCCGCTTTTCCAGGAGGGAGAGCGCCTGGGGTATTGGGATTTCACAGGGGACAGTGACAAAATACGGCTGAACTTAAATCACCCAAGCCTGCAATACTGGTTGGAGAAGCATCTGGGAGGAACATGCAATGGGCCTGGAAAATAGAATAGAAGCACTGAAAAAAGACCTGCTCAATCCGGCAGGCCCATGTATCAGTACAAACCGAAATTACCCGTTTGCCCTTTTCCAGTACCCGCCCCATGAAGAGTTTAAAATGCGGGCCATACTTTTGGAACTCCTTGATACCCTCCGCAGTAAGGCATGGACCATCTTAAATGTCGATCTCCTGGCCACCTTTATCGAATACCTGGAACAACAGGAGGATGGAGAGCTCATAGAAGCCCTGATCCAGGAAGAAAAACTCCAGTACACGGCAAGTCGGAAAAACCATAAAATGCCGTTAAACGTTTTGCAGAACAGCCTTGATATTTTCCTGAAAAATCCAGAGGCTTATTCCAAGGCGGTTTTTGACAGGATTACAGAAAAAACAGCCCAGAGAGATCCTGGAAAAACCGTTGTTTTCCTCTCCAGGATCGGCGGGCTGTATCCATTTTACAGAAGTTCATCCCTGTTGCGCCATCTGGACAAGGGCATCAAAGTTCCCACCATTGTACTCTATCCAGGGGAACGCACGGAACAAAATTATCTTTCCTTCATGGGAGAGATGGGTGCAGACCGAGACTATCGCCCCAGAATTTATTGATTGCGTAATTTAAGGAGAAATAATGAGCCGGATCAAAGATATTTTTTTCAGGGATATTGAACAGGATATTGCACCTGTTATCTATTTTCATCAGCTGGAACCGGAAGTGATATCCCAGGAAGTATCAGAATATATCTTTACCACCCGATCTTCCTCCAAGGGCAATCAACTTGGCGGCATCCATGAGCAGATGGTCTCCCTGTTAAATCAGATATCCATTGCCGTCAAGGAGGGGCACAAGCTTCCGGCGTCCTGGATTTCCGGTTTTTTCGGCTCGGGTAAATCTTCGTTTGCAAAACTGCTGGGACTGGCCCTTGATCACACCACTCTTCCCAACGGCACCCCCATGGACGAGGCCCTGCTTGCCAGGGACGACACCCCCAATCACAAAGACCTCCACGACGCCTTTGACCAACTCAACACCCACATTGACAGCATGTCGGTTATTTTTGACATCGGCACCGCCGCCAAAAACAATGAAAGCATCCCCCACACCGTCTATCGGCATATCCTTCAAAAGCTGGGTTATTCCCTCCATGACGGAGTTGCCTACTATGAGCTTGCCCTGGAAGACGAAGGCCGCTACGACGAATTTCTAAACCTGTACCAGGATCAATACCAGAAGCCCTGGGTAAAAAAATGCAGCAATGCCCTGGCCCCCCAGCAGTTCAGGGCCATCTATAAAAAAATATTTTCCGAACAGGAGGATCTTCTGGAGACAAGTACCTTCAGCCTGAACTCCCTGAGCATCCAGAACATGGTCGCCAATATTTACAAGGCCATGGACAGACGTGCCCCGGGTAAAACCATCTTTATTGTGGTGGATGAGGTGTCCCAGTACATTGTCAAGGATGAGAACAAGATGCTGGACCTCCAGTCCTTTGTGTCTGAAATAGGGGGAAGGGCCAGAAAGGGCAAAAGCCCTTTGTGGCTTTTGGTCACTGGCCAGGAAAAGCTGGAAGAAGAGAGCAAGGAATCGGTTCTGTTTAAGCTTAAAGACCGATTTCCCCCGGCCCTGCGGGTGCATCTGGACAGGGCCAATGTCAAGGAGGTAGTCAGCCGCAGGCTCCTGAAAAAAAAGGGCGGTTCAGTTCTTGAGGCCCTGGTGTCCGACACCATCCTGGACAGCCTGAAACTCCATGGATATGAATGTGAAGGTGTTACAAGGGAGCAGGTCATTGAACATTATCCCCTGCTTCCCGGTCATATCTCCCTGTTTATGGATATTACCCAAAGCATCCGAAGCCGATCCGCCAGGACCCAGAGTGATGCAGGCGGTGTGCGGTCGGTGCTCAACAACATCTGGGATCTTTTTAACCGGGAACCCGTGGCCCTGAAAAACCGCCCGGTGGGCACCCTGATGACCCTGAACATGCTCTATGATATCATTGGATCAAGCATAGACAGTGATGTACAACTCACCCTGCATAAGGCCTTTGAAAAACTGGAACCAGAGACATGGGAGATCAAAACCCTGAAAGCCGTTTCCCTGCTGGAAATGAACGGGGAGCAGCTGCCCGTGACCCTGAAGCTCGTTGCCTCCCTGCTCTACCCGGAGCTGGGGGGTGATTGTGTTGAAGACAATGTAAAAACCGCCCTTGATAATCTTAACAGGGACAACTGGATTCAATACGATGAAAAATCCGGCTGGCGGGTGCAGAACAATGCGGCCCAGGACTGGAATCGCCAGAAAAATGAAATCACCGTCCCGGCCGGGCGCATTATTGAGCTGATCATTGATGTGCAAAAAGAGATTGTGGCCACTGTGAATCAGCCAGTCCTGAACGGTGCCCGCTTTCCCCTGGAAACCCATTGGGGGCTGGAACATAAGATCACAGGGAAAAATGATCCGACAAAGGTGAGTGTCTGTTTTCACTGGATTGAAAATGCAGGAAAACGTAAAGATCAGGATCAATGGATCAACTATAGCCGCCAGCATAAAAGCACCTTCCACTGGGTATCCGGGGAAACCAGCAGCCTGGTGAGCAAGGTCAGACGCTACGAGCGCTCCCAGCGCATGATCACCCGCTTTAAAGGCCAGGGTCAGCTGCAGCCCCTTCAGCAGCAACTCATGTACCGGGAGCAGGCAGAAGGGGAACGACTCTGGGAGGAGATTAAAAAGGATCTAAGGCAGGTCTGGGTCCAGGGTGTTTTGTTTTTTGACGGCGATGCCTTTGAGATGGGTCAGGCAGGTGCTTCCTTTGAAAACAGTTTAAAATCTGAAATAGAGAAAAAACTGGGACAGCTCTTTCATAAATTCGCCCAGGGCCACATTGCCATCACTGAATCGGATTATAAACAGCTCCTGGAAAGGGACACCTCCGGGCTCGGCACTGTGTTTT
>JAVERV010000269.1:0-2550 GCA_034006945.1 Desulfobacterium sp. | reverse complement strand
TACCATGCAGAAAGCTTAATGGTAAATAGTCGTCCCTGATTTATTCATTTTCCACTAAAAGCGAAGCTGATTTCAGGCCCATGAAGGGTTTTTTAAACAGACCGCCACGATAATGGCACTGGACCCAAGACGGCATTCCTTACCCAAAGCAGGCGCAAAAAAAGCCGGTGCAGGTAACGAACGCCCTTGCGGGCGATCATACGCAGCAACCACTTGATGTTATAACCTGCGGCACATAACACGGCATGCAAACGATCACCCTGTTCGCCTTTGAGATAGCAGCGATCCATACCATGATCGGTTTTCAAGTGCCCGATAATCGGTTCGATGGCCTGACGCCTTTTGAGCTGTTTTTTCTCTTTGGCCGTCAATCTCTTGGGCTTGCCACGGTGCACGATACGCACCTGCGGGTTATCCGCCTCCACACCCCGGTAACCCAGATCCACAAAAACGGTTTGTGGCTGCTGGCCACAATCCTGCATTAAAATGGTGGCTTGCTCCATTTGTGCATGCAAGGTATGCCCATCATAGGGATTGCCATGGAAGGCACGGGCACCCACGATCAGGTTACCTGCATGCGTGCTGGCAATGCCGACTTTAACACCGAACTCATAAGGCTGGCGGGACTTGCCCTTGCTGATGCAGCTGACTTCTGGCGCATGCCAGGCATAAAGTTTAGGCTGCCCGTCAAGCGGTTTGCGATGGCCGCTTTGGGCCACAATGCGCTGTGCCTTATGCAAGGCGTCTTCGAATGCCTGGCGTACCGCCTGACTGATGGCACTGGCTTTACGATCAATTTCCCGTGCCAGGCGCCCAACAATCGTTTTTTGACGCCTCACCGTACGGTGCATGCGCTTGAATTGACGGGCATGCGCATAACGCCCCGCCATGCGGCTGAGGTGGCGGCCTTCCTTGGCAAAGGTTTGTTTCAGGTTGATGCCGGCGTCTTTGGCAGCGGCCACCAAGTGGGTGCGTGCCGTTTCCAGCAAGCGGCTGTCTGTCGGGTGGGCGACCGCCTTTTCCTGTACGGTACTGTCCACAATCACCCGGCTCAATTCCTGCGGTTTAATCAATTGGAGTTCAACGGCCACGTTAATGGTTTGCGCCAGCAACTCTTCCACCCCTTCATCACCTAAAAGACGCCTGAACTTCACCAAGGTAGTGGCATCGCAAGGTGCCCGATGTTCAAAGTAGGCTTGTCCGGCAAAATATTGCCAGGTAGGCGTTTCACCCCAGCGTTGAACGACGCCTTCATCGGATTCGTTAAATGCGTGTTTCAGGTAAAGCAGGGAAATCATTACCCGTAAAGGAATACGGGGACGGCCTGCCTGGCTACGTTTGGCCTGGTGTACCGGCTTCTCACCGAACAGGTCCAGATCCGGCATGGCAACGTCGGCCCGTGCTTTACGCATGAACAGATGCGCCACCTGCGCTTCTATTTCCTGCCAGGGCATCCGGGAGGCCAGCACTGACAGGGGGTGGCGAAGATCAATCATTTGATCGATGCGGGAACGGAAAAAATCATCGGTGGCAGGACAGGCAAACATCATTGTAAAACTCCCAGAAACTGGGGGATATTAAACACTAAACCGGGAGATATGGCTATTAAAATATGCGCAAGAAGCTTATGGTTATTGGTGTTTGGGGATTATTCAGGGGCGACTAAATAGCTAACCACCAATATCCAGCAGAGTTCACTTAACCAATCAGAATGAACGCTATTAGAAAATTGGGTTGCTGGCCATTATCAGTTTGATATCCGGTTCTATTTTTTAACGAAGATGGTATTTTGGATTGCACAAAAACTTGCTATATCTGTATAAAATATATCAGATTGTAACTTTATGATGCTTTTATATCAATAAAATAGTGTTTAACTTCAATCAAACAGCGCCAAATTTCTAAAATAACCGCCATTTCTATCTTTTTCCGACAAGACTGGCATCGCCTTCAACGGCCATGAAATAGCCAGATCCGGATCATTCCACGCAATACAGCGTTCATGTTCGGGCGCATAGTAATCACTGGTTTTATATTCCACCTCGGCCACCTCAGACAGCACCAAAAAGCCATGTGCAAAGCCCTCGGGTATCCAGATCTGGCGTTTGTTTTCAGCGCTTAATTCTTCTGCCGCCCATTGCCCAAAGGTGCTTGATGAACGGCGTAAGTCAACCACCACATCAAAAATCTGGCCAACCACCACCCGTACCAGCTTGGCCTGTGGCTGTTTAATTTGATAATGCAAACCGCGCAGCACATTAGCCAGCGAACGGGAGTGATTGTCTTGTACGAAATTGATTTTTTTCCCTACCGTTTTTTCAAACTCTTTCAAGTTAAAACTTTCCATGAAAAAACCGCGTTCGTCGGAAAACACCTCGGGCTGAATTACCAATACATCAGGCAGTCGGGTTTTTAAAATATGCATGATTCAAGTATTTTTTACCAGACGTAATAAATATCGCCCATATTCATTCATTAACAGTGAGCTGGCCTGCTCCTCCAGCTGGGCAGCAGTTATAAACCCTTTCCGGTAGGCTATTTCTTCGGGAC
>JAVERV010000267.1:0-2587 GCA_034006945.1 Desulfobacterium sp. | reverse complement strand
GCGGCAAAGAGCCTTACTGACCCTGTTCTTGCCATGCTCACCCGCTATGACCGCCTTAAGGAACGCTGGCCTTTGAGCCATGACCCCAGGGAGATATCCCTGAAGTTTGATATTGAAGGTTCCCCCGAATCATGGCTGGAGGATTGGCTGAATAACCTCGTGACAACCGATATCAGTGCCGCCCACAACGATGCTTTAACCGAGTTTTCAAGGACCGAGTTTTATCCCCGGAATATCCTTGGCAAAAACAGGAAAGATTTGCGGCTGTATCCCATGGTACCCCTCTGGATCGGTCATCTTGCCGGCTGCGCCATGGGCATGAGTCTTACAAGTCATTTGATCTCTCCTGATACGACGTTTTCTTTTGATCCCCTTGATCCAGAAGACGCAGCCCTCACCCTCATGGAAATAATCAAGACCTTCAGGAGGGGTTTTACCCGACCCCTTCCCGCAACGGCAAAGACCGGCCTTGCCTATGTCGCAGCCCTTGTGGATAACGATCAAGATAAGGCAAAGAGTGCCTCCGCCAAAGCCTACCAGGGCGACGGCTACAATTCAAAGGGAGAGCTTGGATATGATCCCTATCTCCAGCGTACCTTTCCTGATTTTGATGCCCTTTGGCAGGACGGGGAGAATCTTTTTAAAGAGCTTGCCGTCACCCTTTACTCGCCCATGGTATCGGCCGGGGAGGTGAGGCAATGACCACAAACCAGGTATTGGAACCTTTAACCTTTCCCCTTTACGGCACAAGGCTCATCGAGGCAAGCGCAGGGACCGGCAAGACCTACACCATTGCGGCCCTCTATCTTCGCCTGGTGCTTGGCCATGGCAAAGAAAACGGTTTTTCACGCCCGCTCGTTCCCCCTGAGATACTTGTGGTAACCTTTACAACGGCCGCCACCCAGGAGCTGAGGGAAAGAATAAGAACCCGTCTTACCGAGGCCTGCGCCTTTTTCCGGGGAAAGGGGGAGGGGGATGATTTTCTCCGGCAGCTCAAGGACGACTTCGAACCTTCCGAGCTTTCCACCAGGGCAAATCTTCTGGAGAGGGCCGCCCTGTGGATGGATGAGGCAGCCATCCATACCATCCACGCCTGGTGTCAGCGCATGCTTTTCCAGCACGCCTTTGACAGTCTTTCGCTCTTTGACCTCACCCTTGAACCCTTGGATCAAGACCTTTTAGACGAGGCTGTCAGAGAGTTCTGGCGCAAGAATTTCTACTCGAGAGATGCCTTGATTCTCCAGGATTTCATGGAGATTGCAGGGATTACCTCTCCTGCCGACCTCTTAAAAAAGGTGCGGCCGTTAATGAACGAGATTGTCAGGGGAATTTTGCCCTTTGACTGTTCACCCTCCAGCATCCCGGGCGATTGCCCAGCCGATCCGTTTGACATGCTCGACCGGCGAAGAGCTGCCATAGAAACTGCCAGAAATGCCTGGCAGGTCGACTTTGCCGGGGCTGTTGAACTTGTGGAGAAAGCCCGGGAAGACAAGAGCCTTAACAACAACAGCTATAGAAAGAAATCCCTTGAAGGCTGGATAGATCAGCTTGACAGCTGGGTGAACAGACAGGGGAACCTGCCCGATGGGGTTGTGCTTGAAAAGTTTTCAACGACGGGACTTCACAGGGGTAAGTCAAAAAACGGAACCCCTCCCGCACATTCAGCCTTTGATGCCTTTGATCATCTCATCGACAGCCTTGAAGGCCTCGACATAAAACAGGCACTTCTTTTTCGTGCAGCCCATGATATTCATCATTGTGTCATCGCGGCCAAGGATCGACTCTCCCGCATGGGGTTTGACGATTTATTGACAAGGCTCAGCCATGCCCTCACCCGTAAAGACAGCCGCCTTGCCGAGGTCATCCGGTCCCAGTTTCCCATTGCCATGATCGATGAGTTCCAGGATACTGACCCTATTCAGTACGAGCTTTTCAGCACCATCTATCTTAACCGGAAGGAAGCTGGACTTATGATGATCGGGGACCCCAAACAGGCAATCTACGCCTTTCGGGGGGCCGATATATACACCTATCTTGAGGCCAGAAAAGAGGCTGCAGACAATCTTTACACCCTTGAAAAAAATTATCGTTCCACACATGGGATGGTTCGGGCTGTGAATCAGATCTTCAGCCAGGGTGCAAAACTTCCAGACGGCCCCTTTTTGTTCAAGAATATGATTCCCTTTGGTGCGGTTCTTTCCCAGGGAAGGAATGATGAGTTCATTGTTGAGGGAGAAGAGGCTCAGCCCATGACCCTGTGGCAGATGGATCAGGATGGCCCTGTCACAAAAAATGGGCCTGACGGCTACCTTCAATCCATGGCCGGTGCAGCCGCCGGTGAAATGGTGCGGCTTCTCAACTTTGGGCAGGAATCTCCGCCCCGGGCGGGTTTCAGGCAGAAAGACGGCTCGATAGTTCCTCTTTTACCCTCGGATATGGCTGTGCTTGTGAGGGATGTAACTGAAGCCAGGGCCATTCGATCAGCCCTTGATCTCGCAGGCGTGCGATCTGTTTACCTGTCGGACCGGGAATCAGTTTTTGACAGCCCCGAGGCCGTAGCCCTTGTCCATATTCTTAAGGCCTGTTT
>JAVERV010000268.1:0-2587 GCA_034006945.1 Desulfobacterium sp. | reverse complement strand
AAGCCTGGGCCGAAGCGCTGGGCCACCAGCACTACCCCCCCATTATCCGAAGACTATTGGGGGAATTAAGCGCGGCTGCCGTCCTGCTCACATCAAACATCAAATTTGAGGGTTCTTTAATTCTTCAGCTGCAAGGTGATGGTCCCATTAGCCTGATTGTGGTTGAATGCGACTCGACACTTCGCTTACGCGCCACGGTTAAAATACGACAAGAATTTGTCTGTCCCGAAAACGGTACCCTGCAAACCCTGCTCAATACCAATGGTAATGGCCGGTTTTCAGTCATCCTTGACCCAAAAAACAGGGCTGAAGGCATGCAGCCCTACCAGGGCATTGTGCCCATGCAAGGCGCTTCAGTGGCACAGGTACTAGAGCACTACATGAAACACTCTGAACAACTGGACACCCGTTTATGGCTGGCCGCCAACGATGAAAAGGCTTGTGGACTGTTATTGCAACAATTACCCGTTTCGGGCGGCGCTCCTGCGGCCACGCAAAGCCACGATGAAACCTGGGAGCGTGCGGTCCAGTTCGCTGAAACTCTTAGCACCGAAGAGCTGCTTTCCATCGATGAAGACACCCTGATCCATCGTTTGTACTGGGAAGAAACCTTAATTGCCTATGAGCCCATTGCTATTTCCTGGTTTTGTCCCTGTACCCGGGAACGGGTTGCCAACATGCTAAAAATGTTGGGAAGCGACGAAGTAGCCAGCATTCTCAGCGAACAGGAAAAAATTGAAATTTCCTGTGATTTTTGCGGTAAACCCTATGTTTTTGATCCGGTAGACTGTGCAAAATTGTTTGTAAACCCAGACAGCTTTGTGGTTAAGGGTAATCAATCCAGCCATTAAACACAAACCAGACTATCGGGATAAAACCAGCCATTTGTAAAACTCACAATTTACAGCACGCAAGAGTAAGCACAGACTAACGTCATGCTTACTCTTTTCTTTTTTTCCCCAATGATAAAAAGCCATCCATCCAGGCATGGTCGCATCCGGCAAAACAAAGGATTTGGTTCGGTAGAATTCTTGCTAATTGCCACCCCCTTATTAATGCTGGGCATGGGTTCACTAGAGGCCTCATATTGGTATATTGCCCGGCAGGCCACCAGCCTTGCCCTGCTAGAGGCTGCCCGTGCCGCCGCCACCAACCATGCCAATCCAGACACCATAGAACAGGCCTTTGAAAAAGCGCTGCATCCCCTGTTTGTACCTGTCGGCAATTATCCAGACCCTGCCGCACGCATGCAGGCTTATTTCAATAATATCAAAGAAAAAACCGGTCTGGCCCCATGGCGTATTGTGATACAAAGCCCAAGCCAGGCCGATTTTATTGATTTTCAGCGTAAAGACCTGCTCATCGCACAACAAACCGGCCTGCCCGCCATCGACAATAACTATCAATATGAACAAGACCTGCGTACCGGTACGGGCAACTATTCGGGCAATGATATTTTCCAGGCCAATACCTTGCAAATAGAACTTACCTACCCATATCAAGCCCTTATTCCCGGCATAAGCCAATTATTTAAACTACTGGCTGGCAAACAGCAAAATTACGGCAACCAGCTTATGCGCCAGGGTATCCTGCCCATTAAACAAACCCTGTCTATCAGCATGCAGTCCCATCCCGTTTTATGGCCGGCAGAAGCTGGCGGAAAAGTACTTTACAGCCATACCTTATCCGGAAGCGGCATTGGCAGTCAGCAAGTCGGCAACTTGCCAGCATGTACAGGCCTGTGGTGCAGCCCAGGCACCAGCCAAAACACATCAGCAGCAACGCTTCCCGGCACGACCTCACCCAACCCCTCGCAAGCGTCCGTACCCCCCAGCCAACAAGTGCCTGCAAGCAAAGAAACAGGCAACAAAAAGCCGGCAACGCCAGAAGAACCGTTACCGGAAGAGGAAATTTCAGTAGATGGGCAAGACCCGGCCTGTGATATCAACCTTTGCTGCACCTAGCAAAAGCACATAAACCCAGGTTTATGGTGCAGTAGAAGTGGGGGTGACAGCCGGCTTAGAGACTTCGGCTTTTTTGCCGATAGGAAGGGAAACGGTAGGTACCGCCTCGTTGGGAACCAGGATTTGCACCAGGGCCTCACCCTCGTTAATCATGCCCATTTCTATGCGGGCACGATCTTCAAGGGCCTGGGTTCCTGAGTCCAAATCCTGTACTTCGGCTTTCATGGCATTATTGCGAGCCAACAATGCCTTATTTTTTTCATGTTGCTCTTGAATTTGTCCTTTTAATTCTTCCACGCGCAGCCGTCCCGAATCCCCCTTCCAGAGGGGATACTGAATAGCCAGACAAGCCAGTAAAAGCGACAAAAAGAGCAAACGCATGAAATAGACGGACGATTAGCGGTTGCGCAGGTTATAGAATGCATCTACCCCGGGGTAATGAGCCACTTCAGCCAATTCTTCTTCAATGCGAAGCAGCTGGTTGTATTTAGCCATGCGATCAGAGCGTGACAGCGAACCGGTTTTGATTTGCATGGCGCTGGTGGCCACGGCAATATCGGCAATGGTTGAGTCTTCGGTTTCACCTGAACGATGTGAAATTACTGCGGTATAACCGGCACGTT
>JAVERV010000072.1:0-17699 GCA_034006945.1 Desulfobacterium sp. | reverse complement strand
AGACTCGTTTGCCAAATTTTTAGGCGGAACATACAAATGGTTCGCCAAACGGTTCAAATCCGGAGACGGCCGCCACATCCGCAAATACGACACTGACCCGGACGGCCACCCGGCCATCAACGTCACAGTGGACCCATCCGTGTGGGAGCGGTGGAACCAAGACCCGACCTACCGCCCCCGGACCCTTATAAACAAAGATTTGAAACCCCAGCTTTAAAGCAAGTGGGGTCAGGCCTGACCCCATATCCCAAAGGAGGAAGGCATGAGCATCGATAAAGATTTTCATGGGAAGCTGGCCGAACAACTAACAAAGCACGAAGGTCTGAGACTGAAACCCTACCATTGTCCGGCAGGTAAACTGACCATTGGCATTGGCAGAAACCTTGAGGACAAAGGCATCACGGAAAAAGAAGCCCTGGTGCTGCTGGAGAATGATATCCGGGAGTGCATTGAGGATTTGAAAACCGTTTTCCAGGATTTTGAGGAATTGCCAGAGCCTGTGCGGCGGGTGATGGTGGATATGCGATTTAACCTTGGCCCCAACCGGTTCCGAAAGTTCAGGAAAATGATCATGGCTGTTGAAAACCGGGATTTTATCAAGGCAGCAGCAGAAATGAAAAACTCCCGTTGGTACAATCAGGTGGGCCATCGGGCACAGACCCTTGTAAATATGATGACCGAAGTCTGATTCTGATGCTTAGAATGCTGTTTTTGACCCCCAAAAGTGGGGTTTAAGAGCCAAAAAAGCCTCTATTCAAGTTGATTTCTATTTAATAACAAGCACTTAACGGGGTCAGACCCCGCTTTCTTTCTTTTAAAAAGTGAATATGATGCCATTTGATACGCCTGTAAATCTTATTGTTTCAGAAGAACAGCAGGAGGTCCTTAAAAAACTGTCTGCGTCAATGCCGGACATCATCCTGAACGATCGGCAGATCTGCGATTTTGAGCTGCTTGCCACCGGGGTGTTCTCGCCCTTGACCGGATTCATGGGACAGATTGATTACGAGTCCGTGCTGGATCGCATGCGCCTTGAGTCAGGAGAGCTGTGGCCGGTCCCTATCTGCCTGGATATCCCGGCGAACCTTGCCACCACTCTCGAAACTGGCCAGTCTGTCACCCTGAGGGATCCTGAAGGCTTTCTTCTGGGAATCATGGATGTCCAGGATATCTGGGCCCTGGACATGGAAAAAGAAGCCCTGGCTATTTACAACACCCTGGATAAAAAACATCCGGGTGTAGATTATCTGTTTAACCGCTCCGGCAAATACTATGTGGGTGGAAAAATCCAGGTCCTGAGTCTTCCCATCCACTCTGATTTCAAGCAGATTCGAAACACACCAGCCGAGGTGAGGAACATCTTCTCTAAACTTGGGTGGAAGAGAGTGGTCGGCTTCCATACCCGCCAGCCCATACACAGGCCCCAGTTTGAAATGACCATCCAGGCCATGCAGAAAGCCAAGGCCAACCTCCTGCTTCTGCCCATTGCAGGGGTGTCAAAACCCGGTGACTTTGACCATTTTACCCGCATGCGATGTTATCAGAAGGTAGCGGCTCACTATCCGCCCGATTCCTATCTGCTCAACCTTCTTCCCCTTGCAATGAGAATGGCAGGTCCGAGGGAGGCAGTCCTCCACATGATAATCGCCAGGAACTATGGCTGCACCCACTTTGTCATCGGCCACCAGCACGCCTCTCCGGGCAACGACTCGGACAACACCCCTTTTTACCAATCTAATGCGTCCGAAGAACTTATCCTGAACGCCGCCCGGGAACTTGGGGTCGACATCATTACCTTTGAGGAGATGGTCTATCTTCCGTTTGAGGATGAATATAAGATCGCAAGCCAGGTTCCCAAAGAAATAGACACAATCACCCTGACTGGAACGGACATCCAGCGAAGAATCCGGGCAGGCAAAAAAGTCCCGGACTGGGCAACCTTTCCCGAGGTGCTAAAGGAACTCCATAAGTCTTGCCCACCACCGTCAAAACAGGGCCTGACAGTCTTCTGCACAGGTCTTTCAGGGGCTGGGAAATCCACCATCGCTAAAATCCTCCATTCAAGATTCCTTGAACTGGGTACAAGGCCCGTCACCCTGCTCGATGGCGATATAGTAAGAAGAAACCTCTCCTCAGAGCTCAATTTCTCCAAGGAACACAGGGACATCAACGTCAAAAGAATTGGATTTGTGGCGGCTGAAATAACCAAGAACAGGGGCATCGCCATCTGCGCCCCCATTGCCCCCTATGAAAAGACACGTTCAGAAATCAGAAATATCATTGAAGATCATGGCGGATTTATTGAGGTTCATGTGTCAACCCCCATTGCCGAATGTGAAAAAAGGGACAGAAAAGGGATGTATGCAAAGGCAAGGGCGGGGCTGTTAAAGGGGTTTACCGGCGTTGATGATCCCTATGAAGATCCCATCAACCCTGAACTTCGCATCGACACCACAGACCTTACCCCGGAAGAAGCCGCCCAGGAGGTAATGCTTTACATCAGCCAGAAGGGGTTTATATAAACTCACATGTCCTAACCTCTAACCTCGCTCATTTGTCATAACTGGCTCGACCCAGGAGATTATGAAAGCAATCCTTTTAGCCGGCGGATCCGGCACGCGCCTTTACCCGGTCACCCGCCACTTAAATAAACAGCTGTTGCCCGTGTACGATAAGCCCATGATCTACTACCCTTTGTCGATTCTGATGCTGGCCGGGATCCGGGAGATCCTGATCATCTCCAGCCCGGACCACCTGCCCGGGTTCCAGGACATGTTCAAAGACGGCGCCCACCTTGGACTTGACATCTCCTACACACCCCAGCCCCGGCCCGATGGCCTGGCCCAGGCATTCATCCTGGGCAAAGAGTTCATCGGCACGGACTCCGTGTGCCTGATCCTGGGGGACAACATATTCTACGGCCACGGGTTCTACCCGATCCTGGAAGAGTGCACCAGCCTGCAAAAAGGCGGCATCATCTTCGGGTACCAGGTCACGGACCCCCACCGATACGGCATTGTGGCCTTTGACGACAACCGCAACGTCCTGAGCATCGAAGAAAAACCCGAACACCCCAAATCAAAATACGCCGTGCCAGGGCTCTATTTTTACGACAACAACGTGGCCGACATCGCTGCAACCGTCCAGCCATCGGCCCGCGGCGAGCTGGAGATTACCTCAGTCAACAACACCTACCTGGCCCGCGGCGACCTCAAGGTCAAACTCCTGGGACGCGGCTTTGCCTGGCTGGACACGGGCACCCACGAATCACTGCTGGAGGCGGCCAACTTCATTGAAACCATTGAAAAGCGCCAGGGCCTGAAAATCGGCTGCATCGAAGAAGTAGCCTTCCGCAAAGGCTACATCTCACCCGAACAGCTCCAAATCCTGGCCCACCCATTACGCAAAACCCCTTACGGCCAGTACCTGATCAACCTCTTGACCGACTAAACCCCAAATAATAACAATAAAGCAGGCTTGACCCCATGTTTAAACCCAAAGAACCCATCAACGTCACCCAGCCCTTCCTCCCCCCCCTGCCCGAAGTCACCGCCTTCATGCAGGAAATCTGGGACCGCAAATGGCTCACTAACTCCGGGGCCTTTCACAAGGAGCTGGAAGCCCAGCTGGCCCAATACCTAAATGTGCCCTACGTGGCCCTGTGCGCCAACGGCACCCTGGCCCTGGTCATCGCTTTGCAGGTGCTGCGGATCACGGGCGAAGTCATCACCACGCCCTTCAGCTTTGTGGCCACCACGCACGCCCTGTGGTGGAACAACATCCGGCCCGTGTTTGTGGACATCGAGCCCGAGTTCTGCAACCTGGATCCGGAAAAGGTGGAATCGGCCATCACGCCGAAAACCACGGGCATCCTGCCAGTCCATGTGTACGGCCATCCCTGCCAGGTGGAGCGGCTCCAGGAGATTGCCGACATCTACGGCCTGCACTTGATCTATGACGCGGCCCATGCCTTCGGGGTCAAGCAGGCAGGCCGAAGTCTCACGGATTTCGGGGACCTGTCCGTGCTGAGCTTCCATGCCACCAAAGCTTTCAACACCTTTGAAGGCGGGGCCATCATCTGCCATGACGAGCGCACCTACCAACGTATCAACTACCTGAAAAACTTCGGATTCGCCGGTGAAACCACGGTGGTGGCCCCGGGAATCAATGCCAAAATGAACGAGTTCCAGGCCGGCATGGGTCTTTTGCAACTACAATACATGGACGAAATCCTGGCAAAACGCGCGGCTATTGCCAACCGGTACATGGAACTGCTGTCCAGCATGGAAGGCATCTCATTTCTCACCCCTGGCCCGCAGGTGGATTACAACTACGCCTATTTCCCCATTTTTGTGGATGCCGCCGCCTTCGGCCGGACCAGAAATGAGCTTTACGAACACCTCAAATCATACAACTACCTGTGCCGCCGCTACTTTTACCCGCTGATCTCATCCTTTAATATGTACAAATCTTTACCCGGGGCGGAACCGTCCAACCTGCCCACAGCGACTCGGGTGGCGGAAGAGGTTTTGTGCCTGCCGATTTTTCCGGATCTGGGGCTGGAGCATGTGGACAATGTTGTGGAAATAATCACCAGCTACAAAAAATAAACCTATAATACTACAATATAAAAATATGAAATATTCATGGCAACAATTAAATGACTTGCTTTTAGAGTCTGGCGGTGCAGTTTATATCCTCAATTTGGAAACATTCAAAAGAAATATAAATTCATTTCTTGGCTCATTCAGACAGTATTATAAGAATACATTTTTGGGTTATTCATATAAAACCAATTATCTTCCCAAGCTATGCGTAGAGGCAAACAGTATGGGACTCTATGCTGAAGTAGTTTCAGGAATGGAGTATGAAATAGCTTTAAAGTGCGGTGTGCTCCCTAAAAATATTATATTCAACGGACCTGTAAAATATGAATCTGAGTTGCTTAAAGCATTTGATGGGAATTCTATTGTTAACGTGGATAGCCTGAACGAGTTATACCTCATCAAATCAATATTATCATCAAGAGCTGATTTGAGTGCAAACATCGGTTTGCGTTGCAATCTCGAATTAAAACTTGGAAATCGTTCTTCTCGTTTTGGGTTGAATGATACCAACGGTGATTTAGAAAATGCTGCAAATTTAATAGAAAGTATCCCTAATGCAAATTTGGCAGGACTTCACTGTCATTTTTCTTTTAATAGGTCTGCTGAATCATATTCTGATCGCGCTTTCAAAATGGTTGATATTGCAAAACGGGTGTTTAAGAAAAAGCCTCCCCAATATCTTGATCTTGGTGGAGGGTTTTGTGGCCCCATGAACAGTTCATTAGCAAATCAATTTTCCGTTAAACCACCTAATTATTCAGATTATGCTAAAGCGATTACATCAGTTGTGTTAAAGGAATATGGAAAAGAAGGTGGGCCTAAATTAATTTTGGAACCAGGTATTGGGTTAGTTGGAAATGTAATGGAATATGCATGTAAGGTTGAAGTTTTGAAAAACATGACAGGCCAGAAGTTTGCTGTTACTTCCGGTACGATTGATCATATAAAAATCCTGCCTAACAAAATTAATCTTCCGGTTTCGTTGCTTAGTGAAAAGAATGTCGAATTACAAAAAAGTGAACAAACATTAGATATAGTGGGATATACTTGTTTAGAACATGATATCCTCTATTATAATTATCCATGGTCTTTAACGTGCGGTGATATTTTGTTATTTGAAAGTGTGGGTGCTTATTCATTTGTTTCGTCATCTCAGTTTATAAAAACAACGCCGCCAATAGTAATGTCATGTGGAAACTTGGACTGGAAAATACTAAAAAATCATCTTTCATCAGAGGACCTTTTTTCTCAATTCAATTTATAGAAAACTATAATTTTATTCGGAAAGCTTATGACTGAATCACATATTTTAAAATACGAAAATAATAGAATGACTGATTTCAAGCCTAATCCTAAATTGGTAGATCTAATCAATCATTTGAAATCTATGCTAGAACCTGTTCAAATAGGGATCAATGATCATTTTTTGAATCCAAAATTACCGGTAATGTTAATTTTAGGTTCTCCAAGAAGTGGTACAACTGTTTTAACTCAGATCTGTGCAGCTTCAAATTCTTTTGCCTATCCAACAAACTTTCTTTCCCGATTCGCATATGCGCCCATTGTAGGCGCTATGATTCAACAAATGCTGTTTGACCCAACATTTGATTTTAGAAATGAGTTTTTTGACATACAGCCATTAGTCGATTTTAATTCAGACATTGGCAAAACTGATGGTACCTTGGGTATAAGTGAATTTTTTCATTTCTGGCGCAGATTTTTACCTAATCATGATCCTGGATATTTATCCAACGATGAATTACTGAAAGTGGATATAAACCGCATGCGTAGTGAGCTTGCATCCATTGAAGCTATTTTTAAAAAACCATTCATGTCAAAAGGTATGATGCTGCAATACAATATCAAATTTTTTGCCCAACAGGTACCGGAACTTTTTTTTATGCACATCAAACGAGATCCTCTGTTTGTGATGCAGTCATCTTTACAATCCCGTAGAAAATATTATAGCAGAGATGATATATGGTGGTCAGTTAAACCGAAAGAATATGAATGGTTGTCTTCAATGGATGTTTATCACCAGGTTGCCGGTCAGGTATTGTTTACTGAAAAGGCCATTGATGATCAACTTTCAACGGTCGAAGAGAAAAGAAAATTGATTTGTAACTATGAGAGTATCTGTGCTGATCCGAATCAATTTTATTTGATGTTGAAATCCAAATTTAATGATTTGGGGCACCCTCTCAGCGAATATTACATCAAAGAAAATTTTCCATGTGGGAATGTAATTAGAATTGAGCAAAATGAACTAAACCTTCTGGAAAGAGCATATGATGAATTGCTTAATACAAAATAATATTTTAAGGGCTTGAATAATAAAATGTTAAACATTCTGCTAACCAGTGTTGGACGTCGTAGCTATCTCGTTGAGTATTTCAAAAAGGCACTAAATGGTAAAGGCAAGGTTATTTGTACCAATAT
Source organism: Desulfobacterium sp. (assembly GCA_034006945.1). GTDB lineage: Bacteria > Desulfobacterota > Desulfobacteria > Desulfobacterales > Desulfobacteraceae > Desulforapulum. The sequence goes on along the minus strand of JAVERV010000072.1, from coordinate 10,653 downwards.
GTATGCTGATGCGGCTGCCATGTACGTCGGTGACATATCTGTTATAACTCCTCCTTCTCATGACAAAACATATATTCCTACGATTATTGAGATATGCAAAAAACACAATATAAAATTAATTTTTTCTTTACATGATTTGGATGTTTATATTTTAAGTCAACATCTTGATTTGCTAAGACAGACAGGGGCTGTCCCGGTTTTACCCAGTGCTAAATGGGGAAAAATATCATTGGACAAATATGAATGCAGCCAGATTCTCCAGGAGAACAACATAGACGTCCCCTGGTTTACAGTTGATTTGCAGACAGCAAAAGAGGCAATCAAATCCAAAGAAATTCATTACCCCCTCATCGTAAAAGCCAGGATGGGTTTCGGGTCTTTAGGATTGGTCTTATGTCATAATGCAGAAGAACTTGATTGGGCATTTCATCGAGTTCATCGACAGGTTAAAAAATTCTTTTACAACTGGTTGCCATCCACTTCCTCAAACCAAAATGTTTTGATTCAGCAAGCTATTTCAGGAAAAGAATATTGTCTTGATGTGATAAATGACTTATCAGGAAATTATGCATGTCATTTTTTATGTGAAGTCCATTCCATGAGGGCAGGAGAGACCGATATGGTGTCAACGGCTGATCGGAATCTGGTTGGGGATCTGCCGATTCGGCTGAGTTTGTTAACCAGACATTTAGGAAGTTGGGGCATAGATTGTATGGAAGATGATGGCGTGTATCGAGTTATTGATGTAAATCCTCGTTTTACTGGTGATTATCCGTTTCACCAGGTTACCGGAGCAAATATCCCGGCAGCTTTGATCAGCTGGGCACAAGGCCTAGAACCTGATTCGGAATGGCTTAAAGCTGAATCAGGCATCAGATGTTACAAAGATTTGGTTCCGAAACGATTGAAATAACTCGACCTTAGGGTCGGGCCAAGTTCAAAGTTTGAAATAAAAAGGAATAAGCGTAAAACCTGGCTCGTTTTGAATGCAATATTGTATTTTTTGAGGTCAAAAAGAGCATTATAGCCATGGCAAAAGCAAATCAGCCTATGGCATATCACCCATTGGTGCCATAGGCGATAATTTTTGCTCAAATTTGCCAGGGACCGCCATCGGTGCCCTTAATGGCTTTTTAAAGCGAAGAAACGTCATGGACTGGTAATACTGAATTATACTGTTACACCGAACCATATCCATCTTCTCGTAGTCGATGATAAGGAGCGGGGGGTATAAAAAACTCCCGCCGAAGCGTTGTTGTTGGCGGTGTTTCAATATTCGTTGTGGTCAGATGCCTCTCTCCCTCCGTGCCGTGCCGGTTATACCAAACTCCATTAAACTGATTTCCGGCCGGACTGGTCAGAAATTTAATCAAAGGAAGAACCGGAAAGCCGAGAAATCATATCAGCTCCGAGAAACTCAAATTCAGTATAACGATCATTTTAGGGCCGAAAAGGACGAAATAGGTACTAAAAATGACTGTGTTTGGAATCTAAATCTATAAAATACAATCGGTTGGCTTGGCCCGACCCCAATGCTGCCAATGCTCCCTTGACCAGCAGACCCTGTGCGACTGGGTGGCAGCCATGCCCGAACCTCCGGGAGAGATTCGGCTGGTGCACGGTGAACCCCGGGCCCAAGCCGCCTTGGCCCGCAAACTGAACATAACCTGACCCCACCCCCTATGCCTTCTCTCAAACAAAAATCCGTCAAAGGCGTTGCCTGGAACCTGACCGAACTGATCGGTCACCAGGGCATCAGATTCGTTCTCGGGGTCATGCTGGCCCGGCTGCTTACTCCGGCGGATTTCGGGCTGGTCGGTATGATCACGGTATTTTTTGCCGTTGCCCAGGTATTTGTATCCGGGGGGTTCGGCCAGGCATATATTCAGAAAAAACATGTCAGTGATGTGGATGCCAACACGGTATTTTTCACCAACCTGGCTGTCAGCTTTGGTGTATATGGAATTCTGTGGCTGGCAGCCCCGGCCATTGCAGGATTTTATGAGCAGCCGCTTCTGGTGGACCTGACCCGGGTCATGGGGCTGGTGGTTATTATCAATGCCTTTAATATCATCCAAATGGCCCAGGTGACCCGGGCAGTGGATTTCAAGCGCAAAACCAAGATCACCCTGACCGCCACCATGGCTTCCGGGGTGGCAGGGGTCGCTGCCGCTTATTACGGCCTGGGAGTCTGGAGCCTGGTGATCCAGCAGATGGCCAACCGGGTTTTTACTACTGTCGGGCTGTGGATGACCACTCGGTGGATGCCGCGACTTCAGTTTTCCAGAGAATCATTTAAAAGCCTTTTTTCCTTCGGGGCATGGGTCCTGGCAGCTGGCATCATAAAGACGATTTTTGACAATATTTATGTCTTGACTATCGGTAAATTTTTTCCCGTGGCTGAGCTTGGATTCTACAGCAAAGCCAAACAATTCCAGGCCATGGCGGCCCATCAGATCGCAGGCGCTGTGGGTGCGGTGGCATTTCCGGTCTTGTCCCAACTGCAGGATGAAAAGCTCAGGCTGAAACAGGGAGTGCGGAAATTTCTTACCCACAGCTTGGCCTTTACCGCCCCGATACTGGTCACCCTCATGGTGGTGGCGGAACCGTTTGTGCGGTTGTTGCTGACAGACAAATGGGCACCCATGATCCCTTATCTGCAACTGCTGTGCATTGCCGGTTTTCTCTATCCCATCCACCTGGTGAATGTCCAGGTGCTCCAGGCCCAGGGAAGAAGCGACCTGAATTTCCGCCTGACAGTGATCAAAAACAGCCTTCGTATCATCAATATTGCTGTGATGTATCGTTTCGGGGTTGCTGCCATCATTATGGGAGAAGTGTTGCTTTCTTTTTTTGCACTGGTGATCAATACCTATTATACCCGGCACCTGATTGGCTATGGCTTACTGGAACAATTTGCCGATATTCGACAGATTTTGGCAGTAACACTGGTCTCCGGACTGGCAGGATATGCCGCCATTCACTGGCTTACCAACCTTTACGCAAAATTTTTCCTGGGCGGGACAGTGACAGTAGTGTTGTATGTGCTGCTACAATACCTTTTGAACCGGGTATTTTTCCTTGAAATTCTGAAACTTAAAGAAAATTTTATCAAATAGGACGTGTGTTATACATGAAAACTGGTCTGGGATTATCTCGACGGGGAAAGACGGCTTTGTCCTTCATCAAGGCCATAGGTAAGCCCAAAATTTTTTGCATCGGGCTGAATAAGACGGGTACGACATCCTTGAAAAAAGAGATGGAGCTTCAGAGGTTTACCGTGGGAAACCAGCGGCAGGCTGAATTGCTTTTTGATGACTGGGTTAAACGCGATTTTAAACAGATTGTTCGATATTGCCATACAGCAGAATTTTTTCAGGATGCTCCGTTCAGTTACCCATATACTTTCATTGCTATGGACCAGGCTTTTCCAGGCAGCAAGTTTATTTTGACGGTCCGTGACAACGCAGAAAGGTGGTATAATTCGCTGATTCGGTTCCACGGAAAATTGTGGGGTAACGGGAATGTACCACCGACAGCGGAAGATTTAAAAAATGCGACTTATATTGACAAAGGAATGCCCTACCGAACTCGGTTCCTGGTACATGATGTCCCTGAAGATGATCCCTACAAGAAAGAAGTTCATATTGAATATTATGAAACCCATAACAAAAATGTCAAAGATTATTTCCGACATCGGCCGGGTGATCTACTGGTCATCAATTTGAAAAAAACCGAAGATTATGGCCGGTTTTGCCGGTTTATCGGCTGCAAGCAGGAGCGGAATGGATTTCCCTGGGAAAATAAAACGGAATGAGAAACCTGAGAACCGAACAGGAAATCGTGCAGAACTGGAAAGAAGACCTGTCAACACCGCTGGTCAGTGTCTGTTGCATCACCTACAATCACGAACCCTATATCGAAAATGCCCTGGAAGAGTTTTTGATCCAAAAAAAGGATCTTCCGTTTAAGATCCTGATCCATGATGATGCTTCCACGGACAGGACCGCTGATATTATCCGCAGTCGTTGTCAACAGCGGTTTCGGCGCAGCCCTGATCCGGAAGCAAAATTGCACGGATGTCGATTTTTCAACAGTGTTTTATTTCAACCTGGTTGTGGGCGTGTTGTTTTACTGGATTTTGTTTTTTTCATCGCCGACTATCAGCTTTTTTTTCAACGAGCCACAACTGACAAACTTGGTGAAGGTTCTGGCGATCGTTTTGATCATTGACTCCTTGACCATTATCCAGCGAACCATTTTGACCAAACGAATCGATTTCAAACTCCAGACCAAAATATCTGTTGTCGCATCCATTATGTCCGGCGCAGTGGGTATCACCCTTGCATTCAATGGCTTTGGTGTATGGAGCCTGGCAGTCATGCAGATCACCCAGAGAGCGGTCAATTCCGGCCTGCTGTGGCTGTGGAATCGCTGGCGGCCCCTGTTTGTGTTCAGTAAAACTTCCTTTAACGAGCTATTTTCCTTCGGGTATAAACTATTGATCAGCGGGCTGATCGACACCTTGTACCGCAACATCTATCTACTGATCATCGGAAAATATTTTTCCGCCCAGGAACTGGGATATTATACCCGGGCCCATCAGTTCCAGTCGCTGCCGTCCCAGAACATCAACGGCATCATCGGCCGGGTCAGTTACCCGGTCCTGGCCCAGATGCAGGATGACAAAGCAGCCCTGAAAAGAAACTACCAGAAACTGATCAAAAGCATCATGTTCATCACCTTCGTTCTCATGATGGGCATGGCTGCCGTGGCCGAGCCCATGGTCATCACCCTGATCGGCGAACAATGGCGGCCGTGCATCATCTATTTGCAGCTGCTGTGCTTTGTGGGAATGATGTACCCTCTGCACGCCCTGAACCTGAACATGCTAAACGTGCAGGGCAGATCCGATCTTTTCCTGAAACTGGAAATCATCAAAAAAATTCTCGCCATCCCCGTGATCGTCATAGGCGTGATGTTCGGCATCAAAGCCATGATCGTGGGAATGATGGTCAACACCCAGGTCGCCTATTTTTTAAACTCCTACTGGTCCGGCCGGTTCATCGACTATTCCATGAAAGACCAGGTCAAGGACATCCTGCCCTCGTTTGTTCTGGCCGTAACTATGGGGGCGATTGTGGCGGGGATTGGTTGGCTGCTGCCGTTTGGTAATCTGGCAATACTGGCGGTTCAGGTGGTGGCTGGTGCGGTGCTGGTGTTTGTTATGGCGGAAGTTACGCAGCTGGAGGCATATGTGTTTATGAAGAAAATTTTGCACGACAAAATTGCAACCATTATGGCAGGCAGGAGGCTGTCACGTTCATGAAAAAACTGAGAACCGAACAGGAAATCATGCAGGCCTGGAAAGGAGACCCGACACAGCCGCTGGTCAGTGTTTGCTGCATCACTTACAATCACGAGCCGTACATCGAAGACACCCTGGAAGGGTTTTTGATTCAGGAGACCGATTTTCCATTTGAAATCCTGATTCATGATGATGCCTCCACGGACAAAACAGCTGATATTATCCGGGAATATGAAACCGCATATCCGAATCTGATCAAACCCATTTATCAAATTGAAAATCAATATTCTAAGGGAAATAGACCCGGCTTGATAAATACAAAAAGGGCAAAAGGGAAATATATAGCTCTTTGTGAAGGCGACGACTACTGGATTGATCCACACAAGATGCAGAAACAGGTAGATTTTCTTGAAGCGAAGCCGGAGTATGGGCTGGTGCATTCAGAAGGAAATTTTCATTACACGGAAAATGGCAAGGTCGTAAACAATTTCTTCCGGCAAATTGGCCGGTCACCCAATGAAATCACTGATCCATACGAAGCTATTTTGAGAAGCGAATATCCGGTTAACACCTGTTCAACAATGTATCGTGCTTGTTTATATGAAAATATAAATTTTAATTCTGCCCCCAGATTCAAAATGGGAGACTCGCTTTTATGGCTGGAGCTGGCAAGACAGAGTAAATTTTATTTTTTTGATGAGGCCATGGTGACACGCCATATTTTGGTTGAATCTGCCGCACACTCAAAAAACAACAAAAAAATGATGGAGTTCAAAGAATCAGGCTATGAGCTGTGCAAGTATTTTATTGCAAAATATGGGTGTACTTCTGAAACAGAGGCGATCGTTCATGAAAAATTCAACCGTGTTATTTTAAGCTATGCGTTTAAAGTAAATGATAAGGAAAAGGCTATTAACGCTTTTGACACGCTGAAAAAATCTACGTCAAAACCCCTTACTGTCAGGGATAGATTGCAGAAATTAGGTACAGATAATTTTGTGCTGCGACCATTGGCAATTGGACTGATTTTTTTTCTGAGGGGGTATAAAAAACTGACAAAATGACCCTACGATTTCGCATCACAATGGCAATGCTGTGTCTGGTGATTTTAGCCCCGCCGGCACCTGCTCTTTCCGAAGTCTTCATTTTTTTCCGCAACGATGATATTTCTGTCAAATCAGACCCGGAATTTGAATCCCGTGTTTTAGAGGTGTTTCGAAAATATAACATAACGCCCCTTTATGCCGTAATTCCCAACCTGTCCAATCAGAAAATAACCAGGGATTTGCCCATAGCCTGTGCATTGAAAAGCTGGCATGATAAGGGCTGGATAGAGATCGGCATGCACGGGTTTGATCATAAGTTCAAATTCGGCAAGCTGGAATTTGAAGAACAAACTTTCCGTATAGCCTCTGGAAAAAAAATACTGTCCAATGCGTTTGATTTGGACATAAACTGGTTTGCCCCGCCCTGGAATTCAGCCAACCAGGACACGTTCCAGGTTCTGCAAAATAATGGAATTCACTATTTTTCAGGGTATCTGGGCGCCCCCCCCCATGGAAATCTGACATATCTGCATTGCAACTCGAATTTGTTTGACGGCCCTTTGGGGGATTTGAAATCCAACGTGCTCATAAATTCAGAATCGGACCGGGATGTGCTGCTGGTGGCCTTGTTTCACACCAGCTATGATTTTGATTCACCAAATGCGCTCACTGAACTGGACTTGCTGTTGCATTTTTTGCACAAACAGGAAAACGTGGTGATGCCGTCTGTTTCCGAATATGTCACAAATGATGACAATCATCGTTTTCTGGCCCTGGTTAACGATGCTGGTTATTGCTTGAAACTCCCTGAATTAAATAAATACTGATTATATCGGATTTTGGGGAGGGCTTCTGTGCCCACCCAAAGAAGCCGAGATATAAAGGTTATGCAACCAGTTGTCGTGATATCTAAATTGGTTCAAGCTTTCCGATGGACTTTTGAAGCCGTTATGTTTTTTGGCTGTTTCTGGGTTGTAAGGAGCAAAGTTATGAATGAGTGCCCATCCTCTAATACTCAACTGTGCTGCATCCATTGATCCATGGAAATACTGAGTGCTGAACAGATGCCGATCCATTCTTTGCATCAACCTGTCAACCATATTGCTTGTCCTGTGCGCATTAGGATGATCATATGCACTTTTGTATGAAATTATATTTTTCCGTAATTTCTTTATAGGGGCAGATATGACATCCGGGGCATCATACTTTTTGCACCACTCAATCAGCCTTCTGATTCGCTGTGAAAATGACATTTTGCTTTCAGCCCGATAGCAATCCCATAATTTTGAGGCAGCTTCATCAAAAATGTCTCTGTATTTCTTTTTTGCCCTGTCACGAATTTTTATGAATACATGTAAAAAACAGCAAATGATGGCCACCGACGGAAAAAGGCTTTTCCATGCATGCCGAGTAGCTTGCCACCCGTCCATATTGACAGTATCTGGTGAATATTCAGGCTGCAAAGATTGGGCTTCATCTTGGTAAACTTCATATGCCTTGGTCAAGGCTTCTGTTCCAGCATTTTTTGCAACAGCAACGCCAAGAATGCACCCTTTTCCAACAGTTGTTGCAACATATGTTTTTTCTCCCAGTATCCGGGTATGTTTCTCATCTGCCGCAAGATGTTGTGGAATATCAGTCGATTGTCGGATTGTTGTTCCAACGATACTATTCCGCCCAAGCGACTGTTCAATGCGATACCAATACATCGGGTCCTTTCCAAAATTGTGACTCAGCGCCCAGAAAGGCACATTGAATTTTCTCATAAAAAGGGCTTTTTCAACTTCATCGACCAACCCTGTAAGATAGGGTGTTAAAAAGGAAGGGCGAACTGTGTAAGCGATGCCGGATATCTCTATTCTTCTGATAGAGATCAACATTTTTTTCGAGTGATAAATATCTTTCATTTGATATCCTTCTCGGAAAATTTCAGCCGGAAAGAGTTCCGGGAAAAGTTCAATCCGTTCATTGAGACATTTTCGAAATGTCTCAGGATTCTGAATGTTGTCATTATAAACATCTTGAGAAAAAGGCAAGCATATGGTTCTATTGTTTCGGGTAGCGGATTCTGTATCTGTTTTCCCCATATAGTTAGAGACCTCCTTGGCGGGTTTGGTCTCTAACTATATAAAATTATTGATAAAAAGCATAGTTGAGTTTCCCTTTATTTTCAGTGGGTTACAAAAAAGTTTTTTAACCCCTTTCAATAATCAGATCAATTTTGAACTCTGCTCCCCTAAATCCGTTATAATCAGAATAAATATGTGAGAAAAATTTTCATGAGAATCCCCCTGGTGTCACCTCTTTTGAAAAACCAGATCGACACCGCAAGAAAATATTATTTTACAGGCAGGTATCATGACGTGATCGATATCCACAAAACGGTTGTGGTTTATATGGGCGCTGTTGTTATTATTCCCATAATCTTGGGCATTCTATTCGTCTTTATTGCGGTACACAGATGGAAAAACTAAAAATGAAAAAACTTCTTATTTTTTTTCCTACGAATTATGCATCTACACTTGGCATATTTAGCCGTTTAGAAATTATTAATTATCTTTCTAAACATTTCAAAATTATAATTATTACGAATCAAAAAAAGTTCGTTCAAAAATGCTTTCCAGAATGCTTAGTTATTGGCTACAAATCGAAAAAGAAAAAATTTTTGCCAATAATTTCGAAAATAATAGATTGGAAAAAAAATGCAAACAATCTCAACAAAATAGATGCTGACTTAATGTTTATGTTTGAGTATAGTGCCCATATCGCATTGTGGTTAAAAAAACCTGTATTTTTATATGTCTCCCAATATGGACAAAGATTTGATGACAAATTAGGCTTTATTAAAAAAAACATTCGAAATATTGCAAAATCAATCACCGATTTTTTTTTGATAACAGGCCTGAAAAAATCCAAAATCACCTTTGTAGTTTCCCAATCGATCATTGAAATTCTAAAAAACAAAGGGGTGCAAAATCTTGTGCACATCCCCCATGGAGTTGAACCGAAAAAATTCAAGAATCCGTTTTTAACCGATATTCATGAGCCATTGCGTAAATTGCGGGAGCAGGGTTATTTTCTGGTAACCTATACCGGATGGGTAACTGAAAACCGGGGTTTTCAACTCATGCTAAACTCTATACGCCAGGCAGCAGGTCAGGATGAAAAGATCGTGCTGGTCATTGCCGGGGCGGACAATCACTATTCACAACGAATCACCGATTATGCCCAAAAACACCATTTGACGAAGGCCATCCTGAATATAGGCGTGGTTGATGCCATGCTGATTCCCGGAATTTTACATTATTCTGACGTGTGTTTGAGTTTTCTGGATGATGTGCCGGCATACCGCATCTCCCCACCCCAGAAAGTGGTGGAATATTTTGCAGCCGGAAAACCGGTGATCTGCAATAAAATTTCGACCCATGAGTGGCTAGTGGACCATGGAGAAAATGGATATATCCTGAACCCGGACCCGGCAGAAGTCAGTGTGGCCATCTGTCGGTTGAAAAACGACAAAACCCTTTATGAAGCCATGGCGGATAATGCGTTTCAGACGGCAAAAAAATATGATATTGACCTCATTTACGAGAACATGGTGCAATTGATTAAAAAGCATATGAATGATCATTAAACAATATATCAAAAGTTAATTTTTATATCCCTTGTTGGCAAGGCTCCGATATTTTTTTCATCGATATTTCCGAACTTGTAGTTCAGCGCTTATCATTTAAAACTGGGGGTACAAATTGAACAAGTGGGGGCATGATTTTTTTTCGGTTACTACAATATTTCCCCAGTCAATCAGGATGGAGAAATTCTGGTTATAACGGATTTGGGGGAAGGGGAGTGATCTTTTGACCGGACAATAAGCACCCCATCGTTTATGGTTGAACTGGATAATTTAACCTGAAAACGAAAGGTAGCCTAAAATTCAGACATCAAAGATCATTCCCCAAAAAAACGTACAATTGTTTTCTCTTTTGATCAAGTGAAAAAATTGAAATATATAGCATTATCTTAGAGGGGTCGTTTTTCTATCAAATGGCCCCTCTAAGAGACAAAAAATGCACCCCAAACAAAAATTTATCTATATAATTAAATTGTTGTGGAGCAAAGTTTGCCGACCCCAAATCTTAAATCCAAAACCTACAAAAAGCCAAAACGGCTGATACCGGTGGATGTCAAGCAAGTTGTCACCTCTATTAAAAAAATACTTCCTTCAGTTGATCCTAAAAACATCGTTTCTGTCCGCAAAAGCTTTCCATGACCTCCGACGAGCTTTTTTGGAGGCCCATT
>JAVERV010000071.1:0-17787 GCA_034006945.1 Desulfobacterium sp. | reverse complement strand
TGTTATCTTAATAAATTGTTTGGGTTTGGCATGAAAAATGAATTTCAATTTCCATGCCAACTGTATTTTAAGCTGTCCTAAAATCCTAAAATCCTAAAATCGGTTTTAATTTCTAGGAAACTTCAGTCTTTTATTAAAGCACTTTTTTAAAAAAAACTTACCAACACCACCTCAATTAAGATTTTTATCATTACCCTCTTCAGGAGTTACTGTTTTTTTACCGGACATGGTATGGTAATTGCTTTAAAAAACCTTCAAGCTCTTCATTTTAACAGATTAAATACGCCAAATTCAGAGAAAGAGCAGAAGAAAGAGGATCGGCGTTTAACCTGACCGACGCGATAAAATCAGTAAAACCCATAATTGCAGTCTCCCCGACAATTGTGCTGTTACTTTTAGAAAATTATATTTTTTACAAAACAATAAAAATGAGAGTAAAGCCATGACAAAAACAAAAAAAGGTTCTAAAGAAAAATTCATCCTGTGGTTGGACGAAGTGGATATGGAGGATGTGCCTTTGGTAGGCGGCAAAAATGCTTCCCTTGGAGAGCTGTACCAGAATTTGACACCCAAGGGCATAAGAATCCCAAACGGTTTTGCCGTGACAGCCTATGCATATCATTACCTGCTTGAGCATTCTGGAATCAGGAAGTCGATTCAGGATGCATTAAAAGGCTTGGATACAAAGGATCTGGACAATTTGACCGAATGCGGACACAAGGTCCGTTCCGCCATCCTGGGTGCTGAATTTCCCATTGAGTTGAAGGAGGCTATTTTAGGAGCCTACCACAAAATGGAAGAAATATATGGAAAAGACGTTGATACGGCAGTAAGGAGTTCCGCCACAGCGGAAGATTTGCCGGACGCTTCTTTTGCCGGGCAACACGAAACCTTTTTAAATGTAAAGGGCGATTTTCATATTTTAGATGCCTGCCGAAGATGCTTTGCCTCGCTTTTTACAAACAGGGCAATTTCATATCGTGAAGATAAAAACTTTGATCATTTATCCATCGGACTTTCCGTCGCCGTACAAAAAATGGTGCGCAGTGATCTGGCCAGTTCCGGCGTGATGTTTTCAATTGACACGGAGAGCGGTTTTAGGAATGTAGTCCTGATCAACGGCGCATACGGACTTGGAGAAAATGTGGTTCAAGGTGCGGTGAATCCAGATGAATTCTATGTGTTTAAGCCAACTTTAAAAGAGAAGAACAGACCGATTTTAAGCAAAAAGCTGGGAACAAAAAAAATCAAAATGATTTATGCCCATGAAGGGAAAATCCAGGTTAGAAACGTAAAGGTTCCCTTTAAGGACAGGGAACGGTTTGTGATAACAGATGATGAAATTTTGCAGCTGGCCAAGTGGGCGGTTGTGATTGAAGACCATTATTCGAAAAAAGCAGGAGAGTTCAAGCCCATGGATATGGAGTGGGCAAAAGACGGAAACACAGGAGAATTGTTTATTGTCCAGGCCCGCCCGGAAACGGTAATATCACAAAAAGATGTTACCCAGATAGAAGAATATGTGCTTAAGGAAAAAGGGGAAGTATTGGCAAAAGGGTCTCCTGTGGGGTCAAGAATCGGGGCAGGCAAGGCCCATGTGATTGAAGAAGCCTCTAGGATAAAAGAGTTTGAAAAAGGTGAAGTTCTGGTAACCGACATGACAGACCCTGATTGGGAACCCATTATGAAAATCGCTTCAGCCATCGTAACAAATCGTGGCGGAAGAACGTGCCATGCGGCGATTATTTCCCGTGAACTTGGAATTCCCTGCGTGGTCGGCTGTAATACTGCAACCGAAAGAATTGAAACACAGAGGGAAATAACAGTTTCCTGTGCTGAGGGAGAATTTGGAACTGTTTATGATGGAATTTTACCATTTGAAATTCGGAAAACAGATCTTAAGAGCCTTAAGAAAACCAAAACAAAAATAATGATGAATCTGGGTTCGCCGGAACGAGCCTTTGCACAAAGTTTCCTCTTAAACGACGGGGTGGGACTTGCCCGGGAAGAGTTCATTATCAATTCCTATATAAAAATCCATCCCCTTGCCCTGCTGAATTATGCGGATCTAAAAGACAAAAAGGCAAAGGATGAAATCAAAATACTAACAAAAGGATACGAAAACAAGGCGGACTATTTTATTGACAAGCTCTCCCAGGGCGTTGCAATGCTTGGTGCGGCCTTCTATCCCAAGGATGTGATTGTGCGGCTGTCTGATTTCAAATCAAATGAATATGCAAATCTGATCGGCGGGAAAGAATTTGAGCCAGTAGAGGCGAACCCCATGATTGGGTGGAGAGGTGCAAGCCGTTATTATGATGAAAAGTACAAACATGCATTTGCCCTGGAATGTAGCGCTTTAAAGCGGGCACGGGATGAAATGGGACTCAACAATATCAAGGTGATGATTCCTTTCTGCCGTACAGTAGAAGAAGGTAAAAAAGTTTTAATGGAAATGGCAAAAAATGGGTTAAAACAAGGTGTAAACAATTTAGAGGTTTATGTGATGTGTGAAATCCCGTCCAATGTTATTTTAGCGGAGGAATTCTGTAAGATCTTTGACGGTTTTTCAATTGGAAGCAATGATTTAACCCAGCTGATCCTTGGAGTCGACCGTGATTCAGAGCTTGTCAGTCACATTTATGATGAAAGAAATGAAGCTGTAAAAACCATGATTCGAAATGTAATTAAAACAGCTAAAAAGAACAAATGTAAAATCGGTATTTGCGGTCAGGGACCGAGTGATTTTCCCGATTTTGCAGAATTTTTAGTGGAACAAGGAATTGACAGCCTCTCTTTGAGCCCGGACACCATTATCAAAACAACATTGGCCATTGGAAAACTTGAAGAAAGGATGAAAAAAGATAAGGCTCATAAGCCTTAATGCCGGATTAAGGCCATGATCGGGATAAAATCGTCCAAAGCATGGCCTGGAATTTCAAACCCTATCCAAGGCGCATTAATGGGAGCATATTGAGATATGTGCCCATTAATGCAACAAAGAGGAGAAGTTAAAAACAGGCGATATTGTCTAATTATTTATTTCCGAGTCCCAATGGCCTGATGAACCGGTGTGCTCTATTCTGAACTTTTAAAAATCAGCAGATTTTCTCTTTAGGTTTGGGACAGGATCTGATCAGTAAAATTGGAATAGCTGCGGCTTGCAACACCCCTGCTGCCACGCTCCCATAAGACACCCTTGCCAGACCGCCGAAACCGTGAGTGGCAATGGCAATCAAATCAGCGCCTATCTCATTGGCTACGTTTAATATAGCTTTAACAACCGGTCCGTGGGCTATCCGTGTGACGGTAGTGATTCCTTTATCATGAAACTTGGTTTTGAGGGTGTTCAGATAGACGTTCGAACGCTCAATTCGAGCCTCAAAATCCCTCTTGTATTTCTCAATATCAATAACCTCGTCACGTTCCAGTAAAATTGCCTCTTCCTCAACTTTGAGTAAAACCACTTTAGACTTGTTTTCTTTGGCCAGATTTTCCACATGCCTCAATATCGCTTCAGCCCGCATCGAACCATCCACCGGAACAAGTATTGTCTGATACATTCATGCCTCCCTTTAAAAAAGATTATTTAATTCCCAACCTTTAACTTCAATTGCTTCAATTAATGCAATAAATATACCAGAATATGGTTTCTTTGGAAAAAATTATGGGTTTGGCAATGGCATACATACAACGTCTCTATGGTTCACGGGGCAAATGGTACAAAACATGCTCGACCTGGTGATGGGGCAAGCTCTTAACTATTTTGGTTTCACTGACAGGTCGAGTCATTTATCGGAGGTGTAGGATTGCTCCACCGAAAGTTGAGTTAATGAAAACCACAAGATATAGTGGATATTTGTGTTGAGTTGATACCACGTTTTTTATAATAACACAAATTAGTCAAAGAATATAGCCTCCCAACATTCAAAAGAAGATCAGACAACTATTTACTGTACAACAGTAGATATTGGGAGTATATTTTTTACCTTCATGATCCTTCTGGAATATTCAATTTTAACCCCATGGATCCAAATTTATTAAGTACAAAAAGGACAAATATGCCCATTATAACAATTTCCCGCGGTTCTTACAGCAGGGGTAAGGATGTTGCGGAAAAAATGGCCCAAAGACTGGGATATGAATGCCTTTCCCGGGATCTTCTTATTGAAGCTTCTAATGAGTTCAACATCCCTGAAATCAAGCTCATAAGAGCACTTCATGATGCCCCCACAGTTCTTGAACGATTCAGTCACGGTAAGGAACGATATGTTGCCCACATTCGCTCTGCTCTGCTTGAGCACATGCGCAAAGACAATGTCGTGTACCATGGTCTGGCAGGTCACTTTTTCCTCCGGGATATTTCCCATGTTCTCAAGGTAAGAATCCTCGCCAATATCGAAGACAGGGTTAAAGAAGAAATGCGCCGGGAAAAAATTTCAGCAGAGGAAGCCCGGTACATTCTGAAAAAAGATGATGAAGAACGCCGCAAATGGGGTATTAAGGTTTATGGCGTGGATACTTTGGACAGCAAACTCTACGATCTGGTCATTAACGTCAGCACAATGACGGTGGACGATGCCGTGGATATTCTATGCGAAACAATTAAAAAAACAGCTTTTCAGACCACTCCTGAATCCCAGAGAAAGCTTGAAGACCTCGCCCTGGCTTCCAGGGTCCAAACAGCTTTGATGCATCTTGCTCCCAAGGTCAATGTTACCGCAAGTTTAGGGTTAATCTCCATCGGCAACATTGATGAAAAGGAGATCGCCCGACCTGATAAGGTTGCCATGTTAGAAAAAATTGCCAAAAGCGTGGAAGGTGTAAACGAGGTTCACATGCATATGATTTCCGGGAAAGTAAAGCCAGAGCACATCAATCCGTTCTATAATATGTGATCCATTGCTTAACCCTGAAGGACTCCCTGGCAGGTCACAAATAATTTCGACCTGTGCGGACCCTATACCCAATCTCGTCTTGCACCTTGATGGTAAGCACAGCATACTTGGGTTTTCGAAAAATAGTTCTTTGATAATTTAATTTGTAGCATTGTATTTACTTTAACCTGTTTGAGCGAATTGACTTTCAGTTTGGCTTTCGTTACATTCTTCTATATTAATCAGCATGTTATGTTTTTTTCATTTTTTTGTCCAAGTTTTTACTCTCAAACTTCAACCATTTTATCAACACACCCACATCTTCCGTAACCTGATCAATGAAAACCTCAAGATTCTTGTATTGTGCCCGGCGAACTATTGAAGGAACCGTCAATGGTTCCTTTGGCAATTTTCCAGCAGTGCTTTGCTTGTAATTCTCTAAATGGAGGAGGGAGTCAATCCAGGACACCAGGCACAACGTTAATGTTACGCCTTGTTCGCTCCTGATAGAGGCTCCCTCCATATCCGTTAACTGCTTAGCATTCCAGAAAAATTCCTCAATAACCCATCGGTTACTGTAAGCAGAGATAATCTTGGAGGCTTCCCAATTGAGTTCGTTGGTAAAAAGGTACTTGGTGGTTTGCTTGACTGGGTCAATACTTTCAACAATGCGGTGCTTTACAAACAAACTTTTTCCCATTTTGCCAAGGCATTTTATCTGTATCTTGATAATAGATTCGATGACTAATGTCCAGTTCTATTTTTCGAAAACTCAAGAAAATAGATACAGGGTTGAATTTTATCTATCCGGGCATATAAGGTGTTTTGCTGGACCACGTCCGGCGACGGTCGGGTGGTCTGGCGGCGGCTGGGGATTCAATTGAAGCAAGGAGGAGAACATGAAGTTTAGGGATCAATCATCAAAAAGTGATTCGAGCTCTTGAGAAAGCAGGATTTAAGATTGCCCGGCAAAGCAAGCACATCATCATGACCGATGGTATTAAGATCTTAACTATCCCCAGGGCTAATCCGGTTGATGCTTACACCCTGGGAGGTATAGTCAAAGATGCTGGCCTCGTCAAACAATCCGCCCCACTTCCGTCCTACATTTTTTGCCAGGCTTTTTAGGCTAACCTATTGTAATTTAAAGCAAAATTTGGTGGAGGCGGCGGGAATTGAACCCGCGTCCGAAAACATTCAGCAGTGGTCTCTACATACTTATCCCAAATTTTAAATTTTACTGGAATGTCTCCTTCGGGATGGATACTGACCAGTATAGCCTGAAAAATTTAACCTAAAAAGGGCCAGGCACCCTTTTTCGGCGTTCCCGCATAGTCGACGCCCTTTACCGGAATCTGCAGGAAGAATCCCGGCAGGACGGTAGCTGCCTTAAGCTGCTACGGCGTAGTTATAATCGTCTGCGATTACTTTTTTTTCCGCCAGTTTTACGAGTTGACAGAAAGCTCGGTATGCAACCAAAAGCCTCATAATCTCCGTCGAAGCCTTTTCGCCCCCAAATTTTAAAAGATCGAATGATTTAATGAGTTTAATATATATCAGATTCTATGCAAAGTCAATACCGGACAAGTCAATCCAGATACTTTTTCTTTACCCGGTCAAGTTCCCGGTTCACGTCCCTCTCCTTGATGCTTTCCCTCTTGTCGTAGAGTTTCTTGCCCTTGGCAAGGGCTATCTGGACCTTTACCTTGCCGTTTTTAAAGTAGAGTTTAAGGGGAATTATGGTGTATCCGCGTTCTTTTGTCTTGATGGTCAGCCGTTTTATTTCGTAGTTGTGGAGCAAAAGCTTTCTGGTTCTCAAGGGATCATGGTTGTCATAATATGCAAAGGTGTAGGGGTTGATGTGGAGCTGGCGCAAAAAAACCTCACCGTTCTTGATTTCGGCATAGGCATCCTTGATGGTGACTCTGCCCTCCCGGATTGACTTGACCTCAGTGCCCGTTAAAACGATCCCAGCCTCGACCTCGTCGGACAGGTGGTAGTCGTGCCTTGCCTTTTTATTGGTAGCTATGATTTTTACGTGCTCGGATGTCATCTTGTCTTAAACTCCAACCTGTTGCTGTTCATCTTGATCTTGCCGTTCATCTGATTCCCCAAAGGGAAGAATGTCCCTGTATTTTGTATTTACAAGGTCCATTATGTCTTCGACCTTTCCCATTTTCAGGATCTCTTCCACAAGTGTTTTCGTATCTGTGGAATCCATTTTTCTGACCATCTGCTTTACAACAGGAATGGAACCCGGGTTCATGGAGAGTTCCTTCAGGCCAAGCCCCATGAGAACGGGAAGATTGAACGGATCACCTGCCATCTCACCGCACATGGCCACATCCACACCTGAGCGTTGAGCGGCATCCATGATAATTTTAAGCAATCTGATCATGGCCGGGTTCAATGGCTGGTTCAGATGAGCCACATGGCGGTTGCCCCGGTCAATGGCCATGGTGTACTGAATCAGGTCATTGGTTCCGATGCTGAAAAAATCGACATACTGGGCTAATTCTTCTGCCATTATCACGGCCGAAGGAACCTCAATCATGATACCCAGGGGAATGTTTTTGTTAAATATTTTCTCCTCATCCTCAAGCGCCCACACAGCCCTGTCAATGAGCTTTTTCACCTGAATGATCTCTTCCACACAGGAAATCATGGGTATCATAAGCTTGATGTTCCCAAAGGCTGCTGCCCTGAGAATGGCCTTGATCTGGGTCATGAAAATCTCAGGCCGGCTCAGGCAGAATCTCACGGCCCGCATGCCAAGGGCAGGGTTGGGCTCTTCTATTGATTCTAAATAGGGAAGTTCCTTGTCCCCATTAATATCAAGGGTCCTTATGGTGACGCATTTAGGCGTTACAAGTTCGACCAGCTCCTTGTACTTGCCAAACAGCTCTTCCTCGGTGGGGAAACGCTTGAGCTCAAGGTAGAGGAACTCGGTCCTGAAAAGGCCGATCCCGTCAGCACCATTGTCCTTGACAGACACCACCTCTTCCACGAGTTCTATATTGGCCATGAGGCTCAAGCGCTTGCCGTCAAGGGTCACGGCAGGAAGATGGCTCTCCCGTGCGAGTCCTGCCCTGTAATCCTCGTACCTGGATTGACGGTCCTCATATTTAAAAAGGGTGTCCTCATCCGGGTTGATAATGATAATCCCGTTGGAGCCGTCAACAATGATGATGTCATCATTGGTAACAAGGTGGGTGACGTCTCCAAGCCCCAGGACAGAAGGAATGGCAAGGGATTTTGCAATTATCCCGGTATGGGAATCACGTCCCCCCTTATCCGTGACAAAACCCTTGATCCTTTCAAGCTGAATCTGGCTTGCTTCGGCAGGCGAAAGATCGTTGGCAACCAGGATGACCCGCTTGTTGATGTCGGCAATCTTAATATCCTGGGCACCAACCAGGTGACGCATCACCTGCTCAGACACCTGGACAATATCCGTGACTCGGCTCTTAAGATAGGGGTCGTCGAGATTCTGGAACATGGTTGTAACCTTGAGGGAAACCTTTTTAAGTGCCCACTCGGCATTGATTTTTTCATCTTTAATGGTCTCGATGGTCTTCCCATAGAGCATCTTGTCTTTAAAGAGAACCATGTAGGTTTCAAGGATGTTGAGTTGGGTACTCAGGTCATTGTTCAAGGCCTCGATGATTGCGGCATGTTCATCCTTTGCCTTTTTGACAGCACTCTTAAAACGATTTATCTCTACTTGAATCCGGTCCTCCGAGATAAAATAGCGCTTGATGATATCAACACCTTCACGCTCCACCACATATGCCTTGCCAATGCATATGCCCGGAGAACCGCTGATACCGGTAATCAGTCTCTGACTGGATTTTAAATTACCCATCCAAATCTTCTCCAAATCCTTTGTCGATAATCTCCTTGATAGAATCCAAAATGGGGAGATCATCCTCATTCTCAGCCTCGAGGGTCACCTCATAACCCCTGGAACAACCCAGCGAGAGGATATCAATTATACTCGATGCATCGGCACGATTGTCACCAGCGCCTATCCAGATGACGGCTACGGCATCCTGTGCGAGCTTAGCTATCATTGCAGCCGGTCGTGCATGCATACCAAGGACATTCACAATAGTTGCTGTGCGTGATAAAATCTTATAATCGGTCAATGTTTCTCTTGTGATTCCTAATGTAAGGGGAACTTTTAAAAGCCCTGCACGATAAGCGTATATTATTTTCTTCCAGTCCCCTGAAATATTTGAGCGATAATACGTCTCAATCTCAAAAAAGTCAATAAAAAGGCTATACATACCATTTCTTAACCAAGGAAAGGTTTAAAAATAGCCCTCTTGACAGTTAAGAGGACCGGTCATATTTTATTTTTCATGGAAATTTGAAAACAAAAAACTCAGGTTAGAGCCGAACTCCTTGAAACCGTCCTAAAAGAGTGTATCCCAACCGAGAGTCGAGTTCTTATCCTCTATGGGGGAGGCAGTGTTAAAAAGAACGGAACATTGGATGAGGTTTTTTCAGCACTTCAGGGATACACCCTTTTTTTCTGTGCTTGACCCTGAAAAGACCTACACGCTGCCACCAAAACAAATCAGCAACGGAGTGGTTGATGCCTTTGTTCATGTAGTCGAACAATACCTCACGTATCCTGTGAATGCAAAAGTTCAGGACCGGTTTGCCGAAGGAGTACAGCTGACCTTGATTGAAGAAGGTCCCAAAGCACTTGAGACCCCAAAAGATTACGACACCCGTTCCAATTTAATGTGGGCTGCCACGCTGGCCTTAAATGGCTTAATCGGGGCTGGTGTGCCCCAGGACTGGTATACTCACATGATTGAACATGAAATAACTGCCATTCATGGCATCAATCACGCCCAGACACTTGCGGTAATCCTGCCAAGCATCCTAACCGTCTGCCGACAAAGCAAACGAGAAAAGCTGCTTCAATATGCGGAGTGCGTCTGGGGCATCAATGAGGGCAACGAGGAACAGCGCATTGATGCTGCCATTGATCGGACCCGTAAATTCTTTGAACAGATGCAGTTAAAAACCTAACTGTCTGATTATGGGATCAAAAAAGAGAGCATCCCACATATTGTGGAACAATTAAAGGCTCACGGAATGGTAGGTTTGGGTGAGCACCGGAATGTCACATTGGATCTTACTCTTAAGATCCTGGAACTCAGCCTTTAAGGGAGCTGGAAGAAAAATGCCTCAAGACAAAAAGCATAACCGAAGAATCGTGTTGGCCGAGCGCCCCCAAGGCACTCCTGTGGTCGAGAATTTCCGTTTAGAGAAGACGGTGATTCCTGAACCAGATGAAGGCCAGGTGCTCCTGCGCACCGAGTATCTCTCCCTGGATCCTTATATGCGGGGCAGGATGAGCGATGGGCCATCCTATGCCGAACCTGTTAAAATTGACGAGGTAATGGTGGGTGCAACGGTTAGCCAGGTAGAAACATCCCGGCACCCTGATTACAAGAAGGGCGAGTGGGTCCTGTCCTATAACGGGTGGCAGGATTATGCGCTTTCCGATGGTTCCGACCTCACCCCTTTGGGTCAAAACCCTGAAAATCCATCCTATGCATTGGGGATATTGGGGATGCCGGGTTTTACCGCATACATGGGATTGTTGGATATTGGCCGGCCAAAACAGGGAGAGACTCTTGTCGTCGCTGCTGCCACAGGTCCTGTTGGTGCAACCGTAGGGCAGATAGGCAAGTTGAAAGGTTGTCGTGTTATCGGTATTGCCGGCGGAACCCAAAAATGTAAATACGCAAAAGAGCTCCTTGGCTTTGATGAGTGCCTGGATCATAAATCATCGGATTTTGCAAAACAACTGCGCCGGGTTTGCTCCAGGGGAATTGACATCTATTTTGAAAGCGTAGGAGGTAAAGTGTTTGATGCGGTCTTACCTCTACTCAATACAAAAGCCAGAATTCCGGTGTGTGGCCTTATTTCCCAGTACAATGCCACAAAGCTGCCGGATGGACCGGATCGTCTATCTCTTCTTATGAGCACAATTTTAGTTAAAAGATTAAAGGTTCAGGGATTTATCATTTTTGATGATTATGGCCACCGCTACAACGAATTTGAAAAAGATATCTCTCAATGGCTTACCACAGGACAGATAAAATATCGTGAGCACCTGGTTGATGGATTAGAGGGTGCATCAAATGCCTTTATCGGCATGTTGGATGGTCAGAATTTTGGAAAATTAGTCGTCCGGGTTAATGATAAACACGTCTTAAGATAGTGAGGTCACCCGGTCTGGATGGTTTTTCACATACAGGAGCATGACAGGTTTCATTTTCTAATCATCCTTAGAACCTCCATCTGTTCGTTGCCGAGATGACTCTCCATGAACGGGGCCATGAGCTGGCCAACGCCGTTGTGGTGACTTAAGAAGCCCTTGTTTTCGTTGATCTTATGGATGATCCCCGAGATTCTCCGAGTCAACACCCTTTACTTAAAGTTGTTATTTCGGTATATTTAGGACCGCAGATTAATTTCACCTCCTAACCTGGACAAACAATGACAAAGAACATAGCCCACAGGGGCGCAAGAAGTCTGGCACCCGAGAATACCATGGCTGCGGCAAAAAAAGCATTTGAGCTTGGTGCAGACCTGTGGGAGACCGATGTAAGCGTAACAAAGGACGAAGAGCTGATACTCTTCCATGACACCTCCCTTAAGCGAACCACCAATGCCACCACGGTTTTTCCCGGCCGGGCCCCCTACCTCCTTACCGCATTCACCCTGGCCGAGATTCTGACCCTGAGTGCGGGCAGCTATTTTGAAGAGACCGACCCGTCGGGGGAAATTGCAGCGGGCAGCATAAGCCGCAAGGATCTTGATCTGTTCAAGACCGAAAGGGTTCCCACCCTGGAGGAAGCCCTTGTTTTTACCAGGGAGAACAACTGGCAGGTGAACCTTGAGTTAAAGGAGCTCCCGGAGGAATTTTCCCTGTTTCCACTTCCCCGGCGAACCCTTGACATGATAAAAAAAACAGGTCTCGATTTTGACCGATTTGTGATCTCATCGTTTAACCACACCTGGCTCAAACAGATCGAAACCATGGAACCGGGGGTTCAGGTCGAGGCCCTCCTCGGTGACTGGCACGGGGAAATTCTTGATTTTCAAGATTACCACTTTTCAGTCTACAACCTGAACCATACCTCGGTCACAGAAAAAATCATTCAGGACTTAAAGGAAAGAGGGAAAAAGATTAACCTCTTTACCGTTAACGACAGCCGGGATATGGCTCGATTTATCGAGGCCGGGGTGGACGGCATCATAACCGACTTTCCCCATCGCCTTGCAGCCATTTTAGACTTGGACACGGTCGGAACGATGTACCAGTTTGAGGACAAAAAGGAAAATCTATGATCCACAGGGAAAAGGTACTTTGCATCAAAAGGGAACGGCTTCCCGCCGCCTGGGTAAGAAAAAAAAGCGTCATGGATGTGGATGAATCGTTGTTCTTTGAAACCTGCGACCAGGCAGGGTTTGAATTCAAGGAACGGGAAATTGTTGAAACCAACCCATTGTTTAAACAGATCATCCCCTACGTGGTGATCCAGACGCAAGACCTTAAACTCACGGCTGCATATTTGAGAAGCGGCAGTGAACGACGGCTCCACGATCTCTGGTCTGTGGGCATCGGCGGGCACATAAATCCCGAGGACTGCCCTGCCCGCTCTTCGTTTAGAGAGGTACTTACGGCAGGAATGATGAGGGAATTAGATGAAGAGATGGTAAAGCGTCCTGACAATGAACTCCCGAGTTTTTGCGGCATAATCAACGAAGAGGAGACTCCGGTGGGCTGTGTGCATCTTGGTGCTGTGTTTACACTGGAGACCCAGAATCCCACTCTTTTTATACCTGGCCCGGAACTTGCTGATTTTACCTGGAAAAGAACCGAGACCGTGACAAGTCTCAATCTGGAACTCTGGTCACGGCTTGCACTTGAGCTCATGGGCTATAACGGCCATGCCCTGACCGACGGACACAAATAAATTTTAAGGGCGGTTCTTGAACTGTCCATCTTCCTGCACATCCCAAAAGTTAAAAGGCGTACCCCTCACCCGTAAAAGGGAAGGAGTACGCCTTGTTTAATTCAGCTATCTCTACATTCTATCTACCAACTACCTACTGTCTACTCTCCATGCCCCTTCCCCTTACCTGCCAGGGTGTCGGCTATGGTCTTTACAAGGCAAAAGGTGAGACCTGCGCCAAGGATGGCGACCGTGTACCACATGCCGCCGAAAAAGAGCAGATGCCCTGCGTCCCATGCCCATTCAAAACTAAATGGAAACATAATCATTCTCCTTATCCAACTTGTTTGCTGTTTGCTTCAAGTTAGATACTTGTTTTATCCGGTTTAAAGAAAGCTCCCGCTAATCCGCCATGGGGCAAGTAGCAGGGGGCATTCGCAAACAGCCCCTGTACTGCCGTATCCGTGGATCATCAATCCGCATTGAGCTCCCTTTCCTGGGGAAATACCGGCAGATACCGATAGGCAAGCGAAATAAGGATCACTCCATAGGCAACGGGAAGAATCGTAGTTGCAATCTCCTGCCAGCTTGGGAAATAAAGAGCCCAGGTGTCAAAACTCATCACGGGAACGGCCATAACCTGGAGCACCATGACCCAGCGATTGAGGCAGACCCCGATCGTACCAAGTACAATGGCCAAGAGCAAAAGCCGGGAATTCTCCCTGTAACTCTTTTTTACCAAAAGGATGGCCGGAACAATACCGCACACAACGACCTCGGCAATGAAAATCCAGACACCGTAAAAAGAGTTGTTTGAATAAAAGTCCATGAAGTTAAATCCCTGGGAGGGAGCCGTCACCGTTGCCCAGTAGATGGTGTCGATGATCTTTGCAATTATGTAGGTTAAAATCATCCACCCGGAAATCTTGGCCAGAAGATGAACAACTCTGTCCTTGACCAGCTTCTTTTTGGTAATCCCTTCGAAAATCTTAAGAATAGTCAGGGTAAAGCATGGCCCATAGGCCGCTGCAGACCAGGTAAAGAGGAAAAAAGTCCAGGGCCAGATAAGTAGACCTTCTCGAAAGGCAAAGGGTCGTCCAAACATAACGCCTGCCATACCACCAAGCGACCCCTGGTGAAAAAACGATAGGAAAGCTCCGGTTGCGGCAAAAATCGCCATGGTTCCGTGCATGTTGTGGCCGAGGTTGTGAAAAAAGGGAACCTTGTCAAGCTTTCGGTTCTCCAGAATCAAAGGGATGAACTCAATGGTCAGAACGCTGAAATAGAGGGAGAGGCAAAAGGCCACCTCGGTGAGCATTGAGTGGACATTGGCATGCCAGAAGATGAACCAGCCCCGCAGGGGTTGCCCGATATCAATGGCAAGAATCAAAAGGGCCGAACTGTAGCAGATGAACCCGATTACAACGGTAAGGTTGATGATGTTTTTAAGCTCATCAATGCCAAACACATACCGCAGGAGGCCCGTAAAAAAAGCACCGCCTCCAAGGGCAATAACGGCGAGATCAGCCCAGATCCAGAGGGCAAATGGATAGTAGTCGTCCATGTTGGTCTGGTTAAGGCCCTTTAGCCAGCAGAGCCCCATGGCGTATACACCCCAGAGAAGCACGACACCGGCAATGGCAATTCCGATTGCGAAAACCGGAAACGGACATCGTTTAGCGCCTTTAGGTATTAATGCAGAATCCATATTTTTTCACTCCTAACGGTTGATTTGTTACTCATGGCCTTTGTCATGATTATTCTTGACCTTTTCCCACTCGCCATCCAGGTAGTTGTCCCCGGCCTTTCTGACCCACTCCCGTTGAGAGATATAGTACACCTTGGGATTGGTCTGAAGACGCTCAAGCAAACGAAAAGCCTTGGGGTTCCTCGGCTTTCCACAGGCGTGGGGATCGGGTTTCACCATCTTATGAACGGCGTGGTCAGGATTGTTCAAGTCACCAAAAGTTATAGCCCCGGCAGGACATGCCTGGGCACAGGCCGTCTGGTAGTCCTTCTCCTCTATACCATCTTCATCTCTTTCCTCGACATAGGCACGTTCCCTTGCCAGCTGGTACCGGTGGTAACAGAAACTGCACTTTTCAACTACCCCCCGCATTCTCGGTGAAACATCGGGACTCAGATAATTTTCCATGCCTTCTGGCCACTTGGGATCCCACCAGTTGAAATAACGCACATGGTAAGGACAGGCAGCCATGCAGTAACGGCAACCAAAGCATCGGGTGTAAATCTGGCTTACTATACCCGTGTCAAAGCCATAATCGGTTGCAACGGCAGGGCAGACAGAGATGCAGGGTGCGTGACCGTGTTCGCCTATACCCGAGCAGTGCATGCAGGGCCTTGGCAGGTAGCAGATCTCAGTCTCAGGAAAAGGTTTGTGGTTGGTGAGTTTATACACCCGCATCCAGGTGATGCTGTCCTTTTTCCTGGTTTCATCTTCCTTAAACGGTACGTTATTTTCAGACATGCATGCCACCATGCATGAACCGCATCCGGTACACTTGTCCAGATCGATAACCATTCCGTATTTATAATTTTTCATGTGATTGTCTTGTTTCATCAGAACCTCTTTATGTGAAACTCCGGCTGGTGCGTTGCAATCGGCTGAGTTTCATCGTTCATTGTGGTCAAGAGCCATACCTCGCTCCGGCCTCGCCGGCTATTTAAATAATCCAGGCTGTATCAGGATAGATCAAGCCCTGGAAATCCGTGCCCGGATTCCCCAGTCAGGGGCTGTCCCTGAAGCAGAATCCTTAACCGACCCCATGAGCTCGTTTATGTTCACACCCTTGCCGCCCACATACCCGTTGCTGTCCAGCACATGACCAAGCCCCCTTGCCATGGCAACGACCCCTGGCATGATGCCGTCAAACAGGTTGACTCGGACCTTTGCCTTACCCTTTGGGGTATCAATGACGACAAGGTCTCCATGGGACAGCCTGTTTGCCTTAGCTGTTTCAGGATTGATCTCCACCAGAACATCCCTGCCCTTTAAAACGGTGTCGGACACGGTTTTAATGGCAAAGGGCGATGAGATCAAGGATCCTGCCGCTATTCTCATGTTGTCAACGGGAACCAGAACCAGGGGAAATTCTTTTGCGTCTCCCTGGATCTCAACCGGGGCCATATTTTTTACAATAAACGAAAAATCTACCTTGACGGCAACATTGGGCATCCCATCGGATTCAACCGCATAGCCCTGATCTGAAAGATCGGCCCACAGGTCACCAGTGACCGCCTCAAGGCACTCCTCAAAGGATTTCCAGGGGAAACTTCTCTCCATGGTGCCCCTCATCTTCCTGGCAAGCTCAAGAACTGCATCTCCGGGATTTCTAGTATCAAATACTGGTTTGATCATGGGACGTGACAGCCCTGTGATCCGCTGGGTTACACCCGCCCCTGAGGGTCGGTCTTCGAGACTCTCAAGAAACATATGACTCGGCAGAACCACATCCGCCCTCTGGGTTGTTTCATCCATGTACGAAGAAAAGCTCACGACAAAGGGAATCTGATCCACGACTTTGGCAACCGATTGTGCATCATTAAGTGCAAAGCAGGGGTTGGCCTGATGAATCAAAAGGGCCTGGATATTTTTATCGTCACCTGCGTTTGCAAAAAAAGCCGCTGCCGACCCTGTGGGGTCAAGGGCTTTCTTTTCAAGACCTGCGGCTGCAAGATTGTCCATCTCAACGGCTGGCCACTGCTCGTAATCCTGGGCAGCAAGAGTCCAAACCCCGCCATTTGCGTTGATGTTGCCCATGATACAGTTCAAAAGATGAACTGCGCTGAATTCTCTGACGCTTCCGGCAGACATTCCCCTGCCCCGTCCTGCAATGGCAATGGGTGCGTTTGACCGGGCAAAGTTTCGGGCTATTTCAACAATTTTAGCTGCCGCAATGCCGGTTGTGGCAGAGACAGCTTCGGGGGAATATTTTTGACCAAGAACGGCTGCAAGTTCCTGAAACCCAAGTCCGGCGGCCGAAACAAACGAGCTGTTAAAAAGGCTCTCCTTGACGATCACGCCTGCAATGCCAAGGGCAAGGTCAGCCTCTGTGCCGGGCTTTGCCGCAATCCAGACATCGGCGTTAGCAGCGGTATTGGAAAGCCTTGGCTCCACCTGAACAAGGGTTGCTCCCCGATCTTTTCTCCCACTGTTTAACTTGAAATTCTTGACAGGAGAGCCCCAACCTTCGACCAAACCTGAACCAAAACTCAGGACATAATCTGAATTTTCAAGATCAAACCCTGGTGCTGAACCAATTCCGTGAATTTTCTCAAGGGTTGTTTCCCAGGTTTTTTCCATGGTATCCATGGCGTAAACATTATTTGAGCCAAGCGCCTTTAACAAACGTGAAAACAGACCGGGAACTGTTCCCTCTGCCCGGTCGGTAACACAGGCTATTCCGTCAGCATTGCCCGCCGTCCTGATCTCTTTAAGCTTGTCAGCCACCAGGGTCAGGGCCTGGTCCCAGGAGATAGCAACAAAGGCCCCATTCTCCCGTTTGAGGGGGGTTTTGATCCTTGAAGGATCGTAGAGGTACTGAAGGGCAGAAATACCGTGAAGGCAAACCCCGCCCGTATTTACAGGGTAGTCGCTGCGTCCCTCGATCTTGACGGGTCTGCCGTTTATTTTTCGCACCGTGAGTCCACAGTTTCCAGGACAAAGGCTGCACACCGTATTGTCATAGGTTGCCTCACCGGACTTGGGCACGGGGGTCCATGGCCAGTTCTGGGTCCAGATGGACGAATCGTCCATCAACTTCCAGGTCGCAGGTGATACAGTCACACCGGCGACAGCGCCCAATCCCAGGCCCAGGAAGCTTCGTCTATCTACTTTCATAGGTTACACCTCAATAAATTTATAGGGTTCCAAGTAAGGCCTCGGGCTATTTGTGACACTG
>JAVERV010000266.1:0-2643 GCA_034006945.1 Desulfobacterium sp. | reverse complement strand
TAGCCAAGTGCCTCAAGGTCGTTTATCAATGAGATGGATGGGATCTTGAGAAAATTCTTTAAACTATTTTCAGCGATCGTCCATGGGAGGTTTGTAACCGAGACCCTGCCATCGACCAAAGGGCCTGCAACACCAAAAACAGCCCTGTCGCACTTCATGTCAACTGAGTGCAGAAACACCTCTAGAATCGACTCGAAATCGGGATATTCTCTGCTCAGGAATGTCTCTTCAACCAGGGGATTTTTTTCACCCTTTTCTGAAGAAAAGATCCCCAGCCTGGTCTTTGTTCCACCGATGTCACCGGCAATCACGAGCATGAAATCCACCTTTTATTTCAGCTGACTGTCTTTGCTGCCCCGGCGATTGAACCCGGCAAACGTGCCCTGGTGTTTTTCAAGCTCACCCTGGCACTCAACACACAACCGAACTCCGGGAATGGCCCTTTGTCGAGCCTCCGGTATTGAAGAATCGCACTCCTGGCAATGGGTAAGGCTCTCACCCCTGGAAAGCCGACTCCTTGCCATCTCTACGGCATCCCTGACACTTGCATCTATCTGTTCCTGTACAGCCCCGTCCCGGGACCAGCCAACAGCCATAATTCACTCCTCACTGCTGATTTGTCTTAACACAAAAACATAAAACCAACAGCAAACATAACACTTTTTATCAAAACTCCAACTGTTGCTTTAAAAAACATTATATTTCATCACCAGGCCTATCAAGGAGACACCACCATTGGCAGGGGGCTTAAACTGTGGGCATCAAGCTCTGGAAGATCGGAGGATCACGTGGCCGACCCCCTTGAGGTGTTTGAATGAGGCCCCCTCTTTTATTCCCTGCTTGACGAGTTCCCTGTCCCGCACCACGACCCCTGCCACATAGTCAAATCCAAGCTCAAAAAGAGCCGGAGTTACAGGGGTGCTGGGGCCTAGGATGAGCTTCACAGCCGAGGGTCCACAGGAGGCAAGGATGCCGGCAAGAGTTCCATTGGCAAGGGTGGTTGCCGTGATGGCAACGATATCGGCGGAGGGCAGGTGGCTGGGAATCAGATTTGACTCAAGATCGCCCGGCTTGGGGCTTTTTTCAAATACCATCAGCTCCTTGAACTTTCCCTTCATGCGCTGGACAAAGGGAAAGTGGCCGATTACGGCAACCCGTTTGTTTTTCCCAATCTCAAGGATCAGATCCCCTGCATTGACATCGACCACATCTTCGGGCAGGGGATCTGGCAGCATGGAATTTACCGCGGCAAGGCCAAGGGAACTTTTTATCGGATCATTGTCATGGAGAAGCCCTGCAAGATTTTTCACCGAATTAGAACTGCTGATGGAGGGGAGAGCCCCATGGGCCACAGGATGCCGACCGCAGGCCCATGTGGCAAGACCCATGGTTAAACTCTCCACCGAAACAATGTGGGCTCCATAGGTGAGACACTCAACCTCCCGGTCCGGGGTAGTTTCGATCTGGTTTAAAATATAGTGAAGTATGTTGGCCTGGGTCATCTGGGCCTGATGGCTATTGGACTGATTCATTATCACTCTCCTTTTTTTTTAAAAGAAACACAGCTTTTAGCTGTTAGCTATTAGCTATTAGCTTTTAGCTAAATAGAATACTTTACAATCGTTGGGTTTCGTTCCTCAACCCAACCTACTACTATCAGCTAACAGCTATCGAGCCGCAAAGGGCGACCGCAAGGGATCGCCCCTACATTGGCCTCGGCATATTTTATCGAGTTTCATCGTTCATTGTGTCTGCCAGGACATGTGGGTTTATATGCAGCTCCCGCCGAAACATCATAGTGGGAGTTTCCACTTTAGAGCCCTCTTTGGTTTTCCTGACCGGAACATTCAAAACCAAAGGGGGGAAATATTTAAGAAGGGTCAAAATGACCTCCGACGTTTTGCGGTTCCGGTCAGGATAATCAAAGGGGGCGGAATGACACTAGTGCCCGCCCTGTACCATCGTGTTTCCTCGTTCGTTATGGCCGGATACCTCTCTCGCTCCGGCCGTGCCGGTTATTCGAATATTTATGAAAATTCATCTGCGATCCCCAGGTGGCTTTAATCTGGTGTGGTCAACCTGGTGTGATACGGGCCGTCCTTACCTGGGGATTCCAGGTGATCACAATAAAGCAGACCAGGGAAACTATCATAAAGGCATACATGGCAAAGAAAAAGGTGGTAAATCCGTTTCTGGTGATGGTCAGGTTAACGCCGATCCTTTGCCCATCCCCGTGGTCCTGAATAATGAACTTTGTCAGCGTTACCCTGAGATTACCGGAACGTATGGGTTCAAGCATCTTGATGGGGCCTCTGATGGTAGGCTTATCATCTTCAACCAGAACAAGGTCGGCAAAATTGGCCCTTCTGTCAAACATCTTTCTTGTCATCATTTCCCTGCTTTTTTTCGGCTCGAGCTTTAAAAACTCACCATCACCGCTAAAGGTGATGCTGTTAAGTGTTACCGAAAGCGTGCCGGCCTGGTAAAGATCACCGGGAAACATGGTTACATTGGTCTTTTTTTCTCCTGCCACAAGGGTGATCCCGTGGCAGAAGAGTACCATCAGGAAAAAAACATGAATCATGAAAAATGACCAACGCCTCAGGGTTTTAACCTTTAGAGCCGTTACAAGTTGGAGCACAA
>JAVERV010000070.1:0-18066 GCA_034006945.1 Desulfobacterium sp. | reverse complement strand
GGCTTCTTGGAATCATCATCGGCCCGATTATTTCCGCACTCTTCATCACTATCTGGGAAATCTATGGCTCTGTTTTCAGCGAGTACCTGCCCAAAGTACAGTAGATAGTAGGGAGTAGGTTGATCAGTAGGTAGTGGGTAGATACCATTCATTAATTTACAGCCAGGGTATTACGGAGGTTTATAGAAAACTCAAGCTGAGCCTGCCACTACAGAGAGCGACCGCAAGGGATCGCCCCTACACTGACCCTGGCTTATTTTATCGAGTGTCAATGTTCGTTGTGTCCGTAAGGACATGTCGGTTATAGAGACCCCCAAATTCGGCGTCTCTACCTTGCATCAGCTAAACCTGGGCTAATTTATGCATCTCAAGGATGAACACGTTTAAAGGTATAAGGTACGCACAGGCTGTAATAATGGAAGCTTTTTACACGAAAAATCATATGTCGATAGCATCATTAGGTTTCATTCGAACTGTTATTATCGGTTTTATTCCAAGCTTTTTTATCCGATATTGTAGCGTGGATCGGGGAACGTCCAAAAGCCTGGCTGCTCCCTTTTTACCGCCAATGACTCCATGGCATTTTATCAGTGCTCGTTCAATAGAATTACGTTCAGACTCCGCTAAGGTAGGAATGCAAATATTATCCTCAAGATTAACGTGATCTTCAATTTCTATCATTTTTTCAATATCCTGAGACTGAACTTTCTCGCCCGGTTTTAAAATTATCATTCGCTTAACAAAATTTTTCAATTCTCTGACATTTCCAGGCCAATGATAGGAATTTAAAAGTTTAAGTGCCTGAGGGGTATATTGGGGAGCGGGTTGATTCATTCGATTGGATTCAGTGTGAGTGATCTTGTCTATTAATATTGGAATATCTCCCACCCTTTCTCTCAGTGGCGGCACATGAATCTGAATAATATTAAGTCGGTAGTAGAGGTCATTTCTTAATTTACCTTCTTGAATGCTTTTTATGGGATCTCGATTTGTGGCGGCGATCAAACGAAAATTAACATCCATGGGCCGACTGTCACCCACACGTTCAAAGCGGCTTTCCTGTAATACCTGCAACAACTTTACCTGCTGATTTTCAGGCAATTCACCAACCTCATCAAGAAAAATAGTTCCTTTATCCGCCAATTCGAATCGGCCCACACGTGAGGAATCTGCTCCTGTAAATGAACCCTTGACATGACCGAACAACTCACTTTCAAACAGGGTCGGAGAAATCGCCGGACAATTGACTTTAACAAATAGGTGATCTTTACGAGGGCTTAGAGAATGGATATAACGGGCCAAAAAGTCTTTTCCAGTTCCGGTTTCACCGGTAATGAAGAGAGGAGCATCAATCTCCGCAACCCTATTAACCACCCTCATAACCTCATTCATTTGAGAAGACGTGTGATAGAAATGTTTCGATTTGTATTCTTCGGAGCTGCCGATTAGATAGCTCTTTTCCTTTTCCAAATGCTGTTTTTCATTTTTCAATCGCTCGTATGCAACTAGATTATCAACAGCAATGGCTACCTGTTTTGAGACTTCTGTAAGCAGTTCTGTTAATTCCGACAGGTTAACTGGGGTTGTTTTGAATGAAAAATGGAGTGTTCCAAGCACATTATCTCTTATGATCAATGGGAATGCCATGGTCGAGATCAATCCTGCCTTGACCATCTCGCCAATGGAAAATTTATTTTTATAGTATGTTAGATCATCGATAATCACGGGTTGTCGGGATTGAATAGCCATTTTTGCAATTGTTCCCCTTAGCAATGGGCGTTTGTCCAGGCTTGAAATCCCTTGGGGCTCAATGCCGTCAGCTTCGGTAAAATATTGCAGAGATTGGTTTTCTTTTTCGTAGAGATTTATACTTAATCTGTCACAGTGAAAATGCTTTTTTATTTCTGTGGCAAGTGCATTAAAAAAATCCTGGCTCGACGTTTTGGAAATAACAGCATTGGTGATTTCTAACAGTATTCGGTGCCGAGTAGCAAGGTTTAATCTCATGTATGTACCCTCCATTTGAAAAATAAATTCACCCACTTTGAAGCATATAGTATTTAGACTGACTCTTGAATAAAATCAACCCCAATATTGAACTCATTGACGAATATTGGGCACCAAAAGCCAATGCAAATAAATCCAAATAAATAAATACCTATAAAAATCAACAGGTTTAAAAAAACACCTAAGTGGCATCTTCTTTGCATCTTATTCCGAACAAGATATAGTTTTAAATCAAAACACTTGTGATACTTAATGAAAGTATTCAGGTTCTTGATTTAACACTGTTCAAAAATTCAAATAAGGAGATTTTAAAATGAGTGAAACACATTTTCTGGTTCATGACAAGGCCGATTCCGTAGGGGTCGTAGTTGTAGAAGATGCCAAGGCTGGTATGGATCTTGTCGGATGGATCATGAACACCGACGAAACCGTAACCATCAAAGCAAACCAAGATATTGCAATTGGACACAAAATCGCCTGCGATGATTTTGCAACCGGTGGAACTATCCTAAAGTACGGCTCTGATATTGGAAAAGTTGTTGCCAATATCAAAAAAGGTGATCACGTCCACGTCCACAACCTAAAAACAAAGAGGTGGTAGAAATGAGTGCAAAAAAGTTTTTTGGATACAGAAGAGAGAATGGGCGCGTTGGAATACGGAATCATGTGGTAATCCTTTCTCTGGATGATATTTCAAACGCATGCGTTGAGGCAGTGGGCAACAATATCAAAGGCACTTTGGCGATTCCCCATTCTTATGGGCGTCTTCAGTTTGGTGCAGATCTTGAACTCACCTTCAGAACCCTCATCGGAACCGGCTGTAACCCCAATGTTGCCGCAGTTGTTGTTGTTGGTATAGAGCCGAAATGGACTCAAAAACTTGTGGATGGTATTGCTAAAACAGGTAAACCTGTAGCCGGTTTTTCCATTGAGCAAAACGGAGACATCAACACGATTGCCATGGCATCCCGCAAGGCTAAAGAATTTGTTCAGTGGGCCACTGAGTTGCAGAGAGAAGAATGTGACCTGAGCGAACTTTGGGTTTCTGTTAAGTGCGGCGAATCAGACACCACTTCCGGTCTAGCCTCCAATCCAACTGTGGGTAATGTTATTGACAAGATTACACCCCTTGGATCTTATTCCTGCTTTGGTGAAACTTCAGAGATCACCGGCGCTGAAGCATATGCTGCCAGCCGTGGGATGACTCCTGAAGTCGGTGCTAAGTTCATGAAAACCTGGGAAAGCTACAATCAATTCATCCTGGACAACAAAACAGATGATCTTTCTGATTCCCAGCCGACAAAAGGTAATATCGAAGGCGGTTTGACCACCATTGAAGAAAAAGCCTTCGGTAATATAGCAAAAATTGGTAAAACAAAATATATTGATGTTCTTGAACCTGCAGAAGCACCTTCTAAGGGACCTGGACTTTATTTCATGGATACATCTTCTGCTGCTGCTGAGTGTGTTACACTTCAGGCTGCCGCAGGTTTTGTTGTGCACCTGTTCCCCACAGGCCAGGGCAATATCATCGGGAATCCCATTGAGCCGGTTATTAAACTTTCAGCCAATCCTCGCACCATAAGAACCATGGGCGAACATATTGATGTGGACGTTTCCGGTATTCTTCGTCGTGAAATGAATCTTGATGAAGCCGGAGACAAACTGATTGAAGAGATGATCCGTGTATGTAACGGACGGAACACTTCTGCTGAAGCCTTAGGTCACCGGGAATTTGTAATCACAAAATTGTATAGAAGTGCATAAATTTATTTTATGACTTTTAGCTCTGCCCGATCAATTTCGTGCAGAGCCTTTTATTTTTGGGAGATACAAATGGAACGATATGATCCGGAAAGTGTTAAAACTCTTGTCAAAAACATTGCTGTTGGATCAGGTGTATCGGAGTCCGATGCGATTATTTTTGCTGATTCTTTAATTGAGGCGGATGTTGCAGGAACATCAACCCATGGCGTTTCCCGTTGCAATATCTATATCAGGCGAATTCAAAAAGGCTTGATTGATCCTAGGGCAACCTTAAAGATTGAAAGGAACCGGGGCTCAGTCATGTCTGTGGATGCCGGTAACGGACTCGGGCAGGTCCAGGCAGTCAAGGTGCTGGAAAAACTTATCAAAACAGCTAAAGAGACAGGCATAGCCATGGCCACCATAAAAAACTCACAGCACTTTGGCACCCTGTCATACTATTGCAACAAAGCTGCCGACGCCAATATGATTCTTTTGGCAACAACCAATTGCGAACCATCGATGTCTCCTACCGGAGCAAGTCAAGCATATTTTGGAACCAATCCTTTGGGCGTTTCATTTCCAACAGGAAAAGGGTTCCATGTGGAAGTAGATCTAGCCACATCCCTGGTCGCCCGGGGTAAAATTATTGCTGCACACAAAAAGGGTGTCGCTATCCCCGAGGGTTGGGCCCAGGATGTGGACGGCAACCCGACAACAAATGCGGGTAAAGCACTTCTTGGAACCGTTCTTACCATGGCAGGCCATAAGGGGTATGCGCTGGCCTTGGCAGCAGAAGTTCTTTCCGGTGTCCTTTCCGGTGCTTCTGTCGGGGCTTCCACCGGGTCTATGTATAAAGATATGGATCGAAAACAGGACGTTGGACATTTCTTCTGCCTGATTGACATAGAAGCCCTTATAGATATAGATCAGTTCAAAAGTAGAATCGACACCATGATAGATGAAATCAAAGGATGCCGCAAACAACCGGGAGTTGATGAGATTTTGGTTCCCGGAGAACCTCAGGTCAAGAATAGAGCGCTGAACAGAAAAGAGGGTATTCTGGTAAGCAAAGAAACCCTGGAAGAACTCAAACTTCTTTGTGATGAATTTAAACTTCCCTTTACTTTAGGCTGCTAAGGAAGTGTAAAATGGTAGACATATTGATTACAGAAAATATTACAGGTCAGGTTATTGAGAACTTTAAAAAAAATTTGACGTTAATTTTGAATCGAATCTCTGGCAGTCGCCCGACAATTTAACAACCTCCGGCAGAGCCGGAGGTTAGTATATATAAGTAAGTTTTTTATCCATTAATTAAGTAGTCGGCAAATTCATTGACGTGAAAACAAGGAGATCAGTTATGAAACATTGGAAAAACATGTGGATTGCAGCAGTGACTTTGGGCCTGGTTTTATTTTCTGTTCCAGTATTTGCAGATGAACCTGTTTACATTGGTATTGGTGGGGCCGGATCACAAGGGCGATGGTATGCTGAAGTTTCATTGTTTGCGAAAATCTTGACAGAAAAAATGCCCAATGTACGTGCTGTGGGTGTTGTATCACCAGGGGTATCAAGAGGGAACATCAAACGTATGGCAACCGGAGAACTGCAAGCGGGGAGATTGTTCGGTGATGATCTCTGGGCGGTTAACAACAAAATTGCGCCTTTTGAGGATAAAGATTATCCGATTAAAGCATGGTTTAAGTGTGTCCGGCAACCAATACGAGTTATAGCGAATACCTCTATCAAAACCATGCAGGACCTGAGAGGTAAAAAAATTGGCTTGGGTGTGCGTGGCAGTGGAGACGATACCTTTGCCCTGCGACTTCTTGATTTCTACGGAATCAAAGAAAAAGATATTAGAGCGCAGTTTGTCGGCCGAAAGGTTGCTCAAAATTCATTCGCCAACCATCAACTCGATGCAATAATTGAGAGTTACACCCGAAACAATCAACAACACTTGGGGCCAGTATTTGCTGCGCGACCGCTTAACAAGTCATCCCACTTTATTCCACCAACTTTAGAAGAAGCAACTAAATTTGCGGAAAAATGGCCCTGTTACGGGGTAGACACCTTTGGTGAACCGGTTTTCAATGAGCCTGATATGGTAGGAATATACATGATGACTCTTATGGCGATCCACGAGTCGGTTGATGAGGAACTTGTATACCAAATGACAAAAGTGCTTTTCGAAAATTGGGATGAAGTGCTCGAAGCACTACCCTGGTTAACACCAAGCGAAGGAGGCCAGCTCGGTGCGTCACTTGAGACTGCAATGGATATTCCCGGGGCGACATTTCATCCCGGTGCTTTGCGTTATTATAAAGAGATGGGTGTCGCAAAATAATACGGTTTAGACTTCGAAAAACAGTTGTCTAAATTGTCTAAAAAAAGGTGAGATTATTTACACCATTGTAAATTATAACGGCGCATTGCGGATTAGTGTGAAAAATAGATTTTAAGTCCGCTGGCTTTAAACCAAAACAGATGTAATCAAATGTAATTAATAGGTTTATACAATGGAGCTAAGCTAATCTGAGATAATCACTGTTGCTTTTGAAAATCACACTAATCTGCGATGAGCCATAATAACTGCTCAGCCGCTAAGCCATGCCCCAAAATATTTTTTATCTTTTACAGGTAGCGAGGAATTAAACACAAGACCCAATCTATGAGGTACGAAAACAGAAAAAATCACTAAAAAGAGCGGGTCTTATCTGTATATGTGGGAATAATAGAGAGGTGTATTTATGGAAAAACCATGGAAACGAAAAGGCATACTGATCTTTTCGCTCTTAACGGCAATGTTCGCTTTTTACACCGGTGCTTTCGGAGCTTTGGTACCGCCGGTGCAGAATGGAGTTCATATTTTACTTATTTTTCCAATATTGTTTTTGTCAAAAGGATCTAAAATATTTTCAGGGAAGACGGAAGATTTTGTTAATGTGCTCATGGTGCTAATGAATCTCGCATGTTTCGGTTGGTACGTTTTAAATTGGGAAAGATTGTATATAGACCCAAATTTAAAACCAACAGATTTTGTTATGGGCACTATCGGAATGCTTCTTGTTCTGGAAGCGACCCGAAGAACAGCTGGTCTATCGATAACAATTCTTATTCTCCTATTCGTTATCTACGCTATAATTGGCAGGTCTATTCCGTTCAAATTTATCGCCCATCAAGGTTACACTTTACAACAAATTGTGTATTTGGTGTTCTATGGAACAGAAGGTGTCTTCGGCACACCGATCAGTGTGTGTGCAACATTTATTGTATTGATTGTTATCTTTGGCGGTTTTCTTACAGCATCAGGCGCAGCCGATTTCTTTATGAATTTAGCGAAGAGCCTTGCTGGAAGCGCAAAGGGCGGTCCCGCAAAGATTGCTGTTGTTGCTTCCGGCTTTATGGGAATGATAACGGGCGCTACAGTGGCTAATGTAGCAACCACCGGTTCAGTGACGATTCCAATGATGAAAAAAATGGGGTTAAAGGGCTATTACGCTGGTGCGGTGGAGGCTCTTGCGTCATCAGGGAGCCAGTTGGCACCGCCGATTATGGGCGCTGCAGTATTTATAATGGTTGATTTTACTATGGTGCCTTATCTTAAAATTTGTATGGCAGCGATAATACCTGCTTTGCTCTACTTTTTTTCAGTATTTATGATTGTTCATTTCCATGCTGTAAAAGAGGGAATGGAAGGGATTCCAAAGGAAGATTGCCCTAACTTCTGGGAAGAGATGAGATCTGGAGGATTCTTGCTTATCCCAATTATTGTCCTTGTTTATCTTCTCAGTCGTTGGATGGATCCAATGTTTGCAGTGTTTCTTTCCATTGTAAGTCTTTTAATTGTGAGTTGGTTTACTAAAAGAACAAGAATCGATTTTTCGAGGTTTATGGAAGGAGTGGTGAAAGGTGTAAATGCCATGGCTCCACTTACGGCAATTTGTGCAGCTGCAGGGATTCTCGTCGGCATCCTAAGCATGACCGGATTGGGTATGCGTATCGCTTTTTTGATTGAAATGTTTTCTTATGGACATTTACTGCTTACGCTCATCTTGACTGCTTCGGCATGTATCGTCCTGGGAATGGGTTTGCCTACAGTTGCTGCATATGTAGTTCTTGCTACAATTGTGCCTCCTGTATTGAAAAAATTTGGCGTGGATATTTTGCCAGCCCATATGTTTATTTTCTATTTTGCAATTATTTCAGCATTTACACCACCTGTTTGCACTGGAGCGTATTGTGCCGCTGGCATAGCAGATTCCGATCCCTTGAAAACAGGGTTTACGGCAGTACGATTAGGGTTAGTTGCGTTTATTTTGCCATTTGTTTTCATATACGACCCAGCAATATTGATGATGGGTTCATTTTATAAAACCAGTATTGTATTTTTATTCACAACTATAGGCATATTATTCTGGGCTGGTGCACTTGAAGGACATTTCTTTTGGGGGAAATTGAACGGTGTTCAAAGAACACTGATAGGAGTATCAGCACTAATGTTAATGTTTCCGAAAAATTATATTAGGTTGCTGGGCCTTCTAATCACCGGAATAGTCTGTTTAATGATGTTTTATTCTAATAAAAATAAAAAGGAGGCAATAGCGACGATACATACCTCGGAATAGCAAATTTGACCCAACTTTCATCACAAAACAATGCTTTTGCCAGGTTTGGAATAGATGAAAACTGAAATCATCTGATAAGATAAAGTAAAAAGAGTTGTGATAGAGATTCTGGTCTAATGTCCATTGTTATAGTAACGTCACTAAGAGGAGAACAAAAACATGATAGATTCTGAGCAGATATGTACGAAAATTGTTGAAGGTTTAGAAGAAGTATTAGAGAAGAAGTATATTTCTATCAATCGTTTTGAAAGAATGGCAAACGCACTCATTCCCTTTCCATACGATATTGAAGAAAAACAGATGCCGTATGCTGTTGTCATGCCGAGGACGGCAGATGAGGTTAGCGGTATAATGAAATTTGCCAACAAGGAAAAAATACCGATATTTGTCCGGGGATCCGGGACTCAACTTGCGGGCTCATCTCGGCCTCACACACATGGCATTGTTCTAAACGTGCATCGACTAAATCAGTTCGAGGTATATGAAGACTATGGATATATGGAATGCGGTCCGGGGTGTGTGGTGGCGCAGCTGGATGATGCGCTCGCCGAACTGGGTTACTATTTCCCTTTTCACCCGGGAAGTCGAATTATTGCCAACATGGGTGGCGTTGTCAGCAACAATACAAGTGCACACATGATCGATACTTGCGTGGGAAAACCCGGGGATTACATCTTGGGAGTAGAAGCTGTGCTGCCTAATGGAGACATCATAGAGACGGGAACAAAAGGTTTTCGAAGACCCGCCGGAACTGATCTAACCAAGTTTTTTGTGGGTGGAGACGGTCTTTTGGGAGTGATTACAAAAATTCGCATGCGTTTGGCCCCCGGATTCAAGCGCGCCCGTGGCATTGCTGTGTTTGAAGATTTGAAGGCCCTGGCACGAGGCGTTCAACGGATGTACCGCGAAAAACGTCCCGCACCGATGTTGATGGAATTTATGGAGAAAGAGGCTGCCAAGATCGGCTACGAAATCAAAGGACTTCCGGAACCCAAAGGTTCGGCGATCTTTTTTGTCAGTGTCGGGTCAACAGAGGAAGAGGCTTCTTCAAAATTAAACCAGGTACTCGAATCCTTCCAGGCTGAAAACCCGGTAGAGGCATATGAGGTCAAAGACCTTGATGTATGGGAGAAACTATGGGGCGCCCGAGAGGTAATAGGATCTTTTCTCATGCAGAAAAGTGGGCATCAGTGGAAGGCCGCAGAAGTTGTTTGCAATTTGAAAGATTTAGAAGAAGGTATCGTAGCTGCCAAGAATTTTAATGCGGATATGCCGAGTATCAGTAAATTGCCGCTTTATCTGTATGGACACATAGGAGCACTCAGTATGCATCCGGGAATTCTCATACCTTCTGACTGGAACGATGAGATGCAGAAAAACGCCCTGGATGAAATTTTTCAAAAAGAAGCCCGACTCAATGTGCAATACGGTGGGTGCGGCGGCGAGTGGGGGCAATTTTCCAAGAGAAAAGATTTTTTCGTCCAGCGATATGGCGAGGCTGCCTACGCATTTGTGAACACCATAAAAAAAGCGGCGGATCCCAACAATATCTTGAATCCCGGAATTCTGGAAGGCTATCGGTAGGAGAGGAGGAAGACGAATGGAAGAACAACATATTGAAGAAATGAAGAAAAAAGTTATAGAAGCAGTGAGTAAGTGCCGTATTTGTATGAGCTGTTATGCAGATTGTCCACTATATGAGTCCACGAGAGGATTTGTCACCCAGGGTCCGTCGGGTATCACCAGAGCCCTTTATTATGGAATCCGGTGGGACGCTCTCGACGGTAAGGATGGGCAGGATTTGCGTGATATCCTCTATGCCTGTACCACGTGCGGAAGTTGCGAGGTTCGTTGCAAAAAGTCTGCCTGCAATATTCCTCTGGTTGAAATTATCGAAACCGGCAGGAAGCTCTTAGTTGAGAAAATGGTTGGTCCGATGCCGAAACAAATCAAAGTGCTTGAATCATTAGATCGGAATGGAAATCCGTATGGTGAGCCAGCCGAGGAGCGTACCCAATGGCTCGGATCGATTGATCCGCAGGATACGGCCAAAATCAAGCTGGTCCAGGGAGATTTAAAGACCGAGACATTGTTGTTTGTGGGGTGTACTTCATCTTACGAGAGAGACCTTGTCAACGTTCCGGGTAGCATTGTGAAAATTTTCAACCATATGGGTGTGGATTACGGGATTTTAAAAGATGAAAAATGTTGCGGTGACCCGGCATTAAGACTCGGGGAGGCTGGCCTGTTTGAGGAAATGGCGGAGAAAAACACCAAGGTCTTTGAGCAGGCAGAGATAAAAAGGATCGTTACCATTTCACCGCACTGCATGAGCTCCTTCAGCCAAGATTACCCGGACTTGCCGAACAACATAACAATTCAGCACTATACCGAGTTTTTCGCTGAACAAATGAGTGCTGGCAATTTGAAACCGCAAAAGTCCCTCAAGAAGAAGGTAACATACCATGACCCCTGCTATCTGGGAAAACACAATGACATTTATGAAACTCCGCGCCAAATCCTTACGTGGATTGCCGGAGATTCCTTTGTTGAGATGGAACATAACAGAGAACAGGCTCTCTGTTGCGGTGGTGGTGGAGGAAGGATGTTTGTTGAGATAGAGGAAATCGAACGATTGTCAGAAAAAAGGGTGCAACAGGCACTCGATGTGGGCGCAGAAATTATCGCCACCGCCTGCCCGTGGTGTTACTCTCAAATTGCAGACGGAATAAAGACAAGCGGCAATGAAGGAAAAATTCTGGTTAAAGACATTGCTGAACTTATAGCGGAATCTCTATAGGTTAAAAGGAGGGAACACAATGGAAGTGATTGTTGCCATTCGGCAGACCCCGCTTCTTGACGGAGAAATCGTGTTGACTGCGGATGAAAAATCAGTGGAAATTGAAGGGCTGAAATATCATATTAATGAATGGGACCTTTACGCACTTGAGGAAGCCTTGAGACTAAAAACGGAAATCGGAGCCAGGATAACGGCCGTCTCAGTGGGCGGAAAGGCCACCGAGGAGGCCATGTATTACTGCATCGCAGCTGGCGTTGACGAGGCCGTCCTCATTGAAGAAGAATCCAGCTACCAACTTGACAGCTCGTCTATTGCTACCCTACTGGAAAAATTTACATCCATGCGAGTGTTTGACCTGTTTCTGACCGGGGTACAAAGTGAAGACACCGGCTGTGGGGAGGTAGGAGCGATCCTGGCCACAAAACTATGCGTGCCTCAGGCAGCAGTGGTTATGAAAATAAAGTCTCTGAATCCGGAAGAATCAATTGTAGTTCAACGAGAACTTGAGGACGGGTTTTCCGATGTTCAGCGACTTTCATTACCGGCGCTGTTGACGATACAGACAGGAATAAATCAGCCCAGATACGTTTCCACTATGCACCTGCGCAAAGCAAGAAATAAGGGAAGCATCATGCGAATATCTCCTCTTGATTTATCCACAGGTACTGGCTTGCCAGCCCCAAAAAAGACAATGAAAAGGGCTTTTTTACCAGAAGTTGGATCTGTCAAATTGGAGTTCATCGATGGTGTAACGGCTGCCGACAAGGCCAAAAATATAGTCGATAGACTCTATGGCATGGAGGTACTGTAAATGACAAAAGGATTGATTTTAGCGATCATTGAACACAGAAACAACGAGATGAGGGATGTGAGTTGGGAAGTCATAGCTGCGGCCAAAGACTTCTCTTCCAAGTTTGACCTGAATATGGCAGTCGTTCTTTGCGGTTGCGATTGCAGCGATCTCGCATCCCAAGCTGCAAAGTGCTGTTCTTCGCTTTATTGTCTCGAATCCGAACAACTGAAATATTATTCTTGTGATCGTTACGGTGCGGCCCTACAAGGACTAATCGACAAATTGCAGCCTACAGTCATTGTCCTACCGCATACCACCCAGGGCATGGAGCTTGGAGCCTCTCTGGGAGGCCGTCTTGATGTTCCGTTTCTTCCCGATTGCCTTGATCTTTTTTGTAAAAACGGTTTATGGATTGGCGTGAGAGAACTCTTTGGTGGAAAAGTTAGAGGTGAGTTTCAGGCCGCCTTGTCACATCTGGTAATCGTGAGCATACGGCCGGGGAGGTTTGATGTTGTGGCGGAAGAGTCTGTGGGTAATGAAATTGTTTCCGAAAAGATCCTCCTTGACTCCACAGATTTTCTTACCGAGGTGTTGGAACTTATTCCGCCAGCAACCGGTGGAATTGATATTACAAAATTCGATATCATCATCGGGGTGGGCCGTGGTGTTGGTGACAAGGAAAATATTGGCTTACTCGAATCTCTTTCGAAAATTATGGGTGGTACGCTGGCTGCAACGAGGCCTGTGATCGATATGGGCTGGTTGCCCCGAGAGCGGCAAGTCGGCCAATCAGGAAAGACCGTGAAGCCTAAACTGTATATTGCCTGTGGGATCAGTGGTGCTTCACAGCACATAATGGGAATGAAAGGCTCGATGAAAATCGTTGCGATCAACACCGATCCAAAAGCACCGATTTTCAATGTCGCAGACTTCGGTGTGATCGGTGACATTTTCGATGTCATCCCCCCGATGATC
The DNA here is from genome assembly GCA_034006945.1 of Desulfobacterium sp. Classification (GTDB taxonomy): domain Bacteria; phylum Desulfobacterota; class Desulfobacteria; order Desulfobacterales; family Desulfobacteraceae; genus Desulforapulum. Next base: position 5,114 of record JAVERV010000070.1, on the reverse strand, counting down.
GAGGCAATCAAGGTAAGACAATAAGGTCTGTTGCGTAGCCTCATGCGGAAAAGACTGTATATTTACTGCCGGGTATTGGTGAAGATCCCGGCATTAGGTCTGATCTTGTTTGCTTAAACAATCCGACGATGATTGTTGCCTATGATGGATGCAACGCCGGATGACCGATGGATTTGCGTCGGCAAACGTCTGTTAAACAAGGTGGTATTATGGAATTTATGATGCGGCGGCGGTGGCGGCGGTGGCATCTGGATCGGAGAAAGAGAAGACGTCAGCAATTCTAACTTTAAATATCAAAGGGGTGGGCGGCGGTCGGTATCCCCTTGCTGAATATTAAGAAACAAAGGAGGATACCGATTGCCGCCTTTAGTGTCAAATCAAAATTAGAACTCCTGCGAAGACGTACAGAGAACCAATGTGTTGCGAATGCAGGAAGCGCTTCAATTGGAAGCCAATGTTCTAGTGATTTGCTGTCCTAAATCTCTCGTTATGTTTGAAGACGCCCTTAAATCTATGCCTGGATTCGCAAAAATAGTGGTACAAGACCTTGCTGGATTGATATGGGAAGCTGTTGAGTGAAGTAACCTCGAAAAAGGCAGAGAATAATTAGTTGTATCCAGGCGTTCTCCGGGGTAAAAATTATTTTTTGTGTTAGCGACATACTAATATGCAATTATAGATATTTCGCAAATCTGCATTGCTACAGAAGAAGGAGTGAATAATGGACTCTATTAGTAAATTTGTTGAGCATGTCGTAGGTGTAGACTTTATCGATCTGCCACAGACCATCATTGATACGACAAAGAATCTACTCATAGATACAATCGGTGTGGGGATTGCCGGAGTAGATGCCCCTGGGTGCAATGAAGCTTTGCAATTGGTAAAAGGTTGGGGAGGTCGGAAGGATGCGACGGTTTTGTTTCAGGGATTCCGTTGTCCCGCACCTTGGGCAGCCTTTGTGAACAGCATAGCTATGCACGCTCTTGATTTTGACGATACGTTGGATAAGTCAGCACACCATGCCAATGTATCCGTTCTGCCTGCTGCACTTGCTGCGGCAGAGGTAAAAGGCGAAACGAGCGGAAGGGATTTGATCGTTGCCGTGGCCTTAGGCCATGACATTTCTATCAGACTGGCGTTATCCTTGACAAGACCACTGGCGTGGACTAGAGCAGCAACCTGTGGTTTTTTCGGAGCGACCGCTGCTGTTGGAAAGATCCTAGGACTTGACAGAGAAAATCTCTGGAATGCATTCGGACTAGCATATTGTCAAACCGCAGGCAACGTTCAGGGGTTGGTGGATGGCGCTCTGTCCAAACGGATGCAGCCTGCCTTTGCGGCCAAGAATGCCATCTTATCGTCACTTCTTGCTGAAAAAGGAGTGACCGGACCCAAAAATGTGCTAGAGGGTGACTACGGGTTTTTTAAGCTATACGAGCACAACGATTATGACAAGAATATCCTTCTTAGAAATCTCGGTGCTGAATTCACTGGCGAGATGTTGAGCACAAAGCCATATCCTTGTTGTCGAATGACACATTCAAGCATAGATTTAGCTTTGAGTTTGCGAAACAGCCATAACATAGACATTAACAACGTTGAAAAAATTACAGTTTTTTGCTCGAAAATGGTTAACAACTTGGTAGGGCAACGCTTTGAACTTAGAGACAACTACCAAACCGATGCTCAGTTTAGTATTCCATATACGGTAATAATCGCACTAATCTATGGAGATGTTTTTCTACAGCACTTCGAAACAGAATTTATAAAAGAAAACGCTATCTTAAATCTAACAGAACGTGTGCAAGTTGTTGTCGACAATAACATCGAAGTAAAGAATATGATGAAATGCAGTATGGAAGTAAAAACAATTCAAGGTGATACTTATGTTGCAAAGACCGAAGCGACAAAGGGAAATCCTTTGAATCCGATGAGTACGGAAGAATGCATGGATAAGTTCAGGAAATGTGCAAGCTATGGCAAAAATCAGTTGGCACCGGACAGAATCTCTGAAATACTAAAAGCCTTGCGTAATCTCGAAAAGATACCTGATATTCGAAGATTAACGAGTCTACTATTCTAATCGAATGCGGGTAGATCAATACTGTTACTATTGTTGTATGCTGTACTGCCCAACAAGTGGTTTTAAAACATTTTACTTATAGAAGAATTCAGTATAATTCTCGGCCAAAATTTTTAACCTTTTCATTATCCTTGGAGAATCCAATGGTCAAACTCGACAAGCTATCTGAAGATGAACGTTCGCACCTGATCTCAATCCCATGCCCCATCTTTCATACCACTCCATGGGTAAGCGGTCCGCCACTTTCGAAAAGACGGATTGCCATAGTCTCCACCGCAGGGTTGCATCGCCGGAATGATCGTCCATTCGATGTTGGGGCTACAAACTACCGGTTGATTCCTGCTAATACGCCTTTCCGTGATCTGGTGATGAGCCATATTTCTACAAACTTCGACCGGACCGGATTCCAGCAAGACATAAATGTGATTTTTCCCTTAGATCGCATGCGGGAATTGGTTCAGCAAGGGGTTATCGGCTCGATAGCTGACTATCATTATTCTTTCATGGGGGCAACTGCTCCCGAAAAAATGGTCGTTACCGCACGTAGCATTGCTCGGATAATGAAGAAAGACTACGTCGATGGGGTGTTGCTTATCCCTGTCTGACCGCTTTGTACGCGCGCCGTGGGCGGGCTTTCGCACACTATTGAATCTGAAGGGATCGCAACAACCCATATCAGTCTTATCCGTGAACATACTGTCGTTATGAAACCTCCTCGGGCACTGTGGGTTCCTTTTGTGCTGGGCCGCCCTTTTGGAGCCCCGAACCAAGACAAATTCCAGACACAGGTTTTAATGGCAGTACTCAAGCTTCTCGAAGCCCCATCCGGCCCTCTTTTAGCCGATTTCCCTAAGGAGGCCCCAATTATTGATATTCAGCTTGAACCCGTGGCCTGCCCGATTCAGTTGGCCGCTCCTCCTACTCCTGACACTCCTCTGGAACAACTTCTCACACTTTTTGAGCATGAAGTCGCTCAAATGAGGACTTGGCACGACCTGGCTTGCGAATTGCGAGGTCGGACAACGTGCGGGGCATTAGGCATGCCTCTCGAGCAAACAGCGGCGGCATTAGTGTGTTTTATCCGTGGTATTCAGAAACCTGATTGTTTGAAGGATATTTCTCAATCACTAACCCTCCGGCTAGCCGCTGAAGATGTAAAAGCGGCATACTTTGAAAGTGTTTCAGCTCAGCCCGGTCAGTCTACAGACAACGTTGCCTTGGCCGATTGGTTTTGGGGCGAAACTGCTGCTGCTACGGTTATAGACACCTTAAGACGGATTTGTCTTAAAAGCGACGACAAAGAGTTACAGTCCCTTGGGAAGCTGCGCCTTGTCCCTAGAAGCCAACTCTATCGTTTTAAGAACGAATAGCTGAAGACAGAGCAGTGGGCCCATTGTCTCTCGAAGCCTTATTCTGCTAAACGATATTGGAATAAATGGAATCGGGTTGATGAAGATACCTTACATAAAATAACCTTGAAGTTCTTTGAACGGTTATGGCAAATTGAATCTCCAGCTTCAGACTGTCTCTTGTTCGATACCACCAACTATTACACATTTATGGCAAGCCACACTGAATCGGAAATAGCCTGCCGGGGCAAAAACAAGGAGGGACGGCATCATCTCAGGCAGATAGGTCTTGGCCTTTTAGTTGCCAGAGGCACAAAGCTTCCACTGTATTATTCGGTTTATCCCGGCAACATCCATGACAGCAAGCATTTTGAGACCATCATGGACGAAATGTTTGGCGTTGTGTGCGGACTGAATAAAACCAAAGAACGCCTTACCGTTGTAATTGACAAAGGTATGAATTCTAAAGGCAATTACACCTGGATTGATGAACACTCCAGGGTCCATTTTATTACCACATATTCCACATACTTTGCCCAGGACCTTGCTGTTATCCCACTGGATCGTTTTGAGGTGGCTGACACTACCGGTAATAAACAACTGATAGAAAAAGATTGTTATGATGAATGCCAACTGGCCTATCGATCAAAGGGTGAGTACTGGGGCAAAGAACACACAGTAATTGTAACGTATAGTCCCAAAACCGCCCGGAAAAAGTCCTATACCTTCGACCCGGATGGCAAACTCGAAACCATCCGCCAAGAATTGCTTAAAATGCGGACTAAAGTCAAGGAAGAAGCACCTCATTGGAAAAATTCAGATGATATAATGAATCGATATCTACGCCTATGCCAAAGGCTTCACATTTCATCCAATCTTTTTTCTCTGAATTTCAAACAGTCAGAAAAGGGACTGAGCATGAGTTTTCGGAAAGACCTATATCAGGTCAAACAGAAAAAACTGATGTTTGGTAAAAACATCATAACAACAGCAATACAGATTGGACAACAAAGGAAATCATCCAAGCAAGCCTGGATCGACGACAGGTCGAAGATCGTTTCCGTCTCAGTAAAAATGATGATTTAGTGGGTGTGCAACCGATCCGGCATTGGACTGACAGCAAGATCAGATGCCATCTGTTTGCATGTGTAGTAGAAATGACGTACCTACGCCGAATTGAACTAAAATTAAAAGTAGTTGGAATAAATCGGACAGAAGAGGATGTAATGGATGACATGAAGCACCTCCATTCGATCCTTACACTGCAGAAAGGAGCAAGAAAGCCTACCCGTCGACTTGAGACACCAAGTAAGACCCAAGCCGAAGTCCTATCGGCTTTTGGTCGCCGGATTGATAAGGGTGGGATCTTACAGGTCAAGGATTGATAAAGCCCCGCCAATTAAGGCGATGGGTACCACATGCCTTTTCATCCACGACACTCCTGTCAAAAAAACAAGGCCAATATGAGGCTTTTATATACCGAGGTCTGGACTATGTAAATGTTTGTGGGATTTAGGAGCTTTATGGAGGAATAGAAAAAAATTACACATGCGAGCTTCCTTTTGTACCTAAACAATGCAAGCGATATGTCGTTTTTTTAAATAAAAAAGCTTTCATAAGCCCTATAAATACGGTACTATAGACATATAGGCAACCTATTTATGGAGGGCATCGATATGATG
>JAVERV010000265.1:0-2651 GCA_034006945.1 Desulfobacterium sp. | reverse complement strand
TATGGAAAGTGAACCGCAAGGTAAGCAGATAGATAAGTGGGTAGAGGAGGTCGGAAAAAGCAAATGCTGACTTGTAATGAGGCAGATACGGGGCAATCCCCGGCACGAAAGTGCGCAGACTTCCGACAGGTGTTGAATCCCGGGAAACGTTTGGACGATTTAATCTTCATGGTGAGGATAGACGATGACTGCTATAGCCATTGACGGCCTGGAGAACTTTGAATTTTCGTGGAATTCCATTGATTGGAATGGCATGAAGAACAATGTAAATCGTTTACAAGCACGTATCGTGAAGGCAGTACAGGAAGGGAACAAGGAAAGAGTTCGAAGTCTGCAAAGGCTGATTGCCCGATCCCTCTCCGCCAGGTTTCTCTCGGTAAAAAGAGTGACGGAGAATAAGGGTAAACGAACTCCGGGAGTCGATAATATTTTATTAGACTCTGCAAAGAAGAAATGGCAACAGGTCTTCGGACTGAATCGACCAGGTTATCATTCACACCCGTTGAAACGAGTTTACATCCCCAAAAAGAACGGCAAGAAACGTCCATTAGGCATACCGGTCATGAAAGACAGAGCGGAACAGGCTTTGGAATTACAGGGACTTGACCCTGTATCGGAATGTACAGCGGATGGCCACTCCTATGGGTTTCGGAAAAAGAGATCCACTCAGGATGCCATGAGTGCCTGCTATAATGCTCTAAGGAGAAAGGGCAGTGCACAATGGGTTTTGGAAGGGGATATTAAAAGTTGCTTTGACTGTATCTCACATCAATGGATGCTTGAGCATATCCCGATGCAGCAACAAAAACTCAAGGTGTGGTTGACATCCGGTTATATCGAGCGAGGCATGTTCAATCCTACCAACGAAGGGACGCCTCAAGGTGGCATTATCTCACCGACACTGGCCAATATGGCACTGGACGGAATGCAAGCTCTGCTGCAAAGCAACTTCAGACGACAGGACAAAATCCATATGGCAAGATACGCTGATGATTTCATCATAACCGGAAATTCCAGGGAACTGCTCCAACATAAGGTAAAACCCCTTTTGGAGGACTTTTTCATGGAAAGAGGTTTGACTCTGTCAGCCGAAAAGATCCTGATCACTCATATTGACGAGGGATTTGATTTGCTGGGGTTTAACTTCAGGAAATATAAGGGAAAACTGCTGACCAAACCAGTTAAGTCCAGTATTGCAAGGGTAAAAGGAAAAATCAGAGACATTCTGAAATCCAATAAAACCGGAGAAACAGATCATTTGATTCATAAACTCAACCCCATCATAAGGGGCTGGGGGAATTATTACCGACATGTGGTCAGCAAGGATGTATTTGGTAGGGTTGACCACGCAATATGGAAAGCTACCTGGAAATGGAGTGTCCGAAGACATCCCAAAAAACCTTCCAAATGGATTAAAGATAAATACTTCCAGAGGCAAGGAAACAGGGACTGGGTATTTGGAGAGAAGAACAGTTCTGAACGACTTCTCAGAATGAGTGATATTCCCATACAACGCCATATTAAAATCAAAGCCGATGCAAATCCTTATGATCCGCAATGGTATGATTACTTTGCCAGACGTTCCAAACCGAAAACGGCCGGGTTCTTAAATGAACTTTATCAATGCTTGAGCCCTGTGAGGTGAAAGTCTCACGCAGGGTTCTTAGGGGGCTTGGGGCTGGTAACGGCCCCCGGCTACCCGACACCAGGTGTCAGCTCATGGGTTTCCTGTGAGGTTATAGCCCTGGCAGGTGAGCTCACCGTTGAACAAAACCGCTCCGCGGAGGTATCCCGCCGAGTTTTAACGTTCCGATTGTTTTTCAAAACCCGAATTGTTTCTTTATTTTAAATCCAGTAAACCACATACTCTCTCCTGAATATTAACTATTAATATCAGGAGAAAAAAATGACACCATTAAGAAAACGTTTCCAGAGACACCTCACTTTCAAAAGATTTTCCCCAAAGACCCACGAAGCTTACATAGGTGCAGTAAAAGGCCTTGCCGAGTACTACAACAAAAGCCCGGATAAATTGTCGGACGAGCAGATTCAAGACTATTTTGTGTACCTCCTTGAAGAGCGCAAATATGCGTGGAGTAGCTGTAATGTTATCTTTTGTGGAGTCAAACTATTCTATGAGGAGATACTATACAGAGATACCAAGACAATTATTCCCCCTCGCCCACGCCAAAAACAACTTCCTATTATTTTAAGCCAGGATGAGGTCACCAAGTTAATTAATGCCTGTGAAAATCTGAAGCACCGCACACTCCTTCTCGGCGTTTACAGTGGCGGTTTAAGGGTAAGTGAAGCTGTTGGGCTTCAGCCAGCTCATATTGAGAGATCACGAAAGATGATCAGGATTGATCAGGGCAAAGGGCGAAAAGATCGATACACAATTCTTTCATCACGTTTTTTATCTACACTTGAAAAGTACTGGCGAGAATATCAGCCTGAGAAATATATTTTTTTTGGCTCAGATAAAGCTAAACCCATGGCCATCGGCACTGCTCAGCAAATTTATTATCAAGCTAAAAAGAGAGCCAGTATCACAAGAGGACGTGGGATTCACACGCTTCGCCACTGTTTTGCGACTCATCTTATGGAACAGGGAGTTCAAACATATGCCATTAAACGCATGATGGGGCATG
>JAVERV010000175.1:0-5064 GCA_034006945.1 Desulfobacterium sp. | reverse complement strand
GATACACTCATGGACAAAGTCGCAGCCCAGATAAAAAAAAGCAAGGACAAGATGCGGCACCATATGTCCGGCAACAAGGCAAGCATAAAGGACAATGACACTCTCCTTGCACCCCCTGATGAGACTTCCGATACAGCGTCCCAGGAGGTAATAATAGAAGCCATAGACGTAAAACCCATGGACATCGATGATGCAGTCATGGAGCTGAACTCGGGCAAGGAAAATTTCTTTGTGTTCAGCAATGCAAGAACAGAACGGGTCAACGTTATCTACAGACGTAACGACGGTAAGCTTGGATTGATCCAGCCCCGCAGGTAACAAACAGTCAGGAAACTATGAAACTATCTGAAATACTGCCAAGGGAAGCGATCATACCTTCCCTTAGCTCCAGGGATAAAAAAGGGGTTCTTGAGGAACTTGCACGATCAGTAGCCCCCATGGCCAAGACAGACAGCGACGAGATTGTGAGGGTTCTGCTTGAGAGAGAACAGCTTGGCAGCACGGGAATCGGGGGGGGGATCGGCATACCCCACGGCAAGCTTGCCAGCATCGATTCGATTGTTGTCGGGTTCGGCTTGAGCCGCAAGGGGGTCGAGTTTGACTCCCTTGACAACAAACCCGTGCATATTTTTTTTCTGTTGATAACCCCTGAAAATTCCACAGGAACCCACCTCAGAGTTCTGGCACAGATTTCAAAACTTTTAAAAAGAAACCAGTTTAAGGAGAGTCTTATAAGAACGGAATCAGTTGATGAAATACAGAAAATCATCCTTGATATTGACGAAGAGTTTTAAGCGATGAACCGCCATAACCTATTCATACTGACAGGTCTTTCAGGTTCCGGTAAAAGCACGGCCATGGAGGCTTTTGAGGATGCGGGATTTTACTGCGTCGACAACATGCCCATTGAACTTTTACCAAAATTCCTCGATCTTCCCCTGGACAGTGACACGGATATAAATGGTTTTGCCTTTGTAATGGACATCCGGGCCAAGCATTTTTTATCAAAGTTTCCTTCAATCCTGGCATCGTTGAAAAACAACGGGCACGACCCAGAAATTATTTTTCTTGAGGCAGATGAAAACACCCTGATAAAGCGTTACAGTCAAACCCGACGTCACCATCCAGCAGGCCATGGCAAGAGCCTGATTGAAAGCATCAAGTCCGAAAGAAAAATCATGGGGCCCGTCAAAAAACTCGCAAAAAGGGTAGTTGACACAAGTGACTTCAACGTTCACCAGTTAAAGGCAAACATCAGAAAGATTGCCGATGGATGTGCCCACAACCGAATATCCATGAAGATCAACCTTCTCTCGTTTGGATTCAAGTATGGAATCCCCACGGATGCTGATCTTGTGATTGACATGCGGTTTCTTACCAACCCTTTTTTTGTTCCGGAACTAAAGGCCCTGGACGGCCGGTCAAAAGAGGTGAGAGACTATGTACTCGAAACAGCCCAGGCCAAAAAATTTTTAAAAAAATATCTTAACCTTCTCGATTATCTCATTCCGCTTTACACCCTTGAGGGCAAGGCATATCTAACAATAGCTGTTGGATGTACGGGCGGACGTCACAGAAGCGTTGCCATTGCCGGGGCCATATTTGAACACCTGGGCCAATGCGGCTTTGAGCCCCGCATCATCCACAGGGACATAGACAGGGACACAAAGGATTCATGACAGGAATTTTAATAGTCACACACTCAACACTTGGACAGGCCTTGATTGAATCTGCTGAATTGATCATGAACTCGCAGATAGAAAATATAGGCTCAGTCTCCATTGACATCAGGGAACCTGCCGAAGCTTTGATCAAAAAGATCAAGACCGGCATCAAAAAAGTCAACACTGGTAAAGGGGTGATCATATTTACCGACATGTTCGGCGGGACCCCCTCGAATTTAAGTTACTCGTTTCTCGAAGAAGGCTCGATTGAGGTCATTTCCGGGGTAAATCTTCCAATTGTTATCAAGGCCATATCTGTAAGGAGCAAACAGGATCTGCCAACTGCAGCAGCAAGCATTGTGGCCCACGGGAAAAAGAGCATCTCCCTTGCAAGCGGAATTCTTAAAGGGGATAAACGCAATGATTAGGACCGGAAATTAAAGATTTATCAAATCCAGATCAACATCGGGCTCAGATTTTACATCGGGAAGAATCTGTTTTTTAATACACAGTTCAGGAGGAATAATTTCATGGCAATAAAACTTGGGATAAACGGTTTCGGAAGGATAGGCAGGCTGGCATTAAGGGGCACCTTAACAAGGTCAGACCTCGAAGTCGTCGCCATCAACGACCTTTCAGACACAAAGACACTTGCGCATCTTTTTAAATATGACTCGGTCCACGGCAGGCTTGACGCAACAGTCACAACCACCGATGATACCATGGTTGTAAACGATAAACCCATAAGGGTCTCATCCTTCAAAGACCCTGCACAGATTCCATGGAAGGATGCCGGGGTCGACATTGTTCTTGAGTGTACAGGCATCTTCCGGGACAGGGAAGGTGCTGGGAAACATCTTAAGGCCGGCGCCTCAAAGGTGTTGATCTCGGCCCCTGCCGTTGATCCTGACAACACCATCGTCATGGGGGTCAACCATTCCAGCTATGATCCTGAAAAACATGCGATTATCTCAAACGCCTCATGCACAACGAACTGCCTTGCCCCGGTTGCTAAGGTGATCCTGGAAAATTTTGGTATCCGTTGCGGCATGATGACAACCATTCATTCCTACACCGGGGACCAGCGTCTGCTTGACTTTCCCCACAAGGATCTCAGACGGGCAAGGGCGGCAGCTCTGTCCATGATCCCCACCACCACGGGAGCCGCAAAGGCAGTTGCGCTGGTTCTTCCGGAGCTCAAGGGCAAACTCAACGGCCTGTCGGTCCGGGTGCCAACCCCCAATGTGAGCCTTGTTGACCTTGTCGTGGTTGTCGAAAAGGAGAACATCACAAGGGAAGAGGTAAATCAGGCACTGGAACGAGCTTCAAAATCAGACCTTGCAGGAATCCTTGACTATTGCGAACTTCCCCTTGTTTCCAGTGACTTCAACGGCAGCTCATTTTCTTCAATTGTGGACGCCATGAGCACCGATGTCATCGAAAACATGGTGAAAATTTACGCCTGGTACGACAACGAGGCAGGATACGCCCATCGCCTCATCGACCTTGCGGCCCTCGTGGGAAAATCCTTATAGCCCATGTCCTACGGACACAACAAAAAACGGAAACTTGAACAGGACAAAACCTTGTTTCTTGTCTCTTGTTTCAAGTTTCTTGTAAATCAGGAGGCTTTATGTCCAGAAGAGCATTAATAGCCGGAAACTGGAAGATGTTCAAGACAGGGGCAGAATCCATTGCCGCGGCAACGAGACTGGCCGAGCTTGCATCGGAAGTGGTTGATACTGATATCATGATCGCACCCACCTTTTTGAGTCTGCCCCTTGTATCCCAAGCTGTGGCAGGATCAAAGGTAAGGGTCGGTGCACAGAATCTATTTTATGAGTCCGAGGGTGCCTATACAGGTGAAGTATCGGCTCCCATGGTCAAGGCGGCCGGTGCCGATTACGCCATCATCGGCCACTCAGAACGCCGTCAATACTTTGGAGAGACTGACGAAACCGTTGGCAGAAAAATAGCCGCCGCCCTGGGATCAGATCTTATCCCCATCCTCTGCATTGGAGAAACCGAGGCTGAAAGGGAAGAAGAGGAGACCTTTTCCGTGCTTGACAAACAGGTTAACGATGGGTTAAAAGACTTTGGTTCGGAGGAACTTGGAACTCTTGTCATTGCCTACGAGCCTGTATGGGCAATAGGAACCGGCAAGACAGCTACTCCTGACCAGGTAGCCGAGATACATGAATACATTCGAACACTTGTCGAGAAAAAATTCGGCAATGCACTTGCAATGTCCATGCGTATCCTATATGGTGGTTCAGTTAAACCTGATAATGTTTCAAAAATCATGAAAATTAACGATGTCGATGGTGCATTGGTTGGCGGAGCGAGCCTTGATGCAGATACGTTCATCAAGATAATAAGGTATAAATAAGAGACCATGACAACTCTGATTGTAATTGCACATGTTATTGCCTGCGTACTTTTAATTCTCATTGTTCTGCTCCAGACAGGCAAAGGAGCGGACATGGGGGCCTCATTTGGGGGAGCATCCAGCCAGGCCCTGTTCGGCGGCGCAGGACCGGCCACGTTCCTGAGCAAGCTGACAACAGGAGTTGCGGTTATATTCATGCTCACCTCTTTGACCCTTGCCTATATGTCAAGCCACCGCTCCCAGGCGTCCATTATGCCTGATGTAACAGCACCCATTGAGCGACCAGCAGCGACGGACAGCAATTAATTACATTCAAGAAGGGACTTGTAAACTGATACCCACACAGATTATTAGTTTCTGAGCCCCCCAGACTGCCGAAGTGGTGGAATTGGTAGACACGCACGCTTGAGGGGCGTGTGGGGCGACCCGTGGGAGTTCAAGTCTCCCCTTCGGCACCAGTTTAAAAAAAGCCGCAATCATTTGACAATGTTTGTGGCTTTTTTAAATTGACTCAAACCAGCTTGATTTACCCAGCCCCATGTATATATTAGACCACTATGAATAATACACATGATAACATACCCGATCCAAAACGGATAGAAAAAGAGTTGGGCGAGTTTCTCAACAAAAAATTCGGCGGAAAAGTCAAAATAATCTCCCCCTCCCTTGCCCCCCAGACTAAACCCATTTCGGGGCGCGAGGGATCATCGGGCAGAAAAAAACTCGTTAATTTTGATATGAAACCCGCCGAACTGATTGCCTATCTCGACCAGTACATTGTGCGCCAGGAACAGGCCAAGTCCATACTTGCAACCAAAATCTGCACACACTTCAACCGGATCAAGCATCTTGAGACCTCGAAGCATTCGGATATCAGGATAACTGGCAGCATAAAATCCAACATCCTCATGCTCGGCCCCACAGGTGTCGGCAAGACCTATATGGTGAAACTCATCGCAAAACGCCTGGGGGTTCCCTTTGTCAAGGCCGATGCCACCAAGTTTTCTGAAA
>JAVERV010000069.1:0-18468 GCA_034006945.1 Desulfobacterium sp. | reverse complement strand
CATTAAAGGGTGATTTAAAGGGTTTTTGGGCGGTAGATGTTTCGGGAAATTGGCGAGTCTTTTTCCGGTTTGAAAGCAGCAACGCTGTTGACGTTGATTACAACGATTATCATTAAGGAGTAAAAAAATGGTTATGCACAACCCACCACACCCAGGAGAGGCAATAAGGGAACTTTGCCTTGAACCGTTAGGATTAACGGTTACAGACGCAGCCAAAGGACTTGGTATATCTCGGAAAACATTATCGGCCTTATTAAACGGACGTTTTGGCATTTCTCCTGAAATGGCTATCCGTCTTTCAAAAGGATTTGGCGGCAGCGCTGAAAGTTGGTTGATTCAGCAAACACAATATGACCTTTGGCAAGCCTTGCAAAACACAAATGACATCAAGGTTAAAGCGTTTGCGTAGAACGGTAGCCAAAATTGACCAACTACGCGCCGATATTGACGCTATCGTTGCGGAGATTGAAGCATGAACACACAAGATATTGATCGTTTAAGCAAGCAAAAAGCCTACGATTTGTACGATTCTGGTGTTATTCATACCCTTGAAATTGGAACAACAAAAGGCCTGCAAGACATTCATCGTTATTTGTTCAATAATTTCAGAACTCCTGACATGAGCCAAATTTAAACGCATCTTACCCAGCCTTAAATACCAGCCTCAACTTTGTCCCAGGGTACGAAAAATTTTCCTTATTTACTATGTCACAAAGCTCTTGCAAAGACTTGTTTTCTCGCCTGGTAGACATTGTATGGAAACAGATTTCCAACCTGCCTTCATTGTAGTTAGGGATCATATCGGCTGGTTGTTGAAACACATTTTTGATAAAGGTCCTTCCTTCATCCATGTTTCTGGCAAAACAGTTATTTTGCTCAATGATATTGATCAATTCAGTTTCGGCTCTGTAACAGGTCATCTTTATAGTATCCGTCAATCGCTTCTTTTCGGTTTCAAGGCATACGATTTCGTCCTCATCAAGAATTTCTTTTATTGCTACCTTATCCGGCAATTGTTTGATCTGTGTACTAAGGATTTCAATCTTTTTTTCCAATACTTGAATGTTTGTTTTCAACCCGCAATTTGATATATTGAACCCTCTCATTGTCCGGCATTTTTTTTCATCGTTGTCTACGGCCTTTGTGGCATAGTCTTCTTTCTGTTTTTTCAATTGTCTTTCTTGTTTTAAGCACTCCTTTACCAGCTTTTTTCTCTCAGGATTGGGAACCATCCGCTCAACATCTGCCTGTTCCACGTCCCGTGAAACAAGATGATCAAGACCATACTCATCTCTCATGTACTTGAAATAGTTCTCCTGGTTCCACCGGAAAAACATCCTACGGGCTATTTCTTCCATGGAAAGGTCCTGTCTGGTTGAGATAACTGATGTTTGATGCCCGTTATCACACAGTCTTCGGACTTCCCTGACCCAACCTTTTTTGTTTATTTTGATACTTCGTTCTCCCAGCAGATAGGGCCTTGATCATCGTTTCGACCAATAAAATGTTCATCCGGGTGGGATCAGGCTTGCATTATTGTCATTTACAAGTATTAAAAGCCCTGTAACACAGGGCTTTTAATACTAAATCTTACATTTTAACCTAAGGTGTTCGTTAAAAGGGAATATCATCCTTTGGAGGTGTGCCCCCGCCCGACCCGCCGCCTTGATGTCCGCCGCTGCCCTGGGGGGCCCCGCCCTGCTGATAACCGGCATTTCCCTGATAACCACCGCCCTGGGCGCCACCACCACCCTGGGGGGCTCCACCGCCCTGGTACTCGCCACCGCCCTGCTGGCTGCCCTGGTAACCGCCCTGACGGCTGCCGCCTCCGCCGCCGCCTCCGGGACTGATAAAGTTGAATTCTCTTACAATTATGTCGGTGGTGTAACGGGTGACACCGTCCTTTTCATACTGACCGTAGTTTATCTCCCCTTCGACGTAGAGCTGATTGCCCTTGTTCACATACTGGGAGATCAGCTCACCCGTCTTGCCAAAGGCTGTGCAGCGATGCCACTGGGTCACCTCCTGTCCGTCTTTCCCCTTTCTTGAGGTTGCAATGGAAAATTTACACACCGCAAGCCCTGAAGGGGTGTATGTCATTTCCGGATCTCTTCCAAGATGACCTAAAATAATCGCTTTGTTTACGCCAGCCATGATAAACTCCTGTTTGTTTTTGGTTTAATTATCTGGATGCCTGCTTAAAGGCATTGATTCTTGAATCGGCTAGGATCTATTATGATTTGTCCATAAAAACTTTTACCGGAATTATGCTCCACTGTCAAACTCGACGTTTACTTGGGGCCTTTAAAAAGATATAAGGGCAGGATGAAAACAACACCATTTGAAAAACGAATAAAGAGACGGGTGACGGCAAGGAAGCAGACATTTTTTGCATCCACATCCCCGGGGCTTAAACAGATGCTGGCGGCTGAGTTTGCAGAGCTTCCCCTGGAAACAGAACACTTTACCATTGCAGAGGGTGGGGTTGTATTCTCAGGTTCCATGAAATCGTGCTACCTTGCCAACCTCTACCTTGGGACCGCCTCCAGGATCACCATGGAAATCGGGCAGTTCAAGGCTGAAAACTTCAGAACCCTTGAGAAAAGGCTGGCCCAGATCGAATGGGAACTCTTTATCAAAAAGAAAAGTCACATCCATGTGGAGGCCGTTACCCGCCATTCAAGGCTCTACCATACAAAGGCCATTGAGGAGAGGGCCATCCAGATAATCCAGGATCATCTTGACCAGGACGACCTTGACACGGGATTACCAGATGCAGCCGGAACGCCCGGAAGTTACAGGATACTGATCAGGGTCAGGGACGACCAGTTCAGCATCTCCCTTGACACGAGCGGAGATTTACTTCACAAGCGGGGAATTACAGGCTCAGTTGGTATGGCACCGCTTCGCTCCACCCTTGCCCGATCGGTCCTTGTCAGGTCTGGATTCACAGGCAAGGAGCCCTTGATCGACCCCATGTGCGGGTCGGGCAATTTTGCCCTTGAGGGGGCGATGATGGCGTCAAAAATTCCCCCGGGATTTTATCGAAGCTTTGCCTTTGAACACTTTCCCTGTTTCAGCAACCCCCAGTGGAACCATCTTAAAAAAACGGCGCAAAAGAACTTTCTAAAAATCGACTCACCCCTTATTTTTGCCTTTGACCGGGCAGGAAAATTGATCAATGACCTTGAACAGACCGTTGCAGACCATGGATTTTCAGAATTTGTAAGGGTGGGGAGACAAGACTTCTTTGATATCTTACCAGGGAATCTCACAGGCCGAACCGGGGTGGTGGTCCTGAACCCTCCCTATGGAAAAAGGCTGGGAGAAAAGGGCGAAACAGCACAGCTATACCGAAGGATAGGCGAGAAGCTTGCCCGGGATTTCAAAGGATGGACGGCGGGCATCATTCTGCCAGAACAAGAGCTTGCAGATGAACTTCCCTTTCATGTGGAGCTTCACCCCCTGTTCCACGGCGGGCTTGAGATCCACGTGGCCACGGGCAAAATAGGTTAAAC
Organism: Desulfobacterium sp.; assembly: GCA_034006945.1. Lineage (GTDB taxonomy): Bacteria > Desulfobacterota > Desulfobacteria > Desulfobacterales > Desulfobacteraceae > Desulforapulum. The sequence continues at coordinate 14,950 of JAVERV010000069.1, read as the reverse complement.
TCGACTATCAAATTTTTTGGTCTGTTTTCGGGATAACTGGGTCGGTTGTCCGCAAGGGGAGCCCCTACATGGATCATGCAATCAGTTCCTTAGGTTGGGTTAACGAATGATCCCGGGTCAAAACGAACCGGGATCATTTTTTAAAAAAGACTACCCGGCAAACGATGCCTCATCAATCTCCACGGCAGCACCACTCACCGCCTTAAGAGCTTCAAGGTTGCCCATGGTAATGGGAAGAAGGGTTTCCACAAAGAACTGAAGGGATTTGACCTGGCCGTCGTAAAAGGGCTTGTCCTTTGCCTTGGCCTTCTCAAGCTTTGTGGCTGAGATGGAGGCTCTCCAGAGAAGCATCCAGGCAACTGTGACGTCACCCATGGCATCCTGGAAGGGATGGGCGTTTGCAAAGGCGTTGAGGACCTTGGCCGACATGGCGGCCTGCCCCATTGCCATGGCAACCTCCCCAAGCTTGTTCAGGGCGGCTTCGACCTTTACGGCATAATCCTTAATGGCTGGAATCTCCCTGGCCGCAGCAACGGTTTTCTGCATCTCTACAAAAAGATCCATCACGGGCTTGCCCTTGTTCATGCCGAGCTTTCTGCCAAGAAGATCCATGGCCTGGATGCCGTTGGTTCCCTCGTAGATCATGGTGATGCGGCAGTCCCTTAAAAGCTGGGCCAGGGGATACTCTTCGATGAACCCGTAACCGCCATAGACCTGCATTCCCTGGCTGCACACCTCAAAGGCACGATCAGTTACATAACCCTTGGCAATGGGGGTTAAAACCTCCACAAGCCCCTGGTATTTGGCCCGCTCCGCCTCATCCTTGCCAATGGATGCCATGTCCGCACAATAGTTCACATAGTAGAGAATGCTCCTCATGCCTTCCACAAGAACCTTCATCTTGAGGAGCTGGCGACGGACGTCCGGGTGCTGGATGATGGGAACCGCCTTTGCGTTGGGGTCCATCATCTCCATGAGATTCTTGCCCTGGATTCTCTGCTTTGCGTAATTTACGGAGTACATGTAGGATGCGGTTGCGCAGGCAAAACCCTGGAAACCCACCAGGAGCCGGGCCTCGTTCATCATGACAAACATGGCCTTCATGCCCCTGTTCTCTTCGCCAAGAAGGGTTCCCACACAGTTGCCGTTGCTGCCAAGGGCAAGGGAACAGGTGCTGTTGCCGTGGATGCCGAGCTTGTGTTCTATACCCGTGCACACAACATCGTTAAATTCGCCAAGGGAGCCGTCTTCATTTACAAGATACTTGGGCACAAGGAAGAGGGAAATACCCTTTGTACCCTCGGGGGCCCCTTCGATGCGGGCAAGTACCGGGTGGATGATATTCTCGGTCAGGTCATGCTCACCGCCGGAGATGAAGATCTTCTCGCCCGTGATGGAAAAGGTGCCGTCGTCGTTTCGCTTCGCGGTTGTGGTCAAGGCCCCGACATCCGACCCTGCCCCGGGCTCGGTCAAGAGCATTGTACCGGCCCATTCTCCGGTGTACATTCTTTTTAAAAAGATCCGCTTCTGCTCGTCGGTGCCAAACTCTTCCACAAGTTTGCCTGCGCCATGGGTCAAGCCGGGGTACATCATAAAGGGATAGTTGGCACCGTTAAAGTATTCCATGGTTGCCGAGGCAATGGATCGCGGCATGCCCTGACCGCCCCACTCCGGGTCTTCAGTCATGGCGAGCCATTCGCCCTCGTTGAAAAGATCGTAGAGCCGCTTGAAGGACGCGGGGGTAGTTACCTTGCCGTTTTCCAGGGAGCATCCCTGCTCATCACCCTCTTTCTGGGTGGGCAGGATCTCCTTGACCGCAAGGTTTCTGGCCTCGGAGACAATGAGATCGATAGTTTTCTTGTTGAACTCTGCAAACTTTTCACTTTTTTTTGCAAGCGCTGCTGTGTCAAGCACCTCATGCAGTAAAAAATCAATATCCCTTCTGTCGGAAATAAACTGTGCCATTGCTGAACTCTCCCCATGAATTTAGTATTAATATATTATTAAAGTTCCTGGATCAATCACCCGCTCCTGGCTCTATATGAATCCTCCCTCATATTATCAACCCCTTTTTCCCAGGTAAATGTTCAAGGAACAACCTTTTTAAAAGAACAAACTTTTAAAAGATAAACAATGTATAAACAGGTAGTTTTAACACCATAAGGTAGACATAAATCCCTCTACCATCCGTTGTCCCACCTCTCAATACGAAATGAATAATCATTCATTACATTTGAACGACAGATAGTCAACAGGTTTTTGATTTTTCAGGATGTTTAGCCCGTGTCTCGACACACAACACGTTGTAAAATCGGATTTCACAACAAAATCAAAGATTAAAAACAGGGGGTTATTTTCTTGACCCGCAACCCGTGGTCTGGTATTTTTGCACGAATACACCCGATGCAGGCAGGCTAACACCCCTTAAGTGGTGCCAATTATCTGATAAAGGCATAATGGCTGCATGCCATAGCACCCGGGTGGGCCAGACAAGGCCCGACAACATAAAGCTCAAGGGCGAGGTGCCGACTCCGATCAACCTTCCACCCGGAGAATCAACGGGATCCCATCGTGAGGGCGGCGGGTTACAGCGACTTTTCTATGGATTTGACACCTGAACTCCAGGAGGAGATCATGGCAAGAACGGCCCACCAGGGCATGGGTTCACCAATATGAAAAAGACTTCAACAAGATCCGGGGCAACAGTATCCATGAGTCCCTTTAAAAACCCTGGTAAACACCCCTATAAAAATCAGGAAGAAGATGACGGTGCCACAATAACCCTTTCGGGCACCCTGAACGCCACCGGGGTCGCCGAGGTGTGGCAAAAGGTCGAGAAGAAGCTCAAAGGATTAACCGGGACAGGACACCTGGTGATAGACCTTGAACGGGTTGACTACCTGGACAGTGCCGGTGCGGCCCTGGTCGAATTTATCCGGACAACTTGGAAGCAAAAAACCGATCAAGAGGCCTCCCTCCTGGGCCTTGAGCCTTCGTTTAAGCGGGTGCTGGACCTGACAGAACGAAGCAGGGACTCAGACGGCAAGGGGAAAGATCCTGAACCCAAGTATTCTTTTGTGGAAACCCGGGGAAAAAACTTTGCGGTCCGAATGGAAAATACGGTCACCTTCATAGCCCATGTGGGAAAAATCACCAGTGCCCTGACCTACGCCTTTTTCCACCCCTCGTCCATCAGATGGAAGGATGCCCTGCTCACCGCAGAACGGGCCGGGGTAAACGCACTGCCCATCGTGGCTTTGATCAGCTTTATCGTAGGCCTTGTCATGGCCTTTCAATCGGCCATGCCCATGAAGATGTTCGGAGCCGAGATCTACGTGGCCAACCTCATCGGCATTGCCATGGTCAGGGAGCTTGGACCGCTGATGACGGCAATAATCCTGGCCGGAAGATCAGGTTCGGCCTTTGCCGCCGAGATCGGCACCATGAAGATCAACGAGGAAATTGATGCCCTTGCCACCATGGGGATAGACCCCGTGCGCTTTCTCATGGTCCCGAGAATTTTAGCGGCCATATTCATAACCCCGCTTTTGACCATATTCGCAAATTTTGTCGGCATCATGGGGGGCTCCATCGTTCTTCTCTCCATGGGCTACCCTGCCGTGACCTACTACAGCCAGGTGGTGTCGTTTGTCACCTGGGGGGACTTCATGGGAGGTTTGATCAAGTGCTTTGTGTTCGGCATTCTCATCGCAGCTTCAGGATGCATCCGTGGAATAGAAACCAAAAGCGGCCCCGGAGCCGTTGGTACGAGCACCACAAGTGCGGTTGTGACGGGTATTACCCTCATTGCCGTTTTTGACGGGATATTTTCGGTTCTTTATTACTGCCTGGGAGTTTAAATAATTGGAAAACAGGATAAAGGATGACCCGATTATTGAGGTGAAGAATTTAACAGCCGGATATGGAGATCTCATCCTGTTCGACAGCATCAGCCTTCATGTCAACCGGGGCGAGATCTTTGCCATCCTCGGAACCTCAGGATGCGGAAAGAGCACCCTGATGAAACTGATGACAGGGCTTATAAAGCCTAAAAGCGGAAGCATTCAGATCCAGGGAAAAGAGCTTGCAGGAGCCGGATTAGATCAGAGGATAGAGATTCTCAGGCAAATAGGCGTGGCCTTCCAGAGCGGGGCTCTTTTCGGATCCATGACTGTTCTTGAGAACGTAAAGCTGCCCCTGGAAGAATTTTCAAACCTGCCGGGAAAGGCCATGGATGCCATTGCCAGGACAAAGCTGTCCCTCGTGGGGCTTGGGGAGAACGAAGACTTCATGCCCGATGCCCTGAGCGGCGGCATGAAGAAAAGGGCGGCCCTTGCCAGGGCCATGGCCCTTGATCCGTCCATTGTCTTTCTGGACGAACCTTCTGCGGGCCTTGATCCTGTCACGTCTGCCGAACTTGACAACCTCATCAAGGCCCTTGCCCAGGCCCTTGGCATTACGTTTGTAATTGTCACCCACGAACTTGCAAGCATATTTTCCATTGCCGACCGGGTGATCATGCTGGATAAATCCATCAGGGGAATCATTGCAACCGGAGCGCCCATGGAGCTCAAGCATGACCGAACAAATCCCATGGTGTATAATTTTTTCAACCGAATAGCCTGAAACCACGATTGCAACTTTTAGATAACCGGCACGGCCGGAGCGAGAGAGAGATATATGAGCGAAAAAGCAAATCATTTTAAACTGGGACTCTTTGTTATAATATCCTTTGCCCTGCTGGTTATTGCCCTTTCCCTGCTCGGTGCTGGGGATTTTCTAAAGCAGGAGACCCTTGTTGAAACCTATTTTAACGAGAGCGTCCAGGGCCTTGACGTGGGTTCCCCGGTAAAATACCGGGGCATAGAGATTGGCAAGGTGAAACAGATCACCGGGGCAACCAGAGCCTACGGGGTGAGATCCGACTATGTTCTTGTGATCATATCTCTGTTTGACGATATCTCCATTGGCCAGCCCGGCAACACGGTGGAAGAGAAGATAAACCAGGCTGTGGGCGACGGATTGACCGTTCAAATGGCATTTAAGGGGGTTACCGGGGGCGCCTATCTTGAAACCAGCTATGGGATTGAGGCGGAAAGTTCTCCCCTTAAAGTACCCTGGATCCCCAAGCATCCATATATACCATCCAAACCAAATAAGATAAGCCAGATGGGAGAATCCCTGGACAAGATCATGAAGAACCTCGAAAATATCAAGGTCACCGGAATTATAACTCAGCTGGAAGACCTTTTGAGATTAACCTCCACCAAGCTTGACCAGACCAATCTTGCGGAAATATCCTTTCAGACCAAAACTCTCTTAAAGGAGATCAGAACCACAAATGCAAGGCTTGGTGAGTTTTTCGACTCCAACCAGGCAAGGGAGTTGATGATTGATGCCAGGGCCGCAGTAAAAGGGGCAAAGGAGATCGTTGAACAGTCAAAGAGACCCATTGCCGAGACACTTGACGAGTTTAAAGGTGCGGCCGCGACGGCAGGATCCCTTGCCGCTTCCCTTGACAAAACCTCCCGGCTTTTAGGGGATATGATGTGGGTCAACACGGACAGCATCGGCGAGGTTGTGGAAAACTTGAAGATAACCTCGGAAAACCTGCGGCAGATGAGCCAGGATATCAAACGCTATCCAGCAAGGCTTTTATTTGATACCCCCCCTGAAAAGGAGAAAACCCTTGAACGATAATTCTTTGCATGATCGACAACACCCGTGGTTAAAAAACAGCCTGCCGTTCATGGTTATAATGGCCTGGGCACTTATACTCTTACCGGGCTGCTTTTCCCTGGAGAGAAACATCGGCGAAAAAAAACTTTACAGCCTGGGAGCAAAAATCACTCCAGAAGCAACCTCCATCCCTTCACCCCTGCCAACCCTCCTGGTAAAAGAGTTTGACATCGCACCCATGTACACCTCCAACTCGTTTCTCTACCGCAGGGGTGAATTTCAGTTTGAAACAGACTACTACAACGAATTCATCATCTCGCCCCAGCGGATGATCACGGCAGCGGTGAAACAGGCTCTTTTTGATACACGCCGATTCTCGGCCCCCCTGGCCAGAAAATCGGCAGACCACAGACTCCAGGGCAGTGTTATTCGCCTCTACGGGGATTTCAGGCAGGAGAACCGTCCCCTGGCGGTAATGGAGATCTCCCTCACCCTTGATGCAATGGAGAAAAAGAGCTTTTCAAAAAAAATGCCCATCAAGAACCAGACACCCGGGGCACTTATCGCTGGATGGAACACCCTGCTCGAAGAGATCATCAGGGAGTTTATCAGTGGTCTTGACACCTGAAAACGGCCTTGATCATCGTTTTGAACAATAGAATTCTTATCCGGGAGGGGCCAGGCTTACGTTAAGATGAAAGAAAACGATTACAAACTAAGGATGGACAATTACCAGCAAAGCCTATAGGCCTCTATCCTGGATATCAGATACAGACAAAAAGTAGGAAAACATATCCCACATATAGCGTTTTCTATGTACTTTTATTCCCTTTAAAATTCATTAACTGCACGAATAGGCGCTTTCCTGGTGGAAAAAAACAGGTATGATTTTTGCATTGCTATCGGACAGCGTAGAATAGTGTAGAATATTAATTAAAAAGGGGAATGTTGATGCAAAAGCTATTGTTGTTGATTTTTTTTATCAGTTTTTCAGTTGTTACAAGTGTTAATGCAGACATAATTGTTATGCCTTATAATGGGTCTTTTGACGAGGTTGATGTGGTAGCAGAAGATGGTTTGCCTGCTGGAGACTATGATACAATTGGAGGGTTTCCTGACGTTGGCTTATTCAACCTTGTTGCCGGGAATAACACATTTAAAGGGTCTGTATGGGCTCCGAAGGATTCAGGAGATGTTTTCCTTATCGGCATAGGTGCAGGCCAAGCCCTCGTAGGTGCTAATATATTATTTGGTACAAACTTAACTCCATTCACCCCGATGTTTGCATTCCCAGCACCTCAATGGACGTTGGAAGAGTCGGATTCAACCCCAACGATTTTCAATTTTTCAGCAGTTGGTTGGAACTATATGGATTCTGCCTTAAGTTTAGATGCTCCCCTATTTCTCAGAGGAGAAGGCATCTATAATGTATTTTTAGGAAATGGAACTTTTGGCATAAATTCAGGCAACTATGAAACACCCATAGATTATACTATGACTTTTATTGTGGAATCGGATATGTCACCAATACCTGAACCAACCACAATTGTACTTTTTGGCTTTGGTCTTTTAGGGCTTGCAGGGATGAGTAGAAGAAAAAAACAATCAGCACCCACGTATTAATCTGATTAGAAGGCAGTGCCATAAATGGCACTGCCTTAACAAAAGCCTCCTACCTCAAAATAGAACATTCAAGGCATTGAAAGCCATGAATGTAAAATTCAGACGACAGGCTCAACTCCGAATCATGAGCAGCACGGCAGCAAGGATGAGCACGCTTCCAAAATAGCCGAAAACGGTGAAACTCTCCCCCCACCAGCACCAGGCAACCAGGGCTGCCACAACCGGTTCAGCCGTGGCAATGATCGAGGCCCGGCCAGCCTCGATTCTCCTGAGGCCTGCATAGTAGAAGTGATAGGCGACAAAGGTGGAAAAAACGGCTATGGCCCCAAGGGCAAGCCATGCAGTGACACTCTTTTGTGCAAACGAGAACCAGGGCAGGAGACAGAGGGCGCCAAAGGGAAGAGTATATAGGAAAAGAACAGATGCGGAGTATTTATCTGAAAAATGTTTGCCAAAGATGTAGTAAAGGGAGTAGCAGAAACCCGCCAAAAGGCCGAACAGAACGGCCGAAATGCCACCCTCCCCGGCAATGCCCATGGCCTGCACCTGTTGATTCCTGGAAACCAGGACAACCCCTGCAAGGGTGAGAACCAGGGCCGTTATTTTTTTAAGGCTCACCCTCTCGTTTAGAAAAAGACGGGAAAGCAGAAAAACCCAGGCCGGTGCCGTGTAGAGAAGCACCGAGGCCATGGCTGCCCCTCCTTTTTCCACGGCGATCTGGTAGGACCCGAAGAACAGGGTGACACAGAGAAAACCAAACAGGGCAAGGCCGGGAAGATCCCGGGGATTAACCCGGGCCCGCCTCTGATAAAGGGCCTGGGCAGCAAACAATAGCCATGCAAGGATAGCCCGCCAAAAGGCAACCTCAAGGGGCGAAACCCCCTCCTGAAAGGCCATTTTCCCAAAGGGCCCGATAAAACCCCACAGGGTTGCTGCCGCAAGAATATAGATGTATCCGAGTTTATCCATGGGAGTTATTCAATAGCCATTTCCAGGAGTGTTGTCAAAATAAAACTTTTTGATTTTGACCATAAGGCTGTCATTCCCGGAGAAAACAAGTTGGGTAGAGCGCAGCCAAACCCGTTAACGTAGCCCGCAAAGGTTGAGTCGGGCCATTGACTCTTCCAGCGCTTCGATGGTTATGGGCTCAACCATGGCGTTACCGATTCCCCTGAGGAGCACAAAATTAATCGATTCACCCTTGCGCTTTTTGTCCCGCCGCATGGCGTCAATTACCCTGTCCCTGTCAACGTCAAACCGGGTGGGAAGGTTCAGCGTTTCAAGAAGAGTCTCTATACGAAGGACCTCCCCGTCGGTTAAAAGACCCCGATCTTTTGAAAGGGCCGCAGCCGCAACCATGCCCCCGGCAACAGCCTCGCCATGGGGTATTTTGAGTATCCTTTCAAAGGCATGACCAAACGTATGGCCGAAGTTAAGCTTTCGTCGTTCGCCCTGTTCGTGTTCATCCCGGTTGACAACCCCAGACTTGATTAACACCGAATCATGCACCATGCGCTCCACAGCATGGGGCTCAAGGGCCAGCACAGAATCCTGTGACTCTTCAAGGAACTCAAACAGGCCCGTGTCTCCGATGCAGGCATGCTTCACCACCTCGGCCAACCCCGAGACTATCTCCCGCCGGGGCAGGGTTTTGAGCATCTCCATGTCGCAGATGACAAATTCGGGCTGGTTAAACACGCCCACCATGTTTTTATACCCTGAAAAGTTGACCCCGTTTTTACCGCCCACACTGGCATCCACCTGGGAGAGAAGCGTGGTTGAGACAAAGCCGAACCCGATTCCCCTCAAATAGGTTGAGGCGACAAAACCCGTGATGTCACAGACGATCCCCCCGCCAATGCCGACAACGAATCCTGAGCGATCCACCTCAAGCTCCACCAGCCGTTCAAAGATCGCGGCGACGGTTTCAAGGGTTTTTACGCCCTCACCGCACCCGATCTCTACCACCTGGCAGGGGGGGAATTGATCTCCGTAAAGGGAACGAACATGGGAATCAGTGATGATTACCGTCTGCCCGTGCATATAGTTTTCAAGATTTTTAAGACGCTCACCAACGGCAAGGCAGGAAGAGCCGTTTCGACCGGTAATATCAAGTTTTATCATGAAGGGTCTCCAAAAAAATTTAAAGCCTGCTCAACTATCAAGCCTGGAACTGTAACTCGATGGTCAAGTTGGAGGTGGAATCAGCCGTTTTGCTGTTTGAGCTGATCATGGGCAAAAAGGATAAGCTCTTCTGTGGTCTCCCATGAGATGCACTCGTCGGTCACAGACACCCCGTATTCAAGCTCAGCAGGGTCTGGCGCACAGCTCTGGCTGCCCTCCTTGAGATTGCTCTCAAGCATCATTCCCACCAGGGTCTGGTTTCCGGCCAACCGCTGGTGCAGCACATCCGCCCACACCACGGCCTGGCCTTCAAATTTTTTCCGTGAGTTGGCATGGGAGCAGTCCACCACTAGGGCCTGGGGAAGCTTTCTTGCCTTTAGCTGGGCCGTTGCCTCGCCAATGCTGACACAGTCATAGTTGGGCCTTTCCCCTCCCCTTAGAACGATATGAACTCCAGGATTGCCCCTTGTTTTAATGATGCTGGCCCTGCCCGCAGGGTCGATGCCGAGAAAACTCTGGGGCGATCTTGCCGCCACCATGGCATTGAAGGCGTTGACAAGGCCGCCGTCCGTGCAGTTTTTGAATCCAACAGGCATGGAAAGGCCGGAGGCCATTTCCCTGTGGGTCTGGGATTCAGTGGTTCTTGCACCAATGGCGGCCCAGCTGACCAGCCCCGCAACATACTGGGGCGTTATGTGGTCGAGCATCTCGGTGCCTGCGGGCACCCCCATGCCTGTTATATCCAGGAGCAGCTTGCGGGCCCTTCTAAGGCCGGTTGCCATGTCGCATGATCCGTCCATACCGGGGTCATTGATCAGCCCCTTCCAGCCCACCGTTGTTCTTGGTTTTTCAAAGTAGACCCGCATGACGATATAGATATGGTCTGCGATCTTCTGGCTCAGGTGTTTGAGTTTTTCTGCATAATCCAGGGCCGCTGCCTCATCGTGGATCGAGCAGGGCCCTGTGATCACCAGAAGGCGGCGATCCTCCCCGTTGAGTATCCTGGCGATGGTTGCACGGCTTTCAACCACCGTGGCAATGGACGCTTCGGTCATGGGCAGCTCGTTCTTAAGGGTGTCCGGGGAGATAAGGGTTTCAAAGGATTTAACGTTTACATCATAGGTCTGTGTCATGGCAAGGTCTCCTGTTAAAAGGTAAGATCAAAAGAACCAGAGGGCAGGAAGTTCTCCACGACCAGAAACAAAAAAGCCGTGGGAGTTCTGCCCACGGCTTTGATCGCTTTGTTCAATTTATAGAGTTCAGCGCACCCCGGGCAGGTCTGAGCTATAAAAATAGAACCAATAATATTCTACACGATGATTGTCTGCAAAAGATAGGTCCACGAAATTCATCCTGCAACATAAAAGGTTAAGATCTGCGCTCGGGGTTATTTTAATTGCCTGGATCATCCCTACACGGTCAATTCAAAGCTGTCAAGATCTTTTTTAATGTCCGGCGCCAGACAAAGACGCCCCATGGGATTTTTAGACACAAAAAGAAACCATTGAGATCACAGATGATTTTATGATATGTTCCAGCGATCAACTCTGAAGACCACAGACACTATACTGATCATCCCTTACTTAGGATAGCAAATGAAAAATCAAAACTTCAAAAACGGTGTCCCTAAAAACCTGGTGGAAATTCTGAACAACACCCTTGGAGGATTCAACCTGGCCATGGGATTGTACTTTACCGAGGCGAGCCTCTCCAGGATTGTGGCAAAAGTTCCGGTCACCGAGACCATTTTTCAGCCCTACGGCCTTGTCCACGGTGGAGTTTACGCCTCCATCATCGAATCGTTATGCAGCGCCGGGGCTGCCATGAATGTTTTTGCCCAAGGAAAGAGTGCCGTTGGCATAGAAAACTCGACATCCTTTCTAAGGGCCGTACGCTCGGGAGTGTTGACAGGCACGGCAACCCCCTTAACCATGGGGCGCCGATCCCATGTGTGGGAGGCGGGGGTGTACGATGACCAGGGAAGGCTTGCGGCAACCGGGCGGGTTCGCCTCATGATCCTTGAAGAGGACTCCAAGGCCGCAGGGTCAAAGGTTGAACTTCCCCATCAATGGGCGAAGGATCTTGGGGGAAAGAGACATTGAGGGAAAAAAACCCAGGTTAAATTTATAGACATCGACCGGCAAGGAGAAATTATGATCTCCACGAACGACGGGACAGAGCCATCCATAACCAAAACCAACTTTGACATTTATGGGGGGCAGACAAGGCTCAAGGCCCAACACCTTGGCACAGAACCCGGCATCAACAATGGGCCCACCCTGGTTTTCCTCCACGAGGGCCTTGGCAGTATTGCCCAGTGGAAGACGTTTCCTGGGGACCTTTGCCGGACAACAGGCTGTGCCGGTTTTTTGTATGAACGGTTTGGATATGGAATGCCCGAAGCCCCTTCAAGTCCAGACTCAGATTCAGACCCCGCTTCCACCCATGGTTTAAGCCCATGGCCCCTTGATTACCTTGAAAAGGAGGCCCGGATACTCGATGAGATCCTGGAGATCTGCGAGGTGAAAAATCCTCTCCTCATCGGACACAGCGACGGGGGCACCATTGCCCTTATCCATGCTGCAATGCATTCCCGAAAACTCGTGGGTGTAATAACAGAGGCGGCCCACATCTTTGTTGAAGAGATCACAATAAGGGGGATATCCCGGGTTGTATCGGCCTATGAAAGGGGCGGTTTAAAGGAAAAGCTTGCCAGATACCATGGAGAGAGGACCGACTCTGTATTCAGGCGATGGTCAGAGAGATGGCTTGATCCCCAATTCAGATCCTGGAACATGAAAAATCTGCTTGGATCAATCACCTGTCCGGTTCTCGTGATCCAGGGAAGGAAGGATGAATTTGCGACCCTTGCCCAGGTGGAGGGAATTAAAAACGGGGTGTCAGGACCGGTCAAGACAGCCATCATCGATGGAGCAAGGCACATTCCCCATCTCCAGGCAGAGCAGAGGGTGCTCAGGAAGATGGGCAAATTCATCGCATCCCTGGACACTTAACTATTTTTTCTTACCCCGACTTCTCCAGCCGCCCATGGGACTGCTGAGGGGCTTTAATACATGGCTCATGTCCCGGGCCTGCTCTATGATATAAAAGACCTTGGGATCTATTTTTTTGACCTCGGGCAGAATCCACCTTAATTTCCTCCGGCTGCATGCAAGATAAAGTTCGCTGATAGGCCCCTGCATTCCTTCACCCACGTACACAGTTACAGGCAGTCCCTTTGCCCTTAAGAATTCTGCCATTTCATCGCCTGCACTCCTTGTCAGCAGCTTCAAGATAATAATACCAAAGGCCAGCCTGCGCTCGACAAGAATGCCTACTACGTTGCCGGTAGCATATCCAAAGGAATAAAAAGCAATGAGAATCGGTTCTTCATTGATCTGCTTGAGGACTGTGTTCACCACAAGAAGCCAGATGGTAATTTCAAACAGCGCCAGCACAAATGCGATGACGGTTTTCCCCTGAACAGTCATGATTGTTCGTATGGTCCCCAGGGAAACATCGCACATTCTTGCAAAAAAAACGAACAACCCGGTTAGGAGTATACTGGATTCCATATTGCGACCCCTAAGTACCAAGTTAAATCAAGCGATAAATACGACCTTAGACTGAGCGACAAAAACAGAGCATAGAATAGTAGCTTGTCCCTCAAAATACAAGAGCGCTACTAAATTTGATGTGTCCCTTTCCTAAAAATGGGTAATCTTTTACACAGTTTTCATTTTTATTGTCTGGGATTAATCTGTTGAACTTTTTTATTTCCTACGATTTTATACTTAAATTTCAAATCGTTATGGCATATAATTAAAAAAAACATCCTGCTTGCACGCTTTATGCATTATAATCAGACAGACCATGTAAGCAAGGAGACATCATGACAAAGCGATTAAAATATTCTGTTATAATACTTGGGACCATTCTGTTGATGGTTCCGGCAACGGTCTCAACTTCCCAGATGACCGATATGAAAAAGACAAACATTAGCTTAAGCCGCCCCACACCTGACAACGATAACCCAACATCGAAATTGACATCAGCAACATCCACCCTGCCCATTGGAACGGCCAGTCAGACGCCGGTCACAATGATTATGATCGGCGTCGGTCTTATCGCCACAGCAAGCATGGTAAGAAAAAAGCTGGAAAGGAACATTCCTTTAAACCGTCCTGCAACAGAAAAGAATTACAAGTCAGACTATGATCGACCAGTTTTCTCCCGTGGATAAATTTTAATCCAAAGCAAAAAAGCCCCGGCCATCAATAAAGATGACCGAGGCTATATAAAAACAATCCGGCGGCGTCTTACTCTCCCACAGGGCTGCCCCTGCAGTATCATCAGCGCTCAAGAACTTAACTTCCGTGTTCGAAATGGGGACGGGTGTGGCCTCCTGGCCATTGGCAACAAAGTGAATAAAGATCTCAAAATTACTTGACTTCATTAGACACAGTGTATATACCTTGGCTATACTAATGTAGGAGGTGAAAATATGCTTGCTAAAATTCAAAAATGGGGTAACAGCCAAGGTCTTCGCCTCACAAAAAATATATTGGCTGATGCGGAAATTGAAGTTGGTGATGAGGTGAACCTTTCGGTTAAAAGTGGTGTGATCATAATTGCACCAGCAAAAAAAATACGTGGACGTTATACTCTTGAAGAGTTAGTAGCAAACATCCCTGAAAACTATCAAAATAATAAGGTTGATTGGGGAGATCCGGTCGGAAAAGAAGTCTGGTAAATGGCAATTTATATCCCAAACCAAGGAGATATTGTTGCACTCTCTTTCGATCCACAGTCAGGCCATGAGCAAAAAGGTCGCAGGCCAGCTTTTGTTATCAGTAAAAGACTATTTAACAGCAGTACCGGCATGGCTATTGTATGTCCGATTACCAATACTGATCGTCAATTTCCGTTTCACGTTCCTGTACCTAAAAGCAGTAACTTAACCGGATTCATTATGGTTGAACAAGTTAAATCAGTAGATTTTCGCTCCCGTAAAGTTAAACGAATAGAACATAGCAACGAAGAGTTGCTTGCAGAGGTGCTTTCAATATTAGATGCGTGTATTTACTCTTCTAAAAGATAAGAAGGGATGAGGGGGAGGGTGTCAAACCCAGATTGAAAGTATCTACAAACGCAAAAAAGCCCCGGCCATCAATAAAGATGACCGGGGCTATATAAAGATAACCCGGCGGCGTCCTACTCTCCCACAGGGACTCCCCTGCAGTACCATCGGCGCTGGAGATCTTAACTTCCGTGTTCGGGATGGGAACGGGTGTGGCATCTCCGCCATTGCTACCGGATTAAACTTGGCAATATTTTATCTGCTGAAAGTGAACTGGGGTCATGAACTGGGGTCAAACCTTGATTATGGTCATGAACTGGGGTCAAACCTTGATTATTGCATTATAGGACATTCCATTATAGGCCCTTTGCGTTAGCGTTAGGATCTATAATGCAATAATCAAGGTTTGACCCCGCTGAAACTCTGTATACAAGCATTAAAGCG
>JAVERV010000007.1:0-85813 GCA_034006945.1 Desulfobacterium sp. | reverse complement strand
CTTACTTCAAAAGATAAAACATATACTTTGCAACTGGGAAGGTGTATAAATAATTCGAAATAATCAATTGAAAGGATAGGGGATTGTAGCAGACTCGTTAAATCCAACCGCCATTTGCGGTTATAGAGAATAAAAATGATACTTGCAAACAACACCTTAATTGTTGAAGAGTTAATAAAAGCTTTAGAACCGGTTATTCGTCGCATTATCAGAGAAGAACTGAAATCAGTTGTTGAGAAACAAACTTATATTTTTCATCTTAATCCAGATATGCCTCTTTACAATGATATGCTTGATATAAAAGAACGAGACCAAAAAAATGACCTCGAATTCATGTCGCATGAAGAGGTTTGGAGTGATTAAATACGAGGCTATTTACGAAAAGCTGTTTGTCCGCAATCTTCGCCGCTATTCCTCCCTCAAAGGAAGAATCAAAAGGGTACTTACCATTGACAATCAGACCAGACCTGACTAAATTATAAAGAGGTGATAATGGTTTATGAATACTCAAAGGGGTCTGTTATGCAAATAACCAATATTTCAGAAGCAAAGGCCAATTTATCTTTTCTGATAAAAAGAGTTCAGGAAACGGATGAGCCTATCATAATCGGTAAAGCAGGAAAACCTGTGGCGATTCTTTCCGCTTTTAAGGAAAACAGTTCTCCCCGTCAACTTGGTGGAAGCTGGGAAGGGAAGGTCAAAATTAGCTCAGACTTTGATGATGCTGATCAGGAGATTGAAGACAGTTTTTACAATTCATCTATTTTTCCGGATGAATCATGAATATCCTGCTTGATACCCATGTATTAATATGGGCGTTGGAAAATAATCCCACGCTGACTGAGCGTGCTGTAAATGCCATTGTTGATGGCAACAATATGGTTTTTGTCAGTTCTGCCTCGGTTTGGGAAATAAGCATTAAACAGAAACTTAGAAAGCTGGAGGCCCCGGGCAACCTGCTGGAAGAAATCAAGGTGCATAGATTTACCCCGCTCCATATAAATGCAGATCATGCACAACTTGCGGGACAACTACCCTATATTCACAAAGATCCCTTTGATCGGATGCTTATTGCCCAAGCCATTATAGAAAAACTGGTGTTGCTGACCCGGGATGAATCAATAGCCAGATATGATGTAAACATACTCAAAGCATAAAATTATAGTTGCCTGATTGAAGTTTAAATTCAGGGCTTTTTGAAGAATAATCTGGTGGCGTTCTACTCTCCCACACAGTCTCCCATGCAGTACCATTGACGCTAAAGAGGTTAACTTCCGTGTTCGAGATGGATACGGGTGTGACCTCTTTGCCATTGCCCCCAGATTAAGATGGTTTGGATCTTGACCGGGTTTTTTAATGTGACCAAACCCGTGGTCAAAAAAATGCTGTCAAAACAAAAGGGTCGGATCATCAGCATCACCTCCACCTCTGGACAGATGGGCCAGCCCGGCCAGGTGAACTATTCCGCATCCAAAGCCGGTCTCATCGGAGCCACCATGGCCCTTGCAAAGGAGATCGCAAAGAGGAATATAACGGTTAATGCCCTTGCACCGGGGTTCATAGAAACCGAAATGGTCGACGGCCTTCCCCTTTATGAGATTGCTGAAATGATACCCGCAGGACGCCTTGGAAAACCAGAAGAGGTGGCAGCAGCGGTAACCTTTCTCTGCTCGCCAGGAGCCGGGTATATCACAGGCCAGGTCCTTGGCATCAACAGTGGGATCTGTTAGAGAGATTGGGGTCAGAATAAACGGCAGATCCTTTTGGGATACTGCCATTTGAAATTATTCAACAAACATCAAGAGGTCTGTTTTCTGTTTATCCGTGCAATTCCCAACATGCCAAAACCTAACAGGAGCATGGTTGCAGGTTCGGGAACAGCAGAAAGGGTCGAAAGGGTCCCATGAATTTCTATTTCATCAATCGCCGCCCCAGTACTTTCAAATTTTATCTTTACAAATCTGGCAGCGGTTGTGTCAAATTCCGCTTTAATCGTATCATTAAGATTAATAGTACCACCAAATGGTGTTTCGAAACTGCCCCCATGGAAAACGGTGTTATATTCGCTATCATCATCTGTGGTATCGCCTTGTGCAAAAACAGCATCCATTGCGGCTAGGCAAATAAGGAATCGGCCTGGGTCTCTATCATCAAAATGATTGAGCCTGTCACGGCCGAACAGGGCGACTTCTCCGGAGTCACCGAGCTCCTCCAGGTGATGCGCAACCCCTATGACGACCAACAGGACAACGAACGGTTCGCCGAAAAACGGCCGGAGTGGGCAAGAAATCGCCCTGGCTGCTCAATGCTATCGTGCAGCTCATAAACAATCAACAATTGACAATTTGCTCTATTTTGCGCATAATTAAAGGACAATAATAAAACAAAAAGGAAAAGTGGATACCGGAAATATCAAGATTTTTAGGAATTATTATTTCAATGTATTTTGATGAGCATAAGCCACCGCATTTTCATATTCGATATAATGAAATCATATCAAACCACTTGTTTGATAGTAGGAGGTGATCATGGAATGTGTATATGTGGTAGAAGCCAAACACATAAAAGACTTTACAGTCTATTTGAAATTCAACACCGGGGAATCCGGCCATACAGATCTCAAGGATCTTATTCATCACTACTCCCAGGCGGCTTCCTTGCGTGATCCCGGGCAATTCAAAAATTTTTTTCCTTGATAGCTGGCCCACGCTGGCATGGGAATGCGGGTTTGATATTTCCCCTGAATCGCTCTGTTTCAGAGTGACTGGAAAAAAACAGACCCTATCGTAAAACCTTAACTGATTCAAACCTAATAATAAGGATCCAATAAAACCAATGGCCCTGCCCTGGAAAGTTATTGATAAATTTACCATTGGAGATGAAGGCGTTCTTGAACTTCGCCAGAGGGGGGAAAAGGATTTTTTGATCACGGTTGGCTCCCAGGTCCTGATGAACTCCATGGCCCAGCGATCCGAAATCGCCCTGGGAGAGCTCGGGGCAGCTCGCCTTAAGGACCACCCGGCCCCAAGGGTGCTTGTGGGAGGCCTTGGCATGGGCATCACCCTCAGGGCCGTTCTTGACTCTCTGCCTGCAACGGCGGAGGTCGTGGTGTTTGAACTCAACCCCCATATCCTCACCTGGTGCCAGGGTCCCCTGGCAGAGCTGACCGAGGGCGCTGCAGCAGATCCCAGGGTTGAGGTCAAAATCGATGACGTTGCCAAAGGGATACAAGAGGCATCCAAGGGAGATTCAAACCACCGGTTTGACGCTATTATCCTGGATCTCTACCGGGGACCCCATCCCAAAACTGATAAAAAGAACGACCCCTTCTACGGCTCCCGGGCCATAGAGCAATCGTTCAAGGCCCTGAATCCCGGGGGAACCCTTGCCATATGGGGGGAAAACCACGATGGGGGATTCATCCAGAGACTCAGCCATGGAGGTTTTTCAGTCGAATTTAAAAGGGTTGGCAAGGGCGGCTATTGCCACGCTGTTTTCCTGGCCTCAAAAAAACGAGCTAAAAGCCCGGAAGCTTGAATTTCATTGTAACCTCCCCGGTTTCCCGGTCAATGGAGATCATTTTCTTCTGGCCCTGGCCGTTGTCCATTTTTTGACCGGTTGCCATCTCCATCAATCCCGAGATAAAGGCCATGCCCGAGTTGAGAACAGTTTCGATCTTTTCCGGCGGCTGGCCTGCGAAAACAGAGGTTGACCCGTCTGCTTCTTCGCTGCCAACTCCTGGTTCTGACCTGGGGAATTCTGATCCGAATTCTGCCCCAGCCTCTGACCCATCCGCAGTTTCAGCTCCAAACCCTGCAACCCCATCAACGGCCGCCCCAGCTAAAACCATCCCATCGGCCGGCTCTACATCCCACTCCTCTGATTCTTCTTCATCCTCTTCGTCCCTGTTAAACACCTCGGGGTTTAGATACCCTGGGGTATCCTCGGGGATTTCTTCGGGAACCGAAGCTTCAAAGCTCGCCTGGTCAGGTTCAACCGTTTCTCCCATCATGGCCCTTAACCGGTTGAGCATCTCGTTCTTTTTTTCCCTGGAGAACTCCACCTCATCCGGGCCGTCATCGTCAAACACCCCCTTGAACAGATCGGTCTTAAGCTGGATACCGGCAAGGATTCTCTCTTCGATGCTGTTCTTTGCAATGAGGTTGACAACGTTTATGCACTGGCTCTCCTGGCCGATCCTGCTGACCCGGCCGATGCGCTGGTTCATCCGTGCAGGATTCCAGGGAAGTTCAAAGTTCACCACGCAATCTGCGGCCTGGAGGTTGAGTCCGGTGCCGCCTGCGTCCGTTGACAGAAATACCTTGCACTCTGGGTTGTTTGTAAACTCATCGACCAAATTTTGGCGTTTTTTGACGGCCACCTTGCCGGACAACTCCACAAACTTTATACCCATGTCGGAGAGGTGCCTTGCGATGAGAAATGTCATGGTGGTCCATTCGCTGAAGATCACCATTTTTCTCCCGTTCTGAACCACGATCTCATCGATGATGCTGTCAAATTCCTTGAGCTTTGGAGAGATGTGGGTCTTCCTGTCGATCAGATAGGTGGAGTTGCACACCATTCTCATGCGGAGCAGGAGCACCTGAATCCGCCGGAGATCCATGGGTGTAAGATATTTTTTATTGATCAGGGGGATCAGGGATCGGGCATATCCGCCATGGATTTCCAACTGCTCATCGTTAAGGTCGACATAGTAGTTGTTGACCACCTCCCGGGGCAGATCCTTGAGCACATCTGCCTTTTTACGCCGGATCACAATCCCCTTGAGCTTCTCCTTTAAGAGATCGAGGTTTTTGTAGCCGCCGATGCTGTTCTTCTTCTCCTTCCTGAGAATGAAGTGATCTGCCGCAAACTTCCACAGGGGAGTTAAGAGATCGGGGTCAAGGAACTGGACAATGGAGTAGACATCCTCGAGCTTATTTTCAAGGGGGGTGCCGGTGAGAACGATGGCGTGGCGCCGGGGAATACTTTTTACCGCATCGGCCGTTTTGGTGGAAAAGTTTTTGATGCGCTGAGCCTCGTCCAGGATGATGATATCAGGATTGAAATTTGAGAGGATGGTGACGTCCCTTAAAACCGCCTCGTAATTGGTGATCTTGAACAGTGCGTCACTCTCTTTATAGCCCGCCTTTCTCTGGATGGGAGAGCCTTCGATCACCAGGGCCTTTTCCCTGGAAAAACGTTCAATTTCCCGCTTCCACTGCTCTTTAAGCGACGACAGGGTCACAACCACGATCTTTGAAAAACCAAAGAGCTCTTTCTTTAAAACACCAAGGGCAATGGCCTGGAGGGTCTTGCCAAGCCCCATCTCATCACCGATGAGCACCCCTGTCTTGAAGACACCAAACCTTACCCCCTCTCGCTGGTAGGGATAGAGCGTTGCCCCAAGGGGTGGTTCAGGAAGGGTTTCAAGGGAAAGTTCAGCGAGCTGTTTCTCGTCAAGATGTCTGTCAACCCGGTTCAACACGGTTTCCCTGATGCGCACCCGTTTATCATTGTCCGCCCTTTTAACAAGGGTCATGATCTCGGAGATCTCCCCGGGTTTAAACTCGCCTTTTCCGTCAAAAAAAGGGGCAAACAAAGCCTTCAAATCCTTGCCCCTGTTGTCAAGGCGTTCTGCAAAGAGCCGGGGTGCGTTGATCTTAGAATCCCAATACACATCGGCAAAGGGAAAACGTTCCTTTGCAAGCCTTCGTCCAAACTCCGGCTCTTCTTTGAGACGGGAGGTGAGAAATTGAATGTGCTTGCAGGTGCCCAGCCCGTTGGTCAGATAATCGGGGCAGGTGCAATGACCAAGGCCATGCTCCGGATCGTGGAGGGTGACGCAATATTCCCGGTTATTTTGATTGACCACAAGGTGATCGCCCTTGAACATATCCCCCCGGACCAGGGTAAATGGTTCGCTTGCGGCCCTTTTCTTTCGGTCGTCAAGGGCCTGCTGACGGATCTCGTCCTCGGACATAAAGGGATCTCCATCGTCCATGGACAGGGATTCGGCCTCTCCCTCTTCTCTTTTTAAAATCAGATCCCTTGCATTGAGAAGGGCAGCAACAACATGCTTGCAGCCGCTCCCGGGATAGGGGCAGTCACAGGAAGTTTCCACCTCCTCTCCCTTAATGGCAACGCTCGTGATATAATTTCCATAGCTTCCATCCACCTCATAGACAAACGAACCATCAGGCTTTTCCCTGGAGAGGAAATAAGAGCCATGTTGATAGATGGTTTCACCCCGCTGAAAAATAAGAGCGGTATCGGCAATGTTATTCTTGATAAACGCTTTTGAGACAATGGTCATGATTTTGTCTGCCCTGATTTATTCCTATAGAGAAGAATTGTTTTTGTCTGTTTTTACCGGCGCACCCAGAATCTGCCGGAAGCCATATAAACCATAACGGCTCCCAGGATAAGGTAGCCGAACATCTGAACATTTTTTGTCTTGAAAATAAATGCAAGACTCATAATGAACCCTGCACTTATCATGAAGAAGAGCTGCTTGGGAATTTTCTTGAGGATCACCCGTCCAAAATGGGCAAAGCGAATATGACTGATCATCAGGCCCACCGAAACAAGGGTCATGGTCCAGAGCACGGGAGGCGTTGAAACAAGAGAGGCACCCAGAACGATCAAGGCACCAGCAGGGCTGGGTAATCCGTTGAATATCCCCTGGGGCAGGTCTGTCCGCTTCTTGTCCGTTACGACAAACCGAACCAGACGAAAGCCAACCCCGAAGACAAAGAGAATCGCCACGAGCCATGCGGCATATCCGCCTTTTTCCACAACCACATAGGCCGGTGCCAGCCCAAAGCTGACAAAATCGGCAATGTCGTCAAGGTAGGGACCGTATCGAGTTCCACCGTGCTTCAGGGCCATGCGACCGTCAAACAGGTCAAACAGCTGACCGATGATGATAATGCAGATGGCCCAGGCAAAGTAGTGGTGATAGGTCAGAACAAGGCTTGTCACGCCGCAGCAGAAGTTGAGGGCAGAAAGAATGTCTGCATAAAGTCGGTTGGGGATAAACTTGAAACCCATTGAGGCGGTTGAAAGAACGATGCAGGCCATGAGCACGTTGTCGGCAATGTTGACGAACCCTGGATTTTCATCCATCAATGCACACAGGATAACAAGGGCAAAGCAGATGATGGCCTTTATCTTTCCAAAATTATTGGCGGCCACGGAAAATTTCATCATGGAGAGAATCCGCCGGGCAAAAAACTGGCCTAGAAGCTCGATAACCACAAGTATCCATATCAGTCGAATGGATAAAATACCCATGTAGGCAAACCCTACAAGGGGCGGCAGATAGGTCAGCTTGTCACACAGGGGGTCAAGCCACTCTCCCCATTCGGAGCCAAGGTTACACGCCCTTGCAACCACCCCGTCAACCCCGTCAAGGATTGCGGCAAAGGTAAATATGAATATGGCCAGCCATTGCCAGGGGGAAAAGAAATACAGGGCAGACCCGACAAAGGCAAGGGCGGTCCGCCAGTAGCAGATGGCATTGGGGTGGAGCAGCCACTGGTGTGACAGGATATACCTTCCCATGGCCGGCTGCTTCACGGCCCTGGAAAACCACAGGAAAAAACCCGTCCCAACAATCGCAGAAGCTAAAATCACCAAAAATCGTTCCATTCTATTCTATCCGGTCCTTACATTAATACCCGTATATTGATGCTCCTATCGTTCATAGTTTCAGCCTACTTATCATTTTAGATGGCAATAGTCCACCTTGGGAATATTTAACAGCTATTTTGATTTTGATGTTACAGTATAGGCGGTTAAATAGATCAACCTAAGAATGTTGGATTTCGTTTATCAACCAAATCTACTATGTTGAATTACACCATATAGCTATCCGACAAGACCATCCTGGTCCTTTCAACCCCCTGGAATATCTCAGACGGCGTAAAGGTCTAAACGCACAAGAGCTTTCTTGCGTAAAAGGCCGGTTCACGCATTGTTATCAATTTTTTGCGGCTGAGACTAGCAGATCCCGCCGTTGATGCCAAGGACCTGGCCTGTAATATACCCGGCTCCTGGCGAGCAGAGAAAGGTTACCGCTGCTGCAACATCTTCTGGTTTTCCAAGGCGTCCTGCGGGTATCATTTTAGCAATATCATCAAGGGGAAGGCCGTCGACCATTTCGGTTTCTATGAATCCCGGTGCAAGGGCATTAACCGTTATATTACGCTTGGCTATTTCCCTTGCGAGGGCCATGGTGGCGCCGATGAGACCCGCCTTGGATGCGGAATAATTCACCTGGCCGGGCTGGCCCATCTGTCCCGAGGTGGAGGTGATGCTAATGATCCGACCCTTTTGTTTTGACAGCATTTTTTTAACCACGGGTTTGGTAACATTGAAAAAACCGGTCAAGTTGGTATCCAACACCCGCTGCCAGCTTTCAGACTTCATCCGCACCATCAGCATGTCATCCCGCACACCTGCGTTGTTGACCAGGATGTCAATCGATCCCCTCTCTTTAAAAACCATATCCAACGAGTGATGGGATGAGGCCTCGTCGGTTACGTCAAAGGGGAGCAAGGCCCCATCTGATCCGGCTTCTCGGACAAGCTCAAGGGTCTTTTCCGCCTCTTCCCCATTGGACCTGTAGTTGATATAGACAAAGCGGCCTGAAGCGGCAAGGCCTTGGGCAATGGCCCGGCCTATCCCCCGGCTTGCGCCGGTGACAAGGGCTGTTTCCTGTAAAGATTCTTGTCCCTCGGATTTCATTTTAATTCTTTCACAATCAGGTACGCACAATTTTATCACGTCGGGGAAATTTCATGCCATCCTCCGGCAGTCGCTGCAGCTTGAGTTTAACCGGGAAGGGTTTAACCTGCCAGATTTTCCGGCAATAATCGGTAATCGAACGATCCGAGGAAAATTTTCCCATGCGAGCGGCATTGAGTATGGCCATTCTGGTCCATCGCCTGGGATCCTGGAACACCTCACCCACCTGCTGCTGGCACTCCACATAGGATTGGTAATCGGCAAGCACCATATACGGATCATGATAAAGCAGGGAATCGATAAGAGGCCGGAACAGTTCCCGATCACCATGGGAAAAATGGCCGGTGGCAATCAGGTTTATTGCGGCTTTAAGCTCCTGGTTATGGTTGTAGACAGTCTGGGGATTATAATCGGCAGCCCTCAGGGCCTCAACTTCGTTAACGTCCATACCGAACAGGAAGAAATTTTCCGGGGCAACCTCCTCCCTGATCTCCACATTGGCACCGTCCAGGGTTCCGATGGTCAAGGCGCCGTTCATGGCGAACTTCATATTACCGGTGCCCGAGGCTTCTTTACCGGCAAGGGAAATCTGCTCGCTTAGATCGGCCATGGGATAAACCATATGGCCGATCTGCACGTTGAAGTTGGGGATGAACAGAACCTGCAGGCGATTATTAACGTCGGGGTCGCTGTTGATCACCTCGGCAACCGAATTGACAAGCTTTATTATGAGCTTGGCCATGGCATATCCCGGCGCAGCCTTACCGCCGAAGACAAACAGCCTGGGCGGGATATCAAGATCAGGGTTGTTTTTCAGGCGCTGGTACAGGGTAACGATGTGGAGCAGGCTGAGATGCTGGCGTTTATACTCGTGAATCCGTTTGACCAGAACGTCAAACAGGGCATAGGGATTAAAAGCCGGGCCTCGATCACAGGTAAACAAGGAGCATAGATCCTGCTTATTGTCAAATTTGACCTGCTGCCATTTTTCGCAGAAGGCCGGGTCATCGGCCAGGGGTTCTAACTCCCGGAGCTTATTCAGATCGGTAATCCAGCTCTCCCCGATGGCTGAGCTTATCAATCGGGCAAGACGTGGATTGCTGACCACCATCCAACGGCGGGGCGTCACTCCGTTGGTGACATTGATAAGTTTATCCGGCCACAGGCGATGGAAATCAGCCAGGGTGTGACTCTTGAGAAGAGCTGTGTGGAGTTCTGCCACCCCGTTGATTGCATGGCCGCCCACGCAGGCAAGGTGTGCCATGCGCACATAACGCTCTCCTGATTCATCGATGATGGACATCCGGCGCACCACGTCCACGTCACCGGGGTACTTGATACGGACAAGATCGAGGAACCGGCTGTTGATTTCATAAATGATCTCCAAATGCCGGGGCAGCAGAGTGCCCAGCATGGTAACCGGCCACTTCTCCAGGGCTTCTGGAAGAAGAGTATGGTTGGTATAGGCAAAGGTGCGGGTAACGATATCCCATGCCCGGTCCCAATCATAGTGGTGGACATCTATCAAAAGCCGCATAAATTCAGGCACGGCAATGGCTGGATGGGTGTCGTTGAGCTGGACTGCGAACTTGTCTGGGAAGTTGTCCAGGTTTTGAAACTGAAACCGGTGAATACGGATCATATCCTGCATGGAACAGCTTACAAAGAAATACTGCTGAAAGAGTCGAAGCTCCTTGCCCCTGAACTGTTCGTCGTTGGGATAGAGGACCTTGGTAATGGTCTCGGCCATGATTTTTTCATGCACCGCACCTATATAATCACCCACATTAAAATCATCAAAGTCAAAGCTCTTTGGCGCCTCGGCACTCCACAGCCTGAGCAGGTTGACGTTGTTGACCCGGTATCCCAGAATCGGTGTATCGTAGGGAATACCCTTGACCAATCCTCCCGGAACCCAGTGAACCCGCAGGTTGCCATGGTCGTCCGTGTATCGCTCTGTGTGGCCGCCGGAACCGACCTCCACCGCCATGTCCGCCTTTTTAAACTCCCAGGGGTTGCCGGGCTGCAACCAGCGATCGCCCAGTTCCTTCTGCCATCCGTTCTCAAACTCCTGGTCAAACATACCGAACTCATAACGGATGCCATAACCTATGGCGGGAATCTGCAGACTTGCCAAAGACTCCATATAACAGGCGGCAAGTCTGCCAAGGCCGCCGTTGCCAAGGCCGGGCTCTTCCTCATGGTCAATGATCTGCTTCAGGTCAAGGCCGCACTCTTCAGCCGCCCGTTCTATCTGATCATACATATCCAGATTTATAAGATTGTTGTGCAGATGGGGTCCCATCAAAAACTCGGCCGACAGATAACCGACTACCTTACTCTCCCTTTCCAGGAGAGCCTGAATCGAATTGAGAAACAGGTGCTGCATGCGATCCCGCACCGTATAGCTCACCGCAAGATAGTAATCGTTGAGGGATGCGTTCTGCGGCCACACACCCTGCTGATAAAAGAGCTTATAGGCAAAACTGCGCTTTAGTTTTTCAATGTTCGTGCTGTCGTTGGCCTGGCTGCTGCCCAAGTTTACATCTGTCTCGGTTGTATTTGTCCGGATCATTTAATCCTCCAAAATCTCTGGTGTTCCAGTTCTTCAATATTTATCAAACGAACACAAGCCCTTTCAATCTCTTTGGCTTGTTCAGATCTATCTATCTCAACCATTTCAAGGCAAAAAGTCAAGGATTACTGTTTATTACCGACATTTTTTATATGAAACAGCTAACGGCTATCGTGTTTCAATGTTCGTTGTGGCTGGATGCCTCCCTCGCTCCGGCCGTGCCGGTTATAGGAAATTCGCCGCCGGGGTTGCCGCCGCAAAGGGCGACCGCAAGGGATCGCCCCTACACTGGTCTCTGCTTATTTATCGAGTTTCATCCTTTGTTGTGTCTGCCAGGACATGTGGTTTTTATAAATTTATTTTTCAGCAGGAAAATAAAAAACAGCGTTCCTGGCACGGCAATGGGCCAGCAGCTGCTTGAAGCAGCTGTTTTTTAAAAGCAGGTTTTCCGAGTTGGGGAGGAGGGAAAAAAAGGCATTGCTGCCGATGATCACAAGTTTTTTCCTGGCCCGGGTCATGGCCACATTGAGGCGGTTGGGGCTGTTTAAAAATTCGTTGTGCAAATGGTCGGGGTGGGATGCTGTGAGTCCGAAAAGTATCACGTCCCGCTCAGCACCCTGGACCCGCTCCACAGTGTCCACAAGGGGAAGGGGTAAATTGCCCTTTGCCCCATCTGCGAGTGTCTCTTCCAGGCGCTGGAGTATGGCATTGTTCTGGGCCCTGTGGGGGGTGATTAGGGCCATCTGATCCGGGGCAAGACCATGGCCGATAATCAGGCGGCAGGCCAGGGCCGCCATGAGACCTGCCTCCATATCCGACCGCTGGGAGCATCCCCGGTGTTCCATCAAGACCAGGACAACAGGCTGTTCAGGATTGAGGATACGGTCGAGTGTAAGGCCATCCCTTGTCCGGTTTACGGAAAACTTGTTCCCAGGCGTCATTTTTGGGAGAATTTCCATCTCTGCCGGGGCAGGATCGCCTCCCCCGCTCCGGCCGTGGCAATTCTGTCGTTCATGGATGGTATCCAGGCAAAGCCTTATATTCTCCACCAAAGGGGCAGGAACGAGAATGTTGTCGTACCAGATTTTTGAAGGAAATGCACAGATTTCTTTATTCATTCTATAGGTGGTATTAAGGGTGACCCTATGGTGATCCGGATAGAGATCTTTGATGTTGGACAGAATGGATTCGTTGAAATTCACCCCGTTTTCCATTTCACCGCCATTGTAGTCTCCCATGACAATGGGCGGAAGCTGATTAACATCCCCGAGAAAGAGAAAATTCTTTCTGGCGTACATAAGGCTGAGCAGGGCCTGGGGCACAGGGAGCTGAGAGGCCTCATCAAAGATCACCCAATCCAGTGCCAGGGGAAACCCCTTGTTTTTGCTGTTGAACAGGGAATAAAACCCGTATCCTGTTCCGCCCAAAATCAGCCAGGGATGACCGGGAAGGCCGTGGGCATCCTTTGTGTATTCAACCTTCATACCTGAGCAGTTACCGGAAAGGGATGTTTCTGCCCCTTCTGCCTCTCGGGATTTATCCTCCCCCCATTTCACACACCGGCCGGGAAATTTTCCTCCGGGCAGATGCTCATTTACCAGCCGGGCTATCTTTTTCAACACCGTGTCAATGGCCTGGTGGGTCAGGGCACTGATGCCGATGCGAAGGGGCGTTCCAGCATCATGGGCGCAAAGGATCAGGGCAATGATGATCCATCCGAGCAGATGGGTTTTTCCTGTGCCGGGCGGGCCCTGGATCATTGAAGTACGGTGTTGAAAGGCCAGCATCAGGGCCCTCTGCTGGGTTGGGTTAAGCCCCCGGTCATCCTGGGCCAGCCATTTTTCAGCCCAGGCCGAGGATGATGGCGCCTGCCGCTCCAGGGGCACCCCTGCAAGAAGCTCTCTGATATGGAAATGTTTTTCATCTGAAAAAAGGGAGGACGAGGCGTGGAGGAGTTTTTCCTGATTCCAGTCGTCCAGTTCTTCTTCAAGGGAGTAGAACACCCCCTTATCCGGGTTGATTCTGCCGGATCGGGCCAGGAGACTGATTTCCCCCGTTCCCATATCGTACTCCTCCATGATAACAGGAAACCCGTTCTGAATATCGGCCATTCCCTGGGGCACAAGCTTTAGGAAATCACCGCACCGAAATTTAGCTGCCAGGGTTTCAGAGGTCGCCTTGAAGATAAAGAGATATCGCCCCTGGTCATCCAGACGGGTATGGTCGAACTTCAGATATCCCATGGAGCGGAACCGCAGCATCCTCTCTTCCAGGGGCAGCTCCTGGAGCATCATCACCTCTGCCTCTTTCAGGCGGCGCTCTTCCCGGATAAAGTTGGTATAGGGCACCACCCGATCATCAACCTGGCTGTTCAGCGGCCATTCTCGTATCCACCGGCTCTCCAGCCGGGAAACTGCTGTCTGGTAAAGTTCGGCCATGAGGTCGAGGCGTTTTTTTACTTGAAAGGCGGCCTGGTCTTTATCCCTTCCAAGGTCGGCCTTTTCATGGAACAGGGTTTCGGGTGGATCAACGGCTGTACTGCATTTAAAAATACGGCCCAGGGTATGCAAAGAGGCCGTGCCAGGGGCAGGCATACAGAAATGGGTGGTCAGGAGATGTTGCAGATCCGTCCACGGTGAAGGCTGGGTCTGGTGGAAAAAATCACAAAGCCCACCTGGCTCTTCCCCGGCCAGGAGCCTCATCAAAACCTCAGAACCAGAACCAAAGTGAAAGAGATGGGGGCCCAGGCCGGAATGGATGCTGTCGTTCCAGAGGCGCTCCATTTTTTCTGTAAAGGTTTCCCATACCTCTTGCCGTTCCCTGGGGGTATCCATGGTGAGAACCCCTGATTCCACGGTTGTCCCGGCGTCGGCCTCCATGACCTTCCACCCCAGAATCCAGGGCTGACGGGTCATGGGATCTTTTTCAAGATGGAGGAAAAAGAGCCTGGAAAGGTTACAGGGAAAGAGGTAGGTCTTTCTCTGTTGAAGGAAAATGCGGTTCGTTAAAAATGCCCGGCACCATCCAATTAATTTTTCCCGGCGGTCCGGGGAGAGGTCAACTCTTTTTGCCTCAAGTTCCCTCTGCGCCCCTGCAAGGGTGGTGCAGCCCAGATGCCGAAAGGCGGAAAGCTCTCCCCCGGTCAAAATGGGCAGAAACTGAATCTCTTCATGGAAAAGGGCGTCGCTGTAGCACCCGGAAAACCCAGGGCAGCGAATACACCTGGAGTCAAGTTTGTGGTCTGCACCGGCAGGCGGCCTTGAAATGATACTGCCCAGCTTTTCAAACAGGGCAGGAAATGCTGCCAGATAAGGCTTGAGGTCAAATCCATGGGTGTGGAAGGCCTCGGTTTCCAGGGCCTGCTCCTGGTCCTTGGGCTTGGGGGTAATGATGAATCCTCTTTGGGAAACAAGGGCGGGAAGCCGCCACCTCTCAATACTCTTCTCCAGGAGCAGGGCGTAAAAGGCCACCTGCCACTTGTGATGATACCCGGGCGCCTGGCTGCTCTTTATATCCCCGGCCCTTAGGAGAACCCGGCCATTGCCATGGGGTGTGACCTCGATAAGATCGGGGATTCCCAGGATTTTAGGGCAGCCCGACACTGGGCTTTCTGCCTCGAGATAGCAGTGGGAGAGCCGGACCGGCGGGGCAACTCCGGGGTCAAGAAGAGCCATACGCTTGACTGTGTCCGCCATAAGCCTTAAAGAGGGTATCCTGGGGTGTTCTTCCGGGCCCGCAGGTTCAGGAGCAAGGCAGCTCCCCTGTTTTTCAAGGGCCTCAAACACAGCCTCTTCATGGCGCATGCCCTGTTTTCTTGCAAGGGCCATTACCTCCTCCCGCTCTTTTACAGGGTGTCCAAGGCCGAGGTATTTCATGTAGAACCGCCTGTCACACCGGCCATGGAAAAAATATTCGCTGACCATGGTGGCGGTCAGGGAGGGCAAGGAGCCGGGCCGTTCAAGATCAAGGCAGGGCCGCTGCCACTTCAGAAACAAGAATGGGGAGCCATCCGGCTTTTCCACCCTGTTTTTTTCCCTTTCCAGGAGGGAATCTCCAGCAGCGATTTCAAAGGAAGAAGCCTCCCCGGCAGTGTCACCAATGGTGTCACAAGGCCCAAGGTGTGCAATATCGCCGGAAACAATATGAGACCCTGCCCCAAGATAACGGGCAAAGGCAAGGAGCACCCGCCGGTCAAACAGGAAGTCGGCAACCTCCTCTACCTTCTGCTCCCTTGGCAGGGTCTTCCAGAAAATGCTCAGGGGAATAAGGTTGGAAAGTACCCTGAAATGGGAGGAGACCCAGGCATGAAAGGATGCTTTTTCAAGGGGCAGGTCAAGTTTTTCAAACTCAATCCACCTGGAGCATTCAACACCGGTTTCACTGGAGAGAATCTCCACGTCATCATCCTCAAAAAATTCCCTGGCCGCCCACTCCAGCACAAGATTGCCGGCAGATCCCAGAAAGGTACAAAAATGAAACCTGGCCCTGGTGCCCTGCACAACCTCGATGCCGTTGGCCAGGGTCACCCGTTTTTTTGTGCGAACAACCTCCTTGTGGAACAATTTTCTGGTCCTGGCCATGAGGCCGCTCTCTTCGGGAAGAGTTCCAGATAGGAGAATCTTACCCATTGCCTGGGCTGCCTCATAAGAGACATGGGCACCCAGGCCCACCCACACAAGTTCCTTGTCGGTTTTTTTCCCGGTGGAACGGGCCGTGACCTTTCCGGGATCCCCCTCCTGGATTTTAAGGATTTTAAGTCGGCGGCCGGACAGATAGACCCGGTCTCCCGGCTTTATCTGGGAAACAATGGAGAGGGGGATGTCGGCAATGGATTCGCCTGAGACCTCGAGGAGGTACTCTTTTTCCATTTCCGGGAAATTGCCCCAGATCTTGTATTCGTTTAAATGATTCCAGTATTGCCACCCGCCCCTGATAAGCCCTGGACGCCTGGTCTGTTTCAGCCACCCTTTTTTTTCAAGGGAGATGAAAATTTCAGGCAGCAGGGTTTTATGCTCCGGGAACAGCCCCTTTAGAGCATTCAGGGAGATCTCTCTTTTTTCATAGAGGCAGGATATAACCTGTTGGCTCACCACGCTGGGAAGATCTTTAAAAGAGGGGGTTTCGATCTCTCCTTGGCGGCCAAGTTCGAGCAGGGCAAGAAAACGGACCACCTGGGTGCCGGCGTTTTCCCCGGAGGTGATCCCCCAGAAATTGATGGTCTCCCCCCGGCGGTTGGCCCTGCCGATGCGCTGGAGAAAGGCGGATACTGAGCCCGGGGGCTGGTAGAGAAGCACAGCATCCACATCCCCCACATCGATGCCAAGCTCAAGGGTGCTTGTGGCAATGCAAAGGGCATGGGAGTTTTTCCTGAACCGATCTTCGGCCCTCTTTCGCTCCCCGGCCTTGAGATTCGAGTAATGCAGCTCGGTGACCTGTCTGAACACCCCGTTGCGCCGGACTATTCCGGAGAGGCGGTCGCAGGCGGACCGGCTGTTGCAAAAGATCAGGATCTTCCTGTATTTCCACTCCCGGTAGAGGTCGTTTAGCAGGGAGGGCAGCTCGAATGCCTCGTCTTTAAGATAAAGCAACCGGGCCAGGATTTCCCGGTCCGCCCTTGCCGTAACTGATGTTCCCCCCTGTCTGAAATCGAAAAAGCCCATCACCCCTGGAATGTTGGAAATGGTGGCAGACATGGCGATCTTTTGAAGGGGTTCTCCGGTTCTACGTTCCAGGCGGGTAAAGAGATAGACCAGATGCCGTCCCCGGTAGTGATGAACCAGGGAATGGACTTCGTCAATGATCACGATGCCCACCCGGCATAAAAATCTTTTGATGCCGGCATTGGAGCTGCCTAACATCACATCCAGGGATTCCGGGGTGGTGAACATGATGTCCGGCCGTTTCCTGCCGCCCCGCTTGATATCACCGGTGCGGATGGCCAGGGTCAACCCCAGGCGCTCGGTAATCACCGCCTCGAACCTGCGCATCAGATCCTTTGCAAGGGCTCGGGTTGGAATGATGTAGAGTACGCTCCTGGATCGTCCCGAAGAGATGACCCGCTCAAGGGCCGGGGCCAATACGGCTTCGCTTTTTCCAGAGCCGGTTGCGGCCCTGACGATGAGATCTCCGCCCTCGAGGATGGGAGAGATGGCTTCCACCTGTATGGGTTGCAGGCCTGGGAAAGATCCGTAAAAGGGGCGAAAGGTGTTGGGCAGCTGTAAAAGGGGGGTTCTTTTCTGCGCCATGGAGATCAGCAGGTCTCTCTCTGGTGCTCAAGATCCAGCCGGTTGACAAGAAGGCGTAACTTCATCCTGGATTCTGCCCCGCCCTGGTCTGAAAGAACCTTTTTCATCTTCTGCTGCAAGGCGGCGGTATCCGGAGTCCACCCATAGGCCTTGCCGTGGAGAAGCCTGAGTTTGAAAGTCAGCCGCTCCCACTCATCCGGCGAAAGATTCTGAAGGAGGTGGATATTGACCGTTTTCCAGGCCCTGTGATAATTTTTTGCAAAACAGAGAACCTCTTCAGGCGGCCGGCCTTGTTTTCTCCGGCCCACGGGCATCCGGGTCCGATCCCAGGGCTCTTCGGAAACCTGGGTGAAAAAGTCGTGGGTAAAGGCAAAAACCGGATAAAACCCAGGTGCCGGGGTGTCCGGGCAGAAGATTTCATGGAGGAGATCATAGCTTTTGCTGCGGCTTGTGATGCGGGTCTGGCCGATGGATTCCCCCTCGTCAAAGAGGAGCATCCACCCACCGTATCCAATATCCTTAAACAATCGGGCCAGGCCCTTTACCATGGTCAGATATTCTCCAGGCTCCTTACAGACAAGGGAGGCGTCCTTGTAAAAGGAGACCTCTCTGTAATGAAATGCTGCACTTAGCCTAGGGGCGGGAATCTCCTTGCCCATCAGGGCGTTTTTCAGTATCCAGGCAAAGGATCTGGGCTGGAACCTAGCATGTTTTTTCAGCTTTCGCTTGCCAGGGGGAAGATCCATGTTTTTCATGGCCATGGCAGCCAGGATTGCCCGGAATCTGTGGGGCATCTCCCCAGGTATGAGATCATCAACAGCTCTCTCCCGGTTCTCCGGCCTTGCCTGCCAGAGTTCTGCGGCCTTTTTCCAGACATTGACAACATTGGTCTCTCCGCCGGGAAACACCATGCTCCCCATCAGGGCACGGTAGACCTGCTTGAAATCATGGAAGGGAATCTGCCTTGGATCAAGGTTGATATAGCTGACAACAAAATTGTCGTCCAGGGCCCGCTGCTTCAGGTAGGTGAGGCTGTGGCTCTTGCCCTGTCCGTAGGCCCCGCACACGCAGAGATGGTGGGATTTTCCCCCTTCAAGGTCTGCTGCCCCCAGGTCAAATAGTTGGTTGAGTTTTTCTTCACCCGAGGTGAGCCATTGGACGCATAGAGGGTCGAACAGCCCCTCCCGCAGCCGTTCCACAGCCCTTCGCAGGTAGAAGTTTTTCGTGCCGTTGAGCTGGGTTTCAAATGCCTGTGCATCCATTTTATGCATCCATCTTACACATACTGTTTACCCATCCTGATTTTAATTGTCCCAGGTGGGCTCCATCTGTTTCATCTTTTCTTCTTCCATCTCCTGGCGGGTTTCCACCATTTTTTGGGCCATGTCCATCTCCTTGGGGGAGTTTCCCTGCTCTGCAAGATCCAGGACACCGATGAGCAGCTTCACAAAGAGGCGCACCTCGCTTATAACGCCCATGCGCCTCTGGTTTGAGCAGATCTCCTCCATGATACTGTCCGTAACGAGTTCATGGGATTTCCACCTGTAGGCAATGGCGTGGAGTGTCCGCAGGCAGCGGCCAAGCTCCACAAGTTCTTCGGTTTGAAGGGGGGTCTGGTGAATATCCACAAGCACGCCCCTGTAGTTCAAGGTTTTATCGTCACCGCCTGTGCCAATGGATCTTACACGGCTCCAGAGGGCGTCGTAGGATTTAAACCCCTTTTCCGAGATCAGCACATCCGGGATAATGGAAAAAAAGATGTGGAGGTATTGGGCGGTTTCGCTGTTGTCTAAAAAGAGCCGGATATTTTCGTAGGCTGCATTGCGTATGGATGCACTCATGGCCACAACTGTCTCAAGCTCGTCCATGAGCAGGATCAGCCCCTTGTGCCCGTAAAGGCGCAGGAAGAGGATCAGGGAGTTCATGAGCTGCCTGGCATTGGCCTTGGTCAGATATTCATAGATCTGGAAGGGCTTTAGTTCCCGTTTGGTGACCTTTCCCCCGTCAAACCAGTGCATGAGGATTTCCCTTTCCCTCTTGCGGCTCTCCTCATCCTCCCCCTCCTCCAGGGGGGTAAACCGGTTGTTGACAAGGGCTGCCAGACCATTTGCAAAATTGATGTCCATGCCCGGCATATCCCGTATCTCTTTGGCCAGGACAAGGCGCTTTTCCGGGGTTCCCTCGGGCTCACCCAGCTCAGGGGCCAGGGAATCAAGCCAGGATGCCAGCAGGTTCCGGATGCCTTCACCCTGGAAGTTTCCCCTGAGCTGACGGACAATGGAGTGGTAAACAGTTTCAAACTTATGAATGGGCACATCCCTTGTTATGACCACAAAGGAGACGGCAAAACCCTTTTCCATGGCAAGGTGCTGGATCACGGACATGAAATGGGTTTTTCCGTCTCCGTAATCCCCGCTGATGAACCGCACCTTGGCACCGCCTTGTCCGATATAGTGGTCCAGGTCATCCTCTATGTAGGAGAGCCATTTTTGCCGGCCAACGGTAAATAGAGGCACATACTCCCCAGGTACGCTCCCCTTGCGCAGCTCTTCGATGATGGATCTTGCCTGGAAGGGCTTTAGCTGTTCTAGGGCATCCAATGATATCATAGTGGAAACTCCTTAGAATTTATGGAAAGAGATGGACGTGATCTGCCGCACTTCCCCCTGGGTGTCCAGCAGCCACAAGGCCCAGTTCCGCCCCGGGGTAAGCTGCATCCCATATCCGTCGGTGGTGCCGTCAATGCCCGACTGGTAATAGCGCCACAGATCCACGGAAAACTGATCCAGGCTGTATCCCTTGAATTTCCCCTTATCCATGTTCTGGAAAAACGTCTTGGTCTGGAGGGAAATCACATAGGCCAGATAAAAGCTCTGCATGGGAATGGGCCGGCCCAGGGGCAGCTCTTCCTTTTCAAGGATTTCAAGGTAGACCTTAAAGAGGGCGTCGATAAACTCCTGGGGATCATATGGCCTGTCGTAAAGTTGCTGTTTGATCCTGAGGGCCAGGGTCGTTATCCGCCGGGGATCAATGGATTTTAACACCTTTTTGTTGATCCTGGTGGTGCGGCTGCTAAAATCGATCTCTCCTGTAATACCCTTTAAAACGGTGAACCTGGGAAAATCGACCTGGATATCAAGGCCTGCTTCCCTGCCCTGCTTTTCCAGCGCCTCGATCAGCTCCATCCTGTACTGTTCCACCTTTTCATCGGCATACCTGCCAAGGCTTTCAAACAGAGGAGTGCACTCATCCAGGGCCTCGTCCCGGCAGATATCCTCGGCAAGTTTGCCCTTGAGCATCTCATCCAGGCGAAGAAAGTCATCCCTTCCTGCACACCGGATGCACTGTTTCAGGAATTCCGCTTTTTTTTGCTGCTGGTTCAGCTCCCGTTGAAAGGGCTGGAGAATCTGTTTTAAATTCTCTTGAATTTCTTCAAGGAATTCATTGGTTTTCGACATTCGATCCCTCATCTGGTTTTAAGTTTTAATTCTGATCTTGATTTTTAATCAATTCATTTTCTACACTGCCGTTGGAAAAATTTCAATGCCTATCCCGGCAATTAAGAAATAAAGATCCAGATCCCATCCTCTGGAAACTTGCCTCTAATCTATACCTTACCATGGGCAACCACTCCAAATCGGCAGAGGCCCTGACCGTCTACAGCATGCTCCATCCCCCGGTCGAAGGGGAGCAGACCAGGCTTGCCGGTCTCTACCATTGCATCGGCATCCCCAAGGCTGGATGGTGGGGATTCTGCCCCCTGGGTGTAGGTCCTATAAAGGAACACAAGGGCAAAGAACTTTCCCAGGATGCAGTCATCTGGGTCAATGCCCAGGATATATAGGTTATGTCAAATGGTCGAATTTATTGTTTGAATGAAGATCAATTCCAGCGTATAATTCGACAAACCGACATATAGAGCAAAGGAAAGGAAAATTTAAGATGAAAATTTATACATATCCCTCCCCGGAGGCGGAACAACGCATTTGCGATACCATGGAGCGGGGGCTTGGATTTACCCCGGAGGACCACAGCGCTGTTCAGGCCTATATTGATGATGTAAAGAAAAGGGGCGATAAGGCCCTGATGGAATATACCAATCGATTTGACTCGTCCAAGGTGACCTGTGATACCCTCAAGGTTACACCCCGGGAGATGGACGAGGCAAAGAACCTGGTAACCCAGGATTTTCTGAGGGCACTTGACCGGGCCATTGACCAGCTTGAGACCTTTCATTCAAGGCAACGTCAGAACTCCTGGATCGACACACCCAGGGACGGGGTCATGGTCGGCCAGATGGTGATCCCGGTGGACAGGGCCGGCATTTATGCCCCAGGTGCAAAGGGCGGAAAAACCCCCCTGGTAAGCTCGGTCCTCATGGGAGGCGTCCCCGCAAGGGTTGCAGGCGTGGGGGCATGCTACCTCATGACACCCCCCATGGAAAACGGCAAGATCAACCCCTACATGCTGGTTGCGGCCGACCGGGTGGGCATCAAGGGGATTTTCAAGGCGGGAAGCGCCTGGGCCATTGCAGCCCTTGCCTTTGGCACCCAATCCGTTCCAAGGGTTGATGTGATCGTGGGACCAGGCAACATCTATGTCACCCTTGCAAAGAAGATCGTTTCAGGAGTTGTTGGTATTGACATGATCGCAGGCCCCAGCGAAATTCTCATAATTGCAGATGGGGGTTCCAACCCCGACCACCTTGCCGCAGACCTTCTCTCCCAGGCCGAGCACGACCCCATGGCGTCGGCCATTCTTGTCACCGACTCCCGGGAGGTTGCGGAAAAAACCCAAAACTGCCTTGAGACCCAGATAAAGGCCCTGAAACGCCATGATATAGCCCAACGATCCATCGACGATTTTGGTGCCATCATCAACGTCCCGGATATTGACACGGCAATCGAGATCGCAAACCGCCTTGCCCCCGAGCACCTGGAACTTATTGTACACAACCCCTTTGAGTGGGTGGGAAAAATAAGAAACGCAGGGGCCGTTTTCCTTGGCCCCTACACCCCTGAACCCATGGGTGACTACATTGCAGGCCCCAACCATGTGCTGCCCACGGCGGGAACGGCCAGGTTCTCATCTGCCCTGGGTGTGGACAATTTCACAAAAAAGACCAGCTTGATCAACTATTCAAAAGAGGCCTTTGACAGGGAAGCCCGGGATGTGATGGTCCTGGCCGAGATCGAGGGACTCGACGCCCATGCAAACTCGGTCCGGATCAGGACAAAATAGTAGGGAGTAGCTAACAGATAGTAGAGCCCCCTTTGGTTTGTCTGACCGGAACATTGGAAACCAAAGGGGGAGGAATGGTACTATATGATCAAAGGCTGAAAAACTTGATCATCGAGTATTACCCTTTAACACCCTTTGCTATGCGATCACCCGTTTCTTTGTCTATGCTTCTCCAGTATTCGAAGGCCCGTTCAAGCACCGGTTCTGACACACCATTCTTCAGGTGTCCGACCACGTTGGACACCAGGCGATCCCTCTGCTGATCATCCATGACCTTGCGCACCAGGGTGCCGGCCTGGCCAAAATCATCATCATCGCTTCGCAGGGTATAGGGGGCACGGATGAAATCGCCGCCGGCATTCCAGGTGGCAACCTCGGGATAACGCTTTTCATCCGCCTTAGGACCGCCCTTGGAGTTGGGTGCGTAAACAGGATCAGACACATTTTCGATCCGCATGGCCCCGTCCTTGCTGTAGGAGTTGACCTCCACCTTCGGCCGGTTGACCGGAATCTGCTTGTAATTCACACCGAGGCGGGCCCGGTGTGCGTCGGCATAGGCAAAAAGGCGGCCCAGGAGCATCTTGTCCGGGCTCACACCGATCCCCGGCACAAGGTTGTTGGGTTCAAAGGCTGCCTGCTCGATCTCGGTGTGAAAATCCGTTGGGTTGCGGTCAAGGGTCAGCTTGCCGACCTCGTGGAGGGGATAGTCGCCATGGGGCCACACCTTGGTCAGGTCAAAGGGGTTGAATCGATAATTTTCAGCCTCAGCAAAGGGCATTATCTGAACCTTGAGAGTCCAGCTGGGATAATTGCCCTGGCGTATAGCCTCAAACAGATCCCGTCGATGATAATCCCCATCCTCACCTGCAATCCGATCCGCCTCCTCCTGGGTGAGAAAATCAATACCCTGATCGCTCTTGAAGTGATACTTGATCCAGAAGCGTTCACCGCCACCATTTATCCACATGTAGGCATGGCTTGAGTAACCGTTCATCTGCCGCCAGGTTTTAGGAATTCCCCGATCACCCATGAGCCAGGCAACCTGGTGGGCGGATTCCGGGGAAAGGGTCCAGAAGTCCCACTGCATATCATGGTCCCGCAACCCATTGTCGGCCCTGCGCTTCTGGGATCGGATAAAATGCTGGAACTTCATGGGGTCGCGAAGAAAAAATACAGGTGTGTTGTTGCCAACCATGTCATAGTTACCCTCGGTCGTGTAGAACTTCAAGGCAAACCCCCTGGGATCACGCCAGGTGTCTGGGCTGCCCCGCTCACCCGCAACCGTGGAAAACCGGATTAAGGTGTCGGTTTTTGTCTTTGGCTGAAATACGGCGGCTTTGGTGTAGGCGCTCACATCCTTTGTCACTTCAAAGTGTCCAAAGGCTCCGGAACCTTTGGCGTGGGGTTGTCTTTCGGGTATCCGTTCACGGTTGAAATTGGCCATCTGTTCGATCAGGTAGTGATCCTGAAGGAGTATGGGGCCGTCAGGTCCTATGGTGAGGGAATGCTCATCGCTGCTTACCGGGATCCCTGCATCGTTGGTTGTCTGTTTTTGATCTTTTTTTTCCATGGCAAACTCTCCTTTTGTTGATTTCCATATCGTCAAGGCCGGGCCTATAGAGACAATACCGCAACAACCCGCCATCGCACTTTGGATCAATCTTATTCCTTATTTTTTACAGTATGCAGGATATGAAATTAATCATCGTGCATCCTGGTATGGTAGTGGATGCTCAGTGGGGGAAAAGGCGGTTCACGAACCCCACTATTGATTGCCAAACCCGTTATTGGCGCTGCAATCAGGACACGCCCAGGTGATGCCGTTGCAGGTCATGCCCCATTGGTTTTCGTACATGCACTCCTGGCAGATGGCAAATCCGCACCTGCATGTCCAGCAAAAGGGAAAGGTCCTGCCGCAGCAATGGCAATCCTTGCTCTGTTTTCTGCGGCGCTTCTCCCTTCTTTTTTTCTGCGCCTCACCCATGGGGCACCGGTTCAAAAGCCTGTTTTATGGTCTGGGCCATGGCCGTAAGATTGTTCATATAATCCCCTGCCAGGGGATCAAGGGCAATGACCACACCGTTGACAGCCCTTGCGATCTTGTTTGCCGTTCTGGTATCGAACTGGGGCTGAACAAAAACCACCCTTACTCGGGCAGCCCTGGCCTGTTGGATAAAATTTGTCAGAGCGCGTCCCCTGGGAGCCTTTCCCTCTACCTCAACGGCCATCTGGATAAGCCCGTACCGGTCTGCGAAATATCCGAACACTGGGTGGAACACAAAAATATTTTCACCTGCCACGGGTCCAAGAGCCTTTGCAATGCTCTCGTCAAGTTGATCAAGGTCGGCCTGGAACAGTTCAAGGTTAGCCCTGAAGTAGTCGGCGGATTCTGGAAGTGCCTGACACAGGGCATTACAGATGTTTTTCGCCTGTTGTTTCACAAGCACCGGACTCATCCATACATGGGGATCTATTCCACCGTTGGCAAACCGCCTCAGGGCAATTCCCTGGGTGGTGTCCACAATTGTCAC
Source organism: Desulfobacterium sp. (assembly GCA_034006945.1). Classification (GTDB taxonomy): domain Bacteria; phylum Desulfobacterota; class Desulfobacteria; order Desulfobacterales; family Desulfobacteraceae; genus Desulforapulum. The sequence continues at coordinate 60,470 of JAVERV010000007.1, read as the reverse complement.
CCCGGAGGCGGCCCCTTTTATCTTGGGCATGAACGAACGTTCAAAGGGCACACCAATGGTGAAAAAAAGCCCGGCCCCGGCAAGCTCGGTCATCTGGGAAGGTATGGGCGAATAAACGGCAGGGCTTTTGCCCGGCGGCACAAGCACCTTTACGATCACCCTTTCATTGGCGATACGTTCCACAAAATAGGCCTGGGGCTGGATACTGACAAACACGGTCATGGGTTCTGGTACTGCCGCGTGTATCTGGCCAGCCATGGCCAAAGCCATGGTGAAGACCAGAACAGATAAGTATGGAAAAAATCTAAACAAAGCCATTTTGACCTCTTTTTTAAATAAAAAACTCCTGTCAAGGGGATCATCACCATCGGCCTGACATTAATTATTCATTATGACCGTAGGCCTGTCTCCCTCCAAGCGTGCAGATCAGGAATTATATAACCCGTCCGCCCCAGAAAGGTAAAGGATAATTTCAAAAAGCAGAAAGAGAAAAACAGCGGTCCATCCAATCCAGGGATGCCTTGAGATGATCAAGGTTAAAGACCTCAAGGCTAACCACCCCTGTAAATTTTTCCAGCACCCCAAGGGTTGTTCCCACCCGATCCATGGGGGTTCGGTCAAGGCCCTGGTGATCCCTGGGAGGATCATAGGAAAAATCAACCCCATGGAAATGGATCAAAGGAATTCTTTTCCCATAACGCTCGAACAGCCCTGAAACATCGTAGCCGTAACGGATCAGATGGCCTGCATCCATGCACAGGGCAATGGGGGTAGCGTCAAGCACTGGAAACAAAATTTCAGGGGGATACTCAAGGGTCTCGATTGTGATTTTGTCGGGAGAAGGGATTCTCTGGGCCAGAAGTTCAAGCCCCTCTATGGCCCGCTCCTGAAAGCGCAGTATACCGTCCTGCCCCTGAACCATCTCTTCAAACGTAAGATCAAGGTGCAGGGTGTGAGTTGTGGGACACAGGGGTGCTGCAAGTGTGACAACCCTTTCAAGGGTGTCCAGGGCATCTTGTCTCATCGTCTTTGATGGGCTGGCAAGGGAAATGTCGGTTGGCAAATGAACGTTATAGGTCACCGAAAGCTCAATGGAAAGTTTTGCAAGCTCGTCTATTTCAGCGGATGTCGGCAGATGGGCAAGGGGTTTACTCTCAAAGATCAAAAGCTCTATCTCGTCAAAGTGGTGACCAAGCTTTTTAACATTGGGGACAATATGGTCCGGATAGATGAACGAGGTGGTTCCGAGCTTAAACCTTCGGACAATTTTTTCCGTTAACACGATCTGTTTTTCCTTTTAATTAGGTAGGTAGTCAACAGCCCATCCTAGGTTTAATTGAGGAACGAAAACCAACAATTCATGGTTTTGAATGACACCATATGGCCCATATGGCGATCTCGTTTTCATGGACCGAGGTGTAGGGGCTCCTACAACCATCTGTACACTAAAAAAAAAGCAATAGATGTGGCAACAAACGACGCCATCACCATGAGTTCACAGGCCCGGGCGATCATGCTCTGATCCGGGTCTTTGAAACCTTGGCCGATGAATGGCTTTTCAACCATGGTGCCGTGGTAGAGGTTGGGGCCGCCGAGCTTTACCCCAAGGGCACCGGCAAACGAAGCCTCGGGATAACCTGAATTCGGACTTTTGTGCAATCCGCCCTGGGCCAGGGCCGTTTTAAAGGTGCGCAAACCCCTTTCTTTACCTGCAAGGATTGCTGCGGCAAATGCGATCACCGGAACGCTGAGTCTTGCCGGGATATAATTGGCCACATCATCGATCCTGGCCGCTCCCCTTCCAAACAACAAATAGCGTTGATTTTTGTAACCTACCATGGAATCAAGGGTGTTGACCATCTTGTAGGCAACGGCCAGAGGAACTCCTCCGATAACGGCAAAGAAAAGAGGGGCCAGAAAGCCGTCCACAAAATTTTCTGCCACGGTCTCGACGCTTGCCCGGACCACCCCGGTAGTGTCAAGGCTCTCGGTTTCACGACCCACGATCATGGAAACCGCCTTTTGACCTGCTTCAAGCCCCCGGGTTTCAAGGGCATGTTTCACCTCGGTTGCCGCCTTGACAAGGCTTCTTGTGGAGAAACAGAAAAAGAGCAGCACGATCTGAATAAGGTTTCCGAACAAAGGGGTGACGGCCGTGGCAAGGCCCAGAACTGAAATGGAGATGATCCAGGTTATGATGATGAGAAACACGGCAAACACAATTCCCGCCACAAACTCGTTCTTGATCTGCCGGCGCACCAGGGGCTCAAGCCCCTCAATGACCTTTCCCATCCAGACCACCGGATGGGGAAGATTTCTTGGATCTCCAACCAGAAGATCGAGGATAAATGCCAGGGGAATGATATACCAGTTTAAATCTGCCAGCACTTTAACCCATCCCCCGATCAGACCCCATGTTACCTCCAAGATGATGCCTGAGAAGCTTGGCTAGGGCCATGTTTGTATCCCGGTCCTTCAGGGAGAAGCGGACAAATCGGCTGGAAAGGCCCTGAAAGTTTGTGCAGTCCCGGATCAGAATCCGGTCATCGCCAAGAAGGGTACAAAGGGTCGGGGCGTCCATGGGCGGCTCTAATGCCCCAAGCACAAAACAGGCGTGGGAGGGAAAAAGCGTGATACCCGGACAATGGTCAAGGGCCTGGGCAAACATCGCCCTTTCCCCGTTTACAAATTGCCGGGTTAATGCCGTGAAAGCCTCTGTCTTCTCCTCTGCCCCAAGGAGGTGGGTCACGGCGGCCTGGGCCAGGGCGTTGACCGACCAGGGCTGGAAGAAGTGCATGAAGCGATGGATCACCCCGGGGGTGGCACACAAAAATCCGGTCCTCAACCCCGGAATCCTGAAGATCTTTGACATGGACGAGAGCACCAGCAGGTTGTCAAAACGATCTTCCCCGACAAGGGTGATCTCCTGGGCATCGTCCACAAAGGGAAGGTAGGATTCGTCAACCACAAACCAGACATCCGGATACGCCCGAACAAGGTCAAGAATGGCCTGTTTTGAAACAAGGGCCCCGGTGGGATTGTTAGGGTTGCAGATAACCATTGTATCAAAAGAGTTGGAATCAAGCAGCGCTGCCACCAGGCCAAGATCTGGAACGAACCCGTTGTCAGCGGTTGCCATGGCGTGGTCATAAGCTGCGTTGTAAACGATGCACCCATCCCTGTAATCGGAATAGGTGGGACCCAGGACGAGCATCTTTTTTACGGCAAGGGCCTGGGCAAGGGTATAGATAAACCAGGTGGTACCGTTGGCCGCCATGACCCGGTCAGGGTCGATGTTATGGCGGCGGGCAAAGGCTGCCACCATATCGCCTGCATCCACCTGGGGAAGGGAACAGATCCTGTTTAGATTTGCCGCAAGAAACTCCTCAAGACCCGGTGGAGGCCCCAGGGGGTTTAAATTACTGCTCATATCAACGATATCATCAACCGTACATCCGAGCCGCTGTGCCAGGGCATTTACATTGCCCCCGTGACCTGTAATCATAACATCTGTTTCCTTTTTTTATGAAACTCCCGTCAAAGGGCCACCGTGGTCGGATGCCTCTCTTGCTCCGGCCGTGCTGGTTTTATATGAAACTCTCGCCAAAGTGTTGTTATTGGAGGAGTTTTCATGTTCGTTGTGGCCGGATGCCATCTCTCGCTCCGGCCGTGCCGGTTATATGAACTCCCACTGAACTGGGCGGGCATTAGTGTCATCCCGCCCCCTTTGGTTATCCTGACCGGAACGCAAAACGTCGGAGGTTACTTTGACCCTTCTTAAATATTTCCCCCCTTTGGTTTTGAATGTTCCGGTCAGGATAACCAAAGGGGGCTCTAAAATCGAGACTCACACAGAGATGTTTCGGCGGGAGTTTTCTATAAAAACTACCACCGAACTGGCAGGTGAATATTTGGTTTTATTGGGGCCGCCACACCGGGCATCCGCAAGGGGAGCCCCTACACCTACTACCTACTACCCACTGCCCACTGCCTACTGCCTTACTACACACAGGCCCCTGCCGCAAGAAACAAAACCGCCTCAGTGACCTCTGTCATTGCGCCGAGCATATCGCCGGTGATACATCCCATCTTGACCTTGTAAAAACAGAGGAGCAACCCCACGGTAACACCAAAGACCAGGACAAGAGCGATCCCCTTTATACCAAGAAAAAGGGCCATGACAATCACCGATAGAAGCCAGACAAAATCTTTCACTGGCAGCTTTTTTCCAAAGAGATCGTGACCGGTGCCCGTGTTTTTCCTGCCATACTGGAGAAACCTTATACCAAAGAGCATACTCCCCCTTGAGAGGGCCGGAACGATAAGCAGAATGGCCAGGGTGGCCGAGGGTGAACACTCAGCTTTAACGGCATAGATACCCGCCGCCTTAACGGCCAATATGGCAATAATCGCCACAAGCCCCATCATCCCGGTGCTTGAATCCTTCATGATCTCCAGGGCGCGTTCCCTGGAGCGATGGCTGAAAAGCCCGTCTGCCGCATCCCCCAGCCCGTCCAGATGAAAGGCCCCTGTGACAGCCACGAGAAAGAGCATATCCAGGATGGCCACCACGGGATCACTCCACAACAGGGATGCACCACGGTCTACTGCCACGAGCATTGCCCCCAGGATCAATCCCACCACGGGAAAACAGCGTATCATGCCAAGGGGTGAGAACCGGACCTCTTTTCCCGCCGGAAGAATGGTGATAAACATGAGGGCAGATCTTAAATCCCCTGCAAACGAGCTAATAGGTGTCAATGGCAACCTCTTCAATGCGTTTAATTCCGTTCTGGTTGAGGACCAGGCGAAAACGGCGATAGACGACCCGACCGCCTCCCGAATACTTCATGATCATGTTCACGTGGTAGACCCGGTTGCCTAAAATCTTCCGGCAGCGCCGTTCATCACACACATAAATCGGGGTTTTGGAGTTGTCCATCCGGGTGAGGTAACGACTGACGTTAAGGCGCATGATATCCACAATGCTGTTCATCGGATAGTCGTGGTAAATTGATCTGAACTTCCGGTTTAAAATCTTTACCTGTTTTCGATACAGAATGACCTTTTCACCGACCCAGTCATTTTCAATCTCGGTAATGTGATCCTTGGCCCGGAGCTTCACGATGGTTTCCGGCAGATTCCTACCCTTTAAAAAGGCAAAACTCTCCTTGCACCACCCTAACTTATCCTTTGCATTGAAGTAAATCTTTCGCCTGTGGTCAAAGAGCCTGGTTCTGAGCTTGGTGCCAAGATAGGCCCGGATGAAATCTTTGATACGATCCTTAAACATATAGCTTACGACCAGCACCAGAAAAAGAGGAGTGGAAACAGTAGCATAGGCTGACTGGGCAAAAAAAACAGCCCCGGTTGCAAATACCATGGCAATGCCTGCTGCAATGGCAAAGGCGAACTGCTCAAGGAGTTCCCCCTCGTGCTTGAACTTTGTCTGCAGGAACAGAACACTGGCCATGAATTTTTTCAACACGCTGGACCGGAAGAGGAACTCCTCGTTGGTCGAATCCATACTGGGAATCGACGGATAACTGTTTGCCCTGCGGTATTGAAGCTCGGCTCTGATCAGGCTTAAAAGCGATGCCCCAGGAGACTCTCTGTCGGAAAAATCAAACCGTTTGATCGTCTGGATAAGTTCATAGGTGTAATACTCAATAAGAAGGCTCAGGTATTCATCGCCAAACAGGAAATAGGAAAAGATATCTCTGTTTGCAGCCGGAACATTTACCTTGGCTCTAAGATCCCTGAAGGCAGTTTTAACAGCATCAATGCTGGTGAGATATTGGTCGACAAGGTCCCGATCCTTGAGATTCATACCCCCGGGGATGGGGTTCTTTTGTCGTCCGGCAATGAATTTAACATGATCCCTGACAGCGCTCTTAAAGATACAGCAGAACATCTTGAGGTGATACTCATAATCTGCAAACGCTTTTTCCTCTTCACCGGCATATAGACGCTCAATTGCCAGCGTGAGTTTTCCCAGGGGGGAATCAACGCCCGCAACCATGTTCCGGAGCACCACCACCGGGGTCTGCAATCTCACATAGGCCTGAATGCAGTTATAAAAATCTTTTCGGGTATAGGTGTGGCGGTTGATACCAAGATTATTTGGGAAAAAAAGATAGGTCTCCACATCATAGATCTTTGCCCCTTCCTCACTGGTAAAGGGATATCCAAGCTTGATCTCAAACTGATATTTATCGTGGATCTGGATGGTCTCTTCGATCACGTCCCAACCTCTTTTACCATCCGGCCCCCCCGATCGAAACTGGATTTTAATCTTATTCTATTATTTGACAAATTTATCCCTGGCCTGGTAAAAGAGCCCCCTGTCCTGGCGCACACTCTCTATTTTACCCGTCTTTTCAAGGGCTGAAAGGTACTTGTTGATCTCGTTGACATGGGAACCCAGGATCGTAGCAAGATCCTCCAGGGTGCAGGGCCTTCTGAGAACAGTCTCTAGAATGGCCGACTCCATATCCGTTCGATAAGATTCGATTTCCCTTCGCCGGGGTGGTGGGGCAATCACCTCCACCTCAAAGGGGTTGAAAAGAGCCGCTATCTCCTGGAGCTGAGCCTGGGTTGCGGCTCGAATGCCGGGCACAACCCCTGGTCTATCCAGGGTGTTGAGCTGAACGATATCGGGTCTGATACGTTCAACTGCCGCCCTTAGGGCCGCAAGCTCTTCCGGGGTATCGTTGCATCCGGGGAGAATAAAGATCTCCAGGGCGAGTCTGCCGGCATATTCCGACCGGAAAGCCACAAGCCCCTCAATATAGGATGCTGTGTGGATGGAAGGATGGGGACGGTTGATCCGTTGAATCGAGGACGACAGTGCGCCGTCAAGGGACGGCATCACAAGATCGGCTCCAAGAATCGCTTTTCTCACCTCAGGATCAAAGAACAGGGTGCCGTTGGTGAGGACGGCAATTGAAACATTGGGCTTTCTGACCCTTATAAAATCGATCACCTCTTTGATCCCTATATTGAGGCAGGGCTCGCCCGAACCGGAAAAAGTTATAAAATCAGGATCTGGATGGTTGGAGAAATAATCCTCAAGTTCAGCTATAACCTCTTTTACAGGCACATATTCCTGCCGCTCGACCGTGAGGTCTGTTGTCTTGCCACACTCGCAGTAGATGCAGTCAAGCGAGCAAATCTTGTGGGTGACGAGGTCCACCCCCAGGGAGGCCCCCAGACGCCTCGATGGTACAGGTCCAAACAGATATTTATACATTTCACACCCCTATCCATATTTTTTCAGGCCGGAATCTTCTTCAGCAGCAATTCACATTTGAATCTGCCGTCCTTAATCCTAATACGGTAGATGACCATACTGCTACCAACACCAAGGGCAATTTGTGAATTGCCCCTAAACCGCCACCACCCGTCAAAATTACACAGGAATGTTAATAACATAATTTGAACAATATTTTAACCGTTAAAATAAACTGTGATTTCTGCACGTCGCTTTAAGGAAGGGTTTGTTTTACCTGACGGGAGATCCTGCTGGTATTCGCCCCTGCTGGTTATTTTGAAGATGGAAGGCGGAAGCCCATATTCTACAAGCCTATTCACGATGGACGCTGCTCTTTTTGCACCAAGATCGATATTGGATATTTTTTTGGATCTAAACCCATCTGCCCCCCCTTTTACATGGATAAAAGCATCATGGGGTTTGACCAGGACTGCGATCTTTTTAAAGAAGCTGTCATAGGAGGAGGTTGTTGTTGAACTGCCCGATGCAAAGAGGATGGGCAGCTGCACCTCAAGACGAAGACCTGAGTTATCGTCTAAGAGTTCAACCCAATCGCTAATTTCCAGATTCTTGATTTTAACCCTCAACCTCCGTTCAAGTTCAGCAACCTTTGGATTTCTAAATCCGCCGTCCAGAACATTAACCGAGTCATCGTCCAAATCTCCCTCAACGATATTGGAACCTTTATTGCTCGCAAGGAGATCGCCACCACCCCCTGAATTGCGGAGTTGAATCGAACTTTCGCCCTTATCTTTGCCCTGTTGGATAAGGTTGGTCAGATTTTCCACGCTAAGGGCGTGGTTCTGGATCAGTTCAAGCAGATTTTCTTTTTCCCCTGCGATTAAAGCTTGCTGCTCAATCAGCCGTTTACGCGAGTCTATCAACTCCTGGGGTACAAGCCTTTCCTTACCCTGGATATCAAGCAATTTTAAATCAAACCACTCCAGGTCTAATTTTAGGGCTAAAAGCCTCTCATCAAGGGAGTTTATCTCTATCCAATACTCTTTTATCGTATCACTAACATTATCACGCCTGAGGGTAAGATTGTGTTGATCCACAGCAGAATCCAACCCAGAAATGGCGGACATATTGGCAAACCCGTTAAAAGGAGACAGCAGCAATGCCGTCAATAAGCCAACCATAAAAACCATTGTTTTGAGCATACGCACATTCATGGGTAACCCCCGGAATAAAAAATATAAGCGTTTACCCTGAATCACCTATTTACCCGAAACAGGTGCCTGGGAGTTAGCCAGTGGCGGTTGAGTTGGTCCAGGGTACGAGGCGTTCTCCGTATTAGAATGGGGAGTCCATCCGTTGTTTCATTTCTTAAGGGTAAGCCTTACTATCATTTCAGCCTCTGTAACCCCATTGCTCAATCGATTGATTTCCAAAATCTCAGCTCCCCTGAGCCACGCCTGTGTTTCCGTCTGCAAAAGAGCGTAATCCACACTTCCATTTCTCATGAACACCTGGGAGTCAATATACACACCGTGGAGCTTTTCAACAAGCAGTCTGTAGCCATCTGCAATAGCGGCTCGTTCAGCCATGAGCATGGCCTCAGCCCTCGACCTGGATCTTTCAGGCTCAATTCCCCTTCCTATAACACGGTAGGTCTCTACCTTGTCAATTCCAGAGGGATTTAACTCCCCATGGACCACAGGCGGAGGATTTTTTTTCCCGAAAGGATTACCCGTGGAACAGCCAGCACAGATAAAACTTAAGCTGATTAAAAACAAAATCAGGCAGTGGTAAGATTTAAACATTATTTTCATTTGGATCCCCTTGTTTTATTTTTGATTCTTGACAAAACGGACTATAATATCGGCACGCCTGCTCAACCACCTGCATTTATCGTTTTTTTCTAGACAGTGTTTATATTCACCCATACCGGCAACTTTGAATATCGAAGGTTTCATCCCCCTTTTTTTTAACTCTGTGACAACGGCACCAGCCCTTTTTGCGCTCAGCTCTATATTGGTCATTTGTCCGCCCTTGATTTTGCGATAGTCGCTAAAACCATTCACATCAATCGAGACCTGATATGGCTTTAAAAAATCTGCAAGTTGAGCCAGAAAATTTCTATGCTCGTCTGCCAGGGAAAACTTATACGTATCAAACAATATGGGCACAGTACTTTTCATGACCAGGCCCGAATCGTCCATGGAGACCTCAACTCGGGTATCAAGTCCTGTTTTTACGAGCTTATCCCTAAGCTCTTGTTCAAAATCGGAGATAACGCTCCTTACCGATCTCTCCTCCCCCGCGGATCTCTCCTCTGGTGTGCTGGATGGAGGAACAAGCTCTGCAGTGCCGATATTATTGATTTTTCTTTTTAACTCTTCCATGTCGGCATTATGAGCCTGTATGAATTCAACCAATCGGTTTTTTTTCGCCTGGGCCGCCGCTATCTTCTGGTTTAACTCTCTTCTTGACTCTTTGAAAGCCTGGGGCGGCAATCGGTTCTGCTCCTGGATGGCCGAGATTTTAAGATAAAGCCACTCCTGCTCCATTTTAAGATTTAAAATATCATTTTCGATAATTTCAAGCTGGGCTTCATACTCTTTGACCTGGTCATTGATCATGTCGCGTTCAATAATCGGAAAGAGCCCTTTGCCTGAAAAAGAAGACACGGGTTCACCCCAGGCATTAAAAGGCAAAATGATGGTAAAACAAAACAAAGCCCTGATCATATTAATCTTTTTCATCTTTTTCTCCACCTAGACCAAGCTTAAAAGCTGTGATGCACGTCACCAGAACAAGGTAAATCACCCGGAAACGGCACATGGCAATAAGTATCACATATCTGACAAAAGAAATATCGACTTTCGGGATTGAACCTTTAACCTTTTTACCAGGGCATCACCTCCCGGGAAGAAATGACCCATGTAAGGGCAATTCATCCGGAGCAATACACAGTTTGTATTATTAATCACCCAGGGTTGAAAAATGTTTAAAAATCAGATACAAATAACCTTCCATCTGGAAATCAAGCCTTTTATTTTGCTGTCCGCACCCCACTGAGCTTTGGAGAAGAGCTTTGGAGAAAAAGTATGATGCCAACCGGCACAATCGGCTTTATCAACAATGTGGCTCTTTTGATCTGCATGGGATTTTTCTATGACATCCTGACACCCGGGCAAATTAACGGAAAAAAAGTCTCCAGCCGTGTTATTACCGGCGTCATACTTGGTGGTATGGGCATTGTCGTCATGCTCAACCCCTGGGAGTTGTCACCCGGGGTTAGGATTGATCCCCGTTCGATCCTACTCTGCATCACCGGACTCTTCTTTGGAACCATTCCCGTAGCAGTTGCGATATTCATGACAGCCCTCTATCGAATCCTGATTGGCGGAACAGGGACCTGGACCGGCGTCGGGATAATCGTCACCTCGGGTGCGGTGGGCCTTGCATGGCGTCATTTGCGAAAAAAAAACCCTGGGGATTTTTCATTTGGGGAAATCTTTCTTGTCGGCATGGTCGTTCATATTTTAACCCTTGCGTGGATGCTGACCCTGTCCTGGCCCATAGCCGGAGAGGTTCTTTCCGGAACCAGCCTGCCCGTTTTGTTAATTTTTCCTTTAGGAACGGCGCTGCTTGGAAAACTCATGGCAAACCGCCATGCAAACAGGCAGATGAAGGAAGATTTAGAGAAATCTGAAGAAAACTACCGGAGCATTTATGAAAATGCCGTGGAAGGATTTTTTCAGAGCACTCCCCAGGGGCGTTTTATCTCTGTAAATCCTTCATTTGCAGGGATATTCGGTTATGGATCTGCAAATGATATGATCTTGGAAGTTGCTGATATTCCAACACAGTTTTATGCAGATCCAGAAGATCGACAGCGTTACCTTAAACTTCTCCTGGAAACAGGCCATGTGCAAAACTTTAAATTCAAGGCCTTGCGCAGGGATGGCTCCTGGATCTGGGTCTCCGAAAGCGCAAGGGTTGTCCATGACGACGAGGGCAACCCCCTTCGTTTTGAGGGGAATATAATGGACATTACCCGGCAGATGCAGGTCCTGGAACGGTTGAAGGCAAGCGAAGCCTGGAACCGGTCCGTCCTCCAGACGGCCATGGACGGCTATTGGCTCATCAACAGCAATGGAAAACTTCTCGAGGTCAACGATGCCTATTGCCGCATGTCAGGCTATGACGAAGAGGAACTTCTGACCATGAACATCAGGGATATAAAATCCGACCGGACAACAGATGAAATCCTTGCCCACCTCCAGACCATAATTGAACGGGGTGAAGACATGTTTGAAACCCGGCACCGCCGCAAGGACGGCATCCTGTTTGACGTTGAAGTAAGCGTTCAATACAGGGAAGAAGAGGACCGACTTATCTGTTTTCTGAGGGATATTACACAGCGTAAACAGCTGGAAGAACGAATTATACAGGCCCAGAGAATGGAATCCATCGGCACCCTGGCAGGCGGCATTGCCCATGATTTCAACAACATCCTGTTTCCCATCATGGGCATGGCTGAGATGCTCCTGGAGGACCTTGCCCCGGGCACCCCCGAACATGAAAACACCGAAGTCATCTTAGAATCCGGCCGTCGGGGCAGCGAACTTGTAAAACAGATCCTTGCCTTCAGCCGCCAGGATGAACACAAGCTCATACCCGTCAGGGTTCAGCAGGTGGTAAAAGAGGTATTAAAACTAAGCCGGTCGTCAATTTCGACCAACATCGAGATCAGCCAGGATCTTGAAGCCGGCTGCGGCCTTGTCATGGCTGACCCCACCCAGCTGCACCAGATTGCCATGAACCTTATCACCAACGCCTTCCATGCCGTGGAGGAAATCCAGGGTAAAATAGAAGTCCGGGTCCAGGGGGTGACCCTCCAGGGAGACGAGTGGAGCAACCCTGCTCCCAGGCCGGGTAAATACGCCCTGCTCAGCGTATCTGACAACGGATGCGGGATCGCTCCAGATGTGATGGCCAAAATCTTTGAGCCCTATTTCACCACCAAAGAACGGGGCAAGGGGACAGGGCTGGGGCTCGCCATTGTTTACGGCATCCTCAAGGAGCACAAGGGGGAGATCAAAATTTACAGTGAACAGGGCAATGGAACGACCGTCAACGTTTACCTGCCCCTGATGGATGGGAGATCCGAGAAGGGAGCCATGGAAAACCCCATATCCCCCAGGGGCGGTAATGAAAGGATACTTCTGGTTGACGATGAAGAACCCGTTGTACGACTCCAGCGGCTGATATTTGAACGCCTCGGGTATCATGTGACCGTGCGGACGAGCAGCCTGGACGCCCTTGAAGCCTTCAGGGCAGATCCAGATCGGTTTGACCTTGTGGTGACCGACATGAACATGCCGAACATGACCGGAACACAACTTGCCAGGGAGCTCATTGCCCTTAGACCGGATATACCAATCATAGTCTCAACCGGCTTCAGCGAAACATTTGATGAAAAAGTAGCAAAAGAGCTGGGGGTCAAGGATTTTTTGATGAAACCTGTGGTTAAATCGGAATTGGCAAGGGTGGTTAGACGGGTCTTGGATGAAAGAGAGTAGGCAGTAGATGGGGTGTAGGGGCGATCCCTTGCAGTCGCCCTTTGTGATGACCTCGTTTCAACTGGCCGAGGTGTGGGGGGCGGGATGATATTAGAGCCCACCCTGTACCATCGTGTTTCATTCTTCGTTGTGTCCGCCAGGACATGTGGGGTTTTTTATGAAACTCCCGCCGAGCTTTCCGCCGCAAAGGGCGACCGCAAGGGATCGCCCCTACACTGCCCCGGCTTATTTTATCGGGTTTCATCGTTCGTTGTGTCTGCCAGAGCATGCGGGTTATAAAAAACATTTTCCCAGAAATTATTCCTGAATACCCAGGAGTTCAATCTCAAAAACAAGAGCGGCACCCGGCCCAATTGCGCCGCCTGCGCCACGCTCCCCATAGGCAAGATCAGAGGGGATATAGAGCATCCATTTAGATCCTACATTCATTAGCTGAAGCGCCTCGGTCCATCCTTTAATCACACCTGTTACAGGAAATGATGCAGGGGTTCCCCTCTGGTAGGAGGAGTCGAACTCCTGGCCGTCAATTGTCGTTCCCCGGTAGTGGCATTCAACAGTGTCCGAAGGAACCGGCTTTTTCCCCTCACCGTTTTTGATGATTTTATACTGAAGGCCGCTCTCAAGGGTAACTACCCCCTCTTTTTTCTGATTCTCGGCAAGAAAAATATCCCCGTCGATCTTGTTTTTCTCTCCGGCTGCCTTTATCTTTGCCATCTGGACTTCCTGCATCTCCTGCTGAAAGGCCGCCATGCTCTCCTGCATCTCCTGATCGGTCATGAGCTTCTCGCCTGTTGTGCTCGAAGCAAACCCCTTGAAAAAAGCCTCCTGGTCAACGGAATAATCCTGCTTGATATTATTTCCAATGGTTGCGCCAAGTGCATAGCTGATCTTCTGCTCTTCGGTCTTCAATGTTGCATCTGCACAAAAGGCCGAACCTGCGAAAAAGAGTAGTGCTGTGCCGGCGGCAATGCCAAGGGTGATACTTTTGTTCATCAAATTCTTTTTTATCATCTGGACACTCCTTTAAAATAGCTGAAAATTTAACAACTGAAATTAGTTTTGCTACCAGAAAAGCCGGGCAATAGCAATCAAAGATTTTTCAGCCAGCGATGCTCATTTTGATCAATTTACGTTAGCCTCGTCCAGAAGCGCCTTTACATGGCGGATGGGAATGGCATAGGTAATGCCGCTGGGATCTGTGATGGCATTTTCCTTTGCCCCCTTTACAAGCACCATATTGACAATGCCCACCACAGCCCCGGTCTTGATGTCATAAAGGGGGCTGCCGCTGTTGCCGGGATAGGCCGTACCGTCAACCTGAAAAATGGGGAAAGGATCCATGAGGTGCTCCACCCGTGACCGATCAAGTTTCCCTCCCCTGAACACGGGAAGCATGATCGGCGTGATGGCAGATATGAGGCAACGATGGGTCACCACATGGAGTCCCAGGGCCGCCCCCAGGGGATAACCCGACAGTGCATATAACTCTCCCTCACGAACCTTTTCGTCATTTCCAAACTCAACCGCAGGCAGGCGCTCGCCCGTTATTTTCAACAGGGCAAGATCATGAATCATGTCCGTCAGCACCACCTCTGCCCTGACAAACGAGACCTCCTTGTCCTGACCTGTGAACACTGCGAGAAACTCATTGTATCTTTTGTTGAGTTTTTCCGGAATCACATGGGCATTGGTTACCACATGGTTTCCGTCCGCCACCACAAACCCGGTTCCGCCAAGAACCCCGGGAGGGCGACGGGTCTTCTGGACCGTTCCAATGCCAACGATGGCAGGCTTGACCCGGACAATGGTATCGGGCAGACACTCGATCCCAGTGCAGGCCAGGGCCTGACCGGGCAAAAGAACCAGGCAGGCCCCAACCAATAGAGAAAACACGAGGGATACAAAAAAAAGGGATGTTTCTTTTCGATAGATCATAGTATGTTCTCTACCACAAAGAGCAAGATAGATACAGTACAGACTGAATATGGCCGTGAATTCGGCTTTGGTTGTAAACAACAAAACATGATATTGCAGGAAAATCGTTTATGAAAAAGATTTGTGTGTTTTGCGGATCAAGCCCCGGCTCGACTCCCGAATATGTTCACATGGCGGCAAAACTTGGAAAGGCCCTTGCAGAAGATAACATCGGACTTGTATATGGCGGCGGCAGCGTGGGAATGATGGGCGTTCTTGCCCAGTCTGTTGTGAACGCAGGCGGAAGCGTGACCGGCGTTATTACGGAGCATTTATTTAAAATGGAGGTGGGCTTTACCGAACTTTCCGATCTCAGGGTGGTCCACTCCATGCACGAGCGAAAAGCTCTGATGGCCGATCTTTCCGACGGGTTCATCTCCCTTCCGGGCGGATTTGGCACCATGGACGAGATGTTTGAAATAATCACCTGGGCCCAGCTTGACCTCCACCAGAAGCCCTGCGGGTTTCTCAACGTAAACGGATATTATGACAAACTCATCGGGTTTATCGATCACATGATCCAGGAGAACTTTATCCACCATACATGCAGGCCCCTGGTCCAGGTGGATGATAATCCAGAAGGGCTGCTTGAAAAGTTTTACAACTACACGGCATTGCCCACAAACAAGGGAGAGTGGAGTAAACGGGTTGCCGCCAACCTGTGCATGGGATAATCGACTTAAATAATGTGTCCCAGAATTTGTCCATCAGCGTCAACACCATCGACAATCAAATCAACCACACAGCGTTTCAGATCATCCCCGCCATTGACCAGGAGGGTCAGGTAGTTGGAGGTGACCGCCTTGAGCATTCCGGTGGGGTCATCCCGCCGCTCCTGGATCACTGCACTGAGCCTGTTGCCGACGTTTGCCAGCTCAAAGACCCGGCGCTTTTCCCTGCCAAGGGCGCGCATGGCAGCGCACCTCTGCTTTAAAACCCCAGGTTCTACCCTGTCTGGAAAATCAAAGGCCGGGGTCCCTTTTCTCGGGGAGAATGGAAACACGTGGAGATAGGAGATGGGAAGACCGGATATCAGCTCATGGGTGCGTTCAAAGGCCCTGGTTGATTCGCCGGGGAATCCCTGGAGCAGATCTACACCCAGGGCGGCCCTGGGCATGGCTTCGTGGGCCTTGAGGACGAGCTCCCTGAAATAGCCCGTGTCATAGGGGCGGCCCATTCTCTTCAAAATGCCGTCGTCCCCGCTCTGGAGGGGGATGTGAAGATGATCGCAGATCATGGGATGGGCCGCTGCAAGACCTAGGATTTCGTCACTCAGCTCCATGGGTTCAATGGAACTGATCCTGATTCTGTGGATGGGTGAGGTTTCAACAATGGTTTTAACAAGGTTAAAAAACGAGCTTGGTTCGGGAAGATCAGCGCCCCAGGCGCCCGTGTGAATGCCCGTGACTATTACCTCCTTGTACCCCTGTTCGTGGAGATGATTAAGATGGGCCAGCACATCTTCCATGGGCATACTTCTGCTTCTTCCCCTGGCATAGGGAACTATGCAGTAGGAACAAAAGGCGTTGCACCCGTCCTGGATCTTTAAATAGGCCCGGGTCATGTTGCCGGTTACAGCAGGTTCAAACCCCTGAAAGTCAGTTAACGAGCAAAAGGGCCTGTCGGGTGACGGCAGAAAAGGGTTTCCCTGGGCCGACGCGATGACGGCCTCGGCAAT
This sequence comes from Desulfobacterium sp., assembly GCA_034006945.1. Lineage (GTDB taxonomy): Bacteria > Desulfobacterota > Desulfobacteria > Desulfobacterales > Desulfobacteraceae > Desulforapulum. The sequence goes on along the minus strand of JAVERV010000007.1, from coordinate 44,011 downwards.
TTTGAATTTATCCCCATGGCCGACAACATGATCGACATTCTCTATTTTGCCCACAAGGTCGGGTTCTGTCTGGGCGTGGCATCCGGTGACGATCACCCTTGCCCGGGGATTCGTGCGGATGATGCTTCGAACCGCCTGGCGGGACTGCACGGCCGCCCTTGAGGTGACAGCACAGGTATTGACGATGCAGACAGAGGCCTGCTCAACCGCCTCCACCCGGGTCCAGCCGTGCTTGCTCAGGACCGTTGCGATCCCATCGGATTCATACTGGTTTACCTTGCAGCCAAGGGTTGTGATGTAAAAAAAGCTCATTGAATGATTCCAGCTCCAAGGACCTGTTTATCCCTGTAAAAAACAGCCACCTGACCGGGGGTAACAGCCAGCTGAGGCTCGTCAAAGAGAAGGGTTGCATGATCGTTTTTGATGGTCACAACAGATGGTGCCCCCTCGTGGCTGTATCGTATTTTAACGGTTACCCTCTGGCTTGAACTTAAGGGGGGCGTAATCCAGTTCAGTTTGCCCAGGAGCGCTTCGGCGGTATATAGGTCCTTTTTCCCACCAACCACAAGGGTATTGTTCGCAATATCGATTGTCTTGACATAGTAGGGCTCGGGCCCGGGACTGTTGAGGCCCCGCCTCTGGCCGACGGTGTAACAGTGCAGACCCCTGTGGCGGCCTACCTGCCTGCCGTCAGCAAGGACGATGTCTCCGGGAGATGAGGGCAGTGAAAGCCGGGATTGTACGAACTCTGGGAATCTGGATTTTCCGATAAAGCAGATATCCTGGCTCTCCTTTTGTTCCCAGGGCACAAGACGGTTTTCCAGGGCAATCTCCCGCACCCTGGCCTTTGTGAGCTGCCCAAGGGGAAAGACAGCCTGTCTGAGTTGATTCCGGGTGAGCATGGCCAGAAAATAAGACTGATCCTTCACCGGATCCACCCCCCGCACAAGCTCAATGCGTTGATCTTCCCCGGCCCTGATTCTGGCATAGTGCCCGGTTGCTATCCTTTCAGCACCCAACTCCTTTGCCCTCTTTGCAACAAGACCGAATTTTATCGTTTGATTGCAGATAACGCAGGGATTGGGAGTCTTTCCCCGGGCATAGGTCTCGACAAAATAATCCACCACCCGGGCCTTAAATTCAGCACTCAGGTCCATGGAATGAATTTTAATGTCAAGCTGATCTTCGATGGATGAAAGATCAACCTCGTTTGACTCAAATCCCGTGGTAAAATGAATACCCACAAGATCATGGCCCTGCTGCTTTAAGAGATGGGCCGCAACAAGGGAATCAACCCCGCCGCTCAAGGCTATGGCTGTCAGAGAACTCACGGAAGAATCGATTCAGCATCCTTGGAAAACAGGCCCATGGCCCGGGTCGGACAGGTGAGGATACAAAGCTCGCAGATGCTGCACTTATCCCTGTCAAAGATGACCTCCATCTCTGGACGCTTGATCCATAGGGCTGAGGTGGGGCATACAGCCGTGCAGGCACCGCAATGGGTGCACTTATCCTCGTCCCGGAAGATCTCCTGCTCGGCAAAGGAGACCCTGACACCCTGGTCCTTTAAGAAACGGAGGCCCCTCTTGTAGTTTTCCCGGGTGCCGCTCACCTCAAGCACCATGACCCCATCCTCCTTGGTTGAAAATTTTGCACCAAGGATGTTGAAAATCAGGTCATAATCCTTTGCAAGATAACAGACCACGGCGTTGTGGGACATGACCGGTGGAAAGTTGAGAATTAAAATTTTTGAGTACACACCGTTCCTCCAAAGTTTAACAGTATGGTAAATACCACCATTTCCATCTCGATAAAAACCATTTCTGTCTCTATAAAAGAGTTAACCTAAGCAAAATCCAATCACTGGTCAAGACTTATCTTGAATTTTAGGTTGCAAATCCACCCGGAATTAGGCATAAGTCAGGGATCATGACACATTGGTACGAACCCACGGACTTTTCCGCATGGCTCAGGAGAAACCTGTCCATGTTTAACCTGGTGCTTTTTTTTCTGGTGGCTGCCGTTGTTTTTTCCGAATTCAGGTTTGACTGGGGAGAACAGCTTCTGGGCAGATATCTTGCTTCAACCAATGCCCTCCGACCGGAAACAGGTGTCATCTGGACAACCGGGAACCAGACCCAGCGGGCCCACACCCACCTTGACACCATCGTCACCGAGCGCCAGGACCAGGCGAGAGTGGCCCGGGAGGCGACATCGTTTTCCCAACTTGCCCAGGTGGTGCTTCCCGGCCAGTGGACGGGCCTTGACAGGGAACGATTCAAGGCCCTCTACCTTGAGCTCCCCGAAGATGCAGCAGCTACCCTCATCGATCCTATAGAGCTTGTCTGGCTGTTTGGAACTCCAGGCCTCACCCGGATTTTCTGCCAGGGCAAGACCCAGGGTCTTGAAATCTACTTCCTTGGTTCCAACAACCGGGTCATCCGGCAGCTTGATCTGAACCACCAGTTTCTCGCCAACCTTGAAAAAGAGGAGAATTTTTTTTCGGAAAGACTTGAGAACATCCCGGGATTTGCAGGAAGGATCTTTCCGGCAGATGTGTTTTTTACGGCCCTTCTTTCCCTTCCGGCAGAGGTGCTTCCCGACCTCATCACAACGCCCAAAGCCCTTTTGAGGGAACGGGGAACCATTGTCCGGGCCGGCATCTGGAACGAGGCAAAATCAGGATACATACGCCTGGGTTTTGAATTTAAGGAGAATGGCGAGACCAGGATCATTCTTGTCAGGGCCAGGGAGTGGGCGGTGTGGCGGCTCAGCATGGCTCTTACCCGGGGGGAGCAATGAAGGGGTTCTGCTTTATTTATCGGGGGTTACGCATTACTCTATACATCACCCTTATCCTTGTTGCCTTTTTTATTCTGGCGGCCGGCGGTCTGGTTCTTGTTTCGGTCAAGGATCTTCCCCAGGTTCCAGAGCCCCTCGGAAGGATCATCGATGTTCCCCAGACCGAGGTGTTTGACGCCACGGGTCAACGCCTCATGACCCTTGGCATGAGGGAGCCTGTGGGACTTTCCTTTGTATCCCCCCATTTTATCAATGCCGTGGTTGCGACCGAGGATCACCGTTTTTTTGAGCACCATGGGGTAAACAAGCTTCGAACCATCAAGGCCCTGTACGTAACCCTTTTTGAGCCGGGCAGGGTACAGGGGGCATCCACCATCACCCAGCAGCTTGCCAAGAATCTTTTTTTCAGCTTTGAAAAGACCTATCTCCGAAAATTCAGGGAAATGCTGGTGGCCCTGCAGATCGAAGCCACAAGCACCAAGCAGGAAATCCTCCACGCATATATCAACCAGATCCATTTTGGTGCCGGAGCCCAGGGAGTTGAACGTGCGGCCCGGGTTTTCTTCGGCATTCCAGCTTCAGATCTCAACCTCAGCCAGGCGGCCCTTCTTGCCGGACTTCCCAAATCCCCCACCCGGTACAACCCCTTTCGCCATTATGAACGGGCAATTACCCGGCGTAATTTTGTGCTGCAGCGCATGGCTGAAGTTGGTCAGATTACCCGACAGGAGGCAATCGCCGCCATGGCGGTCAGGCCAGAACTTACGATGCGAAAGAGTGATTCAAGAACCGGCTCCTATTTCATAGACGCCCTGATCAGCCAGCTGGTTGAAAAATACGGAGAGGACGTGGTCTTTCACGGTGGAATAAAGGTCTACTCCACCCTTGATCCAAAACTTCAGGCGGCAGCCGATTCAGCGGTTGCAAAGGGAATGGAACGTCTGGACACCATGATGGAGATGGACAGCCGGGACGAGGAACCACCCCAGGCCGCACTTGTTGCCGTTGATACGGGTTCGGGGGCGGTCAAGGCGCTTGTGGGGGGGAGAGACTACTTTAAATCCGAATTCAACCGGGCCATCCAGAGCCAGCGAAGGCCGGGGTCGGGATTCAAGCCCTTTCTCTACTATTGCGCCTTTAACGAGCTTGGGCTCCATCCGGGAACGATCATGACTGACAGGCCTGTAACCATTCCGGTAAAAGGTGCTCCTGCCTGGAGACCCCAGAATTTTGAACGGACATTCCAGGGGGATATCATTTTGAAACAGGCCCTGACGAGTTCGATAAACACAATTGCAGCCCAGCTCGTGGAACAGACAGGACCCGATGGGGTGATCAGGACAGCAAGACTCTGCGGCATTACAAGCCCCCTTGAGAAGGTCTACTCCATCGCCCTTGGCACCGGAGGAGTCACCCCTCTGGAGATGGCATCGGCCTTTTCCACCTTTGCCTCCAACGGTGTCCGCCATGAACCCTTTATGATATGGCGGGTGGAGGACCCCTTTGGCCGGGTGATCTACGAGCACATTCCCCAGGGACGAAGGGTACTCGATGCCGGGACAACCTTTCAGGTGGTTGATATGATGCGTTCCGTGGTGGATGTGGGCAGCGCCAGGTCCATTCGCCAGCTGGGATTTACCCGGCCGGCTGCCGGCAAGACCGGTACCACAGACTCGTTCAACGACGCCTGGTTCACCGGATTTACCCCCTCGCTTTCCGTGTCCGTGTGGACGGGTTTTGACCGGGAGAGAAAACTTGCAACCAGGACGGGAATGGGCATCACCGGCGGACGGGCCGCTGCACCCATCTGGGCTGATTTCATGGACCAGGCCCTTAGGAACGAACCCGAACGAGACTTTTCAATTCCCAGGGGAATCCGATTCGAAACCGTGGATATAAAGACCGGATGTGCCCCTGACACCCATGGCACCGACGGCAATGCCGAGGTAGTGAGAGTTCCCCTCAAGGAGAATCAAAACCTCTGCCAGGAGACAAAGCCATGATTCTCCTGGTGCGTCACCTGACTCTGGTGCTCTGGTTCTCCCTGATTCCGGGCCTTGCCCTGGCCTTCTGGATATTGCCCCTGGTTAACGGATTATTCCCGGACCATGATCTTCCGGCAGCAATCGCCTTGATGGCGATGATTCTGGCGCTGACTGAATGGGCCATGACCCGTGGGGGAGAACGACGGGTCCTCTCCGCATTGCGGTCGGCTGAATCCTGGGACAGGGCAGGCATTGCCCCAAGGAGCGAACACCAATATCTGAAAGCCCTGGAACGCTACGAAACAGGTTTGATCTCCCCCTTAAGGGCACGACGGATAGAGTCTGCACTTCTGGCCTCCCTGGCAAAGTTCAGCCTGACATCAGCCCCGTCCCACCCAGAATTTAAAAGGGCGGTCAGGGGATTTCTCAGGATCTCACCCCAGGACGGTGAGATTGCATCCCTATGGTTGAAACGACTGGGTCGGGGAAAAAACCTGACAAGGCAGGACCATGAAACAATGACCCGGGTGGCGGAGGCTCACCTTGACAATCCTGAAATAACAACCCTTTGCGCTCGACTGTTCCTTGCGTCAGGACGCACAGACTATGCGGCCCGAAAGACTTACAGGGCTCTCCAGTCAAGCTCCAGCCCCGACCATGATACCCTTGCCGGTATCAAAGAACTTATGGTGCCTGATACTCCGAGGGATGATATGGCTGATGATCCGATCTATGATCTGATCAATGATCTGGCCGTTGTTAGGGCCAAAAATCCGGCTGGTACTCTGGCTGACAATTTATCTGACAATCTTGTCCCCCAGCCTGATGTAGCGTTCGATGACACACTGGCCGATACCAGGCCCAGGACCCTGGGCTCAGAATTTTTCCCCCGCTCTTTCCCTGGGCAAGGCATGAAACCTGTCGAAGGGTTCAAGACTATTACGAACAGAGTCAAAAAAATTGCGACTGTCTTACCCGAAACATTTCAAGAGATTATTGCCCGCCTAAAGGGATACCATGCTTTTTTCCAGGAGCGGGAGAGCCTTGCACGATTTTTAAAGTGGACCACCGCCCTTGCAGGCGCAGTTATTTTAACCGGGTTTGGAATCAACACCCTTGTTCATCTCGTCCACACACCCCCCAAAGAAACTGCCGTTGAGGCAAACAAGGTTGAAAAAGTTGAAAAGGAAATGCCCGGGCGGTTTACCATTCAGGTTGCAGCTTATTTAAAAAAAGCCCATGCCGACGAGTTTCTGGCAAAGCTCAAACAAAAGGGGCTTGACGCCTATACTTACAGGGCGGATGGCGGTGGACGCACCTGGTTCATCGTGAGGATATCACACTTTCCAGACAGGGAAAGCGCAGCTCAATACGGCACAAACCTGAAAGAACAGGGCCTGATCGATGATTTTTTTGTGGATAACAACGAATAATCCCGGTTAAATCGAAACCGACAAAAAAACCGACAACCGGGGTAAACGCAAATATGTGCATGACACAGTCGCTCATATTGAATGTGAAGGTAAAAAATACGTATTAACCGGTGATTATACCAAAACATGCCTAGGGTTACTGAATGCTTTTTTCTTGAACAATTCTTTATTTGGTAAACGATTGCAGATCTTCACTGACGGTCACAGAGCATTAAATGCTTCGATTTTAAAGCATTTTGAATGGTACGAGAATATGCAGATTGTTCTCGATTGGTACCATCTGCACAAGAAGTTTAAGGAAATACTGAGCATAGCAATGAAAGGTTTTACCCCCTGGCAAGACTTATATGGGCAGACTGGAAACACACACCACACATCCCATCTCCAGCTTTTATCAAAACCCCATACAAACCCGAGCACTTTTCCCATCTCCCCCTGGAGGGGGGGCGTGTGTCACCTTCCTGTTTTTCCCCGTTCGCATTACGATCGGGGTGATGAATCGGCTACTAATTTTGCTTTTTCCATGGCCTTATTCAGAAGAGGGTTGGATTAAAATGAAGTCAGGCGTCAAATACTGGAACAAAGAACCATTTGGAAAAACCATTCAAACCCAAAACAGAATGAAGCCTATTTACGCAGGACAATTTCCAAGGCTAAAATGTTTGTCAAAACTTCTTAAAAACCTTGCCTGAATGGTGAAGATTCTATAGTTGAAAAATATTTTTTATTTTCTACTGCTTTGCATGATTCTCTTATAAAAATAACCATCAGTAATCTTGTCCCCTTTTTCATCAGTTTTTGAGACTGCGCTCAAGTACAGCTCCTAATGATCTCGCTGCATGCATGCCAATTCAAAATGGCGGCTTGGGATTTAAATGAAGTCCCCCCCACTTTTTTCTCTCTCACTTGGCACCCTGTCAAGTAATATGTACACAGAGAACGATCCTTTAGAGGCAGAGCTTGTAACTCAAGAGGCCGCACAATCTATTTCTAAAACCTTTAGAAAACTCTGTTTTGATGCTGATAGCAATACTTGGTGTAATATTGAGCTTATGGACTGCCTACCAATCGCAGATGTGGTAATAACCTATGCCCAGTCTCAAAGTCTTAAGAAGTGGAACATTGACCACCTTAGTTTCCGCACGGATCCGGTACAGCCGCTGCCTTCCTTGTAATAAACTTTAAAATGATTCATCCTCTATTATCCTCTGGCTTTTCGTAGTAATAAGATTGGTCGATCCCTTTCATATACACTTCACGGTCATCAATTTTATCGGTTAAGGCATTTTGTAATAAAAAACTAATTTCCAAGTCATTAATAGGACTCCGTTCCATCGCCTGTAAATACAGCTTTTTATCCACCTTTTCCCAATTCACAACTTTGCCAAGACGTTTTTTAAAAATTAAATCCAGCCAGATGCGAGTTGAACGACCATTTCCCTCTAAAAATGGATGAGCCACATTCATTTCTACATATTTATCAATAATCTCCTCAAACGTCTGTTCGGGCATTTTTTCAATTGCCCGTAAAGCATCTTTTAAATAAAGTGCGTGGGCAAAACGAAAATTACTTTTGGAAATATTTAATTCTCGGATCTGTCCTGCAAAGTCATATAAATTATTGAACAAATAACGATGAATGTCTTGCAGGCCTTTTGTTGTTCCAATTTCAAGAGTGTGAATAACACCATAATCATACAAATCGTAGGCTTTTTGCTTGCTTAAACGATCAATCTCTTGTGTGTTCATGCTTCAGTCTCCGCAACGATGGTGTCAATGTCGGTGCATAGTTGGTCAATTTTGGCTACCGTTCTACGCAAAGGCTTTAACCTTGATGTTATTTGTGTTTTGCAAGGCTTGCCAAAGGTCATATTGCGTTTGCTGAATCAACCAACTTTCAGCACTGCCGCCAAATCCTTTTAAAAGACGGATAGCCATTTCAGGAGAAATGCCAAAACGTCCGTTTAATAAGGCCTATAATGTTTTCCGAGATACACCAATTCCTTTGGCTGCGTCTGTAACCGTTAATCCTAACGGTTCAAGGCAAAGCTCCCTTATTACCTCTCCTGGGTGTGGTGGGTTGTGCATAATCATTTTTTACTCCTTAGGGTCTGTTTAAAAACTAACCATCTATATATAATATTTGTTGTCCCACTGGGAACAGGGTTGGTTTTGGCTGCATCAAGATATCAGCCAAGACGGTTTTTAAATTCAGTAGCTGTAACAATCATGTTTCAATCACCCCTTTGTTGTTTTTCAACAAACAATAAACTTTTTTTCGCATCCTAAGAATCTTACAGTTTTTGCCGATATCGTAGTCCACTAATCAATACCGAACCGCAAAGCTTGCGCTCTCCCTGTATTTGGCCGTGCGCTTGTCATACATCTGCGTGGTCTTTATCTGTGAATGACCGACTGTCTTCTGTACCGCCTCGATGGGACAGTTGTTTTCCAGGGCCTGGGTGATAAAGGTGGCCCTGGCTGAATGGGGCGTGATTCCAGCAATCCCGACTTTCTTTGCATATTTATTAAATAGGTGATCGATGGTTCTGCGGCTAAGTTTCCTTTTGGGATCCGATGCTTTGTAGCCTGACTTGACCGGCAGAAAAAGAAAGTCTGCCTGGCACTCCCAGTGGCCAGTCTCTGCCAGGTATTTGCTTAAGACAATTTGCAGCTCCTGGTTGATGGCCATGCGGTTGCGGTGCCCTCCTTTGACCCAGAAATCCAAGACATAAAACCCCTGTTCCTCATAAAAATCTTTCACCTTGAGGGAACACACTTCGGATACCCGACACCCTGTAAAAAAAAGGGTGTTTAAAATGGCCCTGTCTCTCATCCCCTGGAGCTTGGAAACATCTGGAGAGTCGAGAAAACTACGAACCTCATCCGGCGTTAATACTTTTGCCTCGACCCGGGAGGCGCTCACCGGCATACGCTTAACGCCCTGGGCGACATTAATTTTTACCACCTGCTGATCGATCAGGTGATTGAACAGGGAAGAAATTGCGGACAGGCGATTATTAATGGTGCGGGCACTCTGCCCCTGGTCCTGCAGGAATTTTTTAAAGGCAATTACATGGCCGTGGGTGATCGAGCGCAGCTCTTCGGGAGAACAGATCCCCAGGAAATCTAAAAAAGTCCGGATGGCTCGGTCATAGGTTTCCACAGAATTATCTGAATTAAAATTTGCTTTCCACAAAAGCTCTTCGGGTGCATCCAGGATGGCCTGCATGACGGGAACTTCTCGTCCCATATCTACCGTGGCAACTTGGTTTTGTCTTTCAGAATCAGAGTATAATAAATTTTTGATTTTCAGTCCCTCCTCTGCGTTATTTTTTTAATCAAATGTGCCTACTCTTTTTATTGCACATAATGCCCTTTATGTGCAATAAAAGACTAAGCGGAGACAGCCACTGATCTAGGACCACCAAAACAACCTCCGACGTTTTCCGTTCCGGGTCAGGGAAACAAAAGGGGGCGGAATGATACTACTCAATTATCAAGTTTTTCAGGTATACAAATGGAAGGTGATCGGTCGAGTCAACAGATGAAGAATTAAGGAAAAAGGTGTCCTCAAAAAAAGCCCTGAAAAGCCGGAACCAGACTCAAATTTTCCCAAAGTCCCAGCAACTGGAACAAACCTACTAAAACAATTATAAAACCTTGAGCCTCGAGTTACAGATTGATCACCTTGTGGGCAAGCTGCATGGAGGTGACAATGTCGAGCATATTGGTGGTCTCGCCCACCTTCTTTTGATCAAGGATATCAAAATGGGTCAGGCAGGTGCCGCAGACAAGAACGTGAACCCCCAGCCCTTCAAGCTCCTGGATCTGCTCAAGAACAGGCGATCCCTGAATTGTGAAATTTACACCTGTGTTGACAAACACCACCCGCCAGAGATCCTCGCCCATCTCCTTGAGGGTCGTAAGAAAACTTATCATGAGTTTTTCACCGAGTATATCATCACCCCTGCCAATGGTTCGGGAGGCGATCATCACCATTATTTTCTGATGCTCTGACCGGCCCATGTCCGGTCCTGGGCTTGGAGTTGTTGATTCTTGACCGGGCAGATAGTCACCCTGCCGGGTTCCCTCGATCACCGAGGTTCTGCCATCGGAATCAACCGACACCTCAAAGCCGCTATGGGTCAAGAACCGGCTCACATTTTCTGCCGCAGCATCGTTGTCCACAGTCACCGAGATATGCCCGGGGTTTTGGCTATCAACCGCCTCTTTTGTCCTTAGAACAGGACCGGGACAGGGAAGCCCCCTTCCATCTATACTTATTGTCATATCGAATTCCTCAGGCCCTACCGGGCAGCAAACGCAACCTGAAAATTGCATTCAGGTATAATTTAAAAGTTAAAAGCAACAGAATAATATATTGGTGTTATCACCATTTGTCAAAATTTAAGTCTCGTTTGCAAAAATTCTCATCTAAAAAAGATTTTCACGGGATAAACCTCTATCCCAGGGCAATTCTTGAATTGTCCCTGCGCCTCGGCCTGTTAAAACGAGACTGCCATATGGTCTCATTCAGATGGCAATCACTATTCTGACATACAAAATGAGAATTGCCTGACCCCAGCAGCAATTCTAATTTTGAATTTCAGAGTGAGGATACCGATTGTCGCCTCTAGTATAAAATCAAAATTAGAATTGCTATGACCCCAGAGTCGATGATGACAAAGGACTTTCCGTGTGTTACAATTGTTGTCAATCATACGGCAAAACCCGGGCAAACAATTGATTGATAAAAGAATTAAGGAAAGGATAAATCCATGGAACTGATAAAAATCATATGCGCTATTATTCTGCCGCCTCTGGGAGTTTTCATGCAGGTCGGCATGGGGAAACATTTCTGGATTAATATTCTTTTCACCCTGCTCGGTTACATCCCAGGTATAGTTCATGCCGTCTGGGTCGTTGCAAAGAACAAATAAGGGACTTGGAAATTATTTGCCGTCGAATCCCTGAGGACCACAGATAGAAATAAGCAGTCCTGGCAAACCTGATTTTGGAGTAGTGTAGATCCATGGGCCATATATTTGATTCCAAAGATGCACAGTTTTACGATGCCTGGTTTGACCGGGCAAGAAAGGGCCACGCCTTTAATCTTGAAACAGACCTGCTCCTGAGAATGCTTGCCGCCCACAAATACGACAGGATTCTTGACATCGGGTGCGGCACGGGCCGAAGCCTGGAACCGCTTCTCAACCAGGGATTTCACCTCACCGGGGTGGACCCCTCCCCACCCATGCTTGACCTTGCCAGGATAAGACTGGGAGACAAGGTGGATCTCCACAGGGGAGAGGCAGAGGCCCTTCCCTTTGAGGACAACTCCTTTGACCATGCCATTCTCTTTACCAGTCTTGAATTCACCGAAAGACCGGCCAAGGCCGTTGAAGAGGCTTGCAGGGTGGCTAAAAACACCGTTGTTATTGGAGTCTTCAACAGCCATGCACCGCTGAACATACTGCGCCGAATAAAGAGCTTCTTTATATCTACCCCCTTTTCCCATGCCCATTACTTCAGCATCTGGGAGCTGAAAAAAATCCTTTATGCAATTATCGGGGATGTTCCCCTCACCTGGAGAACCACCCTTCAGCTTCCATTCCTTACAGGCCCCCTGGCAGGTTTCATCGAACAGCAACCCTTAATAGAACGATCACCCCTCGGCACCATGATCATCATGAAAATCAAGCCTGTACCAAAATTCAGGACCCGGCCCATGTGGCTGCGGGTCAAACAGTCAAGGAACTATGATCCGGTATCAGGTTTTGCACGCATAATTAATGAGGAGCAGAAGGAATAGAACTATGGAAACGCTTATTTATGAAAAACTCGACAATAAAAAGGTTCGCTGCGGCATCTGCAATCATTTCTGCACCATTGACCCGGGCAGGAGAGGCCTTTGCAGCGTCCGGGAGAACCAGGAAGGACGACTCATCAATCTTGTCCATGGACGGATCGTGGCAAGGGGAATCGATCCCGTGGAGAAAAAGCCCATATTTCACCTCAAGCCCGGCTCCCTTGCCTATTCAATTGCAACTGTGGGCTGCAACTTCCGGTGCAGCTTCTGCCAGAATGCCGATATCGCCCAGATGCCGACCGAGCAGAACGGACAGATCCGGGGTGTAGAAATAGAACCAGAGACCATAGTTGAACAGGCCCTTAAAGGTGGCTGTGCAAGCATAGCCTACACCTACACAGAACCCGCCGTGTTTATAGAAACGGTGCTTGAAACGGCTAAAATTGCTGCACACAACGAACTTTTCAATATCCTGGTCACCAACGGCTATATGAGCCGGGAGGCAATCGAAATGATCGCCCCCTATATAGATGCGGCCAATGTGGATTTAAAGGCCTTTAACGATGACTTTTACCGAAAATACTGCAAGGCAAAGATCGAACCTGTAAAGGAAAACCTCAAGCTCATGAAGCGCCTTGGCATCCTCGTGGAGGTGACCACCCTTCTCATCCCCGGGCTCAACGACGACCCCGGGCAGCTTGAGGCCATGGCCGCCTTTATTGCCGACGAGCTTGGAGTTGAGACCCCCTGGCACGTATCAAGATTCCACCCCTGCTACCGGATGATGGACCGTGACCCAACACCGGTTTCCTCGATCAAAAGGGCCGCCTCAATCGGAAAAGCTGCGGGGCTGAGATATGTGTACACGGGGAACGTCCCGGGCCTTGAAGGTGAAAACACCCTTTGCCACAGCTGCGGCAGAACCCTGGTGGACCGGAGAGGATACGTGATTTCAAGCACTATAACCCCTGAGGGCCGATGCCCGGATTGTAATACCCTAGTTTATGGTATATATTGAGGATTTTCAGATTAGGAGAGTTACCAGTCAATGAAGTCAGCCTTGAGGGATCAAATCCTTATCTTTGGACGAATGATCAAGTTTTCCCACACCGTGTTCGCCCTTCCCTTTGCCCTTTCGGCAGTTATTCTGGCCTGGAAAGACCATAAACCCGACATGTCGGTCCTTGTGTGGATTATCCTGGCCATGGTGGGGGCAAGATCTGCCGCCATGGGGTTCAACCGGATCATCGACGCCCCCATGGATCTTAAAAACCCCAGAACGGCCAACAGGGAAATTCCCGCCGGGATTTTAACAGGGAAATCTGCAGGCCTCTTTGTGGGAGCATCCTGCCTGGTATTTATTTTTGCGGCGGCAATGCTCGGTCCCCTCTGCTTATGGCTCTCGTTTCCCGTTCTTATCCTGCTGCTCTTCTACTCCTACACCAAGCGGTTCACCGCCTTTTGCCACATCTATCTCGGGTTTGCCATCTCCCTTGCCCCCCTTGGGGCGTGGATCGCCGTCACTGGCGGCGTTTCAGTACCCATCCTATTTCTGACCCTGGCCCTGATGACCTATATCGCAGGGTTTGACATTCTCTACGCCTGCCAGGACACAGCCTTTGACGGGCAGACCGGCCTTTTTTCGATTCCGTCGGCCATTGGTCCAAAAAACGCCATGGCCGTGTCCCTGCTCCTCCACGGATTCACCCTTGTTCTCCTGTTTGCCATGTACCTCTCCTTTGACATGAATCGGGTATTTCTCCTCTTCCTCGGTGTGATAGCTTTGCTCCTCGTGGTGGAACATTGGTTGGTGAAACCGGACAATCTCGAACATATCAACATCGCATTTTTTCACATGAACAGCCTGGTATCCATAACGCTTTTTGCAGGCGTTCTCACCGAGACCCTGGCCTGATGACGCCCACGATGAAACCTAGGATTACGTCCACGAAAATGCCCAAGATGACACCAACCTATGTGGTTGCCATAACCGGTGCTTCAGGCGTTATCTACGCCATCCGGCTGCTCAAGGCCCTGGTCCAGACTCCCTGCCGGGTAATCCTAATGGTTTCCCAGGGGGGATTCCGGGTCCTTGACCATGAAATGGGCTTCACACTAGGAGAAAATTTCCAGGAATTTCTGGCAGATCAGGGGGTGGTCTGCCACCATGGGAGCACCATCAGGATCTTTAACGAGACTGACTATGCCGCCTCTCCTGCCAGCGGCTCGTTTGTCCACTCGGGAATGGTGGTCGTTCCCTGTTCCATGAAGAGCCTTGCAGCCATGGCCGCAGGCTATGCCGACAACCTGATCTCACGGTCGGCGGACGTCTGCCTCAAGGAGAGGCGCCCCTTGATCCTGGTACCAAGGGAAACACCCCTCAGCCTGATTCACCTGGAAAATATGACCCGGATCTGCCGGGCCGGTGCCACCATCCTGCCCCCGTGCCCCTCCTTCTACACTTCACCCGCAACGGTGGAGGCCCTTGTGGATACGGTGACGGCAAGAATTCTTGATCATCTCAATCTCAACCTTGGGCACGACCTGGTTCCCAGGTGGTGCAACGGAACCGAACAATGAAACCCAGACTTCCCGATAAAGTTGAAAAAATCCTGACCCTGATCGTTAAAAATGGTTACCGGGCCTTGATTGCGGGCGGTGCCGTCCGGGACATGGCAGCCGGAGATCGTCCCACGGATTTTGACATTGTAACCAACGCCTCCCTTGAAACCATCCAAAAAATCTTTACCGGGGAGAAAGTGAAAACGGTGGGAAAGAGCTTCCACATCTGCCTTGTGAACGGCATTGAAGTGGCGTCCTTTAGGGGTGACCAAACGAACTTTCCCCTTGCAGACCTTGAACAGAGGGATTTTACAATTAACAGCATGGCCTGGGACCCTGAAACCGGGCAGATCATCGACCCCTTTTCAGGCCGGCAGGACCTTAAAGAGAGGATCATCCGGTTTACCGGCGACGCAAACCAGCGAATCCTGGAAGATCCCCTGCGAACCGTCAGGGCCTGCCGGTTTGTCTCCCGGATCAAGGGCAAACTTCACCCTTTGACGCTTGAAAGCATCCGGGTCAATGCAGGCCTTGTCAAATCCTCGGTGGCGCAGGAACGCATCCGCATGGAGATCCTCAAGGCCATGGGCCATGATCTCCCCTCGTTTTTTTTCAAAGCCCTTGAAAAGACCGGCCTGCTCAAAGAGATATTTCCCAGCCTTGAGAGGCTGGTTAACCTTGACGGCGGACCGTTCCATGGTGAGACGGTGTTTGAGCATTCAATTATGACAGGCGATGCCCTCTCTCCCAAACGGCCGCTGCTGCGCCTTGCAGGCTTTCTCCACGATGCCGGCAAATATGATGCGGCGGAAATTAAGGAGGGGATCCTCACCTTCCACGACCATGAAAAGAAGCTAAATCAGGTCGAGCAGGACCTTATCCACCTGAAATTTTCCCTCCGGGAGATAGACTACATCCTGTCAATCATCAGCGTTCACATGCGGCCTCTCACCGAAGAGACCTCGCCCAGGGCAGTACGCCGAATCCTTGCCCTTCTTGCGGCCCGGGGGCTGACCTATCAGGAGTTCATGCGCATGCGCATCGCAGACAAGCGCTCCAACCTCGCAAAACCCCACTACAACCTCGGGGATATCCGCAACCGGGTTCAAAAGTTTAAAGACGAGCTTGAACCCGGGGGAACACAGGCCTTTACACCAGGGGATCTCGCCATCGACGGAAACCGCATCATGGCCCTGCTAAACCTTGCCCCTGGTCCCGAGGTGGGACGAATCATGGAGCTTTTGTTTCAACGGGTCCTGGACGACCCGGCCCTCAACACCCCGTCAACCCTCGAGGCCCTTGCAATATCATTTGGTCCAGGAAAAGAGCCATGATGCCGCCAGAAGACAGGCAAGGCTGACAACGCCGAGGAACAGGAGGTCCGGCCCCACCTGGGCAAGGGTAGCCCCGTCGTTGAGGATCTCCCTGATGGCGGAAAGCATCCTTGTCAGCGGGAGAAAACCCGCAATGGTCTGTATCCATCCGGGCGCACCCTCCAGGGAGAACCACACCTCAGACAGAAACATCATGGGCCAGGAGATAAAGTTGATGAGTCCGTTGGCAACCTCTTCACTCGTACCCCTTGCCGCAATCAAAAGCCCCATGGATGAGAGGGCAATGCCGCCCATGGCAAAGACAACCACCGCATCAAACACAGAGCCCTGGGTGTGAAAGTCAAAGATGAGGTCACACCCGACCCAGACAATGACAACGGTAAACAAAATCAAAAACACCCTGGAGAGCATCTGGGCCGTCAAATACTCAAGGGCCGTCACAGGGGTGGCCTTGAGCCTCTTTAAAACCCCGTTCTTCCGATACCTCACAATGACAAATCCAACCCCGTAAAGGGCCGAAAACATCATGTTCATTCCGAGGATTCCGGGAAACAACCAGTCAATATAACGAATCTGGACCGTGGTTATCGCCTCTTTCCTGAGAAGCTCGTCAAACGCTTCAAGGGGAACCGTACTCTCCCGGAAGATTTTTTCCGCCACATACCCCTTGGGCGAAGTGTCGCTGATCCAGTATTGCCAGGGCCGGGACGAGTTTTTGATGAGGATGTCGATCTTGTGGTGACTCAGGCGATCCAGCGCCTGGTCAAAGCTGTCAAAATAAATCAGGTCAAGGTACAGCGTCTCCTTAAACCGATCGGGGAGCTCAAGACTTTCAACCGCTGTTTCCGGGGCAACTGGAAAGACGCCCACCTTGAACTGGGCGCGGTTGTCGTTGCCGAACACCAGGGCAAAACCCGCCACAATCAAAAAGGGAAAGAGAAAGTTCCAGCCAAAGGCTGCCCTGTCCCTTAGAAACTCGTAATTTCTTGAGACAAGCACGGCCCACATTCGTTTAAGATTCATGCAGATGTTCCTTTTTCCAGGTTCCTTTTTTGTGAAGGTTACGCCCTGAGATGCCTTCCTGTGAGGTTTAAAAACACCGTCTCAAGATTTCTGGGCTCCCCGTCATCATGGCAGTGCTGCTCAATAAGGGTCCCGGGAGAACCCTGGGCAATGATGCGGCCCTTGTCCATGATGATAATGTCATCGCACAGAATCTGGGCCTCTTCCATGGAATGGGTTGTAAGAACAATGGATTTACCCTGCTCCTTCACCCCCCTGATGATCTTCCACATGTGCTGGCGGGCCAGGGGATCAAGACCTGTGGATGGTTCGTCAAGAAAGAGAAGGTCTGGATCATTGATCAGGGCAAGCCCGAGAAGAAGGCGCTGCTTTTGACCTCCGGATATCCGGTCGTTCATCTGACGGCCGATGGAGTCTAACAAGCAGAGGCGGCTGACCTCTTCCACTGGAAGCGGATTTTTATAAAATCTGGCAAAGGTTCTGAGGGTGTCGTTGACCGTTAAAAAGGCCAACAGTTCCGTGTGCTGAAACTGAATGCCTATTTTTTCACGAAAATCCCTGTCCCTGGGTTTTCCCTTGAACAAAATGGTGCCCTCGGTGGGAGTAATGATATCTTCGATCATTTCCACCGTGGTTGTTTTCCCAGCCCCGTTCTGACCGAGAAGACCAAAGCAGCTCCCCTCTTTGATGGAAAAGGAGATACCGTCAACGGCCGTGACATCCTTATAGCGTTTTACCAGCCCTTTGATCTCAAGCAGCATCACAGGGTTCCTCTTGATGGAGTTCTACCCGTCGGGATTCGGCCCTTAAAGGTTTCAAACACCTCCCTGGATATGCCGCAGACTCCAAGGGGTCGCTCGACCCCATCGTGGCAGTCCGAGCCGCCGGTAATAACCAGGTCATGTTTTTCCGCCCAGGTTCTCAGGATTGCCCGGTGCTCCATGGTGTGACCGGGATACTCAACTTCAATGCCCCCGAGGCCTGCATCCAGAAATTCAGGGAACAGCCTCTCCACAATCTCCATGGGGGGCAGCACCTCCCGATAATGGCCCCTGCCGGGAAAAGATCCCGCCGCAGGGTGGGCAAGCACGCCCAGCATGGGCCATTCTTCGATGAGATCAGTTACTTCGGCAAGATCGATGCCCGATGGCACATAGGCAGGACTCTGATTCCCAATTATTGCCTTCACCTGCTCCAAAGAGCTGATGCCGTGGTTTTCGGTCAGAGCCAGGGCAAAATGACGCCTGGATGCATTTTTAGCCAAACGGACAATCTCCTGGCACGTGAGTTCCTGCTCGAACATGGGGGTGATCCCCAGGGGGCCGAAAAACCGGTTGATCTCCTTGACCCGCTGGGCCACAAGCAGAGTTCCCCGTCCCCTGGCAAGGGCCTCTCCAATGGATCGTCGAAAATTCAGGTCTTTAAAAAGTTCCATGGAAAAATAGCAGAGAAGGTGCAGGGTTCCTGTAAAGAATGAACGTTTAAACCGAACGGAAACTTCCACCCCGGGTATGATTTTTATTCCATGGCGCTCTCCAGCCCAAAGGGCCTCATCTATCCCATCGATGGTGTCATGGTCAGTGACTCCAAGGGCAGAAACACCCGCCTTTTTAGCGGCAAAAACAAGATCATGGGGAGAAAAGTCCCCGTCGGAAAAAGTGGTGTGGTTGTGCAGATCTGCGTAAAGTTTGCCTTCCATGTTTATCTCCTGTCCAGTCGGGAATTCCCGAATCTGGAGATTAATTATGCTTATCCTGAAAAGGATCTTTTATCAATGCCCTTTTTCATTGTAAAGAGACAGGGCAAATGATAACAATGCAAAAAAAGTATAATCAGAAAATTATTATCGAAAAAAAGCTACTGTTGAATGGAGGTTCCCAATGTCATTGTACCTGGTGCAGCACGGAAAAAATCGCTCTAAAACCGAAGATTCAAAAAAGAGGCTTTCTGACCAGGGACGGGCCGATACACGACGTATTGCCCAGGTGGCAGAGGGCTACCGCATTCCTGTCTCGATAATCCGCCACAGCGAAAAAGAACGGGCCTTTGAAACGGCAAGAATCATGGCCCAGTTTTTAACGCCGGAGCGGGGAATCGAGCAGATTGACGGAATCTCCCCCATGGACCCGGTGGAGGCATTCGCCCTCTCCCTGGATGCAAGGGAAAACACCATGGTGGTGGGCCATCTGCCATTCCTGGAGCGCCTTGTGGGCTATCTTGTGACAGGCAACCCCGAACAGCGGGTCTTTAAATTCCAGAATTCGGGGATTGTCTGCCTGGACAGGGATGAAAACGGGTGGTTCATCTCGTGGACACTCATGCCCAAAATCGGTGCCGACATGTAGGTCAGATTTTCTGTTCCTGCTCAGTAAAGCACGGGATGCAGAGATTTTTGCCGGCAAAGCGGCGTATCCTCGACTCCATGACCATCTCACCACAGGCCTCACACTGGATGCTCTCAAGTATCCTGGCCGGTTTCACCGGTGACTGGTTTACCACCTCAACCTTGAAAAGATCGTCAAGGTCTGCCTCCATTATCGTTCGTATGGCATCCTCCCTGGTCTCACCGTCCTTTGCAATGGGCCTTTTGTTGAGCACGGCCCGGAATCCCTTTTGGCCGGCTCTGTCAAAAAAGGTAAATGCGGCCTTGCCGTAATCCCTGTGTACCAGGTTACCCTTGCCATAGGTACAACCGGTGAGGTACTGCACGGCATCGAGTGCGCACATATCGGTCTCGGCCACACACACGGGTGATGTGCTTTCGGTGATGTCAAGACGCTCCATGGCAAGCTCTGACACACGGATGCCGATGGCAAGTCCCGGGCATGTGTGGCCGTGGAATTCTATGGTTTTATCAATGGTGTTTTTATCTATTGTGCATGTCATGGATTTCTGTTCCTTTCAAAAATTGTAAAATTTACGGCAATGCTGTTATTGTGTAAAAATATCCACAGTAGAGCCCCCTTTGGTTACCCTGACCTGAAATCTGCGGTCCTTCGCCTGTAGAATTGAACCACAAAGTCAATATGGGTGTTCATAGCTCTTTGAGCCCCTTCACTATCCCTGGCTTTGATGGCGTGAATGATGCCAATGTGCTGCTTCAGGATGGAGTCAATATTTTCACCGTCCATGTACAGATCTTCGAGACTCGTTCTAATGCCATGAAAGAGATAATCGTAGAAATTACGCATGATCAAAATCTGGAGTGGATTTTTTGCTGCATAGGCAATGGCCATGTGAAAGGAGGTGTCGGCCGCAGTGCCGAGGCGGCCCGAGTCAATCTCTTTTTTCATCTCCTCAATGGAAAGATCCATTGCCTTTATGTCATCCCCGTCGGCCCGTCGAGCAGCCATGGCCGCTGCATTGCATTCGAGCCCCAGCCTCACCTCAAGAAGATCATCAATGGTGGCATCCTGGATCTGCATCATCTTGAAGATGGGGGTCTCTTCCTTGGAATCAACGGCCTTAACAAAGGTCCCCTGTCCCTGCTTTTGAACCACAAGACCCATGGAGACAAGGCGCTGGATGGCATCCCTTACGGTGCTGCGGCTCACCTGCATGGCCTTTGCAAGCTCACGCTCGGCCAGTATTTTGTCCCCTGGCTTGAGTTTACCCCTGTAGATAAGCTCTCTTATCTGATCAAAGGCCTGATCAGATATCTTTTTGGGCTTTATGGGCTTGATGGATATATCCACTCTATTTTCCCATGGTTCAGGTTATGTTATCAACTTTTGATTGCGCAAAGAGTCGGCATAGAGTTCAAGGGGGTGCCTCACCCTGACATTCAACCCGCCCCTGGCAAGCATGTCGGAAATCTGCACCATGCACGCCGGGCATCCCGTAGCAAGTGTGGTACAACCGGTATCTGCAATATTTTTCTGCTTGATGGTGCCGATCCTGGAGGAGAGATCGTAGTGGGCGAGGTTAAAACTGCCCCCCATACCACAACACTTGTCCGAACCCTCCATCTCCACGAGCTTTTTGCCTGATGCCTGTATCATCTGCCTTGGCTCCTTGAATACCCCGAGGGATTTTTTGAGGTGGCAGGGGTCGTGGTAGGTCACCGCCTCACCATCTCCAGCGGCTCCGGCACCAATATCATGAAGTCCAACTTTATTCACCAGAAATTGATTTACATCAAGGGTTCGTTCGGACAATCGCCTGATCTTTTCCCTGGTACCGCTTGCCTTACCTTCGTAAATTGTGGGCCACAGTTTCTTGATGGTGGAGGTACAGGTGGCACAGGCAGTTACAAAATAATCATACTTCTGGCTGTCAAACAGGTCCACATGGTACTCCACAAGCCTTTCAAATGTGGCCCGATCCCCGGAGGCCAGGGCCGGAATGCCGCAGCACCCCTGGTTGGCTGGAATCCAGGTACCGACCCCATGGTATTCAAACACACCGACCAGATCGTTTGCTATGCGGGGAAACATCTTGTCTATGATGCACCCGGTGAAAAATGCCACCCTGAGACCCGAGCGGCCCGGCCGGGTATTCACCGACACCCTGGTTTTGTGGAAGGGTTTGGCGGCCATGGGCAGAAGGTGACGATCCTGGATTAAAGGGGAAACCAGGCGGGCACAGGAGGTTCCCTGGGCATTGTTCTCAGCCTTTGTGAACAGCCCCTGGAATTTTCCCGCCCACTCGGTGAGGCGGTCAAAGGCGGCGGGATTTGCCAGCATCTTTTTAAAGATCAAACGTTTTACAGGAGAAAGCCCCTTGAACTCGGCAATGATGGCCCTGGCCTTGATGAATATCTCGAGCACACTCACGCCGCTCGGGCAATTGGCCGCGCATGATCCGCAGAGCAGACACCTGTTGAGCCGTTCATCGACCCCGTCGGGATCGGTAAAGAGGTTTTTGCTCAGCCCGTCTAGCAGGGCAAGCTTTCCCCTTGCCACGTCAGACTCTCTTCTGGTCTGTTCATAAAGAGGGCAGACCGACTGGCACATGCCGCACCGGTTGCAGACCACCAGCTGTTCTTCAAGTTCCTTGAGTTGATTTGCAAGTTCATTCATGCCTGCCATAATTTAAAAGACTCCTGTGATTTTGCCGGGATTAAGAATCGAGTGGGGATCCATGGCTTTGCGCAGCCGTCTTGAAAAGAGGACCGAAGAGTAGCCAATCTCCTTTTCCAGAAACGGTGCCTTTGCAAGACCTGTTCCGTGTTCACCGGAAAGCGTTCCGCCCATGGCAAGGGCCCTGTCAAAGATCTCTTCGATGGCCGATTCCACCCGGTGCCACTCCTCC
Organism: Desulfobacterium sp.; assembly: GCA_034006945.1. Lineage (GTDB taxonomy): Bacteria > Desulfobacterota > Desulfobacteria > Desulfobacterales > Desulfobacteraceae > Desulforapulum. The sequence goes on along the minus strand of JAVERV010000007.1, from coordinate 21,807 downwards.
TTGTTTCTCTTGTCGGTTAAGATGGTCGGATGAAGGTTGCCGTCGCCTGCATGGCCAAAGGTACCGATCTCTATCCTGTACTTTGCCGCAATCTCCTGGAGAGCCCTTACCATGGCGGGTATTTTACTCCTGGGAACAGTGGCGTCTTCCAGCACCAATGTGGGTTTGAGTCTGGCAAGGGCCGAGAGAGCGCTTCTGCGGGCCGCCCATATTTTATCCCGCTCGGCATCATCGGCCGCCACTTTGATGCTCTCGGCACCAAGCTTTTTGCAGAGTTGTTCAACGGCCGCCCCCTCATCCTCGACCTGGGCCGGATGACCGTCCACCTCGATGAGAAGCAAGGCTCCGGCATCGATGGGCAGCCCTGCATGGCTGTATGCTTCAACAGCCCTTATGGTGAAGTTGTCAAGGATCTCAAGGGTGGCCGGAACGATACGGGCCGCAATAATGGCGGCAACTGCTTCCGATGCCTGTTCGATGGTTTTAAAAACAGACACCATGGATTTTCTGGCCTTGGGAAGGGGGATCAGCTTTAAGATAATTTCGTCGATCACACCAAGGGTGCCTTCCGAACCTACCATCAGACCGGTCAGGTTGTATCCGGTGGCGCACTTTACCGTCCTTGAACCGGACCTTACATGCTCGCCCATGGCGTCAAAAAAACTCACCCCCATGACATAGTCCTTGGTAACCCCGTACTTGAGGCCTCTTAAACCACCGGCGTTTTCCGCCACATTACCCCCCAGGGTCGATACCGCCTGGCTGCCCGGATCGGGCGGATAGAACAGTCCTTTTTTCTCCACGGCTGCGGCAAGGGTCGCCGTTACCACCCCAGGCTGAACCACGGCATACATGTCTGCCTCGTTGATCTCTATAATCTTATTGAGCTTACCCGTAAGAACAACAACGCCCGAGGAGTCTTGGGGAATCGTGCCGCCGGAGAGATTGGTGCCGGAACCCCTTACCGTAATGGGCGTATGACTTTCAGCACAGACCTTGACAATCTCTCCTAATTGTTCTGAGGTTTCGGGCATCACGGCCACACCAGGCACCACGGAATCAAGAACAGCCGCATCATAGGAGTAGGTGAGCATATCCTCTTTTTTGGTGAAAACATTCTCTTTGCCCACAACTTTTGCCAGTTGATCAATAACTTTTTTCATTGATACTCCTTATAATGGGTTTTCCCCCAAATAAAAAATAGAGCCTCGTTCACAGATATCGGCCATTGTCAAAATTAACGGTTCCATGGGGGTCAGACTTGACACCTCCCGGAGAGACACTGTGTTGGCCGAAACGATTATCAGGACCAAAGATTTCCAGAGTCATATGGCTGTTTGTACAATTGGTCATACCAATCTTTCTCAAAGAGGAGTACCACGTCAGCCATAAAGGACGACCCCAAGGCCCCCACTGTCCCGACTGTTCTGCCCACCAATAAATAAAACTGCAAAATGACAAAACCACTGATTTTCCAATGGTTTCTTAAACCAATACCAAAATTTAAAATAATTTTCAAACACAATACTCGATTGTCAATTTTTATATTTTTTCTTGACAAGGTTAAATGGAATAAATAGTAATGGTATGACCAATATCAAAGCACCTGTTTTCTTAAATACGTTCCAATTTTTTATGAAGAGCAATCAATAATTTTGTTAACTTTAAAGGGGGGTAGTATGGATCTTGGATTACAGTCTTTTCTGGCAGTGATGCCGATTTTAACCGCTGCCATTTTACTGGTAGGGTTCCGCTGGCCGGCAAAGCGGGCCATGCCCATCGTCTACGTGGTGGCCGCCGTCATTGCCGTGACCTTCTGGAAGGTTCCGGCTGTTCGGGTGGCTGCTTCGACCGTTCAGGGACTGTTTATTACAGCAGACATCCTGTTTATCATCTTTGGAGCAATTCTGGTCCTCAACACCCTGAAACATTCGGGTGCCATTACGGCCATTCGCACGGGCTTTTCCGATATCAGCCCGGATCGCAGGATCCAGGTGGTGCTCATCGCATGGCTGTTCGGATCCTTTATCGAAGGTGCCTCGGGATTTGGGACACCCGCTGCAATTGCAGCCCCCCTGCTGGTGGCCATTGGTTTTCCGGCCCTTTGTTCCGTAATGATCGGAATGATGATCCAAAGCACTCCCGTGACCTTTGGCGCAGTAGGAACACCGATTTTAATCGGCGTAAAGGGCGGACTTGAGAATGTCCACCTCACCTCCCAGCTGGCAGCTGCCGGCACGAATTTTGATCAGTACCTTCAATTGATAACCTCCCAGAGTGCCCTGCTGCACGCCTGTGCCGGCACCTTTATTCCTCTGTTCATGGTGGTCATGATGACACGGTTTTTCGGGAAAAACAAATCCTGGAGCGAGGGCCTTTCAATTACGCCTTTTGCCATTTTCGGCGGCCTGGCCTTTACCGTTCCCTATACCCTTACCGCCATTTATCTCGGGCCTGAATTCCCCTCCCTGATAGGGGCACTCATCGGCATGGCCATCATGACTGCTGCGGCACGAAAAGGATTTTTGGTTCCCAAAGATTCATGGGATTTTGCCCCCAGAAAAGAGTGGGATGACAGCTGGGTCAGCAAGATGGAGATCAGCCTTGATTCCCTTATCGACAAAAATCCGATGAAGCTCTGGCTGGCCTGGGTACCCTATATTTTGGTGGCGGCAATCCTGGTGCTCACCCGTTTACCCCAGCTGCCCATCGGAAGCTTCCTGAAAAGTTTTGCCATCAAATGGCCCGATATTTTCGGTACGGGGATTACCGCTGCCAGTGCACCGCTTTACCTGCCGGGTGCCATTTTGTGCTTTGTGGTGATCATAACTTTTTTTATTCACCGCATGTCACTTGAAAAGCTCGGATCAGCCGTCAAGGAATCCAGCCAAATCCTTCTAGGTGCTGGGTTCGTCCTTATTTTCACCATTCCCATGGTGCGGGTGTACATCAACTCCGGTATCAATGCTGGCGGATATGCCAGCATGCCCCTTGCCATGGCCCAGTGGGTTGCAGCCAGCGCAGGAAATGTATGGCCCTTTTTTGCACCGTTTATCGGCGGTCTGGGGGCGTTTATCGCCGGCAGCAATACCGTCAGCAACCTCATGTTCAGCCTGTTTCAGCACGGTGTGGCGGAAAACCTTGCCATCTCTGGTTCCCTGATAGTGGCACTCCAGGCCGTAGGCGCCGCCGCAGGCAACATGTTCTGCATTCACAATGTGGTTGCCGCTTCCGCCACCGTTGGGCTTTTGGGCCAAGAGGGAATCACACTGCGCCGCACCATCATTCCGACCCTGTATTATTGTACCCTGGTGGGACTCCTCGGTCTGATCGCAATTTATGGATTCGGATACCAGGATCAACTCAGCCAGCATCTGATTAGCGCCATGAAATAATCAGCGTTTTGCATCTTTCTGGTTTAACCGTGCAGGTTTAATTTTTACCGCTTCGGCTTTTTTCGAAAAAAAGCCGAAGCGCCTTTATCGATTTCGACACAGAGTTACACCCCTTTTGTCGAAATCGATAAGGGGGATAAAATAGCTCAAGCCAGACCCCGCTACCAAACCACGACACCCACCATCAATAAAGACATTTAAACATCATCAACACGTTGCTGGAACCAGATTGCATTAACATCGGATCTTCGGATATTCCATCTACGGTGTTCTGTATATCATGCTGGCCCGTGATGGAAAACTCGAGATTATCCCTGAGATTAACCCACAATTTGAGCTCCATATCCACAGAGCTGAATCTGTTATTGGAGGATCTGGCGCCGGTAAACTCATCACCCTGGGAATACTCTAACAGCATGGACAGCGCCCACTGCCTGTGGGACACAATGGTATTGAGCCCTAACGACCATTCCGGAACATTCAAAAGATCCTCATTTTCTCTGGAATAATCAAAATAGGTGATCACTGGTGTGACGCTCAACCAGCTGCCGGATGAAAAATCACCGGTGAGTCTGACTCCGGTCCGTTCTGCGGTGTCCGGCATCAAAAAGCCACGGGACCTGGAATCTGCGGATAAGGTGAATCCTGGCAGGTCAAACGTTTCATGGATAGCGCTCAAACGCATATCCAGACCATCGAACAGATTATAGCCGTAACCGATGGCATAAAAGGGTCGTGAAGAAAAATGTGGTTCATGGTTTTGAAAGTAAAGGTCCTCAAACAGTTCGAGTTCCCCCTGCAAAGGAGGGGTGGTGAAGCGAAAATCATTGCCTGCCTGGAGCAGGATCTCACCGTTTTTAAAGAGGGGTATTGCAACCGAACTTTCAAGCTGAAATTGATTGAGATCTGGTTTATAGTAGGTCAATGCGGTGTGACGTTTAGACCCCACAAGACGTTTTTTCCAGTAATGATTATCCAGACTTGACATGGTTATTCCCACACTGCTGGTGGCATGAATGAATCGTCCGTCCGAGACGTACATTCCAACATGGTCGATCCTCTTTTGCTTATTGTTGGCAAAAAAAATCAAATCCCCCGGTTGAATCCCATGGGAATTGATTTTTTTCAACCCGGAAGAATTAAATTGAGCACCGGCAGTGTGAGGCAGGTCAATTCCAAAAAACTCATTATAAACAATCCTGACAAAACTCGAGCAATCCATGCCCCTGCGGGAGGTTCCTGCCCTGCGATAGGGGATGCCAAGGTATTGTTTAACCTTTTGCTCAAACTGCTGCTCCGTAAAACCAAATGCAGACCCAAAGGTGGACCCATATGCAGATGATGATGAAGCAGAACTGTCCGGAGCACCGTATGCCTGGAATCCCTGGGGCGTGGTAATGGGAGTAATAATCACAAAACAAACAATCCAGATAAAACACTTGAAAAATGCACAGAACGGCACTTGTCTGTATAATTTAAATTTTATGGCCACTCTCACTGTTAAGGTTTAATGGTCATCTATACTTTTTTCAGACAGACCTTTTTATGGAAAACAACTTCAAATTTATCAAGCTAATAAACTATTTATGCCCGATGATCAAGTAAAACTCTTGGGTTGAAGTACTTTTATGATCAACAAAAATGGAGAAGTTTATCCAAACGATTAATAATGTGGCGGTTTTTCATTTGCCGGACCATCGCTTCCCGGGATAAAATCTGAGAGATCCTGCACCCGTTTCACAAGAAGATCACAAATGGAGTTCAGTCTGTCAACCTCCTGCTGCTGTTCATAAATCACATCGTTCAGCTCTTTGAGACTCTTTTCCTGAAATGCAATTTTGGTTTCAATGTCCACAAGTCGGCGTTCACTCATTTTTGCCCTTTTCTTTCAGTTTTTTCTTTTCCCTTGCCCTGGGACGCTCGCCACACGGTAGAACAATTCCTGCCCCCCTGCTTTGAAAGGTAAAGGGCCTTGTCCGCCCTTGCGATCCACTCGGTTGTATCCCCAAACTGGCTCTGTTTAGAATTTTCGGCAATGCCAAAGCTCATGGTGACCGAGATAAAGCGGCCAGGAACGGGTTTTCCCTGCCTGTCCACACGGGTGAAATCATGATTTTCAATCTGGGTCCTGATCCGTTCCACAATGGCAAGGGCCTGGTCAGAACTGGTTTCGTCAAAAAGGAGAAGAAACTCCTCGCCCCCGTAACGGCCGGCAAGATCGAAGAATTGACGCATGGCCCCTGCGAGAATAACGCCCATCTCCCTTAACACCAGATCTCCCTGGATATGTCCCCAGGTGTCGTTGATTGTTTTAAAATGATCAATGTCGCACATGACCACACAGGCACGGCTGTCAGCCCTTCGCTCAAACCTCGAGCTGACCCTTGCCACCTCCTCCTTGATCTTCCGGGCGTTGTATAGTTTTGTCAAAGAATCAATTACAGCCAGGTTTTCAAACTCGGCCTTGATGAGGATGGTGCTTAAATAGTTGCACATGATCTCACATACGCTGGCCTCGTAATCCTTGACCTGGGATTCGCTGCCGCAGAAGTCTCCGCCAAACAGGTAACCGCCGCCAAAGCTGTCCGGCAGAAAGACAAACCCCATGATATCGCACCCAATGCCCGGCACGTTGATGCTCGACACCTTTTTGCTCTTAAAGGCCCTTACCTCGTTGAGGTAGATGGGATCTACATTGTCAAGATCCAGGACCAGCCGAGTTCCCTCCAAGAGGTCTTTTCTGTAACCGTCCGGGTCAAACACCCGTTCGATCTTGACAAGCAGGCGGTTCTCAACCACGTTGGTAATTTTGTACAGCACACTCACATGGAAAGACATGCTCTTCTGCATGATTTCAAGGGGAATGTTGAAGCATTCCTCCTTTGCTTCGGTCAGATTCACGGATGAGAGGAACGAGCTGAGCTCGCCTATGCGCTTCAATACCTGCTTGGCATCTGTTTCAAGTTTGTCCCCCGGCATTAAACCCCCTTTAAGGCCTCAAGATGTTCCCTTGCAAAATCAAGGGAAGGATCGATCATCAGGGCCTGCTCATAGTAATGGATAGCGTCGTCCCTCCTGCCAAGGGCCCTTAAATTAACGGCCACATTGGCATAGTCAATGCCCGACGATGGGTCGATCTCGATCACCCGCTTAAAGCTCGCAACGGCCTGTTCGTGGTTTTTCATCTTAAAATGACAGAACCCCTTGAGGTTGTGAATGTCGGTTCGATCAGGATCAACGGCCTCACCCCTTTGGAGAACCGCAAGTGCACGCTCGTACATCCCCATCTCCTTGAGACTCACCCCGAGATACGAGCAGATGTCTGGAACGTTCAGCCTTGCAGGATCAAGGTCAAGGGCCGCCTGGAGATGCTGTTCGGCACTTTTTGGGTCCCCCAGGGAAAGGTTTGACAGCCCCTTGTAAAACCTCGTATAGTATCGGCCCGGTAAAAGAGCTTCCATGCGGTCAAGGCGGGCCAGGGCCTCTTCAGGACCAAAGTTCTCGGTGATCAAACGGGCCGCAAACATGCCGAGGCTTGCCTGGGCGGCCCTTTCCCTGAAATGAGCACCCGGAAGAATCGTGTAAAAGGCCGGGATCTGAAGCCCCCCGTGGGTGGTGTTGATCAAAAGGGCGTCCATCCCCCTCTGGCCCAGGGCCGCAACATAGCGTTCAACCTCGATGCGAATGTTGTTGTCTGCAAGGTTGGGCAGGTCGGAAATGGGCGTCAGCGGCTGGTGATTAATTATATAGTCTGCTTGCTCAAGGGTTGCAAATTTCGGGAGCCCGCTCGCCACATAGTTGGAACAGGTGTTGAAGTCTCCTGCGAGCTGGGCGGTTTCGGTCATGGCCCGGCTCAGGGCCTTTTCCGGATTTGGAGCTGTTCCTGCGGTCCAGACGATCTCGCTTGACCCTGGGAAGGTGGCTGGATCATAGGCCAGCACCGCCACCGTGGGAATGCCCATATCCAGGGTGAAATCCGAGATGTGAAACTTGATCCCGGCCCTGCGGTATTTTGCCACCATCTCTCGCACCGCAGGATCCGTTGCAGAATCCGGGTCAATGGCAGGAACCGAAAGTCTCCTGTGGCTCACAACTGAAGATGTGTGGCGCTCCACAAGCTCAGACAGGCCCTGGCAGATCGCCTCCTCAACACAGTTGCCGGCGGCCGGACCGTTAAACTCGTTGATCATGTAAAACCAGTTAAAGGGGATCAGCACCTCTTTTTCCCGGGTCAGGTTAAACCCCCTTGTCCATTGAAGGGGCAGATCCTGGAACAGCCTCTCCTTTGCGCCCTCATCCCCTCCCCTGTCGTGGACGCTCTGGAGAATGGTATCAAAGGGGATAGCGTCTTTTCTAACGTTCCCATAGGTGTCCACGACAAAATTTTCAGGGTTGTTCTTAAAGCTGAAGAAGCTGTACCGTTCGGCAAGCTCCATGACCGCACTTGCCTCGGCCTGGGCTGGGTCGGCACCCTTGCCCATCTGTTTGTTTGTACCGATCACATCCTTTGCATCCGTGCCGCACTCACTGAAAAACACCGGAATATCAAGCCTTCCGTTGTCGATGCGCCGGGTGCTTTTCAAGATTTTAAGATCAAGCATCCGGGTGCGCTCCCTGAAACGTATAACGGTCTCCTCCGGGGTGATCACCTTGTCCTGGTCCAGGGTTTGGGTTTTAAATGCGTCGTTCAGTTTTATCCTGGTGTTCATACTCATATATTTTCCTTGTTTAGCTTTTAGCTTTTGATCTTGATATTGTTGCTTTTGCTAATAGCTAATAGCTAACGGCTAACAGCTATCAAACCGCAAAGGGCACCCGCAAGGGGAGCCCCTTCATCCATCCACTACCCACTACCTACTGCTTTCTCTGGCCGATCATGAAAATACCATAGGTGGCAAAAAAATTGGGCATAAAATTTACAAGCCTTCCCCTGGTCCCATTTTCTGATATGTTCACGGCCGCCTCTTTAAGGATTTGAAACCCCACGCTCCTGGCAAAGCTTCTAAAATCCTTGAGGCTCAACACCCTGATGTTCGGGGTGTTGTACCACTCAAAGGGAAGCTCCTCAGTCTTTGGCACATGGCCCGTACCAAGGAGCTGCATGCGGATTCGATAATGGCTGAAGTTGGGAAAGCTCACAATGCCCCTTCTGGCAATTCGGAGCATGGAACGTATGAGATCGTCCGGCTCGTACACCTGCTGCAATGTCTGGGAGAGGACCACATAGTCAAAGGCGTTGTCCGGATACTCCTTGACCTCCTCGTTTATGTCTCCCTGAATTACGGAGAGCCCCTTGTCGATGCAGGCGGCGACCCTTGGTTCCTTGATCTCAATGCCCGAAGCCTTGACCTTTTTATCCTCTTTAAGATGGAGAAGAAGCTCACCGTTACCGCATCCAAGCTCCAGAACCTTAGATCCCGGCTCGATCCACGAGGAGAGAAGCTTCAGGTCAAACCGAATTTTTGATATATCAGCGGCCATGAAACACCCCTGCAAGGAATCCCGCCACCAGCCGATCAAGCCCTGTGCCGGGCAAGAGAAAGGCGTCGTGGCCCCATTTGGCAGTTATTTCGCAGAAGCTTACGTCCATGAGGTTCTGCTTCATGGCCCTCACAAGCTCCCTTGACTGGTAGGTGGGGTAGAGCCAGTCCGAGGTAAACGAAACTATCAAAAACCGGGCCTTGAACCTTGATACGGCCCTTTCAAGTGATCCTGAACCATAATCCCTTGCAAGGTCAAAATAATCTGCGGCCCTTGTGATGTAGAGGAATGAGTTGGCGTCAAACCGTTCGACAAATTTTCTGCCCTGATGGCGAAGGTAGCTCTCCACCTGAAAATCATGGCCCGGTTCAAGGGAGAGAATGGTCGGGTTCTGCAGTTTTCTGCCAAACTTGACCTTCATGGCCTCATCGGAAAGATAGGTGATGTGGCCGATCATCCGGGCAACGGCAAGTCCCATGTCCGGGGTATCCTTTGAATAGTAGTTACCCAGGCTCCAGTTGGCATCGGCCATGATGGCCTGGCGGGCAACCTCGTTAAACGCAATGGCCTGGGCTGAATGGCGGGTGGTGGACGCAAGGGGAATGGCCGACACCATGCGGTCTGGATACCGGGCGCACCATTCAAGGACCTGCATCCCCCCCACAGACCCACCGATAACGCTCAACAGCCTTTCAATTCCAAGGTGGTCAATCAGATGCCTCTGGACCCGGACCATGTCCGTAATGGTTATCATGGGAAAAGAGCCTGCATAGGGTCTGTCGGTTCCAGGCTTGATCGAGGGGGGGCCTGTTGAACCTGCGCAGCTGCCAATAACATTTGAACAGATTACAAAATATCGATCCGTGTCAATGGCCCTGCCCGGCCCCACCATGAAGTCCCACCACCCCGGTCCCGACTCCTTTGAATCCTGGGAAGCTGCCGCATGGGCATCCCCTGACAGGGCGTGGCAGATAAGAACGGCATTGCTCTTTTCGGTGTTAAGGCTTCCCCAGGTTTCGTAGGCAACGGTTACCGGGCTCAAGAAGGAGCCAGCCTCAAGACTCATCTCCTGGCCTGGGCCTGCAAAGGTAAAAAAAAGTCGATCGCCATTTCCGTTTAAAGCTCGGTCCTGGTCTGCACCTCGTCCTTCACCTTGCCCTTCATCCCTTGCATCACCTTTTCCATCATTTGTTCCACCTGCGACCCGGGTGTCAAAGGCGCTATCTCTTTCCATCAAACCTCCATTCAGGTACCGCAGATGAAATAAATTTGCGGTACCAGGTCCCTTGTGAATCGGTTATACTACCCTTTCATGGAGAGGAGATAAAGTATTTTAACAAAACCAAGGATATATCTTTTGTTTTTTCCAAGATATCTCCTTTATTTTTCTTTCAATTGGATGATTGGACAACCACTATACTCCACCTAAAAAAGAAAAAACCCGTTGAGATTGATTACTCAAACAGATAAAGTGTTATCAACGGGGTGAAACAGATTATCCCCCATGCTTCCATTCAGGCAAGATCAAAAAAAACAGCCATTCTCATTTTGGATCTCAGTGTGGGAGGGTTGATAAATGGAGAGATAATATGAACACGATAAAGATTGTCCAGGGAGATATAACCAAGGCCCGTGTGGATGCAATTGTCAATGCTGCAAACTCAAGAATGCTCGGGGGCGGCGGGGTGGATGGCGCCATTCACAGGGCTGCCGGTCCTGCACTTTTAGAGGCGTGTAAAAGTGTCAAACCGGAAAATGGAATCCGGTGCCCCACAGGAGAGGCAAGAATAACCACGGCCGGGAATCTCAAGGCACGATATGTGATTCACACCGTTGGACCAAAATATGGAATTGATAAAAATCCCGACAGGCTTCTTGCCGCAGCATACACAAACAGTCTGAATCTGGCCCTGGCCCACGGGTGCGAATCAATTGCATTTCCAGCAATTTCCTGCGGGGTTTATGGGTATCCTCCCCAGGAGGCCGCCAGAATCGCCATCTATGTATGCAGAAGGTCGGAGTATGATTTATTGATGAAATATTTTTATCTGTTCAGCGACAAGATGACGGCCATCTGGATGAGCAATTTCCCAGGGAGAAGTTAAATTAAAGCCGGTAGGTTGAACAAATTAGACATGGTGGATGGGATTTATGAAAAGCTTAAAACATTCTTGTGTTTTCCCTGTGTTGGATAGAATGAACATTATCCTGCCAATTCTCCCTCAAAAAGGAACCTGCCATGGAAGATTCGAGTAAAAACAGACGAAAAAAATTCGATCATCTGCGAAGGCGCGCCGAAGAACTCCTCAAAATTGATGGTGATGTAAAGCCAGACACGAAAATCGAAGAACCAAATCTTGAACATGACCTTAAGCATGGCCTTAAAAACCCCCTTAAACTGATACATGAACTCCAGACCTTTCAGATCGAGCTGGAACTCCAGAACGAAGAGCTGCTCCGATCCCAGCAGGAACTGATCGTTTCCAGGGCAAGCTATGCCGAACTCTACGATTTTGCCCCGGTGGGTTATCTTACCATCAGCTCCAGGGGGATCGTCCGCAAGAGTAACTTCACCTTTGCCGATATGATATCAACTCCAAAAGCCGATCTCGTGGACCACCCCTTTTCCGACCATGTGATGGCGGAAGATCAGGACATATATTACCACCATTTACGAGCCCTTTTTGACTCAAAAGATCGTCAGATATGTGAACTTCGCCTCAAACAGAAATCGGGGAAAGACCTGTACGTTCAAATGGAAAGCAATGTTACACCGGGTGAGCCTGGAGAAACAGAGGAAAGCCGGACAATGGTCAGCGACATTACCCGGCGAAAACAGGCTGAGGATGAACGACAGTCCCTTGAGCAGCAGCTCCGCCGGGCTCATAGAATTGAATCCATCGGGATTCTGGCCGGGGGCATTGCCCATGACTTCAACAACATTCTGTTCCCCATCATGGGGTTTACCGAGATGGCCATCCAAGATCTGCCCGACGACCATCCCCTCCAGAAAAATCTTAAAACCATACTCCATGGGACCATACGGGCAAGCGAACTGGTCAAGCAGATTCTTCTGTTCAGCAGTCAGCACCGTAACGAAGAAAAACCGGTGCCGCTCCAGCCATTGATCGTTGAGGTACTGTCCCTGCTGCGATCCACCGTCCCCGCCGACATAGAAATCGAGCACCGTCTGGATGAACAACCATGCCTTGTGTTTGGTGATGTAACCAAACTCTACAGGGCGATCATAAACCTGTGCACCAATGCCTTCCATGCCATGGAGCAACGGGGTGGGAGGCTTACGGTAAGCCTTGAGAGGGTTGATCCCGAAACTGTCTTTGATATGGAGCTCTCCTCGGCCAATTATTGTTGCCTTAAGGTCTCTGATACTGGTGGAGGGATCGACCCTGGGATCATTGATAAAATATTCGACCCTTATTTTACCACCAAAAAATTCGGCAGGGGTTCCGGCCTTGGGCTCTCGGTGGTCCATGGAATTGCTAAGAGTTATGGGGGAACCGTCACCGTTAACAGCAAAATGGGCAGGGGTACTGCTTTTTCCATTTACCTTCCGCTAACCCAGAAAACAGAATTTGAAGAAATTGCCGCCCCCCCATTGAGCCCGGTTGGCAAGGAACGTATTCTGCTCGTGGACGACGAACGTCAGGTTGTCTCCATGGAGGCTAAGATCCTGGAACGATGCGGCTACACCGTCACAGGCAAAACCGGCAGCATGGAGGCCCTGTCGGCGTTTCAAGAAAATCCCGGGCAATTTGATCTTGTGATAACCGATATGGCAATGCCAGACATGGTTGGAACCGAGCTTGCAAAAAGAGTGATGGATATCCGCCCGGAGATCCCGGTCATCCTGTGCACGGGCTTCAGCGAAAGGATTGATGCTGAAACCGCCGCTGCCATTGGAATCCGCGCCTACATCAAAAAACCTGTTTTAAGCGCCCACCTGTCGAACACCGTGCGCAGGGTTCTGGACGCTACTGCCTACTCTCCACCGTTAAAATTCCCGTGACATGATCCTGTTCATCCCTCAGGGCCACGGCCGTGATCCGGACCTTGAGAGTATCGCCCCTGCTGGTAATCCGTTGGGTTTCAAGGGTATCAAGGGCATTGCCGGAACATACCCCGGCAAGAAAAGAGTTGAACTCCTCTTTTTTGTCCCCGGGCACAAGATCCCGGGCATCCATGGCCAGGGCACTCTTCTCGTCATACCCGTAGATCCGTTCAGCCCCCCTGGTCCAGAAGATGATTTTTAACTCTCCATCCTGGACGATTATTGCTTCCCTTGACCCCATCACCTCGGCCAGGCGCTCCCCCGTGAACCGGAACCGCTTGAATTCGGTGATATCCTTGAAGGTGATCACAACGCCGTCAATGACATTGTGCATTGTTCGGTAGGGCATGATGCGGGCCAGGAAAAATGTGTTGTCCTCGGTTTGCACCTCAAACTCCTGGGTGATCAGATCCTTCAGCACCTGTCTTGCATGGTCAACGATGTTAAAGGCCTTGAATCTGGTTGAGAAATGGGTGATGGAACGGCCGATATCCGTGGCTGCCAGGGGAATCAGGCGGGGCACAAGGGGGGAGAACCACCTTACCTTGAGATCGATGTCGAGAAAAATCGTATCGATCTCGGTGGAATCCAGAAGGTTCTTCATGTCGTCATTGGCATTGGAAAGCTCGTCGATGCGGTTCTGAAGTTCCGCATTCACCGTTGCAGACTCCTCGTTCAGGGACTGAAGCTCTTCTTTTGAGGTCTCGAGCTCCTCGTTGGTCGACTGGAGTTCCTCGTTGGTGGACTGAAGTTCTTCGTTGGTGGACTTTAACTCTTCATTAGACGTTTCAAGCTCTTCGATGGTTGTCTGCAGGTTTTCCCTTGTGTACCGAAGCTCCTGCTCCAACTGAGCCACATCTTCGTTCTTTTCTGGTCGTCGTTCCTTTGTTTTGCCCTTTACCGGCACAACATCCCTGAAAATGACCATGACCATGGATCGGATGGTGCCGAACTCATGCACGGGTTTTACCGTTAAATTGACCCGGGTCAGGGCCGAGTCGTCCTTGATCTCTACGTTATTGTGCACCACCTCCCGCTTATGGGTCTGGACCTTTCGAATGGCTGAGGCAAGAACCGCCTTGAGGCCGGGCCTTGCCATCTCCAGGATATTGACGCTCACCTTGCCCATGGCCGGCTCCAGGTATTTACCGGTCCTGCCGTGGGTGTAGACCAGGTTCAGCTTCTCGTCAATGATGGCGCAGGGCGGGGTGTCGCTCTGCTGCAAAATGGTCTCGACCAGCATGAAGGTATTGAGCTCCTCGGCCCGTTTGACAGCCCCGGTGGTCCTGATCTCATCGGCGGTATTAATCAGGGACGGGGGTGAAAAATCAATCAGGGGACGGCTGCCCGACGGGTTGGCCAGGCGTCTGAATATCTTCCATTTTTTATCCTCGACCTTGAACAGATCGAGATCACGACCAATGGATTCCGAAGAACCTAAAAACAAAATCCCGTCAAGTTTCAGGCTGTAGTGAAACATGGGAAACAGATTTTTCTGGAGCTCCGGCCCAAGGTAGATCAAAAGGTTTCTGCAGCAGATAACATCAAGCTTGGTAAAGGGAGGGTCTTTGATGATGTTCTGGGGGGCAAACACCAGCATTTCCCGGATGATCTTTTTAACTCTGAAATAGCTCTCCTCACGCAGGAAAAACCTCTTCAGCCGTTCAGGGGTGATGTCTGCCGCAATGCTCAAGGGATAGAGACCGGCCCTTGCCGTGTTTATCGAATCCTCGTCAATATCGGTCCCAAAGATCTGAACCTCCACCCGTTTCTTCAACTTTTCAATGATTTCCTGGAGCACGATGGCCATGGAGTAGGCCTCCTCACCCGTGCTGCAGCCGGCCACCCATACCCGGAAAGAATAATTGTCTGGCTTACCCTCAAGCAATTTGGGCAGGATATTATCCTTGAGGTTATCAAAGGCCTCGGGGTCCCTGAAAAAGCTCGTCACACCGATGAGCAGATCCTTAAACAGCACAAACACCTCCCGATCGTTCCGCTCAAGATAGAGGACGTAATCCTTGATATCATCGATCTGGTGTACATGCATCCGTCGTTCGATGCGCCGGGTAATGGTGTTCTTCTTGTAAAGGGAAAAATCGTGGTTGGTATGGGAACGAAGCAGGATGAAGATCTTCTGCAGCGCCCTCTGGAAGTCATCCCTGTTACTGTATATCTTGACCCTGGGCTCCAGAATGGCGTGGCGGGTATAGTTCAAAAGCTGCTGGGGCATCTTATCCACGGGGAGCACATAATCCACGAGCCCGGTTGAGACAGCACTTACAGGCATGCCCGAATACTTGGCACTATCCTCATCCTGGACCATGACCATGCCGAGCTGACCCTTGATCTGTTTCAGTCCAAGGGTGCCGTCCGTGCCGGTTCCTGAAAGGATGATACAGATGGCATTACCCCCCTGGTCCTGGGCAAGGGATCGGAAGAAATTGTCTATGGGAAGGTTCAGCCCCCTTGGCTGGGGCTGATCCATGAGGCTGAGCACCCCGTTCAAGATCCCCACATTCTTGTTGGGCGGAATAACGTACACGTTGTCTGGTTCGATCGCCGTGCCGTCGACGATGAGCGAAACCTTCATTTTAGTTTTCTTTTGGATCAGTTCCGGCAAAAGGCTCACATGGGTAGGGTCAAGGTGGGAGATCAGGATAAAGGCCATGCCGCTGTCCACGGGCATGGTATCGAAAAACAGCTCAAAGGCCTCAAGTCCGCCTGCCGAAGCCCCCATGCCCACGATGGGAAATTTAGCCCTCTTCTTTACACTTTCATCTACACTTTCATCTACACTTTCATCTGCACTTTCATCTGTACTTTCATCTGCACTTTCATCTGAATGCTCTGCCGTCTTTCCTTTGCCGACAGCCGTTGTCAGGTCAGGCATCCCATCGGTTGATTTTTTCATTTTTTGCCCCTTAAACCTTTTTCACCCCTTGAACCCTGACTTCTGATCAGGAATTGATTGAAACCTCAAAGTTGGAAACTTTGTCTGGCCGGATACGATAGACGCCGGGCATTCGTTCTTTTCAACGTAAGATAGAGGTGCCGGATCCCTCTGGCTCAACCCCCATTTTACCGCCCACGATATCGTGGATAACAAAGGGAAACCAGAGCCTTTCTATTCGGGGCTCAACCGAAAAAAAATGGGTGGCAAAGGCTCCAAGGATCTTGCTGTAAAACGGGCTTGAACTCCCCTGCTTTGCCTCCTGATTAAAATCAATGAGATATTGGACCCTGGCAACACCCCGGTCGGGGTCCGTGTCCGCCGCAATAAACGGGGCTGATGGACGGTTGTTAAAAGTGCTGATCATGGAGAAATCGCATCTGGCATAGGCGTCCATGTGGGCCTTGAACTCTTCCTGGCCCAGCGCCTCCTGGCGCAGATTCAAAAGTTCCGACCCTGCAACGACAAAGTAGAGGTTCTTATCCCGGATATACGACTCAACCCTTTGTATCATAGGCCCCACTTCCGGGTCATTGTCATTGATATCCATCAGCTTCCACATCTTGATGCCGTCCTTGTTATTCTCATTATAGAGCGTCCACAGACTACAAAGAATATCAGCAGCCGAAACGAATATCAAGGATCTATTTAAATCGTTCCTTGACTGCCCTTCCGGTTAACAATAAACTGCATGATTATCAATTTTTTTACGGGACGCCCCGACGCCCCGAACAGGGGCAAGGGACCAAAGACCCAACAAAAAGGAAGAGTGAACAGCGATATGCCCAGACTGTTTTATATAATGTGCCTCTTGATATGCCTCCCGGCCACAGAAATTCTTTCCCAGCCTTTCCAGGCAAGGGCCCTGGCAGAGGAAATCGCAAAATGGCCGGTGCTGACCCTGGAGCAGACCCTGAAACTTGGGCTTGAAAAGAATCTTAATCTCAAGCTGGAAGCTCTGAACATCCCCATTGCCAGGGAAACCCTGACGGCCGAGGAGGCCTTTTTTGATCCATCCCTGGCAAGCTCCATGTCCGCCCAGACCCAGAAGACACCCGCCGATTTATCCATACCAGAATCGGGATCGGGGAACGAGTTCCCCCGGATGCACACCTATTCCGGGGATATAGGCCTGAGCAAAAAATTTGCAACGGGCCTCGACACAAGCCTCAGTTTCAGAACCCTGGGCAACACCACAACCTCCTCTTTTGAGGGCCTTGATCCCCAGTATCGAGGATTTCTGGTATTGAACCTGACCCAGCCCCTGCTCCAGGGATATGGAACCAAGGTCAACACCACGGACATACGCATCGCAAGGAACAGCCTGGAACAGTCCTCGTTCACCTTCTTAAGCCGGGTCCAGGGGCTTGTGGCCGATATTGAAACCGCCTATTACAGCTTGGCCCAGGCCATTGAGATCTACCGGTATCGCCTGGAATCAAGGCAGCTTGCCCAGCAGCTCCTGGCCGGCAACCGCGAGAAATTCGACCTTGGAATGATTCCCATCTCAGAGGTTCAGGAGACCCTGACGGCCCTTGCATCAAGGGACGAACAGGTGATCGCAGCCCGCCAGCAGATGGAGACCGAGGGCAACCGCTTAAAGGACCTCCTGGAGATCAACAGCCAGGACCCCATGGAGATTCAGCGGTTCAGGACAGAACCTTTGCCCGCAACCCGCTCGGATCTTCCCTCCCTTGAAAGGGCATTGCCCCTTGCCCTTGCCAACCGGCCCGAACTTGAAGAGCAGCGTCTGGAAATCACAGGACAGGAGATCCGTATTGCCCTTGCAAAAAACCAGACCCTGCCGAGGCTCGACCTTAACGCAACCCTTGGCCTGAACGGTCTATCAGGGGAAACAACGGGCCTGCTCTCAACTCCCCTTGAGGGAAATTACTTTGACTCCATCGACAGGATGGCCCAGGGTGACGGTTACGAAACCCTTGCCGAGCTTCGATTTGCCTACCCCCTTGGCAACCGTGGCGGCAAGGCCCGATATCAGCGCACCAGACTCGAAAAGAGGCAGAAAATATACGCCCTCAAGCGCAGGGAAACCACCGTGGAAACCCAGGTGATCGACGGGCTTATCACCGTGGGCCGCAGCCTGGAAAGGGTGGAGGTTGCCGCAAGGTTTCAAGAGCTTGCCAGAATCACCCTGGACCAGGAGATGGAGCGGCTGCACCAAGGACTTTCCAACACCTTTCGCATCCTTGATTTCCAGGACAATGTAATCGAGGCACGCATCCGCAGGGCAACCGCCCTTGGCGATTTCAACAGGGGTGTGGCAGCTCTTTACTGGGCCATGGGCGGCAACCTTGAACGACTCGGAATTGTGTACAATGCCTATGACAGAACGACCAAATCAGATTGATGTAAGGTAAAAACATGGTAGAAATGATGGAAAACAATATAATTGAAGTAAAATCAGCCATACCCGACAGCGAGATTGCCCAGACCCTGGGCCTGGAGGGCGCAGCGCATTCCCGGCGCCCTTGGCGCTGGGTTGCAGGGTTCCTTCTGGCGGTGCTTCTGGCCGGGGGAGGATACCTGCAATGGGCGGGCCGAGACAGGGGCCCGAAATACCTGACCCAGGAGGTGCACCTTGGAGATCTTGTGGTCACCGTTTCGGCCACAGGCACCCTCAAGCCGGTGAATCAGGTGGATGTGGGGTCCGAGGTTTCGGGTCTCATCACCCGGGTAATGGTGGATTACAACGACCGGGTAAAGCGGGGAGATGTGCTGGCCGAAATGGACACGGATCAATTCCAGGCCAGAGTGCATCAGGCTTCGGCAACCCTTGGTTCGGCCCTTGCCGATGTCCGCCAGGCCGAGGCGACCCTCTGGGAGGCAGGTAAGAAGGCGACGAGAATCCTTACCCTCACCAAAAAGAATCTGGTGTCAGACCAGGAGAATGAAATGGCCCAGGCGTCCCTGAGGCGGGCAGAGGCCACCCTGGAGAGTGCCAGGGCCAGGGTGCTTGTTGCAAAGGCCGGCCTTGCGGTTGACGAAACCAACCTTGAAAAGACAAAAATCGTCTCCCCCATTGACGGCATGGTGCTCTCCCGGTCCATTGAACCCGGCCAGACCGTGGCCGCAACCTTTCAGACGCCTGTCCTTTTTACCCTTGCCGATGATCTTTCGAGCATGGTCCTCCACGTGGATGTTGACGAGGCAGACATCGGACATATCACCACCGGACAGAGTGCCCTCTTTGGCGTGGACGCTTACCCCGGAAGATCCTTCCCGGCCCGGATAATCTCGGTGCGCAATGCGCCCCGCACGGTCCAGAACGTGGTGACCTACGAGACGGTTCTTGCCGTTGATAACTCAGAGCTGCTGCTGAGGCCCGGCATGACTGCCACTGCTGAAATCACGACCCAGACCCTTGAGGACGTATTGCTCGTACCCAATGCTGCCCTGCGGTTTACGCCTCCCCTGGAAGATACTGGCAAAAAAGAGAAGAAAGAGTCTTCCGTTGATCCGGCCGACAACCAGGCGGGCAGGAACCGGGTCTGGATGCTGGACGGTGAAAAACCGATTCCCATACCTGTGACCACGGGAACCACCAATGGTGAGTCGACCGAAATCCTTGACGGTGATCTCCGCCCGGGCCTGCCTCTCTTGACCAACATTACCGTTACCGGAGAATGAGCCTCCCATGAATATTCACGATACCCATGACGACATCAATGATGATACCCATGCCAATACCCATGATCAGAGCCCTCTTATCCAGTTAAAAGGGGTGACCAAGGTGTATGGCAGGGGTGACTCCCGGGTCAACGCCCTGGACGGGGTGGACCTTACCATCCATGGAGGGGAATTTGTTGCGGTAATGGGGCCGAGCGGATCCGGCAAATCCACCTGCATGAATCTCCTTGGCTGCCTTGACACCCCGACTTCCGGCAGCTATATCTTCTCCAATGTGGAGGTAAACGGCCTGTCCAGGAACCAGCGTGCCCTGCTTCGCCGCCACTATCTCGGCTTTGTGTTCCAGGGATTTAACCTTCTCAAGCGAACCACGGCACTGGAAAACCTCGAGGTACCCATGATCTACAGAAAAATTGCCAAAAAGGAGCGGCGAAGACGCGCACTTAAAGCCCTTGCCGAGGTGGGGTTGCAGGGCAGGGAAAACCATACTTCAGGCGAACTCTCAGGCGGCCAGCAGCAACGGGTGGCCATTGCCCGGGCCCTGGTCACCGAACCCCTTGTTCTACTCGCGGACGAACCCACGGGCAACCTTGATTCCGCCCGGAGCCGGGAGATCATGGAGCTATTGACCAACCTTAACCGCACCCGGAAGATCACCGTGGTCATGGTCACTCATGAAAAGGAGATGGCGGCCTATGCCGGGCGAACAGTCGGGTTCATTGACGGCCGAATTGAATCCGATACCCGGCAGCAGGGAGGCGTCTGATGATCTGGAACGCATTTCTCCTCGCCCTGGGGGAAATTCGACGCAACCTCATGCGTTCACTCCTCACCACCCTGGGGATTGTCATCGGTGTGGCCGCCGTTATCGCAATGGTAACCCTTGGACAGGGGGCCACAAGCAAGGTGACATCTGACATCGCAAGCCTTGGACGAAACCTTATCCTTGTCTATCCGGGAACGGCCAAACGGGGGGGAGGTGCGGCACTCGGGGCAAAGCCCCTTAAGGTAAAGGATGCCGATGCCATTTCCAGGGAGATTGCAGGAGCTGCAGCCGTGTCTGCCACCGCCATGGTCACAGCCTCGGTAATTTTTGGCAATGAGAACCGGCCAACCACCGTTACCGGTGCAGACAACGCCTATTTTGCTGTGCGGGAATGGGAGTTTCATTCGGGGAGGCCCTTCAGTATGGCTGAACTCCAGGCGGGCAAGCCCGTTTGCGTGCTGGGCTGGACCGTTGCCAAAGAACTCTTTGGACATCAGAACCCCCTGGGGGCATCCATCCGCCTCGACAAAATCTCATGCAGGGTAATCGGGGTGCTCCGATCCAAAGGGCAATCGTCCCTGGGCAGTGATCAGGACGACTTTGCGGTTATTCCCCTCCAAACCTTCCACCGCCGGGTGTCGGGCAACCAGGATGTTCATTTAATCTATGTTTCTGCCGTAAGCTCCGCTGCAACCGATCAGGTGCAGAGTGATATAGAGGCGCTGATGAGCGAACGCCGCCGCCTGACCCGGTCCGATGAGCCGGACTTCCAGGTCAAGGACATGAAAGAGATCTCAGATATGGTCGCAAACGCCACAAGGGTAATGACTGCACTCCTGGGAGCCATTGCGGCCATAAGCCTTGTTGTGGGCGGCATCGGCATCATGAACATCATGCTGGTTTCCGTGACGGAACGTACAAGGGAGATAGGAATCCGCCTTGCCATAGGTGCCATGGAGCGGGAGGTGCTGCTTCAATTTCTGGTCGAAGCCGTTGTTCTATGCCTGTTTGGCGGGCTTATCGGCATTATTACCGGGCTTTTGATCACGCTTGGGGCAAGCCACTTTTTAGCACTTCCCCTTGTGTTCAACCCGGCCATCATTGCAGTCGCATTCTTATTTTCTGCCGGTGTAGGCGTTGTGTTCGGCTTTTTCCCCGCCCGCAAGGCGGCCCGGCTCGACCCCATCCAGGCCCTGCGCCATGAGTAAAAATTTTACTCGATGATCAAATTTTTAATTTTTACTGCACTTGCCCTTTTCAGGCTTCAAATGTTTGACCCTTCAGAGACCATTTTTCATAAAATTATCAGAAAGTCGGGTACAAATTTCATGGGTCTTTCCCAGAATCAATAATTTATATTTGTTGTCAGGCATCCTTCATATGACCCCAAAAGTACTTTACACTTCTTTTCATCAAGGATTTGCATGCAACTATAGCATTACGACATAATGTCGTTTAATACACCAAAATTTAAGTTGTGCTTATTGTGACAATC
>JAVERV010000261.1:0-2792 GCA_034006945.1 Desulfobacterium sp. | reverse complement strand
AGCTGTAGGAGATACCCTGATAGCTCTCATGATCGCAGGCAATGCAGTACAACGACCGGACAGCCTGTTTGACTCGGCCCGCACACTTACCTCCCACATTGCCCTTGTAAGTGCCGCAGATTTTGCCAGCATGGAATTTAAATCCATCTTTGCCTGCGGAACAGTTCTGTATCTGATTACAACCATTGTAATCGTCTTTGCAAGGATCGTTGAACGAAACTATACAAAAAAAGATAACCTGGATAATTAACCAAATGAACAGATGGGGAGAAAGGGCTGTACACAGCCTGTCATTCATGGCCTGCACAATTATTTTTGGAAGCCTTGCAGCGCTTTTGTCATATCTTGTGTTCAAAGGTTACACTGCCCTGAACCTTTCGCTCATATTTGGATCCACCCCTGTGGTTGACACCCTGCTCCTCAAAAGAGAGGTGTTTGACGGTATTTTCCCGGCCATGGTCGGCACCCTTGCCCTGGTTGTTCTTGCCATTACAGCCGCCGTGCCCGTGGGGCTTCTTGCCGGCATTTACATGGCCGAGTACAGCAACCCCTTTACAAAAAAAGTGTTTGGTTTTCTATTTGACCTTCTTTCAGCTATCCCCTCCATCGTTGTGGGGCTGTTTGGCTTTTCAGTCATTCTCTTTCTCCACAGCCATGTGAGTGAGACCCTTGTTCCTTCTCTTTTGGTGTCGGCCCTTTCCCTTGCCTTTCTTGTACTGCCCTATATTGTGAGGACCACCCAGATTGCCCTTGAGACAGTTCCACAATCGGTACGATTGACCGGGATAGCCCTTGGAGCAACCCCCCTGCAGAACATCATCCACTGCCTGATTCCCCACTCATTCACAGCCATACTCGGGGGTATTATCCTTGCCGTTGGCCGGTGCGCAGAAGATACGGCAGTTATAATGCTCACCGGAGCCGTGGCATCGGCGGGTGTTCCAAATTCTCTTTTCAAAGGCTTTGAAGCTCTGCCATTTTACATCTATTACATCTCCTCCCAGTACACGAGCGAGGCCGAACTTGCCAAAGGATTTGGCGCCTGCATCATACTTATCGTTATTTGCGCAACCCTTTTCAGCGTTGCTGCCCTGATTCAAAAAAAGGCACAGCACGTTTTATTATACACCCGATAGGAGAAGACGCTCCGGTGAACCGCTCAAAAATAAAAATAAGGAATCTGGATTTTTTTTACAAGAACCATCAAATTCTATCCCAGGTCAATCAAACCATCCCTGAAAATGCAATAACAGCAATTGTTGGACCTTCAGGGATAGGTAAATCAACCTTTCTCTCACTTTTTAACCGGCTATGGGAAAACATTCCCGGGGCAAAAATCAAGGGTAGCGTTCTTGTTCGCTTTTCAGGGAACAAAAAAAAAGGATTTTGTGATATCAACGCCCCAAATTTTTCAGCCCTAGAGCTGAGGCGAGCGGTGGGAATGGTTTTCCAGACACCCAATCCCCTGCCCATGAGCATCTTCAAAAATGTCTCCTTTCCCCTAAAACTGGCCGGTATAAACAAAAAAAATGAGGTAAACGAACTTGTCACAGGGGCTATAAAGGCTTGCGGGCTATGGCCCGAGGTAAAAGAGAGGCTCGATAAAAAGGCATCCGTTCTTTCAGGAGGTCAGCAGCAGAGACTCTGTATGGCAAGGGCTCTTGTTATGAATCCTGAGATTCTGCTCCTTGACGAACCAACCTCGTCCCTTGATCCTGCATCAGGAGAAAAAATCGAACAACTCATGGTTGATCTCAAGAAAAGATGCACCCTTGTCATGGTCTCCCACAATCATGACCAGGTAAAAAATATCTGCGACCATGTTTTTGAGCTGGTAATTTGAAATTTTATCCATAAATTGAGTGTAAACTCATGTTTAATAGCTGTAAATACACAAAGTTTCGACCTGTGTGGAGGATCTGGGCAGATTGATATTTTCTATAGAGATTGTGAATTCCATGGAGATTATCGCTTTGACATAGCTGCCTACGTCTCTATAATTGGCATTTATGGTTAGACTATAATTAGGGCCGTAAACATCCGGAAATCCTAATTCCAGGCAATCTGGATAGGGGTAAATACTAATGAACGCAATAGACGTTGGGCAACAATGAAAACAGACTATATACTTGAAAAGGGTTCAGGGCGGATCAATGAAGACTGTATAGTAATGGATAATACCATGTTCGGGGTGTTCGACGGAGCCACAAGCCTTGTCAAAACGGTTTTCGACAACCATGAAACCGGCGGGTTTATAGCCTCCACAACAGCTTCGCAAATTTTTGCCAAGAACGGAGATTCTCTGATTAGCCTTGCAAGAGATGCCAATAATGCCATCTTAAACGGGATGCTCCATCACGGGGTAGACTGTTCCCGGCGGGAGTGCCTTTGGAGTACCAGTGCGGCTGTTATCCGGTTAAACGGCAGTTTCTTGGAATGGGTCCAATCCGGGGACTGCGCTATTATCCTGGTATATGGAGATAATACCTCCCAGGTTCTTGGTGAAACCAGGGACCATGATTATGAAACCCTGTCCATGTGGAGAGAAATGGCACTCTCCACATCCCTGACCATCCGAGAGGCCCTGGAAGACCAGATCCTGAAAATTCGAGCCGGCATGAACCAGACCTATGGCGTACTCAACGGAGAACAGGCAGCGGAATCCTTCCTCCACTCGGGAATCGAGTCATTGGATGGCGTCACTGATATTCTTATTTTCACCGATGGGCTGGCCCTCCCGAACCCTAAACCTGAACAGCACAAATGCTTTGACTCACTGGTTGAGCTGTATC
>JAVERV010000068.1:0-18990 GCA_034006945.1 Desulfobacterium sp. | reverse complement strand
GGGAAGGTGATAAGACCGGTAATGCGGTTTTTGCCCTTTACATCCCTGTGGGTCAGCACCTTTGCCACACCGGGCATTTTCTCGGCTTCGGCCGTGTCAATGGAGATAAGATTGGCATGGGAAACCTTTGCCTGGACAAGGGCCATGTGAAGGGAACCTTCAGGCATTAGAACTCCCTGATCCGCACCAAACATCCATGTGCCGGTAACCTTGGCAACCGCCGTTGGTCTTGGCATGCTGTTTCCCCAGATTCGACCGTCCTCGGGGATCTTGAAGGCGAGTTCTTCTGGGGTCATCTCACCGTTGATAACCCTTGCGGCATCCATCACAGAATCTACAAGCTGTTTATAACCGGTGCATCGGCAGGCATTTCTATATTTCTGGAACCAGTCCCGGATATCCTCCCTGGTGGGATTTGGATTTGCGTCGAGCAGGGCCTTGGATGAAACAATAAAGCCGGGAGTGCAGAAACCGCACTGGGCCCCGCCATGACGTATCCAGGCAAGCTGGATGGGATGCAGGTTGTCCGGGGTGCCGATACCTTCGATGGTTGTAATGACCGCACCTTCAGGAACCCTGCTCATCCTGGTGATGCAGGATCGGATAAGCTTGCCGTCCATTATAACGTTGCAGGCTCCGCACTGGCCTTGATCGCATCCAACCTTGACCCCCAGAATCATCAACTGTTTTCTCAGGACCGTTGACAGGGTGTCATCGGGGGTGACCAAAATTGTCCGTGGAACACCATTGACGTTCAATGTTTTTTTTAGCATTCAGATTACTCCTTTGTTTTATGTGAAGTTTTTTATTAAACTGCTGTAATTAATTTGTTTTTATTGAAACGTCTGCGCTCTTTAACTCTTGCCAAATGGACAGGCAGGGTAGTGGCACTCGGGGTAGTTTTCACAGAATCCTCCATGGCCGAGTTCAACGACATCCTGGCGTGTAACCCGTTCTCCTGCCATAAGCCTTGGGATGATAAGGTCAAATATGGTGGCCTTGTAATACATGACACAGCCTGGAAGGCCAACGATGGGTAGATCTCCAAGGTAGGCCAGCATGAACATGGCTCCTGGAAAAACAGGCGACCCGTAGGTTTCCACCCTGGCTCCTGTTTGGCCCACGGCCGCCGGGGTCTGATCATCGGGGTCAACGGACATACCCCCGTGACTACAACCATGTCGGCCACCTCCCAGACATAAAGATTTTCCTTGCCCATCCTTAAAAGTGCTTCTACATCATCCGCCTGAACCACATGGCCTTTTTTAAAGGCCCGTTCTTTAAATTCTCCAGGTATTATACGGGTCATATCATGACATAGCACCATGCCTATGGCATCCTGGACCGGAATAGTTTTGATTCGTTATAATTTACTCCTTATTACCAATAAAATAGCATCATTCGTAATTTTTAGGTCTTCATTGACTTATTGTCAATCGTTCATCCAAAGAAAATATTTTTTGGAGTGAAACCAACCAAAGATAACTTTTTATAACACAGTATCTTTTTTTGGGCACAAAGAATATTGCAACACGTCCGCCGGTTCCAGTCCTGGTGTTGATGGAGATAAAAGGAGAGATTATACTTGTGGATTGATTCATCCCTGCCTCAGGTATCTTTAATTTCCAATCTACCATGGGACAATGTGACCCATAACTGCCATTTGAATGGATCAAAGGGAAACGCTGTTCTGTCAATTGAAATTATGGTCAAGGCCACAGCGATTCTAATTTTCGATGGCAATCTGGGGCATATTGGTTGCCGCCTGAATGACACCATATGACGGTCTGGTTTTATCGGGCCGAGGCGAGTAGTTATTCACGAATTGTCCTGGGAAAGGACCCACACAAGGGTATCTCTTTCTAGGGGCAATAATGGTCTTGTGGTCATCCGTGGTGCTTATAAGTTATTTTCTCGTAAATACCCCTTGTTTTTTATTAATTAGAAGGTTAATATTGAAGCCTGAAAGGCAATGGAACTCATGGGCAGATACTCGTCTGTGAACCATTGTATCATCCAGCAAAGTGTGTTGAACCACCTGGGGCGGTTTCGGTCCTGATCCTGGAAAATCGTCACAACTTTGCGTGGAAAATGCAGTGTGGGGATGAGGAGGTGGTTGTTCACCACAAAGGAGCGACTCCCGCAGGCAGGAGTCTTAAGGCTCACCCTGGTTTCAGCAAGAGCGGATGGAATGTCCATGGCACACAAGAATATCCTGGCTGTCATGGCCCGGCAGAAGCATCCTGGGGAAACCATTGCCCGGTTGATCCAAAGTTTGTTAAAACGGCCGAATCGGATGTAAAAAGACGAAAAAAACAGAATCGGCAATGTTCAGTTAAAAACTGATTCAAGGAGAAATCATGTCAAAGATATTGAGAATAAACACAACGGATAAAACATATACATTTGAAGAAACACCTGACGATCTGGCCGGTCTTGGAGGCCGGGCATTGACGTCAAGAATGGTACTCAATGAGGTGCCAGCCACCTGTCATCCCCTGGGAAAATTCAACAAGCTTGTGATTGCTCCGGGTCTTTTATCAGGATCTCCGGCAGCCAACTCGGGAAGACTTTCAGCCGGTGCCAAATCCCCCCTCACGGGCGGTATCAAGGAGAGCAATTCAGGCGGCCTTGTCTCCCAGAAACTTGCAAAACTCGGCATCAGTGCGGTTGTGCTTGAGGGCAAACCTGAAGAGAACAAATTCTCAATGGTCATCATTAAAAATGACGGTGTTGAGATTGTCCCGGCCGATGAGTACGTTGGGTTCGGCACCTACCACACCATGGAAAAACTCTGGGATCGATTCGGTAAGCGAACCGGTGTCCTGTGCATCGGCCAGGCAGGTGAACAGCGCCTCAAGGCCGCAAGCATCCAGGTGGTAGACCCCCAGGGAACACCGGGTCGGGCACTGGGCCGTGGCGGTCTTGGTGCAGTCATGGGGTCCAAGGGAATCAAGGCCATCATCGTGGATGACAAGGGTGCCCCCCGGCTTACCATGGCCGATCCAGAGGCATTCAAGGCGGCCAACAGGCATTGGGTAGAAATGCTCACCAGCCACCCCGTGTGCGGCCAGGGCCTTCCGGCCCTTGGCACGGCTGTGCTGGTAAATCTCATCAACGAAGCCGGAGCCCTGCCCACAAAGAACTTCCGGACAGGCCGTTTCGACCATGCCCAGGATATCAGCGGCGAAAAGATGGTTGAGAACATCGAAGCCAGGGGCGGCGTCATCTCCGAAGGCTGCCACCCGGGCTGTGTCATGAAATGCTCCCAGTCCTACAATGACAAGGATGGAAATTACCTAACCTCCGGGTTTGAATACGAGACCCTCTGGGCCTTTGGCGCCCACACCCTGATCAAGGACCTTGACGATATCGCCATGATGGACCGGCTCTGTGACGACTATGGCATCGACACCATTGATACGGGGGTTGCCATCGGCATGGCCATGGAAGGCGGCCTCCTTGAGTGGGGAGACGGCAAGGCAGCCATTGAGCTGATCAAAGAGGTGGGCAAGGGAACGCCCATGGGCAAGATTCTTGGCAATGGGACGGCATTTACGGCTGACGCCCTGGGCGTTGACAGGATTCCCGTTGTTAAGCGCCAGGCCTTTCCCGCCTATGACCCGAGATCGGTCAAGGGCGTTGGAGTCACCTATGCCACCACCCCCATGGGCGCAGACCACACCGCAGGCTATGGCGTCACTGCAAACATCCTGGCCGTTGGCGGCACTGTGGACCCCCTGAAAAAAGAGGGCAACATTGTACTCTCCCAAAACCTCCAGATAGCAACGGCAGCCATTGATTCAGCAGGTTTATGCCTTTTTGTGGCCTTTGCAGTCCTTGACAATGAGGACGGGGTTCAGACTATTGTAAATCTGATCAACGCCCAGTATGGGATTTCCCTTACTCCTGATGACGTAATGAGCCTCGGCAAAGCCATTCTCAACGATGAAAAGGAGTTTAACCGAAGGGCTGGCTTTACAAAGGCTGATGACCAACTCCCGGAAATGTTCAGCGAGAGCTTCCCGCCCCATAACACCACCTGGGACTTTTCCACGGACGAACTCCAGGAGACCCTTAACTTCTAGAGTCAAGAATAGACCCCCGGGGAGAGATGTGACATCTCTCCCCAGGGGTTAAAAATTTCTTTCAAGTTTTACCTAGGGTCTGTTTCAGATAGGAAGTATGGATTTCATGCTACATTAGATCTTTGTTCTTAAATCCTAAATGGACCCTGTACGGTCCTGGGGTCCCAGGGGGAATAAGGGCCACCCTGTCACCATCCTGAATAGTTGTATTGAAAGGGGCAACCTTACCGTTGATAAAGACCACTTCCACATCATCTCTAGTCAGCGCCATTGTTTTAAGAAGATCATTCGGCGTTGTTCCTGGGCCGATTTCCATTGTTGCGTTACTATGTTCGATCCCCTTACTTTTTAATTTTTTCTGAAGGAATGAAAATGCATTAAATGTTATGGTTGCCATTAATTGTCTCCATCTGTTTATTGTTGCACAGATTTATGCGGTTGTGTCATAATTGACTCTTTTAATATCAAATAACGGTACGTTAGGAAAGTGGTAATCTAAAATGATTGAAATTGAAATCAGACTGTTCGCAACCCTGGTAAAATATCGTCCCAAAGAATCTGACACATTTAAACTCCCGGACAGGACAACTATCGCAGGGCTTCTTTCCAAGCTCAATATTGCTGAAAAGGAGGTGAAGCTCATTTTTGTCAACGGGAAAAAACAGCCCATGGAGTATGAGGTGCAGAACAGGGACCGAGTAGGTATCTTTCCCCCCGTGGGTGGCGGTTGAGCCATGGAGCGCTACAGCCGGAACTTGAACACCCTTTCCCAGGACGAACAGGTCATCCTTTCAAAGTCCAGGGTGGCTGTCATCGGCCTTGGCGGCCTTGGCGGCGGGGTGGTGGAGATGCTTGCAAGGATCGGGGTGGGCGCCCTGGTTCTCATGGATGGAGACTCCTTTGAAACAAGCAACCTCAACCGGCAGATCCTTGCCACCGAGGCCCTGGTCGGTCATTCAAAGGCCGGTGCGGCAAGGGATCGAGTCGGGGCGGTAAACAGAACCGTCCAGGTGACGGCCTTCCATGATTTTTTGGACGGTCAAAATGCAGATGCAACGGTTAAGGGATGTGATCTAGCGATCGACTGCCTTGACAGCATCGAAGCCAGATTTCTGCTGGAAGATGCCTGCAGGCGGGCAGAAATTCCTTTGGTGTCCGGGGCCATCGCAGGTACCCTGGGCCAGGTTATCACCATCTTTCCCCAGGACCCGGGACTTACGCTCATCTATGGGGATCGGTCGTCTCCACGGGCGGACGGCGTAGAAAAAGAGATGGGGAACCTCTCTTATACTCCCATGTTAGTGGCGGCAATCGAGACATCTGAAGCCGTAAAGGTGCTTCTCAACCGAGGCGAATTGCTGAGAAACCGGCTGCTCATCGTTGACCTCATGGCCCTTTCCTTTGACATTGTTCAATTGACCTGATTAAAGGAGCGTTTTAAAGTCCTACAGACGTAAAAAGAATGGGGCTGAAACCAGGAAAATGGTAAATTCATCTCCTGGGATCAGCCCCATTGATATGGATTAGCTTCTATCACCTGAAAATATTAATTTTCAGGTGTCAACCCGATGTTGATTTGTTTTTACAACGCGGCCGTGTATATTCCAATTACGTCGTCCAGGGTTAGAATCCTTGGATTAGTTGCGGCACAGGCGTCTTTCTGTGCGTTTTCAGCCATTATCTTGAGGTCTTCCTTTTTAACGCCAAGTTCGGTAAGGTTGGCTGGAATACCAACATCTGCAGATAGAGTCTTGATGGCGGTCAACGCACATTCAGCAGCGGCCCTGGTGGAAAGACCGGTGATGTTTTCCCCAAGGGCAACGGCAATGTCGCCAAATCTTTCAAGCTTTGCAATCAGGTTGAACCTTGATACATGGGGAAGAAGAATTGCATTGCACACACCATGGGGAAGGTTGTAAAAGCCGCCGAGCTGATGGGCCATTGCATGGACGTGGCCAAGGCTTGCGTTGTTAAAGGCCATGCCGGCGAGATATTCCGCATAGGCCATCTGGTTCCTTGCGTGAATGTCGGTACCGTTGGCTACCGCCTGTCTGAGATTTCCGGCAATAAGCTCAATGGCCTTGATGGCGCAGGCATCGGTTATCGGGGTTGCAATGGTGGATACATAGGCCTCGACTGAATGGGTCAGGGCGTCCATTCCAGTTGCTGCCGTCAGGGAAGAGGGCATACCCATCATGAGAAGTGGGTCGTTGATGGCGATGTTGGGTGTGCAGCGCCAGTCAATAATGGCCATTTTAACCTTTCTGCTCGTATCTGTGATGATGCAGAAACGTGTCATCTCGCTGCCGGTTCCAGCCGTGGTGTTGATGGCGATAAAGGGAGGCATTGCCTTTGTGGACTGATCCACCCCTTCAAGGTCGTGGATGGTTCCACCGTTGGAAGCCACAAGGCCGATACCTTTTCCGCAGTCATGGGAACTTCCGCCACCGAGCGTGATGATCATGTCACAACCGCTCTTCTTATAAAGTTCAACACCCTCTGCAACGTTTTTGTCCGTGGGATTTGGAACGGTCTCGTCGTAGACCACTGGATCCACGCCAGCCCCTTTTTTGATCATGTCGCAAATCTGCCGGGTAAGTCCGGCAGCTGTGATCCCCTTGTCTGCCACAAGAAAGGGTTTGGAAACCCCCAGGCTCTTCATCTGAGCGCAAACCTCTTTGTGTGAACCAATACCCATGAGTGAAACTGTGGGAATAAAAAAACCAAAAGTTGCTTCTCCGTTTGACATGTCGGCCTCCTTGGTACTTTGTGTTATAGTTAAAGTAAAAAAACAGCATCTGTTCAATTCGTTTTAAATGCAAAAACATGACCATGTTGTTCTTTGAGGTGGGCTGACTGTTGCCATTGTCCAGATCTTATTTTTGTAACCTTGCGAAATAAAAGATTTAAATAGTTACAAATGAAATATGCAGAAATCTAAAACCATCGCATTTATCCCATAGATCATTTTAATTTCACATGCAGGAATGGGACAATATGACTCACGGTTATCATGGGGACGGGTCAAAGGGAAACTCTGCTCTCTCCAGTCATCTCATAGAGATAAAACCAAAATGAGAAGTGTGTCAAGGCCATTTTACCTTTACAATTAAAATAAATAAATAATCTGATCCTGGTTCTGATATAATCCACATGTTCTGGCGGCCACAACGAACATGGAAACTCCGCCAACAACGCTTTGGCGGGAGTTTTTTATAAAAAACGGGTGTAAGCAGGAGTATGTATGGATATTTTGAAATTCTCTGTGCCGGAAATTTTTTTTGGCATGGGCAGCTTGAAATATGCAGGAATCTGCGCAAGTCACCTGGGTGCAGAAAAAATATTTTTTGTCGCAGACCCAGGATTGGAGAAAACCGGGTGGGTGGATCGGGTGTTTGAAATTCTTGAAAAAGAGCATCTCAAGTGGGCTTATTATTCTGAGGTGTCGGCCAATCCCAGGGACTGGCAGGTAGAAAAAGGGGCACGCCTGTACAGAAAAAATGGATGTGACGTGGTCATTGCCCTTGGCGGCGGAAGTCCCATGGATGCAGCCAAGGGGATAGCGCTCGTTGCCAGCAACGGAGGCAGGGTCAATGATTATGAGGGGGCTAACCGAATTCAGAGACCCCTTCCGCCCATGATTTTTATTCCATCAACCGCAAGCAGTGGGTCAGACATCTCACAATTTGCCATTATAACGGATATGGAGCGGAAGATTAAAATGTCCATCATCAGCCGCACTCTGGTTCCCAATATTTCCATTATCGATCCAGGGATTTTGACTACAATGTCCCGGGAACTCATCATTGCCGGTGCTGTGGATGCGCTTTCCCATGCGGTTGAGGCCCATGTCTCTAAAATTGCATCTCCCATGACTCAGGTTCATTCGCTCAAAGCCATTGAACAAATCATAAAATATCTTCCCCTGGCCCTGGAGAGCCGTTCGGTGGATGATCTTGCGAGCCTCAGCATGGCCGGGACATCGTCAGCAATGGCCTTCAGCAACGCAAGCCTGGGGCTTGACCATGCCCTGGCCCACAGCCTCGGGGGAATGCTGGACGCTGTCCACGGCACCATTCACCCCATACTCCTTCCCCAGGTAATGCGGTATAACCTTTGCGAGTGCACGGACAAAATGGCTGAAATAGGCAGGGTCATCCTGGGGGGAGATTTGGAGTCGCCCGGTGCAACCGCCCTTGCAGGCATTCAAAGACTTGAGACGTATTTTAAAGGTCTTGGAGTGAGCACCCGGTTACGGGACATTGTGCCCGAACGATCCGCGCTGTCCAGAATCTGCGAAATGGCCACCTTTGACAGCTGTCTTTTGAGCAATCCCAGAGGGGCAGATGCTGAAGATATGATGCAGATTTGCAATGAGGTATGGTGAGGTATGATGAACAGACCTACAACCCTGGAAGACATAATCGGTCTTGAATCCACCAAACTTGGGTTTTTCGGAGAGGTGAAAAATAAAATTGTCGAAGTCCAGGCAGCGAACCTGAAGCTTGAGCAAAAGCAACGCCAACTCCAGGCGATTTTAGATGGGATCTCTGATGTGATGGTCATTATCTCGTTTAACTTCACCATTACATCGACAAACCACCTGTTCTCCGAGGTTTTCAACTGTGCGTCTCCCCAAGGGCGTTTTTGTTATGATCTTTTTAAAAACCGGGTGTCTCCCTGTCCAGGATGCCCTATCATCACTGCCCAGAAGATAGACGGGGTCTGCCGGAAACTCGTAGATCACCAGATTAATAACAAAAATCATCAGTTTGAGGTTGCCGTCTCTCCCATGAAGGAGCCCGGCAAAGAAACATCGAGGTTTCTTGTCCTGATGCGGGATGTGACCCGGGAGAAGGCGTACCATGAGCAATATCAATATTCAACGAAAATGGCCACGGTGGGGGTCCTTGCAGCCGGTGTCGCCCATGAAATAAACAACCCTTTGACTTCGATCAGCGGATTTTCAGAAGGACTCAGGCGCAGATTACCAAGACTCGGTCTCTGCATGCAGGAAGGTCCGGAAAAGGGCGAACTTCTGGCGGATTTCCATGAGTACATTGAAACAATTATTGTCGAATGCAACCGTTGCCGTGATATCGTAAAGAGTCTCTTGACGTTCAGCCCCAGGAAAAAAATTATTTTTGTCCCCGTGGATCTCGAAGGTCTGATTACCGATGTTCTCACCATTCTTCGCTACCGTTTGAAAAACTTTCCCTCGCTTAAAACCGAACTTGAATTCAGGCCTGATCTTCCAAAGGTTCACGGTAGTGCCGCCGAGCTTAAACAGGTGATGCTCAACATCATATGTAATGCCCTTGATGCCCTTGACGATGCAAATGCCCGGGACGGCAGAATAAGGATCCTTGCAGAAAAAAAAAATCGCTGGGTGACACTTTCAGTTGAAGACAACGGCAGCGGTATTGCCCGGGAAAAACTGGATAAAATCTTTGATCCTTTTTTTACAACAAAGCCGGTGGGCAAGGGTACTGGAATAGGGTTGTCCACATGCTATAATATTATAAAACAGCACAGGGGGGAGATCCTGGTAAACAGTCGGGAAAATTTTGGGACCGTTTTTAAAATAAAATTTCCAAATCCGGAATCTGTGCCTGAATCCGAGCCTGAAAGTGTGCCTGAAGATTTAACAGGATATTTCAAATATGAATAACCAGCCAACCTCCATCAATATTCTCGTGGTCGACGATGAAAAATCCATCCGCAGGCTGCTTGAAAAAGAATTAAGCTCACAACGGCGATCTATTACAACGGCAGGTAATGCCAGGGAATCCCTCATGGCCATAAGAAGGGATGTGTTTGATGTCATTATTCTGGATATCAGCCTGCCTGATGCCAATGGAATCGAACTGATGTCCCGATTTCATGAGGAGATCCTGGGAGTTCAGATCGTTTTAATTACCGGATATGGCGATGTTGATGACGCTGTTGAGGCCATGAAGACAGGGGCCTGCGATTATATTACAAAGCCCTTTGACCTGGGACGCCTGGAGCAGGTCGTTGAAAAGGCCTACCAGCTCGGAATTCTTCACAAAAAAAAGTTTTTAAAAGAGCAGGAGCTCGGAAAAAACAGCAGTTTTCCCGATCAGATAGTGGGACATTCCACCGCCATGGACGAAGTTAGATTCCTCATCGGCAAGGTAGCACCAACCTCGGTTCCCGTTCTAATAACCGGCGAGAGCGGCACTGGAAAAAATGTCGTGGCCAGACAGTTGCACGGCCTTAGCCTCAGGCAGGAACACCCCATGATAACCAAAAATTGCGCGACCCTCCAGGAGGAGTTGATACGCAGCGAGCTGTTTGGGTACTGCAAAGGGGCCTTTACCGGTGCCGAAGAGTCAAGGCAGGGACTCCTTGATCTTGCAGACAGGGGCACCTTGTTCCTGGACGAGATAGGAGAACTCTCCGTGGGTGTGCAGGCATCTTTGCTGCGTGTCATGGAGGATCAGATCTTCCGTCCGGTGGGGGACAAGGGTGAGCGAAAGGTTGATATCCGATTTATCTTTGCAACCAATCGCAATCTCAAGGAAGAGGTTGCCAAGGGGATGTTCAGCCCGGCACTTTTTCACCGTCTCAACGTATTTGCCATAAAGATACTTCCCTTGCGCAAGCGCAAGGAGGAGATCCCCGTGTTGATAGAATATTTTCTGGGTAAAATGAACCCTGGCAGTACCCCTTGCGTGGTGTCGAAAAATGCCATGAACCGCCTCATGGGCTATGACTGGCCAGGCAATGTCCGGGAGCTTCACAATGTTATGGAAAGGGGCGTGATCCTTGCCAATAACAAAGTCATTACGGAACGCTGCCTTCCCCTTGAACTCCTCGAGTCAGGCGATGGCACAGGTGACAACACCCACAACCTCTTTCCCACCCTTGAGCAGATGGACAAAAGCTACATCCTCAAGGTGCTCGACCATGTGGATGGAAACAGGTCAAAGGCGGCGGAAATCCTTGGCATCAGCCGAAAGACCCTTTACCGCAAGCTGTTGAACGGCTGATAAAGGGCAGTAGGCAGTAGAGAGTAGGCAGTAAGTCATGGGATGCAGGGGGCAATTTATGAATCGCCCTGCTGAATCGGGGTTACAGCATTGTGGAGTCGGGAAATGGTGGTTGTGGTGGGACAGCTCCAGGTTAGGTTGAGAAACGAACCCAACGATCTTATTGACATCATAATTCATGCTCGCTATTGTCTATACAGTCTAACTTATTATGATAATAATAAAACGATTGGATGTCATCATTATTGAAAACCATTGGTAACTTCAGGATGGAAAAAATAAATTCAGTAATCTTGTTGAGACCGCCCAGCAAAAAGGCCCCCAGATTGTAACGAAACATGGGAAAGGAGCGGTAGTTGTTCTTTCAATTAACGGGTACAAAAGAGTGACAAAATCCAAAACAGACTTGGTCCATTTTTTTAAAAATTCCCCTCTCACAGATGAGGATATTGACCTGTCGAGGAGTAAAGATATTCCAAGGGATATGGACCTATGAACTCTTTTCTATCCGGGGCCTTTTATGCGGCTGCAAGCGCAATCCTCCTAACTCTTGCCTTTCCAGGTCCCGGGCTTGACTGGCTCTGCTGGGTTGCCCTGGTGCCCCTCATGGTTGCCCTCCATGGCACGGCTCCCAGGCGGTCATTTTACCTGGGACTCACGACCGGGGTGGTTCATTTTGTCTCGCTTCTGTACTGGATCGTGCCGACCATCCGGACCTACGGGGGGATACCCCTTGTTCTCTGTGTTTTCGTGCTGGCTCTGCTTGCCTTTTATCTTGCCCTTTATGTGGGGATTTTTTCCGTGGGTATGACCCTTTTCCCCGGCAATTCCATGTGGATGCCAGTTTGGGCCGGGGTTTTGTGGGTCGGGGGGGAGTATCTCAGGGCATCTTTCTTTACGGGTTTCCCCTGGGGCCTTCTCGGCCATTGTCTTTATCAACGAACCACCATGATTCAGGTTGCCGATCTAACCGGTGTTTACGGGATCTCCTTTGTGATCGTGGTGGTCAATGCAGCGCTTGCCAGGGTATGGATTCTTGGGAGGGAAAAGACCGCCCCCCAGGTGCTTGCCCTGTCCATGCTTCCGTGTCTCCTTGCGCTGGTTCTGGTGTTTTCCTATGGCAGAATGAGACAGGCAGGGGTGGCACTTGCCATGGACGACGCCCAGAGGACAAGGGTCTCGGTCATTCAGGGCAATATCAGCCAGGCGGACAAGTGGGACGATCAATATAAGGAATCGACCGTTGACACCTATTGTGACCTCGTCCTTAAGGCGGCAGAGGATGATCCCGACCTTATCGTGTTCCCCGAGACAGCCCTTCCCTTTTATTATGGCCTGGAAAAGGCCATTTCAGATCGGGTGGACCGGTGCATCCGTCAGGCAAAAACCTGGTTTATCGTGGGCAGTCCCGCCCTTAAGGAAAATAGCCAGGGCTATGCATATTATAACCGTGCCTATATGATCGACGGGTTTTCCGTTCCCAGGGGGCAGTACGATAAGATACACCTGGTTCCCTTTGGTGAGTACGTTCCCCTTGGCCGTTATCTCCCCTTTCTTGGAAAACTCACGGCCCAGGCAGGCAATTTTTCATCGGGAGATAAACAGGCCCTTCCCCTTGAGTACGCCGGAGGATCGGCCGGTATGCTCATCTGTTTTGAGGTGATTTTTCCGGGGCTTGCCAGAGATATGGCCAACAGGGGGGCCAAGATTCTCGTTACCATTACCAACGACGCCTGGTTCGGGCGTACCTCAGCCCCGGTTCAACATTTTTCCATGGCTGTTTTCAGGGCAGTTGAAAATAGAAGGGCCGTGGTAAGGGCCGCAAATACGGGCATCAGCGGATTCATAGATCCACTTGGCAACATAGATGCTGCGACTGATCTTTACACAAGAACCTCGATAACCCGATCCCTTGCGATTGTGGATATAATCACCCTCTATTCCCTTGCCGGTGATTGGTTTGCGGTGATATGCATAGTTGCAATAGCCCTGGGGTTTATGGTAAAAAGAAAGATTAAAAAGGTCCTTTAGCGTCATAACCAACATGTCCTGGCGGACGCAGCAAAGCATGAAACACTATAAAATAAGCCGAGACGAGTGTAGGGGCTCCCTTTACTGGTGCCCTTGTGAAGGCCAGCTCGGTGGGAGTTTTTTATAAAACGATCAGGAGAGAAATCATGTCCACAGACCTCAAACAGACCATAGTCGAATTTTACGAAAAAGCAGAGCAGTTAAAGGAGTATCTTTGACCTTCCCGTCAAGAGAAACCGATTAAGGGAACTTGAAAGCATGACCGCCCGGGAGGACTTCTGGAACGATCCGGACGATGCCACGGCAAAGCTCAAAGAGAGAACCAGGGTTTCCGAATTGATCGATACCTGGGACTCTATTTTTGCCGAAATCGAGGATGCAGAGACCCTTTTAGAGCTTGCCAACGAAGAGGGGGACAAGGAGGCTGAAGATGAGGTTGATCTTCTGCTGAACAGCCTCGGGAAGAGGGTCAAGAAATTTTCAGTTGCCCTGATGCTCCACGGCGAGGACGATACCAAGAACGCCATTGTATCGATCAACGCCGGTGCCGGAGGGACCGACTCCCAGGACTGGACCGAGATGCTCTTCCGCATGTACACCCGGTGGATCGATAAAAAGGGGTTAAAACTTCAGATGATCGACTATCAGCCGGGGGATGAAGCAGGTGTCAAAGGGGTGACCTTTAGCGTATCCGGCGAATACAGCTACGGGCTCCTCAAGGTTGAGTCCGGCGTTCACAGGCTGG
Organism: Desulfobacterium sp.; assembly: GCA_034006945.1. Lineage (GTDB taxonomy): Bacteria > Desulfobacterota > Desulfobacteria > Desulfobacterales > Desulfobacteraceae > Desulforapulum. Next base: position 5,110 of record JAVERV010000068.1, on the reverse strand, counting down.
TCCGCATCTCACCGTTCAATGCTAGTGGAAAGCGCCAGACATCCTTTGCATCGGTGTTTGTCTATCCCGAGCTGACCGATGAGATCCAGGTGGTTATCGACGAGGGGGATTTGAGAATAGATGTTTACCGGGCAAGCGGTGCCGGCGGTCAGCACGTCAACAAGACGAGCAGCGCCGTGCGCATCACCCACATTCCCACCGGCGTGGTGGCCCAGTGCCAGCAGGAATCTTCCCAGCATAGAAACAAGGAGATCGCCATGAAGGTCCTCCAGTCAAGGCTCTACCAGATCGAAAAGGAGAAGCAGAACCGCAAGATGCAGGATCTCCACGACGGTAAAGATGAGATTGCCTGGGGAAGCCAGATACGATCCTACGTGCTTCACCCCTACCGCATGGTCAAGGATCACAGGACCGATTACGAGGTCGGCGACGTTGACAGGGTGCTGGACGGAGATCTTGACCAGTTCATTGAAGAGGCCCTGCTGTCTGGGGAGGTGAGCTGTTAGTTATTAGCTTTTAGCTGTTAGCTATTAGCAACAGCAACAGCTAACCGCTAACGGCTAACGGCTAACGGCTGACAGCTGACAGCTAATAACAACGGAGGAAACACCATGGACTATTGTGAAGATGAAGCCCTGTTCACAGGGCGATTAGATGGCCGGGTGGCCGTGGTTAAGTTTAAGGAAGGTCTTTTAAGCAATATGACCTGCCTGATGGCAAAGGAGAGATTGTTTCATTTCCTCGACCTGGTGGAGAAGGACGGAAAGGTCAGGGTGCTTTTGATCTTTGGTGCAGATAAACGCATTGACCAGGATGCCTGCCAGGGGTTTTACACCCGTTTTGCCACCGGTGAGGTAGGGCTTGAAGATCTTGAGCGCCTCAACAACGCCGTGAATCAGTTTGTGATCAGGATGACCACCTTTGATAAGATGGTCATCCATGCCGGCAAGGGTCCTGTGGCTCCTGTTTTCTTTAATATGGGACTTGCCTGTGACTGGCGGATCACTGCAGATGATACAGTCTTCCAGAATCCCTGCATAGATATGGGACTGATACCCAAGGGCGGTGGCGTTTTCTTCTTCCAGAGACTTATAGGCCGGGGGGTCACCGCAGATCTGCTCTATTCGGGAAAAACCATCGATGCCCGGGAGGCCCTGGCCCTGGGGCTTGTTAACCGGGTTGTGCCTTTGGACATGCTTGAGACAGAGGCCCTCAGTTCGGCAGAGGCTTTTTCTCAAAAGCCCCTGCGATCGATTCTGGGGGTAAAACGCCTCCTCAACTACCCGGTAAAAGATCTTGTCGATTTCCTTGCCCATGAGGATGAGGTGATCAGAAATTCTTTTATCAAAGCCCTTTCACAAAAAAACGAATAGGCTACTCTTCGTCCCTGAGTACCCGGCGCAGGACCTTGCCCACGTTGGATACGGGGATATCGTTCCTGAACTCAATTTTCCTGGGCCGCTTGTATCCGGCCATGTTTTCCTTGCAGAACTTCATCATCTCCTCCAGGGTAAGGCTCTCGCCGGGCTTTGGTTTGATAAAAGCCTTGACGCTCTCCCCGCTTCTCTGGTCTGGAATGCCCACGACCGCCACGAGCTCCACCTTGGGGTGGGTGTAGATGATGTCTTCAACCTCCCTTGGGTAGACGTTAAATCCGCCCACCAGGATAAGGTCCTTTTTGCGATCGGTTATGACCACATAGCCATCCTGGTCGATGTGGGCTATGTCACCGGTGAGAAAATACCTGTCTCCGTCGATGGTTCTGAATACCTGGTCATTGGCGTCGGGGCGTTTCCAATATCCCTTCATCACCTGGGGACCGCACACGGCGAGCTCGCCGTCCTCGCCCCTGGAAAGCTCTTGTTCTCCGGTTTCTATGTCCATGATTTTTACATTGGTGCTGGGCAGGGGAAACCCTATGGAGCCTATTTTCCGGGTTTCCTTGAAGGATGGGTTCATGCATACGGCAGGCGCTGTTTCCGTTAATCCATAGGCCTCGAAGATTGTTGAGCCGGTGCTCTCTTCAAACTGCCTGCACACTTCAGGGGGCAGGGGGGCACCGCCGGAGAGGCAGCCCATGAAGGATGAGAGATCGTACTTTTTTAAATGGGCATGGTTTGTAAAGGCTACAAATATGGTGGGAACTGCCGTCATAAAGGTGGGACGATATTTCTCTACGGCCTTGAGAACGTCGGTGAACGGCGGTTTTCCAGCCCTTGGGTCCGGGATACAGACGAGTCTGCTTGCGGAAAGAGCTGAAAAGAGAAGGGCGCTTGTGATGCCGAAGCTGTGATACCAGGGAAGTACCCCAAGGTAGGTGTGATAGCCGCCGTGGCGGATCCTCTCAGGCTTGCCGTCCTTTTTGTGGACCAGTCTTACATACTCGTCACAGGCCTGAATGTTGTGGGCAAAATTGGCGTGGGTAAGTTCGGCCCCCTTGGGAATTCCGGTGGTGCCGCCAGTGTAGAGCATGACGGCCGTATCCTTGTCCGGATCTATCTCAACGGCCGGGGGGGTGGGCCTGGCAGCCTTGACGATGTCGTCAAACATCAGGTGACCGGGTTCGTGATGGTCTGCCCTTGGGATCTTTCCAAGAAGCGAACCGATAAAGGCCTGTGCCCTGGGAAGGTAGGACTTGATGTTGCAGATCACCACCGTTTCAACGTCGGTCTCCTTTATGGCCTTGACCGTATTCTTGTAAAATTCCGGGTGATCCATGCAGAACACCAGCTTTGCCTCAGAGTCGCACAGCTGGTGGTTGAGTTCTGTGGGCGTGTAGATGGGGTTGCAGTTGACGCAAACGGCCCCTGCCTTGAGTATGCCAAAGAAGATTTCTGGAAACTGGGGTATGTTAGGAAGGAAAAGGGCAACCCTGTCGCCCTTTACAATGCCACGTTCATAAAGAAAGTTTGCAACCCTGTCCGCCGTATCTTTAACCTGGGCATAGGTTCGCATGGCACCGTTGAAAATGGTGAATGCATTTTCAGGATAGAGCCGGGCAGAGTTGTCAAGAACCTGGGAAAGGGGGTAGTGGAAGTTTGAGATCTCGTGTGCTACTCCTTCAGGCCAGAACGGGGTTTCCCATTTTGATGCGTTCATTTTTTCTCCTTAATCTCGTGTCAAAGCCCTGGTGCAATCTTTTTGATTGCACCAGGGCTTGTTTGGTCTGGACAGTGTGCCCTCATGTATGATTCAGGCTTTGACTTCCTCATCCCTGAGTATCCGGCGCAGGACCTTGCCCACGTTGGATACGGGTATGTCGTCCCTGAATTCAATACTCCTGGGCCGTTTGTAACCGGCCATATTTTCCTTGCAGAATTCGCGCATCTCCTCCACGGTCACGGTTGAGCCCGGCTTGAGTTTTATAAACGCCTTTACGCTCTCCCCGCTCCTCTGGTCGGGAACGCCCACAACGGCGACGAGTTCAACACTTGGATGGGTGTAGAGGATATCCTCCACATCCCTGGGGTAGACGTTAAAGCCGCCCACGATGATCATATCTTTTTTCCGGTCCGTGATCAGGATGTAGCCGTCCTTGTCAATGTGGGCGATGTCCCCGGTGAGAAAATAACGACACCCGTCAAGGTCTCTGAACACCTCTGCGTTGGCGTCGGGGCGATTCCAGTACCCCTTCATCACCTGGGGGCCGCAAACGGCAAGCTCCCCGTCTTCACCCTGGGCGAGTTCTGTATCGCCTGTGGTGAGGTCCATGATTTTGACATGGGTTCCAGGCAGGGGAAACCCGATGGAGCCGATTTTTCTCTGCTCCTTGTTGGTGGGGTTGGCGGTTACCACGGGGGATGTCTCGGTAAGTCCGTAGCCCTCGAAGATGGTTGCCCCGGTTTTTTCTTCAAACTGCCTGCACACCTCGGGAGGCAGGGGTGCTCCGCCTGAAAAGCATCCGATGATCGATGTCAGATCGTACTTATCGATATCCCTGTGGTTGGTAAAGGCGACAAAGATGGTGGGAACGGCCGGCATGATGGTGGGCCTGTATTTTTGAACGGCCTTGAGAACCTCGGTAAACGGGGGAGTTCCGGCCCTGGGGTCGGGGATGCATACGAGTTTGCTTCCCGAAAGTGCAGCTGAAAGCATGGCGCAGGTGATGCCGAAGCTGTGATACCAGGGAAGCACCCCAAGGTAGGTGTGAAATCCGTCTCTTCTGATTCTTTCGGCAGGCTTGCCTGGTTCATGGACAAAACGGGCATATTCGTCCAGGGCCATGACTTCGTAGGTGAAGTTTGTGTGGGTGAGTTCGGCCCCTTTTGGAACACCGGTGGTGCCGCCCGTGTAGAGCATTACGGCCGTATCGTTTTCAGGATCGATGGTGATTTCTGGAGGATTCGGGCTTGAAGAGGCAACCATGTCGTCAAACATGATATGGCCGGGTTCGTGGCTGTCGGCCTTGGGGATCTTTCCAAGCAGAGATCCTAGAAATCCTTTGAGTTTTGGCAGGTAGGATTTGATGTTGCACACGACCACAGTTTCAACCCCTGTCCCCTTGATGGCCTGGACCGTATTCGGATAAAATACAGGATGATCCATGCAGAACACCATCTTTGATTCTGAATCGTTCAGCTGGTGGTTGAGTTCGTTTGCGGTGTATACGGGGTTGCAGTTGACGCAGCAGGCCCCGGCCTTGAGAATGCCGAAGAAGATTTCCGGGAAATGGGGCAGGTTGGGCAGGAAGATGGCAACCTTGTCCCCTTTTTTAATTCCCTTTTTTACGAGAAAGCCGGCTATCCTGTCCGACGTATCCTTTACCTGGGCATAGGTCTTGTTGGCGCCGTTGAAAATTGTGAAAACATTGTCCGGGGTTTTTTTTGCATAATCATCAAGAATTTTGAACAGAGGAAAATTGTAGTCGGGAACTGTTCTGTCTACTCCTTCGGGCCAGAAAGGGGTCTTCCAGTTTGGTACATCCATCATTTCTCTCTCCTTTGGTTCACGTCCTTATGGATTAAGGATCTCCTTGTAAATGTCGAAGACCCGCTCTTTGATTTTAAAAAAATGATCCGACAGCTTTGTCTCCTGTTCCTCCTTGAGGTCAAGCCTGTGGACCGCCCGTCGCTGGAGAAGATATGCCTGTTTTACCTCTTCAGCCTCGGTC
>JAVERV010000260.1:0-2807 GCA_034006945.1 Desulfobacterium sp. | reverse complement strand
TGGGCCGGGGTCTGGTGGATATTCTCAGTCGCTATACGCAGACTTTTTTCTGGTTGCAGCAGTATGACGGGGGATTGCTTATCGAGCTGGAAGGGCAATCCGGTGGCAGACTGGCAACACCAGAAGGGGCCATGGAATCCCTTATTGAGCTTAAAAAACAATTAAAAGAAAAAGGTGAGGCCTCTGATCTGTTTGCCAATCCATCCCGCGCCGATAATCTTGCAGGCATATTCGGTAATCTTGATCAAAGTGCCTTTGGGGAACCGGCGTATTCCACGATTGAAAGTAAAGCTGCACATTTGCTTTATTTTATGGTAAAAAACCACCCTTTCACTGCCACTCAGAAATGAATTTATTAAAAGTTTTATATTCCAACAACAAAATAATGCACAGGATAAACTGGTGATCATCATAATTAAAAAGGAGAACAAAATGAAAAAATTAATACTCACTATTCTGGTGGTACTGACAATGACCGTTCCCATTTATGCAGCCGAAGGTATTCTTGACGTCAAAAGTTCGTTTGGGGTGAAAGAGACAGGTGACAGATTAGAACGCATCCTGAAAGAGAAAGGCATGACTATATTTAATAGAGTTAAGCACTCTGAAGCAGCTGAAAAAGTCGGGGTTGCATTGCGAGAAACAGAATTAATTATTTTTGGAAATCCCAAAGTAGGAAGTCCTCTCATGAACTGTCAGCTAAGCGTTGCCATTGATTTACCACAAAAAGCTTTAATCTGGAAAGATAATGAAGACCAAACATGGATATCATATAACGATCCAAGATATTTGCAAAAAAGACATGATATTTCAAATTGCGATGAAGTGATTCTAAAAATAGAAAAAGCACTTTCTGGTATGATAAAGGCTGCAGCGACAAAATAGAAAGTCCAACAAAATTTTTCCCCCTTAGTCACTCAACACTAAAAGGAGATTATATTATGAAATTTCGTCTATTTATGGCCGTCATAGTAGTTTTTTCGTTGTCTATCAATGCTTTTGCGATAGACGTAAAATTTGCTGACAATGCATGGGATGGCGTCAAAGTTCCAGAAGGGCAGCAGTGTCAAAAATTTGGTGGAATCAACCCTTCAACTCCTAGATTGATAATTTCCGATATTCCGGCTGGTTCTGATGCCATCCTTCTTGAATACAGCGACCGCGATTCAAAAAAAATGAATAACGGCGGACATGGTGTAATGAGGTTTAAAATTAACACAACCGCTGAAAATGTAGAAATTCCGGTTGTTCCTGGACATACATTTGAGATTCCAACTGAATTCACAATGGTTCAAGCACATCGTGGAGCAGGTTGGGATATTGAAGGTGCATACATGCCTCCCTGTTCTGGAGGTAAAGGTCATGCGTATTATGTGACCATAAAAATACTCAATGATGGCAAAGTAACTGCTGAAACCATCCTAGAAATGGGCAAGTATTAATCAATACATTTATCGCTTGAATAGATGCAAACAAAAAATTGCACTGGAACTTTTTTTGCTGCGTTTCAAAGTTTCCGGTGAACTTAATGTTCTGTGACAGTCTGTATATATAGAGCATCCATCCATTACGGCCAGATTTCCTTTTTAAGGCCATTAACACTGAACGGGTTAGATCGGGGGCGGTTGCCTGAACGTTGACCTTGAAGGATGGCACCCCGAAAAGGACAAGACGGACAAGCACGGTTTGCTGATTGATGCACCGGAAACAATTACGGCCAGCAGTCCGCCTAATACCCCCCCCCACACCATTCACCTGTCTTTCCTAAGCACCCGGGGCTTGGTCCCGGGTGCTTTTTTTCAGTTTAGATTACCTTATTGAACAACATCGCTATTGCTGCCTATTTGTATCAACCCATTTCTCAAAGGCTTCCATAAAGCTTATGAAAAATTTTTTGGTAGAGTCGTTCGTCAGCTTACCCTTATCGTCAAAAAGGTTTGCAGCGCCTTCAATGTAAGCTTCTGGTTGTGCCAAGGTCAACTCATTTAGGTTCTCCAATGCTCTTGGTTTTCCAATTCTACTGACGGAACAGTACAAAAAAGGACTCGGTGAAACCTTGCCTGAACTGTTTCAGAAAATTGATTCGCCACAGATATTTCAAAAAAGAACACTTCAGTGCTTGTCTGGAAAAAAACTTCATTCCCACGGTTGAATCGCTCAATCTTAAAAAGATCGTGGTGGTCGGGATGGAGGCCCATGTATGAGTCCTGCAAACCTTTCGGATCCCATTGACAATCCCGCTAATCCTGTTGGAGGTACAAAAAGATCCCGATCAAGTTGATTTATACTTATAAATAGTGTGTCAAGCATGGAATTTTAGAAGGGGAAAGGGGTAAGTTTTCAGTTGGCGGTGTTGGCAGGTTAATTCTTGGAAAGTGGGTTTGTAATTTCCAGTCAAACCAGATGAGATTTGCCAATGGATATTTAAGACCGCAAATTTTATAAATAGAAATAACGGATAATTCATTTGTTTTTTATCTGTATTATCAATTTGACTAAACAGTCATTTCCCCATAGAAGGGTCGGGTTGAAGAAGATATTCAAAAACTAACCTGCACCAGTAGAAAGGAAAATTTAATGAGATTTTTAACAGTAACAGCACTGGCTCTGATGATATTTACCACATCCGCCTTTGCAGAAGATATCCTGCAGAAGATTGAACGAACCGGAACCGTTACCATGGGTTTTAGAGAGGGGTCTCTTCCCTTTGGCTATATTAACGCCGCCGGTGAATGGGTGGGATTTGGTATTGACCTTGGCCAGGAAATAGTAAACGCCCTTGAGACTAAATTGAACAAACCCATCCA
>JAVERV010000259.1:0-2858 GCA_034006945.1 Desulfobacterium sp. | reverse complement strand
AAGCTATGATGACCATGTCGTGCTCAGCAATCTTAGTCTTGATGTTGTCAAGGGGGAGTTCCTTACACTTCTAGGTCCTTCCGGCTGTGGAAAGACAACTGTTCTGAGGCTCATAGCCGGTCTTGAAACCTGTGACCAGGGTGAGGTTTATATTGACGGCCAGGACCACACCCGTGTGCCTGCCTGGGACCGGGACGTGAACACCGTGTTCCAGAGCTATGCACTTTTCCCCCATATGACGGTGTTTGACAACATCGCCTTTGGGCTTAAACTAAAAAAGGTACCTTCGGGGGAGATTAAAACCCGGGTTACGGAAACCCTGGCCCTTGTAAAGCTCGCAGGGCTGGAAAAACGAAGGATTCAGAACCTTTCCGGGGGCCAGCAGCAGCGGGTGGCCATTGCCAGGGCCATTGTGAACGAACCCTTGATTCTGCTCCTGGACGAGCCGTTGAGCGCTCTTGATTACAAGCTTAGAAAGGAGATGCGCCTGGAATTGAGGCAGCTCCACAGAAAGCTTGGCATCACCTTTGTCTTTGTCACCCACGACCAGGAGGAGGCCCTGATCCTTTCCGACCGGGTGGTGGTGATGAATAACGGGAGGATTGAGCAGCAGGGTCCGCCCAAGGAGATCTATGAGGAGCCGAAAAATCGATTCGTTGCCGAATTTGTGGGTGAGAGCAACCTGTTTGAGGCCCGGGTAGTCGAGGTCGGACACAATACCCGGGTAAACACCGGGGAAGATATTCAAGATGGTACTCGAAATGATACCATGGAGATTCAGGTCCAGGGGATTGTAAAGACGGTCAAAAACCGCAAAAATCAAGCAAAGGGTGATGAGATCATGGTTTTGCTCAGACCCGAAGACATGATTGTCGAAAGGGGTGAACAGATCTGCCCTGACGGCTCTTTTCCCGGCCGGGTAGAGGAGATGATCTATAAGGGAACAACCGTGGATTTGATCATTACCCTTGATGACGGTAAAAAGGTGTTTATTCTGGAGTTCTTTAACGAAGAGTCTGAAACCATTTTTTATGATGTGGGAGAAAGGGTCTGCGTTTCGTGGATAGACGGCTGGGAGGTGATTCTTCCCCATGAATGAGACCAAGCTTTTTAAGCGTACGGCCATCAGCGTCAACATGCTCTGGATCTTTATTTTCGTGCTTGTTCCCAACCTCATGGTGGTTGTCATAAGTCTTGTGGAGAGGGATGCGGTATCTTTTTTCCGGTGGGTTCCAACCCTTGCCAACTACCGGGACCTGTTTGATCCCATAATCGTAAAGGTCTTTATCAATTCCCTTGAATATTCGACGGTTACAACGGTTCTTACACTTGTCATCGGTTATCCGTTTGCCTGGTTCCTTTCCCGGGTACGCACACACAGGCGTTCGCTTTTACTCATGATGGTGATCGTTCCCTTTTGGACCAGCTCCCTGATCCGGACCTATGCCCTTGTGATACTCATGAAGGCCAACGGAGTTATAAATTCAACCTTGATCGCCCTTGGCCTGGTCAAGGGGCCGGTGTCGATTCTCTACACGGATATTGCCGTCTATGTGGGTCTTGTCTATTCTCTTTTACCGTTCATGATCCTGCCCCTTTATGCGGTCCTTGAAAAGCTTGATTACGGGCTCATCGAGGCGGCCCATGATCTTGGCGCCAGTAATTTCCAAACCTTCACGGGAGTGGTTCTGCCCCTTTCCCTTCCCGGGCTGATGGCCGGCTGCATCATGGTGTTTCTTCCATCCATGGGGCTTTTTTACATCCCGGACCTTCTGGGCGGCGCCAAATCCATGCTTGTCGGCAATTTCATCAAAAACCAGTTCCTGACTGCGGGCAACTGGCCGTTCGGGTCTGCGGCAAGCGTGTTTTTGATCGTTATCATGTTCATCATGATCGGCATCTATATGGCCGTCATGAAACGCCTTAACAGCTCGGTGATTCCATGAGGCGTTTCATAGGAGTCTCATGGCTTACGGCAGTTTATGCCTTTTTTTATATTCCCCTTTTGACCCTTATTGTCTACTCGTTCAACAGTGCAAGATTCACGACCGTGTGGAAGGGGTTCACCCTTGACTGGTATGTGCGGCTCTTTGAAAATCGTCAGCTTCTGGACGCATTTTTTAACTCCATTACAGTGGCGGTGGTTTCAAGCATCATTGCCACCGTCATAGGTACTCTTGGAGCCTTTGCCGTGAATCGCTACCGTTTTGCCGGCCGCAAGGTTTTTTTCGGGTTGATCCATTCAGTGATGATGAGTCCTGACATTGTAATGGGAATATCCCTTCTCATGCTCTTTGTGCTCATGGGTGTTGAGACAGGTTTTCTGACCCTGCTTCTGGCCCATGTCACCTTTTGTCTGCCCTTTGTCATCGTGACGGTTCATGCACGTATAAGCGGGTTTGATCCCGCTGTTGTTGATGCGGCCCGGGATCTTGGTGCCGGAGAAGTTGCGACTTTTTTCAAGATCATTCTGCCCATGATCCTGCCGGCTGTCCTGGCCGGCTGGCTCTTGAGCTTTACCCTTTCCCTGGATGATGTTATTATCAGTTTCTTTGTGACAGGGCCTGAATTTGAAATTCTTCCCCTCAAGATCTACTCCATGGTACGCTTGGGAGTAAAGCCCGAGGTGAACGCCCTTTGTTCCATTCTTTTTTTGATTACCCTTGTTGCTGTGGGTCTGGCTCATTATTTGGTGACTAAGGACGGTAGACAGTGGGCAGTGGGCAGTAGGTAGTAGGTAGTAGGTAGTTAAAAAGCTAAAAGCTAAAAGCTGACAGCTAAAAACTAAAAAGCTAACAGGAGGAAAAATATGATGAAGAGATGGATGATAATAGCGCTGATCGTTCTTTTGCCTGGAA
>JAVERV010000258.1:0-2865 GCA_034006945.1 Desulfobacterium sp. | reverse complement strand
TATTGGAGTAGAGACTGCTGCCGATTTCCTTGGCAAGGGTCGAAAATTCAACCTCAACAACCTGTTTGGATGAAGACTCAAGGGGCACCTCCAGGATAGCAAACCCATCGTCCTGTAATTGATCCTTATGCAGATCCCAGGTCTCTCGATTAAGGGCAATCAAAAGATCCACCCTGTGATGGGGCGCATGAACTGGTTTATCACTGATGCGCATCTGAAAAAAACTGTGACCTCCCCGGATGCGGGACTCAAAATCGTTGATCGCCATGATATAAAAACCTGCGTCCCGACATGCCCTGGCCAAAAGATCTCCAATCGTCTGTATCCCCTGGCCGGCTGCTCCGCCAATTTTAATGGTCATGTCAATGTTCGTATCAGTGTTCATATGATTGGTCATGAACTGCTCCTTTTAAAAACAATATGGGGTTAATGTGTAAATTGCGTTGAATTGAATTTATTTTCAATCACCCCTAAAAACAAAATATGATTACCTGTATATTTAGAATCAAAGGCATGCATTCCTAAGCATAATTTGTCGTATCTGATGATTAAAAGATTATAGATAATCCTAAAGGGCCTCAATGACTGCTGAATTCATACTCAAGTTTCGGGCTAAACGTAACAAATTTTGATTTTTCGTCCTAGTATGTTAAATTATAAGAGAATAATTACATCAATGGATCATGGCCGGAGAAGAGAACTATCATAAAAACAGATCATATATAGCCATATAAACATATATGACCTGTTTCGACCATCTATAAAATTAATTTTTGAGTTTCCGATTACTATAGCTAAATGTTTTGGTGAGGTACTAAACTTAAAAAAATCATCACAACTAACCAATTTAATAATCAATTTGTTCAAAAATGAAAAATAATTAATGCAATTTTTAGGTACAACGCTTACTCGGCGGATGGATTGCCCCCATCTTCCTGTTTACTGGCCTATCAGGTGTTTGTTATTTTGTTTGTGGCGAAATTCGGATAAGTGCCGGTAAATTTCAACCCGCGCCCGGTTGATGCCGCCGATTGGTCGATGTTCAATTTAGGTCATATATAACAAGAATATTGACTAAAGTCTCCCCTCAGGCTATTGAGTGGGAACAAATAATTTTTTCCAGTTTCTAAAGAACGAAACGCAAGATTTAGGGCAGCCTATTTTGTCACATGGAATAAGCTATGAAAGATAAAAAAATTATTTCCACTGAAAACAAATCCTCCGAACTTCGAGAGAAGTCTACTTCCAGCGAGATAGGTGCTTTTCTCAAGGCTGCCGGCGAGGCCGCAGTGTCACAAAGCGGGAGATTGATTTTTGCTCTGGATGCAACCATGAGTCGACAGCCAACTTGGGACCAGGCTGTCACTATCCAGGGTTCTATGTTCGATGCGGTAGGCAAGGCAGGTGGTTTGTCGGTTCAGCTGGTATTTTTTCGAGGCATTGATGAGTGCCGGGCTTCGAAATGGGTCATTAATGCCGCGGCACTGCGTGATTTGATGCTCGGTATTCAATGTCTAAGTGGACAAACACAGATTGCAAAGGTCCTTGATCATGCCTATCGTGAAACCACTAAAGCAAAGGTCTCTGCACTGGTTTTCATTGGGGATGCCATTGAGGAGGACATTCACTTGCTTTGTCAAAAAGCGGGAGAACTCGGTTTAAAAGGAGTGCGCTGCTTTTTTTTTCAGGATGGGTATGATGTTGATGTCGAAAATGGCTTTCGGGAAATGGTCCGTCTAACTGGCGGCGCTTATTTTCATCTTGGATCTGATTCGGCAAAAGAACTCGCCGATTTGCTTGGTGCGGTTGCCGTATATGCGAGGGGAGGTTTGAAAGCACTTTCCAGCAGTGGCAAACTGGAGGCTCGCTTACTCCTTGATCAAATGGCAAAATGATTTTTCACCTTTTTTCGTCTGGGAAATGAATGCTCCTGTATCTTTTTTTTCTGTTGTTTGCGGTGATCGGCCTTTTCTGGCTGATTACCATACCAGCCAGGCAAAGAATAGCTGTCTTTTCGAATGCCTTGCCGATATTAGTCATTGTAGTGGGAAGCTTCTTGACCCTGTTACGTCGTGGGGTAATTGGAGTTCCCCTGTTTATTATTGGAGTTTCATGGTGGCGACGCAATCGTTCTAAACGACCGATCAGTTCCGCTGAAGGGCAAAAATCGACTGTCCGTTCGGCAAACCTCGAGATGGAACTTGATCACGATACCGGGGAAATGGACGGCACTGTATTGACTGGTCGTATGCAAGGGGTTAGTTTGTCCTCACTGAGTGAAGAGGAGATTTTGTCGCTTTACTTTGATTTTCGTTCCGATACAGACAGTATCTCCTTGCTTGAATCTTTTCTTGATAGATACTACCCCGATTGGCGTGATCATGCTGATTCCGATGCTTTTAGAAACCACCATAAGGATAGATCAGGTTTTGACAATATGACCAGAAGGGAAGCCTACCAGATACTTGGTATTGATTCAAGTGCTTCGCAGGAGGAAATTCACCAAGCCTGGAGGCAACTCATAAAAGGGGTTCATCCTGATAGCGGAGGCTCGGCTTTTCTGGCCGCAAAAATTAATACCGCCAGGGATATTCTTTTGGATTAGGGAACATAATATAATTTTTCACATAACTCTCGCATAAGGGACAAATCCCGGGGGTTGAAACTTCTTCCCGGGTGGGAATGGTGGGGGCAGGTTACTCTCAGGTTCCGTGCCAGGTTTTTAAAGTTCGGCCAGAGGTTGTAATTATGCGTGAAGAGACCAGAAGTTACCAAAAATCATTTATATTGGATATGGACGGGGTTGTGTATACCGGTTCAAAATTGATTCCCGGGGCAAAAGAATTTATAAACAAGCTGCAGCAG
>JAVERV010000257.1:0-2876 GCA_034006945.1 Desulfobacterium sp. | reverse complement strand
CAATAAAAGATATCAGTCTTCCAGCGCAGGTGCTGCGGCAGGCGCACATTTCCTAGCGGCAACCATCCGCAATGCAGAAACTATATCAGGAATGGGCATGCTTGACCATGTGCTCAAAAAATTTGAGCTGGCCGACCAGAAGGTCCAGACCAACAGATATGAAGCTGAGGCAAACAGATGTGCCGTTGGTGCGATAAAGATTACGCTCCAGGCACTCTTTACTGCGGGGATTTTTGGAACAGGGGCCTACCTGTTTTTTAACAATCAGATTACAGTCGGCGTCATTTTTGCCTCTGTTATCATAATGATGAGGATCTTTCTGCCCCTTGATTTGAGTTTTGAATCCATAAAAACATCCATTGAAGCCATCTCTGCTTATAAGCGCCTCACCCATTTTATAGAGATCAAACCATCAAAAACCACCCTCTCCCTTCCCAGGCCCGAGGGAAAGCTCCAGGCAGAGGGTTTAACCCTTGCAATAAACAACAGGACCCTGCTTCGCAATATATCCTTCTCCCTTGAACCCGGAGAGACCCTAGGAATCTTCGGCCCTTCATCGTCGGGAAAGACATCGCTGGTAAAGATGATTCTTGGAATCTGGCCCGCCATTGCAGGCAAAATGCGCCTTGACGGTGCAGAGATAAACCAGTGGGAAAGGGAAGATCTTGGAAAGCATCTGGGGTATGTATCCCAGGAGATAGAATTTTTTTCTGGGACCATCGGGGAAAACATTGCAAGACTTGCTAGGGTTGATTCGGAAAAAGTGGTTCTTGCCGCTAAAAAAGCCTTTTGCCACGAGATGATCCTGAAGCTGCCCAAGGGATATGATTACCAGATAGACACTAGTGGCAAAAACCTTTCCTGCAGCCAACTCCGTCAGATTGCACTTGCAAGGGCGCTTTACAACGATCCCCAGGTGATTGTCATGGACGAACCCCACCTTAATCTCGACGACACCGGATTAAAAGCATTGATCACCACATTGCAGATATTGAAAAACGAGAAAAAGAGCGTGGTAATCGTCACAGATAAACCCAGTTTACTTGTAACAACAGACAAACTTTTGATGTTGAAAGATGGACAGGTTGCCATATTTGGTTCAAGCAAGGAGGTTCTTGCAAAACTGACAAATCCCCAGCAGCAAGCAAATTCTCAACCAAGGCAACAGCCCCAGGCAGCAGCGCCCCTGGAGCAAACCAAGCAGAATTAATCAGGAGACAAGCAATGGAAGATACAAATAAAATCTTAAATACAAACCCAACCAGATATATTATTACAGGTATGTTGATAATTCTCTGCTTCTTTGGCGGCCTTGCAGCTTGGTCAGTCTTTTTCCCATTCCAGGGAGCGGTTATAGCCCAAGGAACGGTAAAGGTATCTGGCGAACGAAAAACTGTGCAGCACCTGGAAGGTGGAATGATTGATCAGATCCTTGTCAAAGAGGGGGACAAGGTTCAGGAGGGAGATACCCTCATCCTCCTAAAAAGCATCCGGGTCCAGGCCAACGTGGACCTTCTAAGGGGTAAACTGTACGGCAAACTTGCCGAATATGACAGACTGACGGCCGAAATTGCCATGGCCCCAGAGATCACCTGGTCAGAGGAGCTTATCAATGAGAAAGAAAATAGGGATATAAGTAAAATCATAGAATCGGAAAATGATATTTTCATCTCCCGTAAATCTGACCTGGAGGGGAAAACATCCCTTTATCACTCCCAGATAAAACAGCTTGGCAACAGAATCGACGGCGCAGATGAAGAGTTTGTCACCCAGAAAGATATCATTGCCAACCTTACAGAAGAACTTGAAGTCAAAAAGGCATTGTTCCAGGAAAATTACGTGGGGAAAACTGAAATAATGGAACTTGAACGAAGACTTTCTGAACATAAGGGCCGCAGGGGAAAGTTAAAACAGGATATAGCGGAATACCGCCAGATGATTGAAGAGTACAATCTCAGAATAGTTGATATGAAAAATCAGTACCGTGAAAAAGCGATCACCCAGCTTGCAGAAACAAAGAATATGATATTTGAAATCAATGAACAGATCAAACCTGCCACGGACACCCAGATGCGCCTTACGGTCCGCGCCCCCATCAGTGGGGAGGTGATCAATATGCGTATCCATTCCGAAGACAGCGGCGTAATCAACCCTGGAATGCCCCTCCTTGACATCGTGCCCGCCGAATCAAAGCTCATCATTAGTGCCAGGGTCAGCCCCCAGGATATCACCCGGGTCTATAAGGGACAGGAGACAAAGGTTCAGCTCAGCGCATTCAACCGGGATACCACCCCGCCTGTGCCTGGAATCGTATCCTATATAGCGGCAGATCTTATCAATGAAGAGACTTCAAGGGGGACGATAAGCTATTATATTGCCCATATCGAGGTCACCCAGAAGGATCTAGAGGAAAACAACGCATACCTTTCTCCTGGTATGCCGGCGGCCTGCTATATCACAACAAAAAAACGAAGTGTAATCAGCTACCTGCTGGAGCCCCTCCTGATCAATGTGGACAGGGCCATGCGGGAGGGATGATTTAAACGCTATACACACGTCCTGACAGACACAACGAACGATGAAACACGACAGCTGTTAGCCGTTAGCTAAAAGCTAACGGCTAAAAGCTAATAGCTAAAATAGGAGTTTCCTCAACCCAGCCTGGAATCCCGTCCTTCAGGCAGCCTCTTCTTCTTAGAGCTCCTTCAACCACCCAAGTTTTTCAATTCCACCTTTAACCACAGTTGGGTATAAATATCAGACAATTCTTTTCCACGCAGCTTCCTCCAGGATTCAAACCCCTTTTCCCAGTGTTTTTGTGAAATATCTACAATGACCGGTGCCCCGGGCGTCTCCTGGACAAGCTGATCCCTGTT